>NZ_CP063304.1:703686-1407373 GCF_015159595.1 Blautia liquoris | reverse complement strand
GCGCTGCAAATAACTGTAAATCAAATTTCTTTGTATGCATGTTCTTTATCTCCTTTACTGGAATAAATTAATATGTTCTGTGATCATTCTCTGTCTTTCGGCACGGTCTTTGATTGCAAGTATCTGTTCTTTGGTTACTGTTCCCTTTCCACCTGTTCCGGCTTTCGGGGGATTGCCCTTTAAAGCGTCCTTGACGGCACCTTGGACAGATTCTTTAAACAGCTTCGTAAATGATTCCACTGCTGTCTTTGTGTCCGCTGCATCGTCTGACACCAGATGTGACAGGAGTTCATCAGGAATCGTGATCTCCTCTTCGGAAAGCATCTTCCGGGCTGTCTTTGACATATCGGAAAGAGCATTTGCCCGCTTCAAGTCTGCGATCTCTTTTTCGAGTTTCCTGGCTTTATACTCGGCCTTCTCTTCCTTTGTCATTTTCGCCAGCTTTTCAGCCTCGGACAGCTTATCATCCGTCAATGCCTGCCACTTCTCCTGTGCGGTTGTGACCGCTGTGTTAATTGCTTTCTGCACCCGGCGATCAAACTCCGCCTGATTGCCTTCACCTTTCAGGAAATTGTCAAATGATACCGGGCCGTTGCCGTTACCACTTCTGGTCCCTGCACCACCTTCCTCTTCTGTTCCGCCACTTGCACCTGCCCCGTCTCCGTCGCCATTACCGTCACCGGCCCCAGCTCCGTCTCCCTCTGCGAATAGCTGCAGATCAAAAGGCTTCTTTGTTTCTCTCATCTCTAAATAAATTCTATTTCTCATAAAATCCTTTCCGTGCCCGCTCCATTCACTTAGTGCCCAGAGCGTTCACTGTAGTTTAATGTCAATTTCGGACAAGTTTTAAACAAGTCGCACATAATCTGGATGGGTACTTGCAACACCGCAAATGCCCAGAAAAAAAGAATCTACCAGAAGTTTTGACTTTTCTGACAAATCCTTAATTTTTAAAATGAATACGCCCGGCGCAATTGTGTAATCTGGCCTATCACCTGTCAGCCCCTCTATGGATGCGATTAAGCCCTGCGTTAACGTGGATACTGCGGCACACACGATATCTTGTCCTGGTGGGGCATATCCTGAGTGACCAAGCACTCTGATTTCGTCCTTTTGGACGCTTACATTAATCATGTTACCTCCTATTCTCTTTCATCTTGCTATTTTCTTCCGATTCCACCATAATGTACTTACAGGCTTGCTAAAGCCGAGTACATACGAAAGGAGGCCTCTCTGTGAAAATGAAGATAAAAGGGCTTGACGAACTTGAAAAACAGCTCAAGCAAATGGAAAAGGGTGCAAAAGAATTAGATGGGACTCACAGTGTACCGTTTGGTGAGTTATTTACACCATCTTTCATGAAAAAATACACATCCTTTTCTTCTATGGACGAGTTGTTAAATGCGGGCGGCTTTAAAGTTGAATCTCAGGAAGATTTTAAAAATATTCCCGAAGATGAATTTGACAAGCATATTGCTACAAGCACTAATTTTAGCACCTGGAAGGATATGCTAGGCAAAGCAAGTCAACAGTATGCCGCAAAGAAATTAGGCTTCTAATTCAGATGATCCTGAAAGCGATGTAATGGCTTGCTGGGCTTCATGCAAAAGCTCAACAAGTCTCTTCGCTTTTTCTATAGCATCATCTATTTCCTTGGTGTCAACCCTGAGATCAATTGTATAGTCCATTACAGTTACCTCCTATTCTCCAGACATTGCCCGTCCGGTGGCAGATATTTGGATCACCGCCTTTCAATCGTCCTTATTCGGTGGATAGCTGATTTCAATGGATACTGACCTTGAGCCATCATCATAGTTAGTTACATTAACCTGTATGCTTTCGGTATCATCGATTTTTACACTTTTTAGGATTTTGCATCCCAAGTCTACTATTTCTTTCTTTTCCATTTTCTTGCACCTCCTTAAAATTGCGTACAAAAATAGCACCGGCCATTACTGACTGATGCTATCTATTGGTCAATTACCTCGAAATACTTTGGGGGATATAAATAGTCCTCCCCGGAATCATCCACGATGCGGTACCAGCCCTTTTCAGTGGCCAGAACTTCATAGACTTTGTCATGAGTTAATACCAAGAATTCAGTTTTCCCCAAATATTTAACTTTCATCCAACCACCTCTTTACCTTAAATTTTACTTTGCCGACAGATTCTTCCTGGAACCAATGCACTTCAGCAGGATATTCTTCTTCCGTGTCTTCGCCCACTAATACGCCCTCGCCTTTAACATGTTGCCACTTTGAAACATCGCCACCGTATTCCTCTGTAAGCCCTTCTGGGACACCGTCATGAAGTGGGTGCTTTGTTCCCTTGCCGGCAAAAACCTCTGCGTTCTGTATGTGGGTACCCGGCGCAAATTCATACTCAATGCCGGTTGTCTTATCAACAACTTTATAATTTCTAGCCTTTGCTCCGACACTCCTGTGTATAATTATGTCCTTTAGTTTTATTGTATCATCTTTACCGGATTTTACAATACCTTTCGATTGGATTTTGTGCTCCTGTGCTTCGATTTCGGCAAGTCTTGCCTCCAGGACTTCTCGGTCAGCGTAGGCAGCAGTGCTGCATCGGCAGTTCGGATGCATGGGGCTGGCATTTGTCCCAGGCATCATCTTTCCTACTTCAAAGACTTTATCATCCAGGGCTTGGCATACAGGACAAGCGGTCGGTTCAGCAATAAAAACATACTTATCATATCCGTTACGCTCATAGGACTGTTTCTGTGCTTCTGTCTGCACCCGTGCAAGCTCCGTCTGCATCAGCCGCTCTGCATTGTTCCGGCTAACCCCAAAAACTTTGGAAATATGCCTTGCCAACTGCCGGGGATTTCTCCCTTGTATTAGACCGATTTTTAATTGACTGGACAATTCCGCTTTCAGCATATCCTGATACATCCAGATTCGGTCAGAGAATTTCGCATTGCGGAAAGAAGCATTCACAATAGAATGCGCTGCCTTCTCATTGTTCAGAACCGACTCACCTAGAATCCCTGCCTGCCGTTTGAACTCCGACAGCGACCGGTCCGTCAGGGTAGTGTCAAAATATTTCTGTAATTCATCGAAGCCATCCACCAGCTCAAGCCCAATGTTTGCTTTTAAAAGCTCTAGGCGGTTAATCTTCATCGTGGCGTTATACAGTCGCATCTCCTCATTGGCTTCTCTTGTAAAGGTCTTGTTCTCTACGTACCTCTTCGCTTTGCGACCGTAGGCGTCAATGTCAAGCTGTGAGATACGTTTCTTCGCCTCGCTTAAGGATATACCTTCTTTGGTGGCATAACGAGCGTAGAAGCCATTGATCTCTTTCTGGACATTATCCATCATGTAACTATAGATCCCTTGGATTTTCTTATTATATCCCAGTTCATCTATGATGTTCTTCCGAAGCTGTGCTGCTTCCCTCTGGCTCCAATACGTTTTGCTGTCCATTATTCAACCTCTCCATTAACTGTTGATCCACCACGCTGCTCTGTTGTTTCTCCTTCTCCTGATCAATCTTCTTAATCTCATTCTGCGCACTGTCCACAATTGACAAAGTTGATAACTGAGTCTCTTGTGAGACAATACCGTCCAGATTCTGTGCAATCTCAGATTCTTCCAGAACATTCGCAGGGAAGTTCGGAGTGAAATAATAATGGAGTTTCAGCCAGTCGTCTTTCTTCATGCCTGACACCGGATTGCTGAAGATCAGTTTGTATCTCCGGTTCATGCCGCTTGTAAACTTTCGCTCCTCTGTCTTTTCCAGATTGCTCATTGCCTGCAGCTTATACTTTAATGCGATGCCGGTGGTCTGGCCAAAGTTCTGATCAGAGATATTCGCTACCATTGAGATCTGAAAGATCAGCTTTTCAAGGCGGTCAATCAAGTGCTCCTGTGTAGCATCTCCATCAGGCTTCTGCAAAAAGTCAACTTCCGGAAGGATATCTTTTAGTGCTCCTGGGAAATTAATGATCCGGTTATCTCTGATCTGCTTGATTGAATCCTCATCTAATATCGCTCCAAGCACTTTCAAATAAGCGTCGGCAAAATAATCCACATCATTTGACTTCTCGCTAATCGCCTTGTTGTACGCATTGATCATGTTGAGAACCGGTTCAAAGATTCCCATGTGTTCCTCATTCTCAACGTACTCAACAGCAGGAACACCGTCAAATCCATGTATCTTATCGTCTGGATCCCAGGTAAGTTTACCCCTCTGTGTAAAGTATCTGACTCGTGTGTCATCCGATATGCTTCCATGTAGTACACCGTCTGCATCCTTATACAGTCTCACGAAATAGCGGGACCGGCAGAGAATTGAATCATCGTAGATCATGAAAGCTTCCATCGGAGTCAGGTATGTGATACCAATGTTTGCCTGATCATCCACATAGTACATCTCGTAGCCTTTACCGTAGATCTTACAGGTCTTTGCCAGCTCCGAGTTGTTGTCGTCCTGATCATTGTACTGGTCCAACATTTCAATGTACTTTCCGATGTTCTCCTCATCCGCGGTGACCTTGATCGGGTTCCCAATAAAGAATCCATTCATAGTATCAACGATGTACTTTGCAAAGTTTACTGCGATCCGATTGTCAGGTTTCCAGTCCGGTTTTTTCTTCTGGTGAAAGATCGGATAGTCTGTTCTGTATGCTTTTTCCAGTTCTGAATATCGGTTCGTGCATTCTGTAGCGTGCTGTGATAGGAACTCATTCAGCTTTATGTCTGTCAGTTCTTCATTGTTTTCCAGTTTAAACATGTTTTATATTCCTCCTCTCACCGGGTTCAATTCTAGATTGTTCATGTCTCTCTCAATGGAATACTCAAAGGCATCCAATGAATCAATATCTGTGCTGCCATCATCTAACCGGACATCCTCATTACTCTTGCTGTCCCATACTGCATCCTGCAGTGCTTGTGAGAGCGTCTCACAGTCTTCTGTAATCGAAAAGAGCCCGGCTCCCATGAGTCGGACTGTATAGTCGATTCTATCTTTAATTCGTTCCTTCCATGCCGGAAGCACCACCATAAATGGAAATGGCTTTCTGCAAGCCTTTGTGATGCTCTGACCGAGTACTGTTTCTGCATTATCCCAGTACAGAGCTTTGGGCTTTCCGTACTTCTTAACTACCTTCTCAACGAACTTTATAATCAGGTCGGATAATATGTTTGCATCGATTCCTTCTTGATAATCAGCATTCATGCACCGCTCGCTCATAACCGGCTGTACACTTCCACTCTTGTACTTTGCTGTAGCTACAAAGGAATGTCCTGAACCATTGCCACCGAAGTCAACTCCGATTTCTATTCTCGTGATATGCTCCTTATCTGCCTTTTGTATGAATGATTCTGGCTTGTCTGCGAACTTCCGGTAGATAGCACCTTCTGCACGCTTCCACAGCCCCTCTATCAGTCGATCATAGTAAACGGTATCCTCATACTCTTTGCATAGATTGTAGACATATTCTGACGGCAGAAATGGATTATCAAAGATCCGGTACTTTTGCAGGTAAATATCAGCATCCGAATCAATAAACTGTTTCAGCCAGTGTGTCGGGTTCTCAGGGTTACACGATCCATCAAAGCAACTGTACTGCTTATCAAGCCTTGATTTCAGCATCTGGAATACTTCCTGATTCCACTTTGCGACCTCATCACCATAAGCATACTTGATTGAGGATCCTTGTATTTTTGCGACCTGATTGACCTTTTCAGCACCCAGGCAATAGACATCTTCTCCGCAGACTCTGGCAATGTTTCGATTGTTGATTGTACCGATCAAGCGGTCCGTGTAGATCTCCCGCATAGGCTGCAGCACATTTCGTTCTACGGTCTCTCTGGACACTCCAAGGATCACATTCAGGCCAGGCTCACCGGCTCTTTTGCGGATCCGTGAGGGGATCATGTAAGCGGTATCTACAAACGATTTACCGGACCTTACAGCACCGGATTTAATGTTCCAGCGATGCGATGCACCTAGAATATATTCATTTTGCTTGCTGCTTAACTGCATCGTCATGCACCTCTTTCAATATCTGATCCAGCTTATTAAGAGCCTCATCTTCTTCATTCTCACCGGTCATTGCTTCTTTCTTCGCCCGATTCAGTTCTATCTTGCTCTTCTGTTCGGCTATATCAAGATCATCCTTATCACTCTGCCCAATAGTATCTTTAATAGCATTATACGCCTGTACATTGCCCATTCCAGCTTCTTTAACCATTGCCATGGCTATAATCTCTTCATATGTACTCTCACCGCCATTTGCTTTTAACATATCGGATAGGTTTCCTGCATCTGCTTCAATAGTTAGAACCCAATTCATTTTCTTTCTTAGATTGGCTTTTTCACGTCTTGTCTTGCCCGAAGCTTTTCCGCCTTTTCTGGCAAGCTCTCTCACTTCCTCCTCGCTTCGTTTATCAAACGGTATTAAGTTTTCATGTCCACTGCTCATCACCTCACCTTCCTATCTGGGCCAATTTTACGTATAGAAAAAGCACCCCGGAGGGCGCTATGTTATTTACTTTAAAATATCTATGTTTTAATAATTAGTAGTCCTCAAAATGCCCATGCGATCCCCCATTTTGTATCTGACCGATTGTATTCATCAACTTGCTTTTTTCGTTTGCAGAAAGATTGGTATTATTCTTTACCATTTTTTTAAAATCACGAATATATTCATTGGACTCAAGTATATTTTTATCAGACAAATCGTCCCTCAATAATGCTTCTAGGTTTTCATTATCTCCTGTTATAAATTCCCACGGGTACTTTTTAGTATTAATATATCTATTACTTTTTTCAATAGCGCTATAATTATTTAAAGTATCCTCCATTTTATCTATGCTATTTATAATCGTATACATCATCATTTTTATATCATCAGTAGGGGATGTTTGTCCTTTATCTGGAAACTCTGCCTTTTTAATATTTAATAATCTTATTATGGAATTAATCCCTTCTTTATTATCTTTTGTTTTATTTATAGCTTCTGTAATTTCTTCGCGGTCATTAATTACCTCTCTGTATATTAGATTTTTTCTATAGTCTAAAGTCTTAATGGTGCCGATGTCAAATATCTTTTTAGTATTTTCTTCTTGAACTAAAACTACTGGCAGGTCAAATGCTTGTCGTATTCCTAACTCAAATAAAACATTAGGATTTCTGGAGCTTAAATCACAAATTTCCATTTCTGAGTTTATAATATCCCTTATAATGTTTTCATGAATCATGCTACTAGATTTATCATCATCAGCTCTCTTAGGTCTGAAACCCGCATTTTCTATGGCGGGAATAAACAAATCTTCATAGACGCATTTAAAATGTCCCGAATTATATTCGGTTGGATCACTAATTGGCATTATAACAAAACAC
Organism: Blautia liquoris; assembly: GCF_015159595.1. Lineage (NCBI taxonomy): Bacteria > Bacillati > Bacillota > Clostridia > Lachnospirales > Lachnospiraceae > Blautia > Blautia liquoris. Next base: position 1,400,008 of record NZ_CP063304.1, on the reverse strand, counting down.
TGTGGCCTATCATCCGTCTGATCGTCCTTACCATTCTCATTATTTTTTATTGTATCCTTATCTTTACTCATAATCTTCCTCCCACTTTTTCTTTGATTATATCCCACAATCTACCAATAATCAACATTAAAAAGCACCCAGCAGCGCGTAATGTCTGCCAGATGCTAAAGATAAAAAAATGGGGAGGTACCTCCGCATATAAGCGGAGCAATCAGCTACCAAGATCTGACCCCTGGCAGCCGAGATAAAATGTTTAAGAGATTTCATATATGTGAATCAGTTTGAGAACTCTTCTTTTAATTGTTCTCAGCTTATACTATAGCACATCTCATAGTATCATTTAGTATCCACTTTGTTTAATGGAAAGTTAATCAGAGCTTTCCCGTGTATTTTAAGCACTGATTTCTCTCTGTAGTGCATTTCCTTTGCGATCTCTCCCCATTTTAGTCCTTTGATATACCTCCACCACAAAACACTCTTCTCTGCCTCGCAACCCATTGAACTAATCTTTGAGTTGATCTCTCTCCTGATGCTCGCCTTGTCCTCTAACTTGCACTGCAGGTCCCACAGCAGATCATCAAGGTGCGCTGCATACGCTGAAAGATCTGTCTGGTTATGACTGTGCGGCATATCGTCCAGGATGACTGATGGGCACATTTTATCTAACCGCAACTGCTCTATTTCATTTTTGATTCTCTGTTCTTCCCTAACTGATTTCTGATAAGATTTCAAATACTCCTTTTTCCTGTCATTTTCCATTTTTATTGCTTCCATAGTCGCCTCCTGATGTCCCTGACAATATTCCGAGTAACTCCCCGTATGTAAAGCTTTCATACCCACCTCTCTTGCAATCTCGAAAGAAAACATAGTTAGGATAAAATGTCAGCGGCTGCATAGGTCTTTTACTGTCATCATTTGTGTCCGCACATCCAGATCGGATCATATAAGTCTTCCCTGTATTCAATCGTTTAGTAACCCATGCCTTCGCATCTTCTCTTGTAATCCCTGTCAACTCTTCACTCGTCATCTGCTCATCCCCCTTATATGTTATATGTTGCACGCCACATAGGCACCCATGCAATTACTTCATCTCTTGGTTCTGACAGGATCTCCACGCCGTTCCATGTACAACTTACAACTTCATACTCGCAATCCCCATCCCTGTAGGTCCATTCTCCATCTAAGAAGACTGCCTCGCAGATTTCTACATACTCCTCATGGTATCCCTTTTGGTCATCGGGTAAAAGCGAATCAAAATCCGATACCCACGCATGGTGCCTGATCTTTGCAAGTACTCTTTCTCCAGTGTTCGGGATCCGCTCGTCTGTTGATATCCATTTCATTGCTCTTCCTCCTCTGGTCTATATGGATCTGGTAGTTGCATCCACGCTACAACCCCACTCATGCTTCCGGACCCATGCCAACACCCGGCACTATAATAAGCGCGATTAACAGATTTGAGCCCCTTTTTCGTCTTGCAAGACACAAGCATTATCTTGTCCTCAGGTGGAAGCATCTCCGACACTGGAGTCCACCTATGCTTCCGTTTCTCCGCCTGTAATTTCACTGTTGCCTGCACCGCCTGGCTCCCGTCCCATTCATTTAACCGTTCTACCTCTTCCGGGCTAAGATCCGTATCCTCATAATCCTTTAGCTTGCACAACGCACCATATATCCTCTGTCTTGTGTGCTCGGATAGTGCTTCCCCCACATGCAGATCTTTCCACTGCAAGCCCTTTAATCTCCAGTTGCCCTGATCATCACATTCTATCAATCGTCCCATTTACGCCACCTCCCTGTTATTCTTCCATATCTCCATTTTCAGATTTGTATCAGGGGCCCATGTTCCCAGGTACTCAATAGCTTCATCAAACTGAGTTGTAGGAGTATCTTTATACGACGCGATCTCAAAGTAATCCTTGTAATCCCTCCAGATCGTACGGAATACCCTGTCTCTGAGCTTTCTGTTCTTATATGCTGCGGAACGTTTGCCTCCCATTGCCTCAATGCCTACACAGTGATGTTTGTCGTTGATAGCCTTCTGTTGACCATAATCAATGGTCATTGTATTTTCCAGGTGATCAATCCGCCGCTCATGTGTCTCCATGTGGCCCATAACCAGCTGAATCTTCTTGTCATGGGCAAATATAGCCTGAAGCTCCGGAGATAGCTGTGAGAGGTCAAATCCGTGCGATATTGTATCCTCCATCTCATGGAAACGATCGATGTACTTAGCCGTGAACTCTGTACCTTTGATTCCGGTCAATTTATGTGCTATAAATTCACAACCTTTCTTCGTGATCCTGTAGCACGGACGCTCTTCACCTTTTCCATCTGTATACGACGAAGCAGCGAAGAAATCAACGAATCCAATATTGGACTGGTTAAATTGATCAGTGTAATTCCTTATATCCCGCATCAGTTTGCTATGTTCTTTTCCTACCATTTCAGCCACTTCTCGGCTGTCAATATATTTGCTCTCTAATCTCTTAACCATAATCTTTTCCTCCTAAATGAAATCAAAAATACTAAGCTGTCCTAGTTTCTCAGGTTCATCCGGCTTTTCTTCTGTCAGCAGTTTCTCTAACTTTTCACGGCATTTTATAAATGACTCCTGATAAATCTGTGGACGTTCATGCCTACGCATCCCCACCAGGTCATCGCTAAGGATAAACATCAACAGTCCATCCACATAGTTAATTACATTTGTCAATCTTATATCACGGGCATCGTCACTTGAAATATCATTACGGTGCTTAACAAGAAACTGGTAATTTTCATCTGCCTTATAGATCTCAAAAGACTTTTTTGCATGCGCTCTAATCTCATCTGCCCTTGCCATATATTTGCTATCAATCTCAGGCGGAAGTTCCTTGTTATAGATCTCAGGAAAATAATCAAGTTTTTCCATGTCCCTTTTATAACTGATAATATGATTCCGAGTGAGATCTAAATTGATACCATCTTCATAAAAGGGGTCTTGCCCACCATATCTATATAGATTTCTCCAATGTTCGTACTCATTGATGCATTTCATTTCGAGTTCTTTTCTCTCGTCTTTTTTTTTCATTATCTGCATCCCCTATTTGTTCAACAACTGAGACTCCAATTTTTCATAGTCATAGTCTCGCTGATGAAAGTTATTGAATTTATTATTTTTTGATGGCTGGTTTTTTCCGGATGAATTTTTCAAAGGATAAAAGCTTTTCCATCCGCTTACAGTAGCTTTGTTTGCTATTTCTATTCTTTCCTTGTCATCAGCACCCATAGATGATAATTCTTGTCGTAATAACTTAATCTGTTCTGCTGACAACTTTTGACTATGTTGCTTCCTACAAGTGATAAATAACTGAAAGGCATCTTCGAGCGACTGATTATTAAATAAGTTGGTCGGCGCAGCTGTCTCTATATGTTTCTTTTCTTTTACTTTCCTTTCTTTTCCTTTACTTTCCTTTGTGGCATTATTCTCGGAACTTGAATCGTTATTCTTAGAATAATTATCATTATTCATGGAATTATTTATAGAAGAGTTCACTTTAATAAAGGTTTCCGTTTCTTCTTTTGAAAGAAGCCAGTACCTTTCAATTTTGACGGGATTTTTAATGGCCCTGCTTTTAACCATGAGCTGATACCGTCTTTGTATTCCGGCTGAGGTTAAGACAGCGTCCGACTGAAAAAGCTGTTTATCAAACATCGACCGTTCCAATAAGAATGTCAAAACCTGCTTCACCTTATCGCAGTTCATATTCAGATCGTCTGAAATAATGAACGTATAATCCTGATCTATTTCTAAATAATATCCACTTTTATAAATCTCACACAGCAGGTACATGTAGAGAGTAATTCCATCTGCGCCATACCGTGCTTTCAATATCTTGATCTTTTTATCTGAGAAAAAGTCCACGTCCAAACAAAAGTACTGGTTACCCTTTTGCCTGGGTCTTGCCATACAATCACCTACTTTTCTATGCTTACAATCGTTACCTCTGTAAAGGCCCTTTCTCCATAAATTTTATTTGCTGTAACATTTATAACCTGAGTATCATCTTTATAAGCCAATCCATTTAGTGCATCCAACACTGCTTTTACAATATTATCGACATCCGGTTTCTTCGTAGGAAGGACTTCTCCATTCAACATTCTTTTACGCTGCTTTTTTGATGTACTCTTGGTAGGCTCAAAGCATGCATTGATACATACTGAAAGAGGTTCCTCGTGATCAAACATTACATCTGTTGTCTGCATATAGCAGGCCTTTATGTAATTCTCATACAAAACCGTCTTACCAGGTGTATACGATGTTACCTTACCAACCTTTGGATTGTATCCAGTTCTTGCCCTGGCCTTGCCCTGAGGCTTTCCCGGGACTTTAAATATAATGCTTCCCATTGTCTTGTCCTTTCCGTCTGCCGGCACTCGTGATCCGGCAGACATAAGTTTATTTTCCATGATATATAAAGAATGATCTTAATAGATCAATTACGAGTCTGAATCAATTAAAGAATGCGTCTTCCATGCTCATCTGCTGCCCCTGATCTTTTTCCTGAGGTGTCTGTTCGGGCTGTTTCTGTGCTTCCTGTGGCTGTGATTCTTTGTATTCCTGATCTTCTACCACATCATCATCCTGTGGTTCGTTATCGACGTAATCAGGTTGTCCATCATCTTTGATCACTGCCATGTCCTTTTCAAATGCGTTCTGGAGATCAATACTCATAATGCCCCATTTACTGATCAATTGTCTCAACATCGTTTTCTTTGCCATTCCATCAAAGTCCTGGTACCAGAACGATGAATACTTCCATTCATCACCTTTTGGAAAATTCCCGTTCTCGAAATCTTCAAAGGAAACCCTGCTGCGCTTTGGATTGCTGTTCTCTACGGCGTTTAGGTGGAATGCCTGGCTGTAGCGGTCCGCATGTGCCAGCATCTTTTTCTTTGACCAGTACATCGTCTTTCGAAACCCGTTCGCATACTCGAACATCGCATAGTATCCGATAGTTGGCATTTCCTCACGAACCACATCATCCTCGATCAGATCCACCTCAATTTCTTCTTCCAGGGGATCATACCGGATCAGCTCTCCATCTTTGATTTCCAGAACATTCAGCTTCTTGTAGTATCCGGATCTCTCGGCCAATTGCAGATACCCTTTATATCCAAGTTGAAACTGTGCTTCCTTCTGCCCGGTTTTGCGGTTATTGTATGGCACCATGTAGAATTGCCCCAGCTGTGGGGAAGGGGAAAGATTTAATGCCTCTCCCAGAAGCGCCGCCGATAAGATACTGGGGTTCGTACACTCCTGCAACGTTGGTGTCGTCTGTACTGCTGATACAATACTGGAGATGAAACGTGCTCCATTTTTTCCACCTACGATGCTATTTATCTGTCTTTTGACCGCATCCTGTGTTAGGTATGTTGCCATTCCTGTCTTCTGCTGCTTCTTCTTTGCTAAACTGTTCTGTACTGCCATGTCTTATTCCGCCTTCCCAAATTTGATGTTGTTATCTAACATGTACTGACGGATCCCCATCAGCTGTTCTCTTGTGCCCCATGCTCTGAAATCAATGCTCATGATTGGATCTGTCTTCTGATCCTGCTGAGACTCCGGAGAATTCTCTGAATTGTCTTCTTTCTTTGATTCTGTAACCGATTTCGATTTTTCCTGAGCTTTCTGTGTTGCTGTCTCTTTCTGTCTCAGTTCCGTTTGACGCTTGAGCTCTTCCTCCTTGGCTTTCTGCTCTGCCTCGTAAGCAAGCTTCCGTTTCTGTATCTCTGCCAGCCTCTGGCCTTCCTGGATTGCCTGATTCATGTCCAGTGTTTTCTTATATAGCTCCTTTGCTTCAAAAGCAAATTCCGGAAGCTTCCGGATTGTTTCAAGCTCATGTCCGATCTGAAACATCTGGCTCTTCATCTGCTCCTCAATCTTTGACATCGCCACTGATGCATTTAGCCATTTCGAGTCAAATATTTTATCCAGAGTAACAAAGTTTTGAAAACCAAGGGATCCAAACAACTCTTCAATATCTTTCTGCTTTTGAGCTTTCTTCTGGTCGTCAACTTCTTTGATCTGTGAATCAATTAAAGCAATGGGTTCATCTATCAATGAAACGATTTCTTTTACCTGTTTTTCGAACTTGGTGTATGGTTCCATGCACTGTTTCTTGATCTTCTTACGCTCATCCTCAAAGGCTGTTCGCAGCTTGTTCAGCTTTGCTCGGTCTGCTTTTGCGTCCTTAATATTCTCCTCTGTAAAAGCCAGGCTCTTGTATTCCTGCATTGTTGCGGTAATTTCCTGCTTCAGTTCCTCATTATTCCACTGGATTTCTTTTATAAAGTCATTTTCCTGTGGACTCATAATTCTCAGTTCCATATAATCCTCCTAAATTTCTGGTAATATCAGTGGCGGTTTCCTACCGCTCTCCACACAGTTCCAAAACCTCTGCTCCACTTCCAGGAGCATGTCCAGATCGTCCGTAACCTCTGAACGTTCGATAAAATAATGCCGGACCGATGTCTGCCGACCTGCGCCGCCCCAGTCTGTTCTCAAGTGGGCTCGCAGGACTACAAATTGATAACCAGTAACAAGTAAGTAATGTAAAACCTGTATGTAGTAGTTATCCGGTATTCGCTCTTTCCATTTGTCAAACATTCTTCCGTTCCTGATGTTGCTGGTTTTAATCTCCAAAATACCCCGGCGGCCATCCTGATCAGTAAGTTCTCCGTCCAGTGAAGCTTGCATAAAGGGATATTTGTTACTTCTCAATATTCTGTTCTCATGATACTCAACTTTATATTCCGGATAATCCAATGAAAACAGTTCCCGGATCAGCGGTTCTGCCATAGTGCCATACTTGACATAGGGTTTGTCCGAAATATCTTCCGGAGTCCACTGCCCTGTCTTCTCCTCATACAGTTCTGTGTTGGTCTTGTATGGATTCAGCCCCAACACAGCCGCGGCATCGGATCCACCAATTCCAAAGGTACGGGCTTTCAGCCAGGCATCATGATCTTTTGTATCGATTATGGTGTAGATTTCTTCCATATGGCCCTATTCTCCATTGTAAAATGCTTCATTGTATCCTATAATAGAAGTGATGGTTTTAGTTTTTTGGTCCTGAGGGTGGCTGCTCTCAGGACCTCTTTCTATGTCTTTCAACGCATTTGCGATTGTAAGTTTCCATCGTTGTTCTTCATATCGAGGTATTTCGTGTACTTCATCTGCGATGTGCTGCATGATGACTGCGATTTTTTCTTCTCTTGTCATACATCTTTCTCCCTTCCTCAATGCCTGACAGGGTCATAAGGTAAATCATTAAATAAACCCACAGGCTGTTACATATTGCCTCGATCATCTCCATCCCTGAAGCAAACATCCCGCAGAACACTACAAAGCTAAGCTCCACTGACAGAATCGACGCCCGTATGTATATCATGATCTCCTGCATGTTTCTCCTCTCTGTCGGATGTATCTTCTGGCTCCTTGATCCGTTCATATCCTAAGCGGTCAAACGCTGCATCCATACGTCCCACAACAATCTCCTGTGCCTTATCTCTTCCGATTTCATCGATAGTGTAATATTTTCCATCAATGATAAATCTTGGAACAATCTTGATATCGTTCAATGTACTCACCTCCTTCTTCTATTGATATGAATTACTGTTTGTACGACTTTCCAAATATGTGTTCCTTTAAATTGAACTTTATCTTGCAATATGGTAGAATTCTTTCAATACACACTTGGAGGTGCTTTTATGAATGAATTTCTTGCTTTTGCTTCCTGTCTACTATCTGCAATATCCGTGACTATACTTGTCAAGAACGAGGTAACCCGATATAAAAATGAAAAAATGAAATTAATCATCACTCCACAGAAAAAAGTTTCAAATAATTTGGATAATTTTTTTTACTTGCATCTAACCTTTTCAAACGAATCAGCTCTTCCCATATCAATCTTGAATTTAAGACTTTACGAGTCTGGTGATTATTCCTCTACGTATCATCCTGAGGGGTTTAACGATGGATTTCTCACCATTGATGCGGTCGATGTAAAATCAACCTTAAGAATGTCACATCAATATATAAAAGACTACAAGACTCTTTCTGTTACTACTCCTTTCGTCATAGGACCCTATAGCGCCATCGGTGGTTACTTTGCCTTCTGGGAAGGCGGGGATGACTCCTTTATTATTGGAAATAAAGAAGTAGAGCTCTTTGTAACCACCTCGCGGAAAATGTATAAAATCGAAATGCACCTTAGTTGGGGCAATTTTTACGACATCTCCTATCAAGATAATGGTGATATATTTGGACTTGCAGTTGGCGGTAAAAGCCATCAAGAAACTTCCATCCCAGACAATTACCGGTAATTGTAACCCACGTTGTATTTCTTCTTTTTATACTTGACGTCAGCCCCGCAATATGGGCATTTTCCAGTTTTGGGTTTTATAATTATGTACCTTTGAAAATGTCCATAGTTGCATTTAGGGCAAACCGCCATTACTGATCTGTGAGTCTTGTACCTTTTTTTTCGGGCTCTATCTTCTTTGAAATTCCCTGCTGTCATCTGAATTATTGAAATCAATATGAACGCTTGCATCATCAAAGTCATAATTTGTATGATCGTAAGATACATTCTTTCACCTCCTCTCAAGATCCAGCAAGTGGATTTATACCGCTTCTTTATCTTGATTCTTATTATTCGCATATCATGCGACAAATTGACTAAAAAAAATTGCGTTTGCTTCTTCCTTTTTGAGTTTCAAAATATTGACAATCATATCCGCTTCTCTAATAGAAAACTCTTCCCCATCAGAATTTAATCTTCTATAAAATGTGGCTCTATTCATGCCAAGGGCAAGTGATAGTTCTTCTACATTCATACCATGTTCTATCATCTTTCCACGTAATTTATTTGTATTTACCATGGTCTCACCTCCTTTGATTAATTCGCATATCATGCGACTACCTACATGATAACTTATCACATAGAATAAGTCAATACTTTTTTCGCATAATATGCAAAATATAGTTGCAACCATGCGAATACTATGCTACTATGTTAATATCTTAGAAAGGTGGAACGAAATGACAATTGGAGACAGAATAAAGCAGAGAAGATTAGAGCTTGATTTAAGTGTAGATGACCTTGCAGGCAGGCTAGGGAAGAACAGAGCCACTGTATATAGATATGAAAGTAATGACATTGAAAACTTGCCCATTACTCTGATGTCCACATTGGCAAAAGCATTGAATACAACGCCTGCTTTTCTAATGGGGTGGGAATGCGATGAACCTAGCCAGAATAAAATTACTGATCTAAGCAATCAAACTATCAGACTTATAAATGATAATATTGAGAAGCTTAATAATAATGGACAGAAAAAATTACTAGATTATTCTGAAATTCTTGTCGGAAACCCTGACTACGTAGAAGACAGTACGCCCATTCTTAATGCTGCACATGCAAGAACTGATATAAAGCAGACACCGGAAGGCAAGGCACATGATGATGCAATCATGATGGATCCAAAAGAATGGGAGTAATCTAATATGGGAGGGTGATAGTTTGACTTATGATGATCTGCTTATTGAAGCGGAAACAGAAAGACTTATCGTAAGGGAAAAACCCCTAAGTGATAATGATGGAAGAATCTATGGAAAATATGTGGCTATCAGAAAAAACATTCCGTCACTGGCAGAAAAGTCCTGCGTTTTGGCCGAAGAATTAGGACACTACTTTACAAACGCAGGAAATATTATTGATCAGGAAGCACTGAACAATCGGAAGCAAGAATATAAGGCCCGACTCTGGGGATATAACAAAAAGATTGGACTTCAAGGTATAATTCACGCTTTTGAACATGGCTGCCAGTCATGGGAAGAAACAGCCGAGTTTCTCGATGTTTCGCAGGAATATCTTTCAGATGCTATAAAATGCTATCATAGTAAATATGGTATCTGTACAACATTGGACTGCTATGTTATTTATTTTGAGCCCGCATTGGCTGTTGCAAGAATTGATAAGGTGTTTTAAAATGTCTTAAACTGATTTAACCGCAATGGTGCGATTAAAAATATATTCTACTACAAGGAGAAAAAGGTAATGAAAAAGAAAACTCTTATTGCAACTATTACTCTGATCACAACATTAACTTTTGCAGCGTGCGGTAGCACGGCACCCACAGCAACGAACAAGCAGCCTGCATCAACAAGCACTTCTGTATCTGCGAATACTACCAGTAGTACATCAACTTCTACTGCATCAACATCCACTGCAGAACCGGAGACAAAAGCTGAGCCGACCAAAGAGCACTTTGAGGCTGATCTGTCAGCTGGGAATTATATTGCCGGTATTGATCTACCATCGGGAACATATAATCTTACAGCCACATCGGGGCAGGGTAATGTCTCATCATCCAATATGTATACTGGGGGCCTTAATGAAGTAATGGGAACACCTGCAGATGATATGACTACAGAATCCTTTAATGGCTTAAAGTTAGATAAGGATATTCAACTTACCCTGGGAGGAGATGTAATATTACATGTTGTGGCAGAAGATGCAGATACTGGATCTGTAAAAGCGAGAACAGTTTCTGACGCTACCCCTATTGATCTAACTGCCGGAAACTACACATCAGGCACGGATTTTCCAGCAGGGAATTATAATGTAGTAGCAACGGGTGGAAGTGGAAATGTGAGTTCAAGCAATCTCTATGAAGGTGGCCTTAATGAAGTAATGGGAACCGAAGGCAATGACGGCATGACTATAACACAATATAATAATGCAATGTTTCCAGAAGGAACAACGCTTTCAATTTCCGGCACATCCGTACAGCTTGTACCTGTAGGTGAGTAATTTTAAAATATAGAAGAAAATAAAGATAAAATGCCAAAAATGTGGCAGTGAAAATGTTTCAATTGAAATGATGCAGACCGAGGGGAAAACAAAAAAACATGGAAATGGCTTTGGTGGTCACATGAATAATACTGCAAGAGGTTTAGCTGCTATAAGCACACTTGGAATGTCAAACCTTGTTTGGAAAAAATCCAAAGGGAAAGAAAAAACCTCTTTTAAAAATGAGAAAGTCTGCCTATGCCAGGACTGTGGTAAATCGTGGACGATCCGTTAAAATACAATTGAAAATGTAATAATAGTTACCCAGTGCAAAAAACACTGGGTAATTATAAAATAAGCACTCATACGATTGATAAATAAGGAGTTATAGTAAAATGAGCAACGATCGAAAATTGACGCAGGCTGAAGCTGATAAAATGCTTAATATGCTGAAGAAAACACTTCTTGAAGAAATAGAATTTCCTTCAAAAGGTAAATCAATTGAATTTGATGTTATCGGTGATACTAAAAAGGATATCTTTACAGCTAAAATATATCGTGGGAAAATCAATCACTTAAAATACGATTTTGGGGCAAGAATAAAAAAAGATGGGATTCTTCTACTAGAACTACACATAAATCCAAGCTCAGCTCATTTGAACCCAGATGGTAAGAAGATCATTGGCTCACATTGGCATATCTATTCAGAGAAATATGGGAGAAAGCTTGCTTTCTTAGCAGAGGATATTACGTCTGAAAATTTTGTAGAGAATACATTGAAGTTCTTTAAAAAGTTTAATATAATAGAAGGACCAAAGGTTTATTGTCAAGAAGAATTTTTGTAAAAGGAGGAGCACATGGATATCCAAAAATATATAGATGAATATATTAATTGGTTGAGAAAAGAAATTTCTGTCACCAAAATAGGCGAATATTATGAAATAAACACTCCTTTTTTAGATACAGATAATGATTATCTCCAATTTTATGTAAAAATTGATAAAGATGAAATTTTCTTTACAGATGACGGAAATACCATAAATAAACTTGAGATGACTGGATTTAATTTTACTCAAAATCGCAAAAAACAGTTGATGGGAATTTTAGAACAATATGGAGTTAATTTATCACAAAAGGAATTAACACTCAAGGCGCCGGCTGAAAATTTTCCACAAAAAAAGCACGCTTTTGTACAATGTCTCATCCATGTAACAGATATGTATATGACCGCTAGGAGCAAAACTACTTCCTTCTTTTTGGATGATATACAATCGTTTTTTGCAGATAATGATATTTTTTGTATGGAAAATGTTCAGTTTACTGGAAAATCTGGTTTCTCACATAACTATGACTTTGCAATTCAGCGTTCAAGAGTTATGCCAGAAAGACTTTGTTTGGCAATAAATAATCCAACAAAAACATCAGCAAGCAATGCTCTATTTGCATGGAGTGACACACGTCCTTCACGAAAACAGGGAAGTCAACTTATTGTATTTCTTAATGATACTACTAATACAATTAGTTCTGGTGTTGAAGAAGGATTTTCAAATTATGATGTAAATTCAATTAGATGGAGTGAACGAGAAAATAAAGAAAACATAGACTTGCTTGCTTCATGAAAACCTTAATTGATTATTATCAGACTGATGAGAAATATTAACTATTAAGTCCTTACAAAAAAAGAGGGCTTTTTGTTATATTTATTCCATTTTCTATCTGATAATTATTTAAAATTAAGATAAGGAGTTAATTTAGATGGAAAAATTAAGAACCGGTGCACTATATATCCGTGTCAGCACCGCTGATCAGGCCGAACTGTCACCCGATGCACAGAAACGACTGCTGCTTGAATATGCGAAAAAGAATCATATCATAATTGGTGAGGATTTTATTTACGAAGAAAGTGTTTCCGGCCGGCATGCACAGAAAAGGCCCAAATTTCAGGAAATGATTGCCATGGCCAAGTCCCTGGCGCATCCGATCGATGTCATACTTGTATGGAAATACTCTCGTTTTGCACGTAACCAGGAAGAATCAATCGTGTACAAAAGTATGCTGAAACGAGACAATGTGGACGTGATCAGCATCTCTGAACCCCTGATCGACGGTCCTTTCGGCTCCCTGATTGAACGTATCATTGAATGGATGGATGAGTACTACTCTATCCGACTCTCAGGCGAGGTATTACGTGGCATGAAAGAAAAAGCCCTGCGAAATGGATATCAGTCCGTTCCCAGCTTGGGATACCAGGCTGTCGGAAAGGGGAAAGCATTTGTTATCAATAACGATGAAATAGACATTGTGAAATTTATTATGGATTCCTATGATAACAAGAATCTGGATCCAAGCGGAATTGCCAGAAGGTGCAATGCTATGGGATACCATACCAGACGTGGGAATCTCTTTGAACGAAGGACGATTGAACGTATTCTGCGAAATCCTTTTTATTCCGGTACTGTAGCTTGGAATGGTGTGGAATTCGAGGGAGATCACGAAACAATTATATCGAAAGAACAATATAATAATCGGGTAAAATTAATGGATGCCAGAAAGAAAACACAGAGTCACGATGTCTCAACTTGCAGGCACTGGCTTTCAGGCCTAGTAACATGTTCTATCTGTGGTGCCTCCCTGGGGCACAACAATGCAAAAACTCCATTTTTTCAGTGTTGGAAATATGCCAAAGGATATCATGATAGTTCCTGCTACATCTCAGAACAAAAACTGGAACGGATGGTACTGCAGTATTTTGAAGACATCCTAAATGGGAAGGATTTTACATATAAGAGCAGATCAAATAAAGCAGCAATAAACAATGATGAGCTGACCTTCCTGAAACACGAACTCGATAAACTTGATACGAAAGAATCCCGCGTGAAAGATGCTTATGAAAACGAAATTGATTCCCTGGAGGAATATAAAGAGAATAAGGAACGATTGAATAGGCAGCGTGATGAAATCAAAGATAAGATCAAAGTGATAAAGGAAAGAAATGTTGATAATCCGGTGCCCAAAGAAGAAGCTCTTAAAGAAATAAGGAATGTCTATGAAATATTAAAGGACCCGACAGCATCCTATGAGGTAAAGGGGAACTTTATCCGGAGTATTGTCGATAAGATTGTTTTTGATCGTAAGAAGTGTCTTTTATTTTTTGATATAAAATTATAGGTTATTACAATACGGTGGACCTGACGGTGAGATGGGTGCTTCTATGCGTTATCTCTCGCAGCGTTTTGCAGCTCCGAACCGTATTACAATGGGTGTTTTAAATGATGTAGGTACTGAGGAACTGGCACATCTTGAGATGGTTTCTACGATCGTACATCAACTGACCTGCGATCTAACCCCAGAAGAAATTGAAAAAGGTGGATTTGCCAATTATTATGTGGATCATACTGTTGGCATATGGCCGCAGTCTGCAGGAGGAGTTCCCTTTAATGCAAATGAATTCTCATCGGTCGGTGACCCGCTTGCAGATTTATTCGAGGATCTCGCTGCAGAGCAAAAAGCCAGAAAGACCTATGACAATATTCTGCGCCTTGTAAAGGATCCGGAAGTCGCAGACCCGATCAGATTCTTAAGAGCTCGTGAAATCGTACATTTTCAAAGATTCGGCGAAGCTCTGCGTTCTGTTCAGGAACAGCTTGATTCCAAGAACTTCTACGCCTATAATCCAAGCTACGACGCTCCGACAACCTGCCCTCCCTGTGATGGTTCCTGTGAAAATTAGGAATAAAATATATAGGAAAGTTGGGTAAATGATATGAGAAAAAATCTAATCAGCGCTCTGTATTCCATCTGTGAAGCCGAACCTGAAGCATATGCACTGGTTTATGGGAGCGAAGAATATTATGAAATTCAAGGCTCTGTGTACTTCTTCCCACTCTGGGGTGGTACATTGGTAGCAGCCGAAGTGACTGGCCTTCCGGAAGGTGAAAATTACTGTGACGGACATTTCTTCGGATTTCATATACACGAAGGCGGAAAATGTTCCGGAAACGAAGATGATCCTTTTGCCGATGCTGGAGAGCATTATAATCCCCATGGATGTGATCATCCGAATCATGTCGGAGATATGCCTCCACTTCAGGCAGACAGAGGATATGCACTCTTAATCTTCTTTACCGATCGTTTTATCCCACAGGAAGTAGTTGGCCGTACCGTAGTAATCCACGATATGCCCGATGACTTCAAGACACAACCTTCCGGTGATTCCGGATCAAAAATTGCCTGCGGAGAAATAATGGAAAACAACATGTAATGATACCGAAGTTCAAAAGGTCAGGCTTTTCATACTTGCATGAAAAAGCCTGACCTAGAAACACGACAAACGCACTACTCGCTTCTCAGCGCTTCAACCGGATCTTTTCTCGCTGCCGCCGATGCCGGAAACAGTCCGGATATAAATGCCAGCAGCATACTGATTATTATTAGAACCAGGGCTGCATTAAAAGGCAGCTGGGCGATATTTTTAATTCCAAGTTTGTTATAGCCGATGATATTGGCGATGATAGTTAACACATAGGTCACCACAACACCCAGCATTCCTGCGGAGAAGCCAATGATCAGTGTCTCGGCATTGAAAACCCTTCGAACATCTTTCTTGCTGGCTCCAAGAGCACGTAAAATTCCGATTTCCTTCTTTCGTTCAAGAACAGAAATATAGGTGATGACTCCAATCATAATCGAAGAGACAATCAGTGAAATTCCGACGAATGCAATCAGTGCATAGCTAACGGTGTCGACAATATCAGTCACGGATGACATCATCGTTCCTACGAGATCGGTATAGCTGATCTTCTTTTCTTTGTCTTTCGATTTCTCCATCTTTTTGTTATACCCATCCAGGAAATTCACAATTTTCCCCTTTGAGTCAAAATTCTTTGGATAAAAATTGATCTGCTGGGGTTTATCCACTGTCGCATATCCGAGCTTTTTCATATTATTGTCGTAAGAGCTGTCCGCCTGCCTAAGCATGGTTGTCATCAGATCCATGATTTCATCTTCTGTCCTGTTTATTTTAAATGCAGAGGTAAATGCATTTTGATCGATACTGATTGCATTTTGCAGCTGCCCGGGAAGCTGTTTCATAGATTGCTTCATCTTACTCTCAATCTGAGTCTGCAGCTGTTTTCCAACTTTCGTCATCTGGCTGCTCATCTGGTCTTTAATCTGGTTTTCCAACTGCCCCATAACCTGTTTCATTTGGCTTTGCAGTGCACTTTGAATCTGTGACTGAAGCTGAGCGGCCAATTGCTCTTGGATGTTGGCCATCTGGCTTTTCATTTGACCCTGTATAGAAGCCGATACCTCCTGTACATAGGATGCAAGAGCCGTCTGTATATAATCCGAAACAGCTTTTTTTACTATCTCTTCAATACCTGAAGTTTTTACCACTTTATTAATTTCTCTGGCAATCGTTTCCTGGACTTTCGGTCTGCTAATATATTCCTGAAAATTGGCAATGATTTCAGCGGGATCGGTAACACCACTATTTATTGGATCACTCAAAAAATCTTTCAGTATATCTCCCATGATTTTATTTAGTGCTTCTTCCGGAATCCGAATCTTCTCCTCCAGTGCTCCATTCAATCCTTCTAAATCGATTTTTGGCGGCTTTATGCTTCCAGGGTCGATTTCAAATCCAGACATATCAATCCCCGAAAGATCGATATTGGATAAGTCCATCTTTGACATATCAAGTCCCGACACGTCAATCCCGGAAAGGTCGAACCCTGACAAGTCGAGTTCAGACATATCGCCGAGGTTTGAGAAATCCAAGTTGATTTTCGATTCATCGATCTTGAATGCTTCTTTCATCTTATTCTCATCGATGGTAAAAAGATCGGCAAAATCAAAGTCCTTCTGTGCATCCTTGTCTTTTTCCTCTGCAAAAGTCTTGCCGGTCAGTACATTCACCTCCGGGTTTTGAATCTGTTGTTTTACAACCTTTGAATCTTCCGCTTCTTTCATTAATTTAGTAATAAGCTCCGGCGTATAATTAATTCCGGGTGACAATGAAGTAGCCTTTGCATCCGGATCCGGCTGTACAACACCGACTACTTTCAGATCCATTCCATTCGAAAGAACCTTTTTCATATATTCATTGTTATCGGAGCGGTCAACCCATACTTTATAGTTGTCATCATACTGATAACGGCTCGCCGGGCTGATTACCTTGAACTTTGCCGACATAAGTTTATCATAGGTCAGATCAATATTGTTTTTATCGAGTTTTACCTTTGTATCCGGATTGTCAAGCAGAGCATTCAACATATCTTTTAGTTCGCTTCTCTGCCGCAGTCCCATTGCGTAGAGCACATAATCGGAGATACTTCCATCGGGCATCAGAACAAGAACTGTCTCATCATACTTTTTCGGCCATCGCCCGGCCTTGATCTTATACTGATTGTCATACATCGTACTTGGACCTGGCAATGGATGAAAAGCATCCATTCCCATTGAACCCGATGAACCGAATATTGCTGCATTTGCACCAAATCCATAACTAGTAAGCAGTGCATCCGGATTCACCTGATCAATACTTTTGTCCGTATTATCCAGGTAAATCTGTGGAGTAACATCATATACATACTGAATCGTTTTTACATTTGGGTCTATCTTCGATTTGTTTTTTTCGATATAAGCTTTAAATGATTTCAAATCGTTTTTATTCTGGTTTTGAAAGATACTCTCGACAATCTTTTGTTCTTTTACTTTTTCTGTTTTAGATTTTTTCGAAGAATCTTCCTTTGATTTCTCAGCTTCTGATCCAGATTTATCATCTGAATCATTTGCCCTCTGTCCCGCACTGGCCAGCAGGCTCTCAAAATCAAATCCCTTTTCCTGAATAGTCAGAGGATAGATACTCATGGTCTCTTCTTCCGTAGTTTCTATATACTCATCAATTCCATTTGCCAGAGCCAAGATAGCGGCAATTCCTATAATACCGATAGAACTTGCCAGGGCAACCATAAAGGTACGGCCCTTTTTTGTCATCAAATTGCTAAGTGAAAGTGAAATTGCCGTAAAAAGAGACATTCCAACTTTATGCGGTTCTTCAGCCGGCCGTTGTTCCTCTTTGTCAGGATCGAGGGGATTGGTGTCATCAATCAGTTTTCCATCCTGCAGACGGATAATTCGATTAGAATATTCGTCCGCCAATTCCGGGTTATGCGTCACCATGATGACAAGACGGTCTTTTGCAATCTTCTGAAGAAGATCCATCACTTGCCTGCTTGTTTTCGTATCCAGTGCACCGGTCGGTTCATCAGCCAGCAGAATCTCCGGGTTATTAATCAGTGCCCTTGCAATTGCGACACGCTGCATCTGCCCTCCTGAGAGTTGGCTCGGAAGTTTCCGGATATGCTCACCTAGTCCCACTTCCTCCAGCGCCTTAATTGCCCGTTCCCTGCGTTCTGTCGGTGAAACACCACTAAGTGTAAGTGCAAGTTCTACATTCGCAAGTATCGTCTGATGTGGAATCAAGTTATAACTTTGGAAGACAAAACCAATTCGATTGTTGCGATACGTATCCCAGTCACTTGATTTATATTTCTTTGTCGATATCCCATCAATTTCCAGATCCCCGGAATCATAATGGTCTAATCCCCCGATAATATTGAGCAGTGTCGTCTTTCCGGAACCGGAAGGCCCCAGAATCGCAGCAAACTCGTTATCTCTGAATGCCATTGAGACTCCGTCCAACGCCGTCTGGGTAAAATCATTGGTTTTATATGCTTTTCGTATATCTGTTAATCTCAACATAAAATTTGTGTATCACATTCTTCCTTTCATTAGTAGTATTCAAGTTAAAGTACAGGCGCACTTTCGCACCGAGTAATCTGTGTATCATTGTATCATACCCGAAGGATAATGAAAAGGAGCCGATGCTATAAGTTTTTACACCTATCTCATCGACTTCTTTATTATTCTTCATAGGATTCATAGGAAACTCCGGGAAAAAATAAAGAACTTTACCTTTTTCATACTCCCTCCTTCCATGATACCCTCTGCCAGATATAGTAATTAGGCGTTGAGATCGTCTGTGTCCAAAAACACGCCCTCATATCCCAGTTCTCTGCACAGAGATGTGACATGCGGCTGTTCAAGATGCGCCTGTTTCAGAGTATTTGTGCGATAAAAAACTTCTTCTTTTGGACCATCCGCCAGGATCTTTCCATGCGCCATTACAATGATTCTATTAAAATATTTTGCAGCAAAATCCATATCATGAAGAATTGTTATAATAAGTTTCCCCCGTGCAAAAAGAGAAGTAATCAGTTTCCCGATGATCTCTTTTCCTTTTACATCCTGTGCAATAGTCGGCTCATCCAGAATCAAAACCTTCGGATTCATTGCAATTACAGATGCAACGGCAATTAACTTTCGCTCTGACAGGTCAAGATCATATGGATTTTGTTCTGCCTTATCGATCAATCCGACCATCTCCAGAGCATCCCTGGCACTCTCCTTCGCCTTTGTCTTACTCCAGCCAAGATTCAAAGGACCAACCATGATCTCATCCATCACTTTATTTTTAAATATCTGGTCATCCGGATTCTGAAAGACGTATCCAATTTGTGCAGACAGCTGAGCAACCGTCTGATTCTTCGTGTCATTTCTTTCAAACAAAATACTTCCGGATGCGGGCTTTATTAGCCCTTTCAGCAGCTTAACCAATGTTGTCTTCCCGGCACCATTCTGACCAATAATTGCTGTTGGTTCATTTCTAAATGTCAGATTCACATCTTCAATTACAGAAACCATTGGGTTATAGGAAAAGCTTAAATGTTCAATTTGAAAAACGGGATTTTTAACTATGGAATCATCTTCTGAACTTGTTATTCTCCCCACAAGATGCTCGGGAAAAAAACCTTTTAGTTTCTCAACATCCTGAAATGTCACCGGATAAATGATCTTGTCTTTTTCACTTTTCTTTGAAATAGAGAGCGTTTTGCACACCTGTGTATATACAGGCGGCAGCACGCCAATTGAATCCAGATCATCTCTGGAAAAAATGTATTCAGGTGTATCGAATGCTATCTGTTTTCCCTTATGCAGAAGCAGTATTTTATCGCAGTAAGAAGCTAGTTTTTCCATCTTGTGCTCTGCCATGATAATCGTGATCCCTGACTTTGTAAGTTTTTCGACAGCCTTGAAGACCTCTTCACTGCCCTGGGGATCAAGCTGGGATGTGGGTTCATCCAGCACGATCAGCTCGGGATTCATGGCAAGGATGCTGGCGATTGCCACTCTTTGAATCTGTCCTCCGGAAAGATCGAAGGGATTCCGATAAGCGTATTTCTCTATATCCAGAAGCTTCAGATTATCCCTGACTCTTTTGATCATTTCTTCCCGTGGTACACCAAGATTCTGAAGGCCGAATGCGATCTCATCGAAGACCGTCTCCTTAGCGCCAGATAGCTGGTTAAAAGGATTCTGAAAGACAAGTCCAACACTCTGGCAGAGCTCCGCAATCGGTGTTTCCGCTGCATTTTTTTTGCCAATTAAAATCTTTCCGCCGTAAGCACCTTTGAACATCGTGGGAATCAGACCCGCAAATGACTGACATAATGTACTTTTTCCCGCTTTGTTTTCTCCTGCTATACCGATAAACTCTCCCTTTTCAATCGAGAGATTTATTCCGTCGAGTGCAAGAGTTTTCGTATGCGGATAGCGATATTTCAAATTCGAAACCTCTATGAAAGCCATTGAAAAATCCTCCAGATCATTGAGATTGCGATGAGTATGGTCATCAATGACATAAACGTCCGATCATTTTTTTTTAGATTGTGATCTTCCATATACGTCTTTTTTACTTTTGAATCAAAACCCCGTACTTCAAGAGCAATTGCCCTTTCCCTCGTATTGATCAGCGAACTGCTCACTATAGGTGAGATCAACGGAATGAATGCCTTTGCCCGTACTAATAAATTGCCTTTTGTCTCCATTCCCCTGCTTGCCTGAGCATCTTGAATCGTGTGCATAGTTCCGATCATCTGAGGAATGATCTGAAATACAGAACTAACAATATAGCCGAATCTTGGCGAAACACCCCTTTGCTCCAAGGATTCCACTAATGTTGCAGGTTTCGTCGTAAGAACAAAAACTGCGAAACATAGAAGCATATTCAGGATATTAAGGCCAATTTTCAACGCATAGAGAATTCCTTCCTTATAAAAGCGAAGCGGTCCGACAGAAAAAAGTACATTTTTATTCTCCTGATTAAACAATCCCTGAATCAGAAAAATCATAATGATGATTGTAAAGGAAAATGCAATCAGGGGATAGGCTTTCCTGATGATTCTTCCACTGATCAGCAGGCACAGACTCAGTGCTATCATAACTATATACATCCACAAAGTACCCCAAAGCAAGGGGATACTGATTGCTGCCAGAATAAATACCAGTTTTGTGAATGGATGTAGTCTTGTCAAATACGTGTCTTTATCGACGTATAAGCTGATACTGTTGTTCATTGTACTTCTCCTTAATCCAGACTTTCAACTTCATCATCAACATCATAGAGTGACGTCAGTTTCTTCGGAAGATTCTTTACAATCGCAAAGACAAGAAGTAAAGTGATAAGTTTATCTGGAACATCTACAATGACTTCATCGAGAAATGATCCGAAAAACACGGGGAGTTTTCCTGCCTGTGACCATGCAAACACTGCATCCCCCCATACATTCCCCGTCATACCTCCCCAGAAAATGATATTCAGAGGCGTTGATATCACAACTGCTGTAAGTCCCGCAGCAACTGCTGTGAGGAGTGCACCGGGAAATGTCTTCATACGGCCAAGCCGCGCCATTATCCCGACCGCGACACCAATTCCAAAACTGGTAAGTGCATAGATCAGCGTAATCGAATCACCTGTTGTCAGTCCATAAATCAGATTGTTTGCAGCACCACAGATTCCGCCAATAACAGGGCCTCCCAGTACTCCGCCAATACAGGTTCCAATGGAATCCAGCCAAAGCGGAAGTTTGAGCAGCGATGCAAATAGCTTTCCAACATAGTTGATTCCAATACATACCGGAATCAGTACAAAACAGGCTGCATTAAACTTTGTTTTAAATATTCTCTTCATTTTTTCCCTCCCTACAAATTTAAAGTTGATCATATGAGACAAAAGCATTCAGTGCAGTCAATATTTCCAACTTTTCACCATGCATCATCTTCTGATCTCCGGATGTATAGTCATTAATATGATCTTCCAGCTTATCCTCGGATTCCACAACTGTATTCAATATAGAAGCTGTTTTTACTCCACGCAGTCCTCCAATCACGAAAAGAGCAGCTGTCTCCATATCGGCACCCAGAACTCCTCTTTCACTCCAATACTTACTGACTTCTTCCTCTTCATCAATATAGAAGCTGTCATGGCTCCTTGTAATCCCAACGTGACAGGCCGCTTTTTCATTCTCGGCCGCCCGGATACATTCAAAAAGCAGTTTTGTGTCCGGTACTGCAGGATAAATCGGTTTTGCATAGGATGCCGACGCACCGTCATCTCTTACCGTTCCGCTTGCAAGTATTAGGTCTCCCAGTCTGATGTCCGGCTGGAGAGCCCCGCAGCTTCCGATACGAATCATAACTTTTACACCAATTCTGGCCAGTTCTTCTACTGCAATAGCCGTAGAGGCTCCTCCAATACCAGTGGAAACTGCCAGAACTTGAATGCCTTTATAAGTTCCCTTGACACTTCGAAACTCTCTGTTGAAGGCAAGCTCTTTGGTATCGTCCAGAACTTCCGCAATCCGGTCAACTCTTGCCGGATCACCTGGTAAAATGGCATATACAGCAGAATCACTTTTCTTTAGTTTTTAGATGCGGCATTAATTCTTCCATCTTTTCTTCCCCTTCCCGTATAATACTGTAATAAATTTAGCATATACATCGATCATTGTCAAAACAAATCTACAGACCATACGTAATACTCCGAAAAGATCAATTTCAGAACAACATAACCTTTACTTTTATCTTCTATATCTGTTTACATTTTATTCAGAATAAACTAAACTGTATTTATATAATATTTTCAGATTTTAAACAATACCAAAAAGGGGGTATCATTTATGAATGGTAATATCATTGTTGGCCAATCCGGTGGCCCTACTGCCGCTATCAATTCAAGTCTTGCAGGTGTATACCGTACTGCAAAAGACCGTGGTGCCAGAAAAGTATTTGGGATGCTGCACGGAATACAGGGACTGCTGCAGGAACGCTACATAGACCTGTCCGACTATATTAAAAACGATCTGGATACAGAGCTGCTGAAAAGGACTCCGGCAGCATTTCTCGGCTCCTGTCGTTTTAAGCTTCCCGAGATTCACGAAGACAGAGAAGTATATGAAAAAATCTTTGGAATTCTGGATAAATTAGACATTGAAGCCTTTATTTACATCGGTGGAAATGATTCCATGGATACTATAAAAAAGCTTTCAGATTACGCAATTGTCACTGGACATCCGACACGATTCATCGGATGTCCAAAGACGATCGACAACGATCTGGCACTGACAGACCATACACCTGGATATGGAAGTGCTGCGAAATATATCGGGACTTCTATCAAAGAAATCATAAGAGACAGCTTTTGTCTCGAATATGAAAAAGGGGTCGTTACTATCGTAGAAATCATGGGCAGAAATGCAGGATGGCTGACAGGCTCTGCTTCTCTTTCAAGAGGTGAGGATTGCTGCGGACCTGATTTGATCTACCTACCGGAACTCCCTTTTGATCTGAAAAAATTCGGTGAAAAGGTCAAAAATCTATTGTCGTCAAAATCTTCTGTTGTGATCGCAGTTTCAGAAGGATTAAGGCTTTCAGACGGCCGCTACGTATGTGAGCTCGGACAGAGTCTCGATTTTGTGGATGCCTTTGGTCATAAGCAGCTTTCCGGAACTGCCAATTATCTCGCAAGTTATGTTGCCGGGGAAATCGGCTGCAAAACCAGATCTATTGAACTTAGCACTCTTCAGCGTTCGGGATCTCATCTAGCCTCTCGTGTGGATATTCTCGAAGCTTATCAGGTTGGCGGCGCTGCAGTAAAAGCAGCTGATGAGGGAGATTCCGGTAAAATGGTAGTTTTAAACCGTATATCAGATGATCCATACCAGTGCGGAACCAAGGTAAAAGATGTGCATAAAATTGCAAATGATGAGAAACTGGTTCCAAGAAAGTGGATGAATGAAGAGGGTGATTACGTGGCAGAAGAATTCATAAATTATGTTCGTCCATTGATTCAGGGAGATGTTTCCCCTATAATGGTGGATGGAATTCCCAGACATTTGTTCCGTCCTGTATAAGGGGTTCCTCTTAAAGCTTAGAAATACAGTCAATAAGACCTTCTGGCAATACTTCAGGGGTCTATTGACTTTTTTTAACTCATATACTTTAAATTCTTTCTTCTTAGTATAAACATTTTATAATTCTATATATTTAAAATATTATTATTTTTTCAGGTCCAATTCCTCGTTTATCCTTTTTATTCTCACCAATATTCCTTTTATTTATTCTATATCTTGAATATTCGCTCTATAAGTGCTATCGTTTAAGTGAGTGATAAATAGAATACTAAAATACATAAAGGAGTGAATTTATTATGGGAAACAACAAATCTATGGAAACACCTTATGGCCATGTAACATCATCGACACCAGAATTTTTCAAAAAACAGGCTCCCATCATCAATATCAAAGAGACAAAAGAATATGATGTTGTTGTAGTCGGGGCAGGTTCCCCCGGTGTTCCCTGCGCACTGGCTGCACGTGAAGGCGGAGCATCTGTTGCTCTTTTGCAGAAAGGCACATTCATCGATGCACGTGGAAATTCCGGTGCCGGAATTAATCTGGATAAAAGTGATCCGTCCGATGTCGAAAGGCTTGTATCACAATTGATGTCAGCTTCTGATCACCGTCCAAAACGTGGATTGATCGAGATGTGGGCCAGACATTCCGGAGAAGCCGTTCACTGGATGATGGACAAAGCTCTGGAAGGCGGTGCACAGATCATTGATCAGGGAAATGACCCTCACAAGGCCCTTTTGGAAAGTGGTGGATATAAGATTGATTTTATTACTACTTTCTTCGGTCCAAAGCCGTATGATACCGGTGATGGAATGAAAGCCCTTGCGAAGACAGCCGTGAAAGCAGGCGTAGAGCTTTTCCTCGATACGCCGGCACAACAGCTTGTAAAGAAAGATGGAAAAGTTGTCGGAGTTATTGCAAAAACTAAAGAGGGGTATGTTCAATTCAACGCAAGAAAAGGTGTTGTTCTTGGAACCGGTGATTACCAAAGTGACAAAGATATGCTTAGCTATTATATGCCCGATGTCGTAAACCTTGGCATTAAGAAATTTGGCAGAACCGGTGACGGTCAGAAGATGATCATCTGGGCCGGCGGGAAAATGGAGAATATTGGGCATACAAAGATGGCCCACGATTTTGATTCTGGGCCAGCTTCTATGTGTGACATGCCGTTCTTACGTGTCAGGAAAAACGGAAAACGTTTCTGTGATGAGACAACGGATATGGCAATTATGAACTGCTATCTGCTTGGCAAAGAAGATGAGGGTCATTACTGCCAGATCTTTGATTCCGATTACATGAACAAGGCAGCCAATTTCCCAGGAAGACTGGTTGACCCGGAAGGCATGAAGAACTTTATGCCGGAGGAAAAAGTAGCACACACAAATGTCATCGAGCCTCTGCTTGCAACCTATAGAGCAGACACTCTCGAAGAATTGGCCAAAAAGCTTGAAATCAATGATTCAGACACTTTTGTTGAGACCGTGAATACGTATAATGAAATCGCAAAATCTGGAAAAGACACTGAATTCGGTGTGCCGGCGAAATACTTGAAGACAATCGATAAACCACCATATTACGGAATTCATCGTCACATCCGCCTGACTATGGCTTGCTCAGGCGTTGAAGTGAACGAAAAACTTCAGCCTCTTGATACAAATGGTAATCCAATTGAGGGTGTCTATGCAATCGGAAACCTCGCCGGAAACTTCTATGGAGGCATCGACTATCCTTTGGACGTATATGGCCTAAATCTGGGACATAACTATACCCAGGGATATGTAATAGGTAAGTATTTAGCTCAAATATAATATGAGGTTGGGGTCAAAAGTAATTTGACCCCTTATGATACACGGATTGTTACGCTCTTCGAGCTCTCACAAGTCTCCGCTCCGCTTCGGTCCGTGCTAAACGAACATCCACTGGATGTTCAGCACCCTAAAAACATTCGAATTCCACCCTAATCGGGTTGCGTTCTCATGTTTTTACGGGTCCCAAGGTCATGCTTTTTCATGCAAGCATGAAACGCAGGACCTTTTGACCCTGGTATCATAATATTCTGTAATTGCTTTTAACCACAAAAGAGGATTCCCTCACTGACAACTATCTAACAGTGCGGGAATCCTCTTTTGTAGTTACTGAATTATTTTACTTATCTTACACCAACAGTGAGTACAGCGTCTGGTTTTCTTTCAGATCGATGTAACACTGATCAAATGCTGCTATCCGCCTTACAAGGTTTGGTACATCGTCTTTTGATTTTGACTGAATTCCAAGTATTACCGGTCCTGTTCCGCGATTAATCTTCTTCGTATACTCAAAACGTGTAATATCATCATTCGTCCCCAGCACCTCATTCACAAACTCTTTCAGTGCGCCGGGACGCTGCGGAAAATTAACGACATAGTAATTCTTCAATCCCTGATAAATGAGCGAACGCTCTTCAATCTCAGCCATACGGTTGATATCATTGTTTCCGCCGCTGATCACACAGGCAACAGTTTTCCCCTTTACCTCATCCTTCATGGTCTCAAGAGCCGCAACGCTTAAAGCACCTGCCGGTTCAGCCACAATTGCCTGTTTACTGTATAATTCGAGAATTGCAGTGCAGACTTGGCCTTCGTCTAGGGATATCAGAGCATCCACATACTCTTTTGCATGTTCATAGGTCAGCTGTCCAACTTCCCGCACAGCAGCCCCGTCGACAAATTTATCCAGCCACGCAAGGGGCGAGGGACATCCGCAATCGAAAGCTTTCTTCATCGAAGAGGCCCCCGCTGGTTCCACCCCAATTACTTTTGTATCCGCGCTTGTATTTTTTATATAAGTACTCACACCGCTGATCAGTCCGCCCCCACCGATGGCACATAACACATAATCCAGATCATATCCGCCCGCAGTTATATCCTGAATCATCTCTGCTGCGAGTGTTCCTTGTCCGGCAATGATATCCGGGTCATCAAAGGGATCAATGAAAGCCATCTTATTTTCCGCTGCATAGTCTTTTGCCGATTGACAAGACGCATCGAAGGTGTCTCCTACTAATCGTATTTCGGCATAATCTCCTCCAAAAAACGTGACCTGTGATATTTTCTGCTGGGGTGTCGTCGTAGGCATAAAGATCACTGTATGAACCTTGATCTCACGGCAGGTATAAGCGACACCCTGTGCATGGTTTCCGGCACTTGCACAAACCACACCGTGTGATAATTCTTCTCTGCTTTTCTGTTTAATCGCGTAATATGCGCCTCTCAGTTTAAATGAGCGCACCCTCTGCAGGTCTTCCCTTTTCAAAAGTACCGTCGCCTGATACTTCTCAGACAGATAGCGGTCATACTGCAGTGGCGTATGAGTAACCACCGGTTCTAAAACTTTAAGTGCCTGATCGATATCTTCTTTCGTCACAAGTCCCATTTCTTTTTCACCTCTGGATATTATATACTTTCATTCTTATGTTTGGGTCAGAGAATTTTGCTATAACCCTGGTATCAGTCGTTTTCTCTTACGAAGGGCATCATCTTGCGAAGTTCTGCTCCGACCGTCTCGATCTGGTGACCTGCATTCTTTGCACGGAGTTCTTTGAATTTTGGGAATCCCTTGGCGTTATCATCGACAAAGTCTTTGGCAAAGTTTCCATTTTGAATATCGTCGAGAACTTTTTTCATATTTGCTTTTACATCCGAAGTGACTACACGTGGTCCGGACACATAGTCGCCATATTCAGCTGTATTTGATACAGAATCTCTCATCTTGGCAAATCCGCCCTCATAGATCAGATCTACAATGAGTTTCATCTCGTGACACACTTCAAAATAAGCCAGTTCCGGCTGATATCCGGCTTCTACCAGTGTCTCAAATCCAGCCATGATCATGCTGGTAAGTCCGCCGCAGAGAACCGCCTGTTCACCGAAGAGATCTGTCTCTGTTTCTTCCTTGAATGTAGTCTCAAGAACGCCTACTCGTGTAGATCCGATTCCTTTCGCATAGGAAAGCGCCAGGTCTCTAGCTTTTCCGGTCGCGTCCTGATATACTGCGAACAGAGAGGGAACTGCAAATCCCTGGGCAAATGTCCGGCGAACCAGATGTCCCGGTCCTTTTGGTGCAACCATAAATACATCCACATTCTTCGGCGGTTTGATTACATCAAAGTGTATATTGAAACCGTGGGCGAATGCCAGTGCATTTCCCTCTTTAAGATTTGGTGCAATTTCATTGTCATAAAGTTTTCCCTGGATCTCATCCGGAGCGAGGATCATAACTACATCCGCTCTTTTTGCTGCTTCGCCAACCGGGTATACCTCGAATCCATCCTTTCTTGCGGCCTCTGCTGATTTTCCCTCGCGAATTCCGATGATGACTTGATTCTTGTTATCTCTTAAATTCTGTGCATGCGCATGCCCTTGAGAACCATATCCTACGACTGCGATTGTCTTTCCTTCTAAAGCATTTTCCTTTACTGAATCATCATAATAAACCTTTACCATAATACTTTTCCTCCAAAAATATAATATTTAGTAATTATTAAAAGCATTTTGTAAATGCGATTAACCTCTTGTAAGTCCGGTAATCCCGGTTCTGGCCATCTGTACAATACCATAGGGCCTTAAAACTTCTATAAATGCATTAATCTTTTCATGTGTTCCCACAACCTGAACGATGATGGTTTTTTGAGCCACATCTACAGTATCTGCCCGAAACGGTGCTATGACCGCCTGAATCTCGGAGCGGGACGCAGAAGGGGCATTGACCTTGACCAGTGCCAGTTCCCTTTCGACATGAGGATCCTCTGTGATATCGGAAACTTTGATTACGTCAATCTGTTTATTCAGCTGTTTTGTTACCTGCTCAGCTTCCTGAAGCGATTCTACATTGGCCACAATTGTCATACGCGAAATATTATCCTGATCGACCACTCCCACGGAAATACTCTCGATGTTCACCTGTCTGCGGTTTAAAACACTGGTGATCATGCTGAGCACACCGGAACGGTTATATACGAGTGCGGTGATGGTACGTCTCATTCTTTGCCACCTCCAATCATCTGATCATTCGGCATTCCAGCCGGAACCATTGGCATAACCTGTTCCGTAGAAGATGTCATAACCTCGATGAGTATCGGACCTTCATAGGAGAACGCCTCTTCCAGTTGTGCATCCAATGTCAGTGGATCCGATATACGTACTGCTTTAATGCCATAGGCTTCTGAAAGTTTTACAAAATCGGGTTGATTTTTAAATACGGAAGCAGAACGTCGCTCGTTATAGAAACTTTCCTGCCACTGGCGAACCATACCGAGTGACCGATTGTTGATCAGAATAAATTTCACGTTCAGATGATTTTCATTTAAAATTGCAAATTCCTGATTTGTCATCTGAAAGCCCCCATCTCCGACGAAAACGACAACCTCCCTGTCCGGGTAGGCAAACTGGGCACCAATTCCGGCCGGTATTCCATACCCCATTGTCCCAAGACCTCCGCTTGTAATCAACTGATTGGGATAATAGAATGGATAAAACTGTGCCGCCCACATCTGATTCTGTCCGACGTCTGTTGCCACAAATGCCTTTCCCTTCGTGATCTCTCCCACTTTTTCAATTACTCTTTGCGGTTTGATCTCTTCCATATTATCTCGGTCATAGTCGAGGGGATATTTCTTTTTTCGTGCAAGGCATTGCTCTTCCCATTTGGAATGATCGGTTTTTATTTCATCAAAATCCAACATTTTCTGAAGAGCTTTTTTTGCATCGCCGACAATTGGAAGATCGGTTCGGATAATCTTTCCGATTTCCGCCGGATCTATATCAATATGTGCAATCACTGCTCCTTCGGCAAAATGTTCCGGACATGTGGCAAGCCTGTCATCAAAACGACTTCCGATATTGATCAGAAAATCACATCCGGATAATGCCATGTTTGCAGCATAGCTTCCGTGCATTCCTCCCATTCCCAAAAAGTCATCTAAATCCGCAGGCAATGTTCCAAGCCCAAGTAATGTTGTGACAGCCGGAAGATGATATTTTTTGACGAATGCCTGAAGTTCCTCAGATGCATCGGCTGCTGACACGCCTGCCCCTGCAAGTACAACTGGTTTTTTTGCCTTTTTGAGTTGTCTCATCAAGCGGGCAATCTGCAGATCCGAGGGATTTGTATTTGGCTGATAACTTACCAGATGCACGGATTCTTCGCTATGTTTATAGGTCCCCTCTGTCACCGTGACATCCTTGGGCAGGTCAATTACGACGGGACCTCTTCTGCCAGTCGTTGCCAGATGGAATGCTTCATCAATTGTTTTTTCAATCTCCTTCGTGTCGCGCACCTGATAATTATGTTTCGTGATCGGAAGTGTGATTCCGAGCACATCGGCTTCCTGAAAAGCATCTTTTCCGATACCGGGAGTTGTCACTTGTCCGGTGAACACAATCAGAGGAACGGAATCTGCCATCGCATCGGCAATACCTGTAATTGCATTTGTCGCACCCGGCCCGCTTGTGACGATAACGATGCCTGGTCTTCCGGTCGCCTTCGCATATCCCTCCGCCGCATGGACAGCTCCCTGCTCATGCCGGGTCAGAATATTTGGTATCTCCTCATCGTACAAGACATCGTACAGGGGTAAGACAGAACCCCCCGGATAACCAAAAACTAACTCGACGCCATGTTTTTTCAGAGTTTCTATCACTATCTGTGCCCCGGACAGCAAAGTACCGGCTTCTTTTTGGGCTGAATCTTTACATTCCTGCATGCTCTCCATATGTCTGCCTCCTATTCATTTGGGATTTTTAAAACTGCACCTGTATTTGCAGATGTAACCAATGCGGTATATCTTGCCAGCCAGCCGCTCTTTACTTTGAATTCAAATTTGGGACGTTCCTGCTCTCTTCTTTGCAGTTCTTCTTCTGAAAGCTCGATATTCAAAGTTCGATTTATCAGATCAATCTCAATCTCATCACCATCTTTTACCAGTGCAAGCGGACCTCCCTTTGCAGCCTCAGGTGAGACGTGCCCCACCGCAATACCTCGGGTAGCTCCGGAGAACCTCCCATCTGTAATCAGGGCTACATCCCGTCCAAGTCCCCGTCCTACAATGCTCGAAGTCGGTGCCAGCATCTCCGGCATTCCGGGGCCTCCTTTGGGTCCCTCATATCGGATGACTACCACGTGACCTTTCTGTACTCTGCCATCGTCAATAGCCGCCACTGCCTCATCGTGGGAATCAAAACAAATTGCTTTTCCCCGAAAGACTTTGATATCTGAATCTACGCCTCCAACTTTGATGACACTGCCATCGGGTGCAAGATTTCCGTAAAGGATTGACAGGCCTCCTACCGGACTATACGCATGCTCTCTTGGATGGATCACTTCCGGATTTTTAATTCTAGCATTCTCAACGTTTTCCCGGAGTGTCTTTCCTGTCACCGTGATTCTGTCCGGATGAATGACATCTCCCATTTCAGCCAGCTCGTGAATGATCGCTGAGACTCCGCCGGCTTTATGGACATCATAGATGGAATACTGTGAGGAAGGTGCAATCTTGGCGAGATATGGAACACGTTTTGCAATCTCATTAATCTCTTTCAAGTCATAATCAATACCTGCTTCATTCGCAATAGCCAGTGTATGAAGAACGGTGTTTGTCGAACCTCCCATCGCCATATCCAGTGCAAAGGCGTCATCTAATGTCTCTTTTGTCACGATATCGCGGGGCCTGATCTGTTTCTCAACCAAATCCATCAGACAACGCGCTGCCTGCCTTACAAGTTTGTGTCTCTCTTCGGATTCCGCCAGGATTGTTCCATTACCTGGAAGTGCAAGCCCCAGCATTTCAAGCAGACAATTCATCGAATTTGCAGTAAACATTCCTGCACAGGACCCACAGCCCGGACATGCATTCTGCTCCATAAAAAGCAGTTCCTCCGAAGATATCTTACCGGATTTGAAGGAGCCGACTCCTTCAAAAAGTGTTGAAAATGTCATATTGTTTCCGCATTTATCAACACCTGCTTTCATGGGACCTCCCGTACAAAAGATGGACGGCACATTCGTTCTCATCGCCGCCATAACCATCCCAGGAGTGATCTTATCGCAGTTCGGCATGAAGAGAACCCCGTCCAGCCAATGAGCATTGATCACAGTTTCAGCCGAATCACAAATCAGATCGCGGCTCGGAAGAGAATACCTCATCCCAATATGACCCATGGCAATTCCGTCGTCGACACCGATGGTATTGAACTCAAAGGGAATTCCTCCTGCTTTTCGGATTGCATCCTTAGCAACGTCAGCAAGCTCTCGAAGATGTACATGCCCCGGTATGATGTCTATGTAGGAGTTACAAACCCCGATAAACGGCTTCTTCATATCTTCTTCGCTTTTAACCAATCCGGTAGCGTATAGAAGACTTCTCGCCGGTGCCTGGTCCAACCCCTTTTTTATCTGATCACTTCTCATGTTTTTTCCTCCTGTTATTATAATTGACAGCAAAAAGGGCATCTCTTCTAACTTGATAGAATGAGATGCCCTTTTTGTAAGAATCCCATTCACTAACACAAATAAGACTCAAACAATCGGATGAATTTTCTTTCCGCGTTTCAGTCTTGCTAACTAATAATGACGATGACTAGTAGGTTAAGCATTGTGTTAAACATGTGAATAGCTCCTTTACCTTTTCCGCTTTTCGATCTTGTGACCGAGTTTAATAAGCGGCGATTTGTTATGTTGAATATGAATATACTCTCTTCGGAGATAAATGTCAACTACTTTTTCGGTTTTTTTTAATAATTCGATAAATTATTTTCTTTCACTTGTAAACAATAAAAATATTACAGATATGTTTATGTCAGTCAAAAGACAGCTCATCATACCTGCATGATGCCGTCTCTCTTTCATTACAGATTCTATTAAAGTCTTCCCACAGCATCTGCCCTGCATCTTCTGCAGTCATGAAATTGAGGTATATGTTGACCGGCCAACACTCTTGCTTTTATGATCTCTCCATGACTTGGAGCAGGAAGATTTGAAAATTTCCCCTGAGGAATCAAGGGCATGATGTTCATGATTTCCACTTTGTGTTCTTTTGAAAAGCAAGATATTTCTTCCATTTCCGTATCATTGATTCCCGGGATCAGTACAGTATTAATCTTTAAGATCATTCCGGCATCTATTGCAGCATCTAATCCTTCTTTTTGTTTTTCTAAAAGCTCCTCTATTTCCCTCTTTGAACTTCCCGAATAAATTTTCATAGCTGTATCCAGACGCAATGTATTCAAAGTGAGCGTAATCGTCGAAACACCACAGTTTAACAATTCATCCAAACGCTGCGG
This sequence comes from Blautia liquoris, assembly GCF_015159595.1. Lineage (NCBI taxonomy): Bacteria > Bacillati > Bacillota > Clostridia > Lachnospirales > Lachnospiraceae > Blautia > Blautia liquoris. The sequence continues at coordinate 1,366,537 of NZ_CP063304.1, read as the reverse complement.
CAGTAACATCCCGTTTGTGCTGACACATCTTATAAGTTTTGGATATTTCTCTTTCATCAATTCAAAAGTGATGAAGGTTTCATCATTATAAAGAGGTTCACCCGGACCGGCAATTCCAACTATAGTCAAATTGTTTTGCGAGGTATCATTTTCTCTCACAAAAGAAATGCTCTCAGACGGAGTCATAAGTTTTGCCGTAACCCCCGGGCGGCACTGATTGACACAATGATATTTTCGATCGCAATAATTACAATTGATATTACATTTTTTTGCAACCGGAAGATGAATCCGTCCATATTTATGATGAATATCATGATTAAAGCAGGGGTGTTTCTCTATCCCCGCTGGTAAGCCAGACATGTTTTTTCCACCTCCTCATAGCTTAGATGTGATGGTATCACAGTCTTCGTATTATTTAGCACAGCAGTGGAAAGCTTCATAAACGATCTACAAATATCGGAGGCCGGATACATCTCAACAACGGTTTTTTTGTGAAGTTCCGCCATACTGATCTTATCACTCATAGGTATTTTCCCTATTATCTGACTTCCCACCTCAGTGGCAAACTCCTCTGCCATTTCACAGGAATCTAAACAACTTCTTCCGTTGTAAATTATCCCAGCAAGGCGCACAGATCCTTCCTTTGCATATTTTTCTATTCCAATGCAGATATTATTAGCGGCATATAGAGCCATAAAATCGCTTGTTGTAACAAGATAGACTTCATCGGCTACATTCTCTCTTAATGGTGCCGAAAATCCCCCGCATACAACATCTCCTAACACATCATAAATCACAATATCACGATCATCAAGCATATGTGTCTCATTGATCCGATCCAATGCAACTACGATCCCCCTTCCAGCACATCCTGTTCCGGGACTTGGTCCTCCCGCCTCGACACATATAATCTCTTTATAGCCCAACGTATACAGCGAATCTTCTTCCCTGCGCATGAGATCTAAAACAGCTGGAATCCTTCTTCCGGTCAGATTTCTGGTCGAATCCGCCTTTGGATCACAGCCGATTACTGCAGTCTTTAATCCCTGATAAGCAAATGCGGCTGCAAGATTGGATACAATTGTTGATTTTCCTATTCCGCCTTTACCGTAAACACATATTTTTTTCAAAATATAAGCCTCCTTTGTTTTTCCGGCAGTTAATCACTGTATGTAAGATATCTTCTATAATGTAAATCACACCTTTTCCACCAATATAGGGGCTGTCTGAGATGGAAATCCAGTCAAATACGGGATAGAGATATCGAATAAGAGGAATCTCCATTTGATCGGCAATATCTGCCTCGAAAGAACTTCCGAAGATGAGAGCAGCATCACTTTTACATGCTTGGGTAATGAAATCATCCATGTTAAACTCATCAGATGATATTCCCAAAGATACGACATCCATTCCCAGTTCCTCTTCCAGAAATCTACGCATTCCAGATGCCCTTCCACTTTCTCCGAATACAGAAACCGGAAGACCATAGAAAGCTTTTAAATAGCTATAGCATTTTTTTAACCTTTCTTCCAATTCTCGTTTTAGTCTCTCTTTTTCTTCAGAAAAATCAATATCAAAAAATTTTCCGACACTATCAAGAAAATGACAGCTTCCTGTGATTCCATAAGGATAGTCCATCTCAATAAACTCAGTTCCATACGCATTTTTTAGAAACTCAGCCAATTTCCTTCCTCTAGAAAAGACAATATTCAGCCCCGCCCTGCTCATATGCATAAATTCTTCCAGATTGCATCTGGCCGTTACACAGTTAAGTTTTACTTTATTCCCAAGGATTCTCTTAAACTCTTTGATATCGGCATCGATCTTGAAATCATCATAATTCATCCCCAGGATATTGATAACTGGGATAGATGTTTTTTTTGAATCAACCGTAAGTCTCTTGGCGATCGTTATCAGTGCATCTTCATATCCAGTTTCAAAATGTCCTTTAAATCCTGCACCATTAATATAGACAACTGGAAGAATTGAGTCATATTGTGACGTGACCGTTCTTACATCATCTCCGATAATCTCAGGAGCACACCCGGTAATCACCGTGATAACATCTGGATGGTATAACTTCAGTACACGGTCTACTGATTCTCTTAATGTCTCCTCCCCGCCAAATATAATATCCTGATCTCCCATGATTGTTCCCGCCTGACGCATGTTCTGCATATTTCCCGCAAGGTGAAGACTCATCGTTCCAAAATTACACCCCTCCACAGAATGTAGCAATACCACATTGCCATCTATGCCTGAAACTGCCTGATATGCCCCAAACAGCCTGCATGAATCTGCACATTTCATACTATTTTCCTTTCTGAAACCAAGTCTCAACCCACATCTTTCTCGCCGCCTGTATATTCTTCTCATCTAAGATCAGAGGATCTTCTCTGTCGAAACCAAGAGCATTTATTAAAAGATCCGGTTTATTCTTTGAACACGATACTTTTTCATATACCTCACCCATGGAACGAACATAGGCCTCAAAAGAAAGCGGCATACTCTCTTCAGCAGAATGAATCAAAGGAATCCCTAATTTCTCATAATAAGGATCATCCGTGCCGAAAGCTACTTGACAATAGAGCACTTCATTCATCAGCTCCTCATCAGAAGGATTCATTATAAATTTGGTCTGTGGTGTATACTGATTGATCGTATCACGAACCCTGAGTACCAGATTCTCATAAACGCGATCATCAATTTGCAGATATTCCCTGTGTTTCGGCGTGTAAATACCGCAGCAACACCGAATCTTGAATCCAAATTCATCTTGATACTTCTTTATCATCAGAGGCAGAGACTGCAGATTCCTTGATATCAAGATAACATGATACTTTGCAAACGTTTTTTTGAAACTGCAAACTGCTGCTGAAGTTTTTTTCTTTTTATCCGCAATTAATGCATCCATCTCTTCTGATATACCAAGAAATTCTCCAATATCATGGTAAAAATGGCAGATTCCATCCAGTCCCTGATATTTTCCTGCAGTGTTAACCGCAAGAAATGGTGTGCCAAACTTTTCCTCCATTTTTTTTGCCCACTTGATCCTCCTGACAATGTTTAACGAAGCTGCCGGCATTTGAACTATGTTCTCATAGCTGTCTGACGGAAAATATGATATTACTTGTACATTTACTTCCCGAAGCGTCTTTTTTATCTCCTCGATCACTTGTCTTCCATGCTTCCCCCAGGCAATTGTCTCTATATTAACCGTTCTTGGCTGTACGTCCTGTTTCTCCATTATGTTTTCTATAATTGCCAGGAGAGCCTCTGTATATCCACAGCCCTTCGTGTCAAAAGGAATGTTCTTCTGCTGCTCAGGTTTTTGCTTTGAAACTTCTGCCAATCTCTTCCGACTGAAATTCTTGTCTCTGTGAGAAAAAGTTTCAGACTTTGCAGCAACTGTCGGAATTCCCTTTTTTCTTGCTTTTGCCGCAACGATCTCTAGATCATCATGAATAATATCACTTGCCGGTGTTGGGATTACAAGAATCAGTTTTGGATGATATCTCTGATAAGCGTCACAAACTGTCTGATATAATTTTTCTTCACCTCCGTAGATGATCTCTTTCTCTGAGAGATCACTGGAAATAACATTAAAATAAGGGTAATGTCTTCTTCTTGCTGAAAAACGATAATGATAGCCACAGCCTCTGGGTCCATGAATCACTGGCAGAACTCCCTGCATCTCCCCCACCGCATAGATACTGCCTGATATCTTTCCGTTTATGCCAAAGGAATGCAGCAAGTCGGAGGGATACATAGAGATGAGTAGATCCTCAAAATAATATTGTTTCATAACTACTCCATTCCGCCGCCTTTTGTAGCAGCACTAAAGTTTTGCTTAAATTCCCGTGTAGATAATATTGATACGCCCGTTTTCGCGATTCTCACTGATTTCTGCGTTGACACCGAATACATCCCTGAGCATTTCGGGTACAAAAACTTCCTTTGGTGTTCCACAGCTTACAATCTGTCCCTTTTTCATCATATAAATTTTTGTACAATAGGTGGCTGCCAGATTTAAGTCATGCATAGCAGAAAACACCTCAATTCCGAGGGAACTTACAATCTCCAATAGGCTGATCTGATAATGAATATCCAGATGATTTGTCGGCTCATCCAAAATCAATGCTTTTGGCTGACCCGTCAAAGCTCTGGCAATCAGCACTCTTTGCCGTTCTCCTCCGGAGAGAGTATTGAATTCTCTGTCAGTCAGATCTTCCATTCCAACTTTTTTAAGAGAATCACGGGCAATCTCATAATCCTCATCGCTATCCGGCTCCATTAATTTCTTGTGAGGGGTACGCCCCATCATGACAACCTCTTCCACTGTAAAGTCGAAACTTAGATCACTACTCTGTGTCAATACCCCAAGCTTTTTCGCCGACTCTTTAAGTGATATTTCATTTTGCAATTTTCCATCAATTTCAATCATTCCCGCTGACGGTCTTAACACTCGATAAACAGATTTTAAAAGTGTGGATTTGCCGCTCCCATTAGGGCCAACAATCCCAACAAACTCATGTTTTTCTACGTCTATACTCACATCATGTATAATATTCTTCCTGCCGATATCAACGGAGAGATTCTTCGTTTTAATATTCATTTCATTCACCTCCGAATCCGTAACTTTTCGTGAGCATCAGATAAATGAAAAATGGACCGCCAATCATGGATGTAATGATGCCTATCGGTATCTCACTATTGTACATAATCATTCTTGCAAGAACATCACACCAGATTAAAAAGATTGAACCACCCAGTAACGAAATCGGCAGCACTCTTTTATGATCAGAACCCACGATCATTCTCACAATATGGGGAACAATCAAACCGACAAAACCAATCGTTCCTGATGCGGCGACTACTACTGCGGTTACACAAGAGGTAAGGACAAGATAAAATTTTCTGACTTTTGCAACATTAATCCCCAGTGTCATGGCAGACTCTTCTCCTACCAGAAGTACATTTAACACACGAAACTGTGTCAGAAAGAACACTATCATCACAGTTGTCACAACGAATAGTATTGGCAGCAGGTTCCAGGAGGAACTGGTAAGTCCCCCCATGGTCCAAAAAGAAACTGATCGAATTCCCTCCGCGTCTTTTGCAATATAAATGATAAAGTTTGTAAAAGCGGAACAGATTGCATTGACCGCCATGCCAGCCAAAAGAAGTTTAATCGTATTTCCGCGTCCTTTTCCCGAAAACGCAATAGCAAAGACAAACATTGAAGTCAAAAGGGCTCCTGCAAACGCTCCAACAGAAATCCCAAGTGCCCCAAACCAGGAAAACATCCCCAGAAGAATCCCTGCTGTTGCACCAAGTGACGCACCAGAAGATATTCCAAGAACGTATGGATTCGCAAGTGGATTTCTCACAACGGCCTGCATGACAACACCAGACAGTGAAAGTCCTGCTCCCACTACGACTGCCATAAGCACTCTGGGAAGCCTGATATTCCAGATAATCTCCATCGTCGGACCATTTAAAAGTTCACTGGCTTGCGCTGTCTGAATCCCAAAAATTTTATAACAAATCACTTTTGCCACATCCATAGTCTTAATTGGCACCGGCCCAAATGTAATAGCTGAAATCAATGAAAGAATCAATAGAACAGACATGACAATCAAAACGATACTTAATGGGAAGTTTTTCTTCTTTTTCAAAATCACACCTCAGTTATTTCCTCATGTCATCCATAAGTTTCTCCTCCGGACTATTTAAAAAGGTCCGGGTAGAATGCTTTCGCCATGTCTGTGACAGTATCCGTTGTCTCATAGTTTCCACCATAGAAATCTACATAATCTACCGATACAAAGCGATCATCTTTTATTGCATTCACCTTTTCCAGAGAGGGATTCTCTTTCAAAGCCTTGATTTTATCGTCAGCTGTAGAGTCTGTCCTATTAATGATCAGGATAACATCCGGATTTAGATTGATCAGATTTTCGACACTTTGAGAGCCAAATGTCTCATCCAGCGAGATTCCACCGGCTTTTGTGATAAGATCAGTTGTAAGATCTTTTTTTGCACGTCCAAAGAACTCATTCTCCTTTACAATTTGAACGGTCAGCACCTTAACTTTTTCATCATCTGAAAGTGTGGATGTTTTCTTTTCGATGGATTCCTGCTTCTGTTTCATATCATCAATCATCTCAGAAGCCCTTTCCTGCACATCGAAAATCTTTCCCAGTTTTTCTATATCTGTATAAATTCTTTCAACTGTACGATTGTTTTCATCAGATGCAGTATTGTCCATGATATATGTATTAATTCCCTTATCATTCCACTCGCTGATGTTTCCAAGTGCCTTTTCATTGAATGTAGAACCCCATCCAATGATAATATCTGGCTTCTGAGCAATAACAACCTCCTTGGAAGGACTATCTGTGTCACTAATAATATTCAAAGCATTGAATTTGTCGCGGTAAGTTTCTCCTACATCGCCGACGCTCTTGCTGGCTCCAACGATTTTATCATCAAGGCCTAATGCGAGCAATAACTGAACCGCCTGCGGCTGATTGGATACAATCCTCTCGGGAGCTTTTTCAAATATCTGTTCTGCCTTGTTTCCATCACCATCATAATTTTCAATTGTAAGTGGATAAGTGGTAACGTTTTCTGATGTTGCCTGAGAAGCGTCTGGTTTTGAACTTGCCGAAATTTCAGTGGGTGCTGATGTGCTTTTGCTTTTAGATGTTGTCGATGTAGTCTTACCACATGCACTAAGCGCCAGTGCAAGAGTCAGACACATAATCAATACTGCTGATACTTTTTTCTTCATTTGAAGCCTCCATAATAAATTTGGTTGTCAGATATAGCTTATAAATGAATAATAAAAGCAGGCATAAAAATAGAAAAATCTGCCTTTGAAGGCAGATTAAATATCTGATCTATATAATATCTATACAATATCTCTATATGTATCAGAAACTTCACAAAAATCTCCACCGAAATCTGTTTTATAAGTTAAGGCAGGTCTCCTGACTTTGGTTCAGCCGAATATTCACCTTCCCGGACCAGTCCTTTCATCTATGTCCAGTGGTATCCAAATATCCGTCCCCATCTCACAGTAGCGGCGGCTGTTCAAGATTTGCACTTGATTCCCTATTAATACTAAATAACCTAAACTTTTTCATATTCAATTATAACTTTGAAAATTATAACACTTAAAACCAATGGCGTCAAACAAATAAAAAAATCTTCCATTGAGCTTGATTCTTCAAAAAAAATCTGTATAATAAGGGTTGTACTTTTAAATACATAACGCTTTTTCAATTCAAAGTAGCTTTTTAAAAAATTCGAATGAGAAAGGATATCTGTTTACTATGGATAAATTACCAACACGTAATAAACTTCTTCATCATTTCTACGAACACTGGCGTCCACAACTTGGCACAGAAACCATTCCAATCGACGAGGCTGAGGGACGTATCTGTGCCAAATCGTATCAATCTGGTAACCAAATTCCTCTTGTCAGAAGTTCTGCCTTTGACGGAATAGCAGTAAAATCAGCCTCTTTTTCAGATGGAATGCCAGACACTTCCGTCTGGATTAAAGATCAGGACTTCTGCCGTGCTGATACCGGAGATGATTTTCCTGATGAATTTGACACGGTGATAAGAATAGAAGCCGTCACTTTTCTTCCGGAAAGTGGAGTTAAGTTGGATCTTTCAAAAGAACCTGTTCCCGGTGAGGGTGTGCGTACATCCGGAAGTTTTATGTCAAAGAACGATGAACTAGTAAAGGAAGGCGATATTCTGACCCCGCTTTCACTGACAAGTCTCCTTGCCGGAGGATACACCACTGTGGAGGTAAAAGCACGTCCACGAGTTGTCTTTCTTCCCACAGGAAGCGAACTGATCAAACCTGGAACTCCTCTGACACGTGGAAAAAATATAGAAACAAACGGAAGTCTGATCAAGATGATTATGTCTAAATGGGGAGCAGATGTAACCTGTCTCCCCATCTGTTATGACAATCATGACAGTCTTAGAAATGCAATTTTTACTGCATTGGATTCAGCAGATATTTTAATTGTAAATGGTGGTTCATCCAAGGGTAATGAAGATTTCACCGTTCATCTTCTAGAGAAAGAGTCGAGTTTTTTTACACATGGTGTGCGTTGCGTCCCAGGAAGGCCGGCTGTATTCAGCCTGATACAAGATAAACCTGTTATTAACCTTCCTGGACCACCTGCAGCTGCACTCGCTGTACTTTCCTGGGGGATTAAAGATCTTTATTATCACGCAATGGGAAGTGATGCTCCTCACAGTTACCAGGAAGTGATACTTACAGAAACTGTATCCGGAGCCGGGCCTTTTGATTTATATCAAAGATTGTTTCTATATAAAAAAGATGGACAGATTTATGGAAAACCTTTTTCCATGAAGGATAGTAATGCCGAAGTTAATCAGTACTGCAATGGTTATACAATCCTCCATTCTGATCAGAGTTATCTTGCGGGAAGCCCTATCTTGGCGGATCGTTTGTTTTCAAGTGTTAGATAAGGTCGATATATGATGAATAACAAGCAAAAGAAACCAGTCACAACTTTAGTTTTCATCGCTCTAGCCATTTTACTGCTTTTTTCTATCTTTATCTCACTTCGAGTGGGGCGCTTCGGTATGACCGGAAAAGAAATTTTTGAGACCATAAAAAGGTTTTTTAAGGAGGGGCTTAAAACTGGGGACAGGCAAGTCGCAGTACTTTTCTCCATCCGTCTTCCGCGAATTATCATGTCGATTCTCGTTGGAAGTGCCCTTGCAATGTCAGGAGTATCCTATCAGGGGTTGTTTAAAAACCCAATGGTCTCCCCAGATATCCTGGGAGTTTCATCCGGTGCGAGCATCGGTGCCTGTATCGCCATTCTCTTTGACATGAGTGGAGTTAAGGTTCAGATGCTTTCTTTCGCCTTTGGTCTGATTGCGGTATTCTTTGTTATAGGAATTAGTTATGCCGTAGCAAAGGACCAAGGGGGAAGCCTTCTAATCATGGTTCTTGCAGGAACCGTTGTATCATCTTTGTGTAACGGAGTCACTTCTCTCATCAAATATGTTGCGGATACAGATACAAAGCTTCCGGAAATCACTTATTGGCTGATGGGCAGTTTTGCAAAAACAGGTGGTTGGAAAAATGTAAAAAATATGGCACTATGCTTTGTCATCGGTGCCACGATACTTCTTATGCTGCGCTGGAATATTAATGTACTCTCCTTCGGGGAAGAGGACGCCAAGACGCTGGGCATAAATACTACAAGAACCAAAGTTCTTGTTATATTAAGCTCTACACTCCTTACAGCATCTTCGGTTGCCATGAGCGGATCTATCGGATGGGTCGGTCTTGTAATTCCCCATATCTGTCGTTCTCTGGTCGGACCAAACTACATGACACTCCTACCTTGTTCCATGCTGGCAGGTTCCAGTTTTATGCTGATTGTGGACACTGTGGCCAGAACCCTGTCATCCGGAGAAATCCCAATTGGAGTTATTACATCTATCATTGGTGCTCCACTGTTTATCTACCTACTGTTTAAGGGAAAGAAGGGGTGGTCTTAATGGAAATTGAGATTAAATGCATCGCCTGCGGTTATGGAAAACATTCGGTTGTAAACAATTTCAGCACCACCATCAATCAGGGGGATATTTTATGTTTTCTCGGACCAAATGGTGTCGGCAAGACAACACTGTTTAAATCCATCATGGGGCTGCTGCCGCTGCTTGATGGGCAGGTACTGATTGATGGGACAGATCTCAAAAAGATTTCGCGTAAAAAATTCGCAAGCCTGATTGGATACGTTCCACAGACACACAGTACGCCTTTTGCCTTTCAGGCTCTTGATGTCGTTTTGATGGGAAGCACAGCCAGACTGAACGCCTTTTCCAATCCTTCGAAGTCAGACTACATAAAGGCACATGAAGTGATGGAGCAATTAAGCATCGAGCGTTTTGCTGATAAAATATTTACTGAATTGTCCGGTGGTGAAAGACAGATGGTTATGATTGCTCGTGCCTTGATGCAGGAACCGGCTTTTATCATGCTCGATGAACCGACAGCCAGCCTGGACTTTGGAAATCAGGCAAAAGTGCTAAAAGAACTCAAAACATTATCAAATCAAGGCATTGGAATTGCCATGACAACTCATGTACCTGAACATGCCTTTTTGTGTGGAGGAAAGGCAGTATTATTCACCCCAGGAGGTCATGCCCTTTCAGGTCCGGTAAAAGAGATTTTAACGGAAAAAAATCTGGAAAAGGCATATGGCCTTCCGGTGGCAGTAATTGAAGACCGATGGCATAATCGCAAGATGATACACTGTACTCCTGTGATCTAACCTATCGAAAAAAAAGGAGATATTATGCAAAGAAAAAAAATTTATCAAATGTTAGCAGTATTTGTAAGTGCCACATTCCTGGTGACAGGATGTGGAAATAATGCAGGAAGCTCATCTTCCTCCTCTGCCAAAAAGCAATCAGAAAGTACAAGTAAACCCTCAAGTACTGATACATCGTCAGGAAAATCTTCATCAGCCAAAAGTTCAACAAATTCAGACACAAAAGATGGAGTAAGAACAATCACAGACACCAAGGGCAATGAAGTTCAGATACCCGAAAAGATAGATAAAGTTGCCACAACGATTGGTGCATTTGCACAGATTACAAACATGGTAGGAGGAACCGATAAACTTGTTGCAAGTATCTCAAAACTGTCTGACATGTATCACACAATATGGCCGAATGCCAATCCCAATAACAATGATGCCTCCAATGTGGAATCCATTATTGATTCCGGAGCACAGGTGGTCTATGGTCCCAACATCGATGATCAGCAAGCTCAGCAGCTGAAGGATGCGGGTATAGCAGTTGTCACTGTTGACAGCTTTTCCAATGCGGATGAGTTAAAAAAAAGCATTACTTTAATCGCCGAAATTCTTGGAGACGACTCACCTGAGAAGGCAAAAGCATTTAACAATTTTTTTGACAACACAATTAACTATGTCCAGGATATGACAAGGGATCTGAAAGATGATGAAAAAGTTAAGGTGTTAAATCTTCGCTATAGTGGTGATAATTACACAACAGTAAACAACGCAGATATCTCTTCTTTCTATGTTGAGTGCGCAGGCGGAATTGTTTCATCCTCCGACTATACCGGAGCAGATCAGGGAACAGCTATGGTCGTCAGCACGGAACAGATCCTCAAATGGAATCCTGATGTTATCTTTACTATGGGGCAAGGTGCAAGAGACCAAATCAAAAAAGATCCCACACTTGCATCTGTTTCTGCTGTACAAAATGATAAGGTGTATACAGAACCATCCGGAACTTACCCATGGTCTGTACGCTCCGCAGAAGGTGCTCTGATGCCACTCTTCTTAGCCAAGATCATGTATCCTGATACGTTCTCGGATCTCAATCTTAATGATAAGATAAAAGAGTTCTATAAAGACTTTTATGATTATGACCTGACAGATGATCAGGTAAAGAGCATAGAGGCCGGAGACAAATAAAATAATCGTAGTATTTTAAAATCCGGGTGAGATAAACAGACACTAATGACTGTTATTACACTCGGATTTCTTGAGTCATATTTTAAAGCAAACATTTATCAACGAAATATCTTCTTGTTTATCAATACACAATTACAGGAAATCCTGCTGATACTACATTAAAGATCTGGCTCACTGCAGACAAGGGAGTATTGACACATCCATGGGAACCATTTGTCTTATAAATATCCCCGCCATATTCTGCCCGGCTTGCAAGATCATGAATTCCAATTGTAAAATCCTCGCTATAAGGGATCCAGTAATCACAATGGGTACGATAGGATGGCTGACCTGTAGCAGGATTGATCTTCCCTGTCATAATATAATCCGTCCTTTTCCCTTTAATCTTCCAGACGCCCCCTCTGGGTGTATCATTTCCTTTTGATATATTTCCTGTCACCACTGGAGTGGACACCAAAAGTTTTCCATCTACATAACACCACAAAGTTTGCTGATCAATTGATAATTCTATGTATGTATTTCCTATATCATTGCTCTCTCTGCTTCTTGCAGTATTGGCATAAACCACTTCTACTTCACCTTGTGTGCCAGAGTTTATCGCATCTGTGAGATTCTGGGCCGTTTTTTCTTGGTCTAACTTCCATCCGTAATCTCCACCTTTGAGCTGTACTGTAGAGCCATTACTTGTCGTAAAGGAACGGCTGGCTTTTACAGTATTGTACTTAGATGCCAGCTGTCCTACATAGGCAGATATTTGATTTGGGTCAATCAGGTCATTTCCAGATTCATCCTGAGCAACCCATGTTTTCAAAAGCTGCGGTCCAACAGTTTCTACTCGTCCACTTCCAAAATTCATTGTAACATTAGCAGATACCAACTGATTCAGATGGTTCACACGATTAATCAAATTCTCATCATTTTGATAGACTGCCGGTTTCACATAGCATCCAGCCTTATCAAGATTTAGTTCCGATTTACCTGAGAGAATTGTATCTTTCAGTGCAGATAAAAGTTTATCTCTGTCAGGCTGATTTCCGATCACTTCCGCAGTCACTGTGTATCCCGTGTCAGTATCACCGACGGCCGCATCCTGAGGCAGTGTAATATTCTCTTCCTGCATGAAATCAAGTCCATCTACAGTGGAAGATAATATTTCATCCGAGAGATTGATCGGAATTTTCAGAGTATACGTCTTTTTCTGAAAAGCTTTAACAATCCACTTCCAGGAATTTTGATTTTCCATGATCTTATCTATCTCTCCATTATCAGCAAAGGAAAGCTGCAGCTGTCCGGCTGTAAATGTCTCGGCAGAACCATCAATTTTTTGTATGTTCAGTGAATAATTTTGCACCTGATTGGCAAGTTCCTTTTTGACTTCGTTCACTTTCATATTGGTACAGTTAATACCGTTAATATTTGTACCAGAGTAGAAATGATTATGAAAAAACACTGCGGTCACGATGTATGCTGCCACCATAATTCCCAGGATCACACTCACAATCGTGATCATAATCTTTTTTTTCTTTGTCATACCCACACCCTTGCTTTCTTATATTATCTTATGTCAATTCTCTGCGAAATATGGTACATTATACCACAAATATATCTAGAAAGTTTTACAATAATGAGAAGATTCTATTTCTTTTTTTCAAAAAATAAGAAGAGACCCCTTTACAGTTTCAAACCGTGAAAAGTGTCTCTTTCTTATTTTTAAAATTGTATCTGATATAGTTTGGCATATTCTCCGTGCAACTCTAATAATTCATGGTGCGTTCCTTCTTCAACAATTCCGTTCTCATTCAAAACGAGAATTCTCCCTGCATTTCTTATAGTGGAAAGCCTGTGTGCAATAACAAAGGTTGTTCTGTCCTTCGCAAGCTCCTCTAACGACTGCTGAACGATATGTTCACTTTTATTGTCAAGTGCTGAAGTAGCCTCATCAAAGATCAGAATCGGTGGATTTTTTAGGAATACCCTGGCGATGGAAAGTCTTTGCTTTTGGCCGCCGGATATTTTGACTCCACGCTGTCCGATATCAGTGTCATAGCCATCAGGCATTTCCATAATAAAGTCATGAGCATTCGCCGCCCTCGCTGCACGAATCACATCTTCATCTGTAGCATCTGGGTTTCCATAGCGAATATTATCCATTATGGTACCCGCAAACAAATAAACATCCTGCTGAACAATTCCAATCTGCTCTCTTAGATCTTTCAGACATATGGAACGAATATCCGTTCCATCCAGATACACAGCACCTGAAGTCACATCATAAAATCTGGGAATCAGACTGCACAATGTCGTCTTACCGGCTCCGGAGCTTCCAACTAGAGCAACATACTCTCCCGGATCCACTTTCAGATTCACATGCGAGAATACTCTTTCATTGGAATCTTCATAATGAAATGACACATCTTCAAATTTCACTTCACCCTTTGCAGGTTTTCCCAGATGAATTGCATCCGGCTTATCTTTGATATCAGGTGCAATGTTTATTATCTCCTGAAATCTCTCAAAACCAGAATAGCCATTCTGAAACATCTCCGTAAAATTAACCAGTTTTTTTACTGGTTCTGTGAAATTACTGATGTAGAGAAGGAAAGTCACAAGGTCTGCAGCGGTAAGTGTATCTTTTGTCATAAAAATTGCGCCCATCACGAGAGCGGCTACTGTAATCAGTGTCGTACATGCACCCATTCCCGAATTATAGACCGCCATATACTTGTATGTTCGGCCCTTAGAATCCATAAAACGCTCGTTTCCATTCTTAAATTTGTTCATCTCGACGTTTTCATTTCCAAATGACTTTACAACACGGATTCCTGAGAGACTGTCTTCAATCTGGCTATTGATGTCGGCGATTCTCCTTCTGTTTTCCTTAAATGCCTCCTTCATCTTTTGATTCATGTAAATAGCATAGACAAGCATAAAAACCACAATTACCATGGATATCAGAGCAAGGGGAGCATTTATTACAAGTAATATGATGAATGCCCCAACCAGTTTGATAATGGATATCACGATATCCTCTGGCCCATGATGTAAAAGTTCACTGATGTCATTGAGGTCTGTCGTAATTCTTGAGAGCAGATGTCCTACTTTCTGGTTATCATAGAAAGTAAACGACAATTTCTGATAGTGAGAATAGATCTCGTTTCTCATATCCCGCTCCATCTGGGCTCCCATCATATGTCCATAATAGGTAATATAATAATTACATCCCATCTCGATCAAAACCATAATCACCATGACAAGACCCAGTTTGAGGATCATGGAAGTTGCTTCATTTAGAGGATTGTTTACCACATTTCCTGTAATATATCGAACCAGAAGAGGGATTGCCAGTGTGACCGCAGACCCAATCGTTGCAAATATCATATCTGATATAAAAAGGCCCTTATAGTCCTTATAATACGATAATAACTTCCTGAAATTACCATCTCTATGTTTCATTTGTTCCAACTTTCTATATATATGATCTAATTTTAACTAGTATTTAACCTAAAGCGACATCCAGAATCATCATGATTACAAATCCAAAAGCCGCACCTATCGTTCCTATATTGCTGTGTTCGCCTGTCTGGGCTTCCGGAATCAGTTCCTCTATCACTACATAGATCATTGCTCCGGCCGCAAAAGAAAGCAGATATGGGAGTGCTGACTCAATCACGCTAGTCAAAAGTATCGTCAGCACTGCAGCAATAGGTTCGACAATTCCCGATAAGGTTCCGTATAGGAAGGATTTCGATTTCGACATTCCCTCACTTCTAAGAGGCATGGAGATAATCGCCCCCTCCGGAAAATTCTGAATGGCAATTCCAATAGAAAGCGAGAATGCTCCAGCCGTTGTAATCAGTGTATTACTGGTAAGCACGCCTGCAAAAACTACACCTACAGCCATTCCCTCCGGAATGTTGTGTAAAGTCACTGCCAGGACAAGCATGGTCGTCTTCTTCAATTTTTCACTTTTTGAGATGACGCCCTCTGGCTTATCTGTATTCAGATGCAAATGCGGAATAATATTATCAAGCAGCAGCAGGAAAAAGATTCCTACCATAAAGCCAACTGCAGCAGGAACCCATGTAAATCGATATTTCTCAGCAGCCATATCAATAGATGGTATTAAAAGTGACCATACAGATGCCGCTATCATGACCCCCGACGCAAAGCCCAGCAAAACCTTTTCTGTCTTCTCACTAAGATTTTTCTTCATCAAAAATACCATTGCGGCACCTAAAGTCGTTCCCGCAAATGGAATAAGCAATCCCAAAAACGTATTTAAATACATACATATCCCTCCTGTCTTTTGTATCATGATACCTCAAAATACTTTACTCTTTGTTCTTTTATCATTGTGCAGGCATTAAAACTTTCGTATGGTATCATCTTTTTCATCCGTTGATTTATCAATGTTCTTTATGACAACGTCATAACTATAGGAATCACTCACCCTTACCGTCACGCAGTCTCCCGTTTTTTGCCCCATCAATGCCTTACCCAATGGAGATTCAGTGCTGATATATCCTTTCAGTGAATTTCCACGGATAGATGTCACCAGTTTATAGATCTCCTCCTCGTCATCTTCCGGGAGATATACAGTCACTTTATTGTCAAGTCCTACCTCATCCAGCTTCGACCGGTCTTTTACAATTTTAGAGTTTTTCAGGAGTCTTTCCAGATATCGGATTCTGCTCTCATTTTGATTTTTGTCTTTTTTTGCCGCATGGTATTCAAAGTTTTCACTCAGATCTCCCTGAGCTCTTGCCTCTTTTACAGCTTCCAGAGCCTGCTTGCGATAGACAAGTCTGCGATAGTCAATTTCATCCTGGATTTTTTTGACATCCTGTTCCGTCAACTGTTCCATTTCCTACTTCCTTTCTGCTCTATTTATTATAAAAGTACCCGAAGATTTCGTCAACTAAAAATCGCTTTCTCTGAAAAATCTTCTCTGCCTTTAAAAGGCCCTCACGCTTTTCTGCATGAGAGCCTCGCCAATTATTACTGGTGATTCAGGATATAATCTTTCAAAAAATCATAGATCTGATTCTCCGTGGGCGGACAGCCTTCCAGATGGTGATCGAATCTTTTTGTACAGTGTCCGATGCCAAGTTTTCCTTTTTTTCCACGATAGCCCTGACCAATGCTGATCTTTGTTCTAAGATTATCCAGAAGTCCTTCCTGTTTCAGTTTGTCAAGTGCAGGTATCAGATACCCATAGCAGGCAGAACAAGAGTCAACTTCCTCCACCGCATCCTCAAGCTCAACAATCTTTCTTTCCTTTGGAATCTCAATATTTTGGGGTTCGTCGTTATATCTGACTATCCTGGCCTGTCTCCAATCTCCACATCCAACCTTTAGTTTTTCCGCAATCCCAATGTATGGGACATCTTCTTTTTCATAATTCATCAAATGACATACATAAGAGTCACATAAGACTGGATCTATCGCTGCCCAGATACGATTCATCGTTACCGGATTTCCACCGTCTTCAAAGTCCAGATCTCCACAGATATTGTCAACCACAACAAAATCCTGATGGATACCACAGTTCAGATGAGCAATCGGCTTATGCAGACCCATAGAGTGAAAACGTCGTTTTTCTTTGTTCGGTATTAACCCTTTCATATTTTTCAGTGCACAGGTAATACGCGTCTGACAATGTCCCTTTAAGACCGGAACATTAATCAGATAATCCACATTTTTTACACAGTCACAAATCGAAAGCTGCATTCCCATGCAGTCACAGATATAAGACTTTTCCTTCTGGGTATCCACAAAAGGCACCTGATACTTCTCACACAAACGATCATATCCGCAGACCGAGAAGGCATCCTTTGTCTTATCCCCAACCCAGGACCCTTCCATTACAGTGATATGGTGATATCCATTTCCCTGAAGATACTCTATAATGCCAGCAACAATCTCCGGGTGCGTAGTGGCTCCGTAAGAAGCCTCTGACGGAGATACCAAATTTGGTTTGATTCCGATCTTTCGTTCTTTGTCTCCAATCTGTGACACAAGATCCGACTGGTTCAGAATTTGCTTTGTCATGTCTTTATAATCCGTTCCATGGATCATAAAAATCTCGTTTTTTTTCATCCTAAAATTTCTTTTACCAATGATTTGATCTCATCATCTTGGCAGTTTGCATTGAATAATTCCTGGAATTTTTCGCCGGCCAGTGCTCCCTTGACAAGATCCTGATCTAACTCTTTTAAGATTTCCGGTAATTTTCGGAAAGAAACTCCTCTTACTCCATCCAGAATAGTTTTGTTACGTCTCTCCGGAACAGCACGTTCTCTCGGATATCCCTGGCCGCCTTCTTCGACAAACAGTTTTTCAAAGATATATTCCAGGTTCAGGTCTCCGCCCCATCCATATCCTTTTGCAAATGGAATCGCAATTGCATTTCCATTATTGATCTGTGCAAAGGTATAAGCATCCAGCGGATCCTCTACATGACCACAGATAACACCTGGAAAAGAGTTTAAAGCAAGCATGGCACCCTCGCCGGTTCCGCACCCTGTAATCACATAATCAACTGCCTTAGAATTCAAAAGTACAGCTGCAAGAATTCCCTCCTGTACATAAGTAAGCTGTGCAGCATCATCGGCAGTATACATTCCATAATTGTATACCTCATGTCCCATAGGCTCTACAACCTTTTTCAATGCTGCACAGATTTCTTTATTCTTTGCTGCCTGACTGTTCTCGTTAATAAGTGCGATTTTCATAAGTCAAATCCTCCTTAATGATTCATGTACTTTAAGTTTAAAGCCAATGGCTTTATTGTCTGTCTTTACTATAACACAAATTCGAAAAGGTTTCATGTCTTTTGTTCATGAAAACCTTGCAAATCTTATCACTTCACCGGGAAAACTTAAATTTCTACTTTAACTTCCTCTTCAGCCTCTGCCTTAAAATCTTCCAGCTTCACAGGATTGATTTCCGGAAGGTTATCCGTAGAATCCACCCCAAAACTCCTCAAAAATTCTTCTGTAGTTCCAAATAAAATCGGCCGTCCGGGGGCATCTAAACGTCCGAGCTCCTGAACCAATTTATATTCCACCAATTTGTTCACCGCGTGATCTGATTTGACTCCTCGGATTTTTTCAATCTCTGCCTTTGTCACGGGCTGTTTATATGCAATAATTGACAGCGTTTCCATCAGCACATCACTAAGTTCTGGCTCCTTTGGCTGAATCGCAACATTGATCAGATAGTCGTAGTATTCTCTTTTTGTACACATTTGAAAGGCGTTCTCGAGTTCTACAATCATAATTCCCCTGTCTTCTGTCTCGTATTTCTTCATCATTTGGCAGATCAATTCATGCGTTTCCTTCACAGTACAATCTATTGCTTTTGCAACCATCTCCACAGAAACAGAATTCCCCATTGAGAATAAGATTGCCTCAACGGCCGCTTCCAGATGTTTTCTATCTTTCATTGATATTCCACCTCACGATCTTGTGCATACGCTTCTACCATGGTATTCTCATCTTCCAGCGATTCAATCAGGATATCTCCAAAAATTTCTTTTTGAGATATTCTGATTCTGCCGGTTTTTATCAACTCCAACATTGCCAGAAAGGTGACAATTACCTGGAATTTAGAACATTGACTTTCCAGCAGATCTTTAAAGCTGAAGCTTCGTTTTTTTACCGCATATTTTTCAACAAAAGTCATTTTATCCGGCAGTGATACTTCTTCCGGTTCAATCTGCCCAAATTTACTTCGGATTGGATCAATTTTGTCTTCCTGCCGTTTTAAGACCGACTGGAAAATCATGTGAAGTTTGTTGATGGACACACCTTTTAACAGCTCATGTGGATCTATAGAGACCTGATACTTTTTCACTTCAGCCGGAATTGTTGGTTTTTTATATACATTTTTTGAGGCTTCCTCCATCTGTTCCCGCAGCTGATATGACATGTATTTATACGTCTTGTACTCCAAGAGCTGATGAACAAGTTCTTCCCTTGGGTCTTCCTCTTCGCCTTCCTCATTTACCTCTTTGGGAAGCAGCATCCGGCATTTTATATCAATCAGAGTTGCCGCCATCACCATGAATTCACTTACTACATTCAAATCTTCATGATTCATCTGCCGAATATACTCAAGATACTGATCCGTAATCTCAACAATTGGTATATCATAAATATCTATTTTATTTTTCTCTATTAAATGTAAAAGCAGATCCAGCGGTCCCTCGAAAACCGGAAGTTTAACAGGAATTCCCATAATGCCTATGTTCCTTTCTAAAACAAATCCTAATCAAATTTTAACTTTTTAATCAGATGATCAAGTCATTAACCTTTCATGCTGTCATGACTTATCAGGACACAAGTCTATAGATATGACTACGAGCTCTCTCGGATTAAAAATCCGAACCGGAATCGTATGTTCTCCAAGACCGGCACTTACAATCATATTGTTTTTTTTCTCACCAGAAAACAGGCCATGTGCATAAGGATAAAACAGTGTCATATTTGGACTGACCAGTCCATAATGTTCGCCAATCCGTATCATACCGCCATGACAGTGCCCCGACAACGTAAGATCAGCCCCCCACTTCAGATAAGTATCAATATAATCAGGATTATGTGCCAGCAGAATATGATAGTAATGCGGGTCAGGCTGTCCAAAGATATCGTTTAGTTCGGACACGGGCATTTTTACATTTCTGAAACGTTGGTAATACTTTCGATCCGCTTCAAATCCGTGAATTGCAACGGGAGTTCCCCTAAATTTCGTATAAGCACTTTGATTGACAAGATGGCAGACTCCAGCACGATGAATTACATCAACAAATTGCTGATACATGTCTCCATATTGTTCGGGATAGAGGCGAAGACGATATTCATGATTGCCATTGGCATAATATACCGGAAATTTTTCTGCAACTGCAGTGATAAAGTCACATGCCACATCAATTGGGAATCTTGGTTTTCCCACTATTGTATCTCCTCCGATCAGCACAGCGTCCGGATTGATCTTTTCAATTTCCTTTAAAAGAATCTGATTTTCAAAACCAAATTCATGATTATGGAGATCACTCACGAAAACGAACCGCAGGCTTTCTGCCTGAGGTTCGTTTTGCCAACTTTTTTTTATCTGATAAGTTTTGGTCTTAAAATTTTTCATATTGTACCTGCTGTCTCAGTGTAAAAAGCTGCACGAAATATCAGTTAAGCAGCCATTAAAAAACAACTCCATACTTCTTTCAGGCAGTGTGAATATCCGGCCCTTGGCACGTTTTTGTCATATACAAGATTTACGTGGCCGATTTCACTGCCTTCCAGCGTATATACCGCTTTGCCCGCTATATCGCCCTTCCTCAGCGGAGCCTTTACATTTTTATGTAATTTAACCACTTTCTTTATCTGATCCAGAGGTTTTCCCTCCGTATCAAGATAGCGGAATTCTCCCTCATAAGTACAGCCCACTTGTTTTTTGGTTCCGCCTTTTACATCAATCTTCCCCGGGTTTTTCTTATTCTCATCCACATATAGTTTACAGATACCAAAACCATAATTCAGCATTGAAGCTGCATCTGAGAATCTCACCTTATAATCTGGTGCTCCCATGACAACAGCAATTAGACGAATTTTGTCCCTTTCGGCGACAGCAGACACACAATACTTAGCGATGCTTGTGCTGCCTGTTTTTAATCCCACGCAACCGTCATAACTATGCACGAGTTTATTTGTGTTTGAAAGAGTAAAGGGTTTCGTCTCCTGTTTCGTCACATGTGTAATGTCCTCCATCCAAATGGAAGAATAATCAAGGACCTGTGGATAATGGGTGATCAATTCTTTAGACATCAATGCGACATCATGTGCCGTTGTATAGTGATTCGTTGATTCAGTAAGTCCACAGCAATCCTCAAAGTTTGTATTTTCCATTCCTAATCCCTTGGCACGTGCATTCATCCGAGAGACAAATTCTGCTTCGCTTCCTGCAATGTGCTCAGCCATGGCAACCGAGGCATCATTTCCAGATGCAATCACAATACATTTTATCATGGTTTCCACACTCTGCTGCTCACCTTCCTCCAGAAAGACCTGTGAACCTCCCATGCTTTTTGCATAAGCACTGGTTGTCACCTCATCTGTAAGATGAATGTTTTCCTTAGAAAGCTCGTCAAAGATCAGAATCAATGTCATGATCTTTGTGATACTTGCCGGACTCCTCTGCTCGTCTGCATTTTGTTCATATAGAATCTTTCCCGTACTGCTTTCCATCAAAATTGTACTGGGCGACGCCAGTTCTAGATCTGCCCTCGCCGTAATACAAAGTGATGGCGTTATCATTACCAGTGTAAGTAACACAATCAGGAACTTCTTCATGTCATCTCCATTTTTATTCGTTCTATCTCATCTTATGTGAGGACAGGTAGGATGATGATAAAAGTTGGGGACTGACTTATAATGTTTTATAACATGGGAGCAATCAGGCGAAGTATACTCTGAAATCCCCTTATGATCAGGTTTCTGTTTCTGCAGAAATCAAGTGTCATCTCTTCCGAGTAGTCGAGAGTTTTAAGGAAATCATCTTTTACATCCGCTATGGACTCAGTTTGATACATCCAGACACCACATTCAAAATGAAGATACAAGCTGCGATAATCAAGGTTAATCGTTCCGACAACTGAAATATCATCATCGCTGACAAAGCTTTTCGAATGTATAAAGCCAGGAGTATATTGGTAAATTCTGACCCCGGATTCAATGAGTTCCTCATAATAGGACTGCGTTGTCAGAAATACAATTTTTTTGTCCGGGATTCCCGGTGTGACTATCCTGACATCTACACCGCGCTTTGCACAGGTGCATAGTGCCTGCATAGTCTCGTGATCCACAACGAGATAAGGAGTAAATATATAGACATAGTCTTTTGCTCTGGAGATAATATTCAGATATACATTTTCCCCAACAGTTTCATTATCCATTGGGTTATCTCCATAAGGCTGGACAAAACCATCCGTCTCAAACGTTTCAAGATGGTGTTTCTTCGGTTTAAAATTCTCAAAGTTCTCTCTCATTCCCGTGATCACAGACCACATTCGCAGGAACATAACCGTAAAGTTCCACACGGCCTCACCATGCAGATAGATGCCTGAGTCTTTCCAATGTCCAAAGCGTACTTTCTGATTGATATATTCATCGGAAAGATTGACACCTCCCGTAAATGCTGTATGCCCATCAATGACCGTGATTTTTCTGTGATCTCTGTTGTTTAACACAATATTTAATAACGGACGCACCGGATTGAAGGAAGCACACTTAATTCCCTTTGCCTGAAGACTCTTGTAGAATCTTGGAGGCATGGATATGATACAACCAAAATCATCATAGATCAGACGAACGTCCACTCCTTCAGCGGCCTTTCTTGTCAGAATCTCGAGGACTGCGTTCCACATATATCCCTCCCCAAGAATAAAATATTCCATAAAAATATAGTGTTCGGCCTTATCAAGTTCTTCTAAGTATTTTGCAAACCAGTCTTCTCCGACCGGAAAATATTCGGTTTTCGTATTCTGATAGACAGGAGAATCCGCGTAATCCCGAAGATATACAGATTGTCCGCTGACCAGACGATCTATCTTAGCAAGAGCTGTTCTATATTCTTCATCTTCCCTTAGTATTTCCCCCTGTTCTGCCAGTACGTCTTCGTATTTCACGCAAAACTTCTTTGCAATTCTTGATTTTCCCATAATAAAATAGAGAACAATTCCAAGAATCGGCATACCAAGAATTACAATTGCCCAGGTCAGTTTATAAGAGGGATTAATTCTCTGATTCACAAGCCAAAGAGAAGTTACAATGGCAATAGCCGTAATAACAATATTAAAATAGATGTAGCGATCTGTCAGAAAAACTCCGAGACCGACAAACCAGAACAACTGCAAAACCAGTGCAACGGCGACCACGAAAACTCTGTTTGACATGATTTTAAAGATCTTTTTCATCACCCTAATCTCCTACTGTTTAGCTTCGTAAAACCGCCCCTGACGATAAAAGACCGCCACAAAAAATTGCGGCAGCCTCTCAATCAGCACATTAATTATATTTACGCTTTCTAGCAGCTTCAGATTTCTTCTTACGACGAACACTTGGTTTTTCGTAATGCTCCCTCTTGCGAATTTCCTGCTGAATACCTGCTTTTGCGCAGCTGCGTTTAAATCTGCGTAAAGCACTATCCAACGTCTCGTTTTCTTTAACGATTACATTTGACATAGACTCACACCTAACCTCCCTCCAGTTGTAGATTGTGCTTAAATACAACTGTCTGGGTATTTTTTTGCACTAGGTTAATTATACCAGATATTCAAAAAACGTCAACACTTTTCAGGAAAATTCTTATTGAATCTGTCCTTCCAGTACCTGTGATGCTTTTGATATCGCAGCAGGTATCTGATCGGCATTTTTACCACCAGCCTGTGCCATATTCGGACGGCCACCTCCGCCTCCGCCGACAAGTGCGGCAAGTTCCTTCACAAGCTTTCCTGCATGAGCGCCCTTTTTCATAGCGGTATCAGTTGCCATGGCAAGCAGACTTACTTTCTTGTTCTTGGAGGATGCCAGGACCACAACGCCCTCCCCAATTTTAGATTTCAACTGATCACCAAGGTCGCGAAGAGCGTTCATATCCTGATCAGGCACAGACGCTGCAAGTAGTTTTACACCGTTTATTTCCTGAACCTTTTCCATGACGTCTCCAAGTGCATTCCTTGCAGCTTTACTCTTCAAGGATTCATTATCACTATGAAGCTCTCTGTTTTCCGCCTGAAGATGAGTAACCTTTTCCACCGTTTCCTGCGGACTGCATTTTAACTTTTCAGCTACATTCGAAAGAATGAGCTCTTGTTTTTTATAATATGCTATTACCTCTTCACCTGTCAAAGCCTCAATCCTGCGGACCCCGGCTGCGATCCCTGATTCAGACAGAATCTTAAAGAGCATAATATCTCCAGTATTGTGGACATGAGTTCCCCCGCAGAATTCTTTCGAGAAATCACCCATCGAAACAATGCGGACTTTATCACCATATTTTTCACCGAATAATGCCATTGCACCAGTTTTTTTCGCCTCTTCGATATTCATGACTTCTGTTTTAACCATAAGCTGTGCCTGAATTTCTTCATTCACCAGGTTCTCCACCTGGCTAATCTCATCTTCCGTCATAGGAGCAAAATGAGCAAAGTCAAACCTAAGTCTGGTTGGCGTAACGAGTGATCCCTTTTGTTCAACATGACTTCCCAGAACATTCTTGAGTGCTTTCTGAAGCAGGTGTGTTGCACTGTGATTTCTGGCAGTCGCCCTTCTTGCGGGTCCATCTACTGCAAGGGTTACTACATCGCCCCCCAAGATCATACCACTTTTCATCACGCCTACATGACCGTACTTTTCCCCGCCAAGATGAATCGTCTCATCGACTTGAAATACGCCGTTTTCTGTGCTGATGGTACCACAGTCTCCGACCTGCCCGCCCATGGTAGCATAAAACGGAGTCTCTTCCACAACGATTGTGCCTTTCTGCCCTTCCATCAGGGAATCTGTAAGTTCCGCATTTTTGTCACTGGCATCGGTCGTCAGAGCCGTCACTTTCGATTCACATGCAAGATGATCGTATCCTACAAATTTAGTAGACAAAGATGCTGGAATCAAATCGTATACAGTAGATTCTTTCCCCATATAGTTCGTTGCCGCACGAGCACTTCTCGCTCTGTTACGCTGTTCCTCCATCGATTTTTTAAAACCCTCTTCGTCGATGTCATAGCCTTTCTCTCCAAGGATCTCACGGGTCAGATCGAGCGGAAATCCATAAGTGTCATATAGCTTGAAAGCATCTTCACCGTCTAAAATCTTAAGTCCCATACTGGAAAGTTTTTCTTCCATTTCATTTAAAATTGTGAGTCCCTGATCGATAGTTTTATGGAACTGCTTTTCCTCATTATTCAGGACATTGAAAATAAAATTTTTCTTTTCTTCAAGCTCGGGATACCCATCTTTGCTTCCTTCTATCACTGTATCGCATAATTTTGCAAGGAACAGACCATGAATGTTTAAGAGTCTGCCATGTCTGGATGCACGTCGAATCAGTCGTCTAAGTACATATCCGCGTCCTTCATTCGTCGGCATAATTCCATCCGAAATCATGAATGTTGCAGAACGTATGTGATCTGTGATCAGACGTATGGAAACGTCTGTCGCATGATTCTCACCATATCTTACTCCTGCAATTTCACACACCTTATCGCGCAGTGCGCGGATCGTATCTATGTCGAAAATAGAATCTACATCCTGAACTGCAACTGCAAGGCGTTCAAGCCCCATCCCGGTATCAATGTTCTTCTGGATCAGATCTGTATAATGGCCATGTCCGTCGTTGTTAAACTGAGAAAACACGTTATTCCAGACCTCCATGTAGCGATCACAGTCACAGCCTACCGTGCAGCCCGGTTTTTTACAGCCATATTCCTCTCCTCGATCATAATAGATCTCAGAACAGGGACCGCAGGGGCCACTTCCATGCTCCCAGAAGTTATCTTCCTTTCCAAAACGGAAGATCCTCTCAGATGAAATTCCAATCTCATTTTGCCATATATCAAAGGCTTCATCATCCTTTTCATATACAGAAGGGTATAACCTGTCCGCATCAAGGCCAACAACTTCTGTCAAGAATTCCCAGGACCATCTAATCGCCTCATGTTTAAAATAATCTCCGAATGAGAAATTACCGAGCATTTCAAAAAAGGTGCCATGGCGTGCGGTCTTTCCTACATTTTCAATATCTCCGGTTCGGATACATTTCTGGCAGGTAGTAACACGGGTTTTTGGCGGAATCTCCGCACCTGTAAAGTATGGTTTCAGTGGTGCCATACCCGAGTTAATTAACAACAGGCTGTTATCATTATGTGGCACCAAAGAAAAACTCTCCATTGCCAGATGTCCCTTACTCTCAAAGAATTCCAGAAACATTCTTCGGAGTTCATTCACACCATATTTCTCCAATATCGTTCCTCCTAAATAAATAACATGTTCTTCGTTCTCACGCAATTATATTATCACAAGTTTTTATTTGACGCAAACTTTTTTATAGTTCTTCTTTCCCTTTCGCAGGATGAGTCCGTCTGGAGCGAATTTCTCTTTTAAAACAAGATATTTCACGTCCTGTATTTTTTCGCCGTTAATCTGAACCCCTCCCTGTAAAATAGCACGTCTTCCCTCACTTCTTGTGTCCACAAGGCCTGCTTTTTGAAGAAGGCTGATCAAGTCAATCTGATCATTCTCGAAATCTTCATTTGCAATCTCCTCTGTTGGCATGTTTTCAGAAGAACCACTGCCTGCAAAAATTTCCTTCGCACTGCTCTGTGCTTTTTTTGCTTCATCCTCACCGTGAACAAGATTTGTCAGTTCATAAGCCAGTATTTCTTTAGCCTGGTTTAGTCTGGAACCCTCCCAGTGGTCCATCTCGTCGATCTGCTCCAGCGGAAGGAATGTCAGCATACGGAGGCATTTCAAGACGTCCGAATCCGATACATTCCTCCAGTACTGATAAAAATCGAAAGGAGAAGTTTTATCAGGATCAAGCCACACAGCTCCTGACTGAGTCTTTCCCATCTTTTTACCCTCAGAATTCAAAAGCAGAGTAATTGTCATGGCATAAGCATCTTTTCCGAGTTTGCGTCGAATCAGTTCTGTTCCGCCCAGCATATTGCTCCACTGATCATCACCACCAAACTGCATATTACAGCCATATCTGGTAAAGAGCTCAAAGAAATCATAGCTTTGCATAATCATGTAATTGAATTCCAGAAAACTTAGCCCTTTCTCCATTCTCTGCTTATAACACTCAGCAGTCAGCATACGGTTCACGGAAAAATGAGGACCTACATCTCTCAAAAACTCAATATAATTCAAGTTATTAAGCCACTCGGCATTATTGACAATCAAAGCTTTGTCATTCGAGAAATCGATAAAACGGCTGATCTGTTCTTTGAATCGGTCACAGTTGTGCTGAATTGTCTCCACAGTCATCATCTGGCGCATATCACTTCTCCCAGAAGGGTCCCCGACCATTCCGGTGCCGCCTCCCAAAAGAGCAATAGGTTTATTACCGGCCATCTGCAGCCGTTTCATCAGACATAAAGCCATAAAGTGACCTACATGCAGGCTGTCCGCTGTCGGGTCAAACCCAATATAAAATGTCGCCTTTCCATTGTTTACCAGTTCCCTGATTTCCTTCTCGTCCGTCACCTGTGCAATCAGCCCACGTTCCTGTAATTCTTCATAGATTTTCATAAAACATTCCTCCTGTAATTTCACATATTAAGATGGGGAGTCAAACTGTATTTTGACCCCTATAATGCACGGATTCCAAAGTTATGCTTTTTCATGCGAACACGAAATGTATAACCTTTTGACCCCGCATCATATTCAGGAACGAAAACAAAGGCTTTCGTCCCCGCAAATAGGACGAAAGCCTTACCTTCCGTGTTACCACCTAAATTCATGACTGCCTCGGGGCAGCCACCTCTGTGAGTACTTCAATGAGCATTTCATCGGTATACTCTGATGATTATAACGTCCATCAACACGTCGCATCCTACTTTCTGATTCCTTCAGCAGCATTCGGATTTCAGTGCGCAGCTTGAGGATGTATTCACCGAAAATTCCACGTGTGCCTCTCATCACCCGGCAGCTTTCTGTCCGTTTTTCTTCTCGGTTACTTGTTCCTGTCACAGCTTTTTCTATATTAGCAAGTATACAAAAGGATTTCCTTCTTGTCAAGCCCTCACATTATGTTATCTTCAATCAGATCAGCACCATCGGCTGCAGCTGTAGCCAGTTTGTCACAACGTTCATTAAAATGATTTCCGGCATGACCTTTGACCCAGCAAAATCTTACGTTATGAGGTTTCATCGCTTTCAAAAGTCTCTTCCAGAGTTCGACATTCTTTACCTTTTCATTCTTTCCTCTCGTCCAACCCTTGCTGATCCAGTTATCAATCCAATGTTTGTTAAAGGAGTCAACGACATACTTGGAATCAGAATAGACATCCACATCGCAGGGCTTCTTTAATGCCTCGAGGCCTATGATAACAGCCATAAGCTCCATGCGGTTATTTGTTGTCTTCTTATATCCCTGTGAAAACTCTCTTTCATGAACACCACCTTTCGTGTCTACATATCGCAGTACGCAGCCGTAACCACCCGGTCCGTCCGGATTCCCTCTTGCTGCTCCATCTGTATAGATATCAACCTTCATTCTTATCTTCTCCTTTTAACGGTTTCCAGATGCCTTCAGTTTCGAAAACTCCAGCTTCAGCTCTCGCATCTTTCACAATACTTTTGTCATAACCCAACATCTCAAGCAGTGTGATCGCATTGCGGCTTGAAGCGTTTCCTGGTTTTAACATATAATTGAATCGCACATCTTGTCCTGTTACTTCTTCCTCAAAATGATAATTCTCATAGACATCTTTCAATATCTGTGACAGCTCAATATCATGAGTTGCCGCAAAGCACACAACATGAGACAAACTAAGTGCATTTAAAATTTCAGAAGATGCCGCAATTCGTTCGATCGTGTTGGTTCCCCTGAGCACTTCATCAATAATACAAAGCAGCGGCTCTCCTTTTTCTGCTTCATCCATAATTCTTTTCAGAGATTTGATCTCCACAATGAAATAGCTCTCACCGCCCAGAAGGTTATCATGAAGTGCCATAGATGTCATCACTTTAAATTTGCACGCACGATATTGTGATGCAATACAAGTATGCATCGACTGAGCCAAAATAGCATTTACCGCAATCATTTTCAAAAATGTGGACTTCCCGGATGCATTTGACCCAGTGATCAGTACCCCTCCAGATACACAAATGCTGTTTGCCACCGGATCACTAATCAGCGGATGGTAAAGATCATGCACCTCCAATGAGACAGGATCTTCATCGATAAACTCTGGACTTGAATAAAAAGGAAGATATTCTCTGAAAGAAGAGACAGCAAGTGCACTGTCCAGAATGCCAATTAACTCAATTAGTTCCTCTATTTCTTTTATATGTCCGTCATATTCGTCCAAAACTCCATAAAACATTATGAAATCCAGTAGAAAGAAGCTATTAATATACGATGCAAGAAGCGCCCAGAAATCCTCCATTCCCTTCGAATTAGTAAGCATTCGGGCTTTTCTTTTAATAGTTTTCATCTTCTGTGCATCCTCTGCAATCCGCCCTGTATAGTTCTTAATCTCTGGAATATGAAGCTTTTTCAATTCATCCGCTGCATATAAAACACGAAGAATACATGACAAGCTCTTAAAATAAGGCTCCATAGAACTACTATCCTTTAGATGCACAGAAATATTGACAACAGCAATAGCCAGAAAGAACAACACACCTGCTAAAGGCATCAGAAACAGTGTGACAATTGAGATGAATGATAAAAAACACAAAAAAATGTACTTTCCCTTTTTCTTTCTGTCCGCATTATTAATCCGATATACATAATCGGTAAGGGAAATATCTTTAATTTTTCCAATCGAGGCGAAGATTCTCTGTAAGGCAATTCGTTCATTCTCATGTTCACTAAAATAAGTAATCAGCCGTTCCCTCTCATCTAATGTTTTCTCATCAGATAAGGGTAATCTGAGCATTGCATAGAGATAATCTTCTCCACAAGAAGACATGGTGTTATTGATTAGAAAGAAGATATCATCCATGCCCAGATCATTCCAGGTGATATCGTCCAGATAAAACTGTTCACCACGCATGCGCTCGCTATATTTCTTAATGCCGGCAAGTTCATTCTCACTGTATTCCCGGTCCGAAACTTTCCCCCACCCTTCTCGAATTCGTTCAAGCAGACGTTTTTTCCTGGCAAAGTTATTTTTTATCATTACCAGTATCATAACGATAAGCAAACATACTATTGTGCCAATTATTATAATATCTTCTTCCTTCATCAGTCTCTTCCTTTGAAATATCCTCAGTCCAAAATTCTGACCTAAACTC
The DNA here is from genome assembly GCF_015159595.1 of Blautia liquoris. NCBI lineage: Bacteria > Bacillati > Bacillota > Clostridia > Lachnospirales > Lachnospiraceae > Blautia > Blautia liquoris. Next base: position 1,335,994 of record NZ_CP063304.1, on the reverse strand, counting down.
ACGGATTTCTTCACATTTTAATTATAATTGTAACATAAATCACTTACACTTGGAATGGGTTTTTATTCTCTTTTTTTTGAGTACCAAGAGCACAGTGACTAATAAGCCACTTGCAGCCGTGATAGCTGCTGCCTCACTGATTTCCGATTCGTCTCCCGTTTTCACGGGTGTGCTCTGTACAAGTTTCTTTGCTTCTTTCTTTGGCAATTGTGGTATCTCTTCCTGCGGTGTGGGAGGCGTAGGAGTAGGCGGTGCAGGTGGTACTTCTTTTTTATTCGTCAATTCCAGATGTTTCTCTATGATTTCTGGATTTTTTTTCTCAGCATCTTCTTTACCGGTAAGATCTACCTCATATTTGGTTTCATCTCTGATGTATCCCTCCGGTGCTTTAAGCTCTTTTACATAGTAAAGCCCCGGAGGCAGGTCCAAATCGAAGGTAAGATTTCCATCCTGATCTGTGGTCTTTTCCTGAAGCAGGGTATCTTTGCTTACAACAACCTGGTCTGCTGCAAAAAAATCCTGATTTGCATAAACTCCGTAAACAACCCCCATAAGCGGCTTATTGGTGCCTTCATCTGTTTTGGTAAGCGATAATCTTGTCCTCTGCCTGATATTTTCACAATCATAGGACACCACACATTCATTCTCCGTCTCAGGCTCTACAGGCACTTCCAATATGAAAGGCTCGTCCGAGATTAAAAAACCGTCTTGTGTCTCAATCTCCCGTATCTCATATCTTCCGAGCGGAATATCATAAAGAGAGGCTATGCCTGCCAAATCTGTTGTTATTTCAATTAATTTGGCCCCTTTGCGAAGCTCAGTTCCTTGATAACTGTCCAGAATTCTGTTACCGTTCTCATCGGTCTGATGATCTGGGGTATAGATATCCTCTGCGGCTGAAACCGAAAACTTTACACCTTCCAGAACATCGTCGTTATAAAGAAAATCATCCTCATACCCATGAAGTTTTTGTCCGTGCTTCTGTATCTCGATTCTGCCTTTTTGTTGTTCATCAGTCATCACCACGTCAATCACAGCGTTCTGATCATCCCCAGAAAGTGAATCTGATTTTTCAACAGTAAAGACCGCTTTTTCATCGGAAAGAAGATATCCAGCCGGAGCATGTACTTCTCTTACCTCATACTTTCCCTCACTTAATTTCAGAGGAGTTGTGATTACTCCGGTATCATCCGTGGTAAATTCACTGATTTTCTGTCCTTGATAATCTAAAATCATGTCTTCCTTTGTGTCGAGATTTCGTATCTTAAAAGATGCGCCCGCAAGAAGAACTGGTTTTTGTGTATTCTTGTCAACTTTCCTTATCCTCAGATATGCCTCAAAAGGAATCCTTGCCCATTTGATCCGTAGTTTTACAGGTACCGACTTCTCCTTATATGGCTTAATTCCGCCTAGCACCTGATAGCTTCCCTCCGTCTTCGTTATGATAGATCTCCAGCTTTTATCCAGACTTCCATAGAGTTCTCCACTTTCATAGTCTTCTAAATCGATAAGCGGTGCAGAAAAGTAAAAAGTGTCCCCACCGTGAACTGTGGCTGTCTTCCCCGTAATCTCTGTTTTCTGTGTGTCGTTGTGAAGGGTGATGTCTGGCGAAAGTGGAATCTGTATCTCGTTTCGTGCATCTCCTTGCAGGGTGATCTCCCCGGTCCTTTGAATGGTATCCTCCATGTGGCTTTCAATCTCTGAACTTGTAAATGACAGCTGCGTGTCAGGCACGGCAGGAAGATTCTCAATATACTCAATGTATGCCCATACTCCGGCTTCCTCAAGCAGCTCCTGATTACAACCTTTCAGACCATCGAAACCGCAATAGGCAAAAGATGCCGCAATATGCGTAAATAAATATCTGAGGTCATCATCAGCCCAGCCCATAAAAATATCCGTGCAGTCTTCCGGACCGCCATATCCATAGTACAGTACTTTCTCGAGCGATTCATTTCCCAAAAGGGGGTTCGTCTCTACAACGGTACCGTTTTTCGGACTATCTTTTGGGGGTTCCAGACAATAGACAAGATTTCCGTCAAGATAATAATAAAACGTAGACCACCCGCCTCCGATCTCTTTCGGATAAGGTATTCTCTTCCCCCTTGTCACAACAGCATTTTCAGAATCTCCGTAGATCTTGAGAGGATGTGAAAGCATTGTCGATAATATTAGAATTGGCAGAATAAGAGCCATAACAAAATTCATTCTTCTCTGAAATAAAGTTTGTCTTTTCATGTGACATTCTCCTTATATGAAATTGTTGTAAGATTTGAAATACGGCCGAAACAGCCGTGAATTCTTAGATGATCTGCGTAAACGCCGGGAAGCGTTTCGCATAAAAGAAATGTCGGGCATGACAAATATAGAAATTTATCTATACTTTACCACACCCGGTTCAGATACGCAACTACTCTTCGATTATTTTATTTTTCTAGTCATCTTTTCTTGGATTGTCGATGAGATTTTGATACTCCTCTCGAATTCTCCTTTTGGTGGAATTTTGCAGGCCTTTCAACTTGTCCTCATAATTAAAATTTATCTCCGCGCCGATCAGTATGATGTACATGCAAAAGTACATCCACAACATCACAATTACAAGGGTTGTGAGGCTGCCATACATATTAGAAAACCCCGGGAAATTATCTAGATAAAAGGAAAATCCAAGTGAAAAAACTGCCCAGGCAACTGAAGAGAACATGGCCCCCGGAAGCTGACTGCGAAATGCAGTTTTCCGGTTCGGTATAAACTTATACAAAAAGAGAAAGAGGACCGTCAAAGCGACAACCATAATAAGTGTCCGCATACTTAAAATAAAGGAAGTAACTCTGGCAAGTACCGGCACGTACTTTTCCAGAGACTTCTGGATTGTGTTTCCAAATACCATCAACACCAGTGAGGCTATCACGGCCAGAATAAACATCAGAGTATAAAAGGCAGAGCGGACTCTCCCTATAATATACCCCCGTGTCTCCGGAACATGATAGATACTGTTAAATCCGGCCGTAAGTGCATTGACACCCTTCCCCGCAGACCAGAGGGTAACGACAAGAGACACCGGCACGACGGAAGTGGATTTTGCATAGACTTCCCCAATAATTCTCTCAACCAGACTTTGAAACTCCGCTGGAACTACCTGCATCAACATATTGCTGGCCATATCCTTCGAGACGCTGGTAAATTGTATAAGAGTCATAAAAAGTAAAAGCATGGGAATAAGAGACAGCAAAATAAAGTAGGCCGCCTGCGCTGCAAACGCTCCTACATTATCATGGCTGAGTCTCTTCGTAAACTCCCGGGCTTCCTTCATAAAATTCTGCATTACTGTTTCCTTAGCCTTTCATCAAGTGATATCTTGGCAAGCATATCATACAATTGGGCACAGGTCAATTTCCTTGTAGAAATAATTTAATATCTCCTGCCATTTCTTCCCCGAAGCGGCAAGATGATTTGCTCCATTCTGGCTCATCCCCACTCCATGCCCATATCCCCCGCCTTCAAAATAGTATCCCGTCACCTGATCCTGTTCATAAACCGGTGTGCATGTAAAATAAGCACTCGGCATCAGGCTCATCTTTGTAGTCATAGTTCCATCCTGTCTGTTTACAGGTATTCCCTTCGTAGACAATACTTGCCGAATGGTATATTCACTGTCTAATATCTTTTCTCCATTACTTCCCACCAGCTTTAATTCATCTACTGCACCCCCGGAGCTCTTTTTTAAAATGATGATTGCCTGGAGTGTACCGATATTGAATTTTTCAATCTGATGATTCAGATAATCAAGGGGAAGGGTAACATTCCACCGAAACCAGGGTTCTGAGCTTTCCAGTCCGCCGCTGTTTACACACTGAAGATATTTCTCGGGTGTTTCCGACCAGACTTCATTCGTACTCGTCGACCCCGAAGAGGTGGAAAAAAAATAAGCTGTGATTGGTTCTCCGTCACACATCATTACCTGATCTGCTGTTTCATCGACTGCCTGATCTGTGACAGCCTGGCGCGAAACATTATTATAGACCTGGTATGACACGCTGTCATCCACGTCTGCATGCTTATTGGCCAAAGAAGTATCCCGCATATGTTTATATGCATATGTACGGGCACAGACAGACTGTGCCTTCAATGCCTCTGCCTCATAGGTTGAAGGCATCTCACTTGGAACCACATACTTCAGATAAGTTTCAAGATTTAATACATTGATCAGAAGCATACCTTCTTTTGATCTGTATATTTCAAATTTACCTTCATAGGTTGGTGTTCCCTGTTCTCTTTTTACAGAGGTCACCGTAAATCCTGCTTTTTCATCCTCAGGAAACAGCTTAAGAGCTCCTTCCTGATCAAAGAGGTCACTTCCCATATCCAACGAGATGGTATCACCAGCCGTAAATGTCCTGCTGCCGTCCTCTGTCTTCGTATTGCTGTTGCAGACAAGTGTTAAGCCGGAATGGTAATCCCCTTCAAAATCCTGTGTTTTAATCAATACACGGATTGTTTTTTCCGCAGGCTGTTTCAACGACGGATCACTTATACCGCCCTCCTCAGACACAGTTTTTCTTTCTTTTTCTCCTGAAACAGCTTCTTTTGTCTTGTCTGGCTTCCTGGAAGGAGACACCGTCTTGATCGGTTTTTCAAAAGCCGGTTCATTGTTCTCATGAATTTGACCTGAGTAGATCAGACCGCCAACGCATAATAATAGTAATAAGATATTTTCCCATTTCATTCTCATACCTATATTATATGATACAAAGGTCAAAAGGTTGTTAAATCACTTCAAACTTATATGTGGTCACGGAGTCATAACTGTCATTTGCCCTTAGAACCGGAGATAGAAAATTCGGTGTGTTAACAGCATTCGGACAATACTGTGACTCCAGACAAAATCCACCAAGATCTTTATAGATTGCACCTCTTTTTCCTTTCTTATTTCCGATCGAGTTTCCAGTATAGAATTGTACTGCAGGGCAGTCTGTATAAGCGCGCATACGAATACCACTTTCTTTGCTGACTGCCACAGCCATCTCGCGAATGCCCTCTCCCTTTCTCAAAACAAAGTTATGATCATAACCACCGGTGTATCTTAACTGATCGAAATCCACATGGAGATCTTGTCCAATTCTCTTTTCTTCTGTGAAATCAAAGGGGGTCCCTCGAACTGCAGTAATCTCTCCAGTGGGAATGGACGCAGAATCGGCCACAGGTGTATACATATCCGCATAGATCTTAAGCAAATGATCTTCCACGGTCGTTTGGCTATCTGCGCCGTTCAGGTTGAAATAGCTGTGATTGGTCATATTCAAAACTGTATCCTGGTCACAAGTCCCCTGATAATGTATTATGACGCAATTGTCGTCTGTAAGTGAATATGTAACATAAATTTTCAGACATCCGGGAAATCCCTGGTCTTTGTCTGGGCTAACTAAAAAAAGTGTTATTTCCTGATCCGTAACATTTGATACTGTCCACATTCTTTTGTCATAGGTATTCGGACCGCTGTGCAAATTATTATTATTTTCATTTGGCGTCAGACGATAGGTAATTCCATTCAGCTGAAATCTTGCATGAGCTGTACGATTTCCACATCTTCCAACCACAGCACCAAAGCAGCCGCTGCCTGTTCTATAGTCATTGACATTATCATATCCCAGTACGATGTCTCTTAACATCCCCTTTTGGTCTGGCATATAAACCTTGACTAAAAGTGATCCAAAATCAGATACGCTGATACTTGCACCACTTTTATTCTTCAATGTATAAAGACACGCTTTACTTCCATCCGGTAATATTCCAAAACTTTCTTTTAACATATAGTTCTCCTTTTATATCTTTTGATTCTTCAGCGCCTTCATGATACCATGTATTGCTTGCTTCATGCCCACACAATCAAGCATACAACTAAAAGGAGCTGCTGTAACGATACAGTGGCTCCTTTTTTTCATTGGTAACCCCGAAATGCCGTTTCCTATTTTTTGACTCCTAGCTACAGCTAGGTGGGCCGCCGCAGTTAATGCTTTTGTCTTCCACTGACATCTGTTTCCAGGGTGGCCTGACATCCACAGAACAATAATAAGCATCCCGTTTAAAGTAATTGTAGGTTCAAAATAATAGGAGCATCGAACATTCCAGGAAATTACGACAATACTCGATTTTTTCTTTCAAAATACTTCTTTTGTTAATGTTAATTATAACGCCGTCAACATTTTATTTCAAGGGGAAATTAAATAATAATACATACCATCCCACCCTTGCTGTCATTTACGATCTTTTGCATAGAGTCCTGAAGTTTCACTTGGCTTTCTTCGGTAATCTGTGCAACCTTTGTTTTTATGCCGTCTTCTACTAATTGTTCCACAGACTTTCCAAATATATTCGTATTCCAGATTCCGTCTTCTTTTTTTGAGCTTTCTTTGATATAGGCAATCAGATCGTTAGCCTGATCCTCCGTACCTACAATAGGAGCAATCTCAGTCTCAATATTAGCTTTAATCATATGAATAGAAGGACTGGTCGACTTCATCTTTACACCAAACTTATTTCCTTGTTTAATCAATACTGGGTCATCCATGGTGATTTCCCCTTTTTCCGGTATCACAACACCATAACCGCACCCGCGCACGGATTCAAGTGCGTTTTTAACTTTGACATATTCCTGCTTCATCAGAGACAATTCCTGTAGTGTATGCATCAAATCATATTCTCCTTCGATGTCTACCCCTGTCATCTGGCTCATCATCTCGTAGTAATACTTCTCTTTCATATCAATGCGGATTTTAACGATGCCCGTAGAAAGATCCAGATTCATCAGGTTTGTTTCCTTTACGTAGTCACAATCCAGCGTTACAGCCTGGCTCTTTACATCCCTCACGTATCGTATCTTTGACGACATTTCTTTAATTTTTTCAACTAGCTGCTTCTTTAAAGGACTTGTAAGGGATAATAGTTCCACCCATTTAGGTATGTAAAACTCTACCTGACGTACAGGAAATTCATAGAGAATATGTTCCAGAATCTTGACAATGTCATCCCTTCGAAGCTGGTCGCAGTTGACCGGAATACAGTCTGCCTGGTATTTTTGGCTAATTTCATTCGCCAGATTCTGTGCATCTTCACTGTACGGCCGCACGGTATTTAGAATTATAACAAAAGGCTTCCCCTGTTTCTTCAGTTCCTGTACCGTCTTTTCCTCTGCACCGACATAGTTTTCTCTCGGTATCTCACCGAATGAACCATCCGTAGTAACCAAAAGTCCGATCGTAGAATGGTCTGAAATCACCTTCTTTGTTCCAATCTCCGCTGCCTGGGCAAAGGGAACTGCATCCTCAAACCATGGAGTTTTTACCATCCGTTCTTTTTCATTTTCCATATTTCCAAGTGCATCGGGAACCATAAACCCAACACAGTCAATTAGCCTTAAGTTTACCTTGGTATCCGAACCCAGATCAATTTCCATGGAATCTTTCGGGATAAACTTTGGCTCAACAGTCGTAATCAGTTTCCCGGAACCACTTTGAGGAAGTTGATCCCTAATTTCATTCTGATCCTGTTCTTTCAGGTTTGGAAGTGCCAATACCTCCAGAAATCTGCGGATAAATGTAGATTTACCTGTTCTTACCGGTCCGACAACCCCCACCAGAAACTGTCCGTTAGTACGGGCTTGTATATCTTTGTAAACAGCAAATGTATCCATACACTTTTGTTCCTGTCCTTTCCCATATATTTCTATAGCCTGATACTGCTACACTATATGATAGAAAGAATAGAAATATGACTAGATTATAAAGGTAAAAAGATTATATATTATCTCGGACTACTGTAATCCTGCTTTTTTCACAGCCGCCTCTACAACATGACTCACTGATACAGAAGTGGTAACACTTCCAACACCGCCCGGCACCGGAGTAATCGCATCCACGATTGTCTCTGCTTGAGAGAAATCCACATCTCCGCAGAGTTTTCCGTCTTGATCAACATTAATTCCGACGTCAATGACAATCTGCCCCGGGCGCAGACATTCGGCATCTACTACCCCCGGACGACCGGCTGCAACAATCACGATGTCTGCCTCACGAATCACGGATGCCATATCTTTTGTCTTTGTATGACAGATTGTAACCGTCGCATTTTTTGACAGCAACATCATGGCAGTTGGTTTGCCGACTACCAGACTTCTCCCCACGATCACTGCCCTCTTGCCAGTACAGTCTATCTTATAATGATCCAGAATTTCCATACATGCCTGTGCTGTACAGGGTGGAAATCCAATAGATTTTCCTGTAAATACACCGGTCATCGAGGAGTCCGTCATACAATCTACATCTTTTTCAGGAACAAGGGCATTTTCAATCTGTTCCTGATTTAGATGCTTTGGAAGAGGACGAAGCAGTAACACGCCATGAATCTCATCATCCTTGTTTAAACGATCGATAACCTTCAAAAGTTCCTCTTGTGTGGAATCAGACGACAATAAAATTTTTTCACAAGCCACACCAAGTGTTTGACAACGCTTGGTGGCTCCCTTTTCATATGAGATATCCCCTGGATTCTCACCTACGCGGATGATTGCAAGTTTTGGTGTAATTCCCTGATTCTGAAGTAAGTTTACATTTTCTGTTATGCGCTTATTTAAGGCCTGATTTACCTCTTTTCCAAGCAGTCTTTTTGCCATTTTGCTCTCCTCATCCTCTTATTTCAGCCGCAATAAGACATCATCAAAGATATCTCCGGCAATTTTCGTATATTTTTCTATCATCTGATCACAATTCTTATTTAGCTGCTCTGCATAGGATCTGTCTTGCATAGACTTCGTATTGATATAAACGTTCAAACTGGCCGCTTTCAGTGCCCCTTGGCAACATGCAGCTCCCGCACCGGCATCACTGATCGCCATAACGGATCCCTTTGAGGCAAATTGGCCCAACAGTTCTATCGTCTCACAGGTCTTTTCCATAATCTTTACAGGAACTGTGCAGGCCTCCCGAAGTGCCTTCTCCATCGCTTCAGCTTTTTCTTGCTTCTGTTCTTTTGTGTCATGCTTCATAGCATAAACTTTAGACAAAGGTTCAAAAACCTCTGCATCACGCTGTATCAGTCCGAGCAGATCCCTTTGAAGATTCTCCGCCCGTTCTATCAGTCCATACATATCCGCTTCTACATCTTTATATTTCTTCTTTCCCACAGTCAAACTTCCAACCATATTGCCGAGGGCACAGCCCACGGCTCCGACGAGGGCGGATGCACCGCCGCCGCCCGGAACTGGGGCTTTCGACCCCAGAACATCTACAAATTCTCTGCAGGAAACCTCAGAAAAAACCATTTTTCATCATCCTCCGCATCTTTTCACTAGAATTAAAACAGTCCTACTATTTTTCCATTCTCATCTACGTCAATCTTCTCTGCAGCGGGGCGTTTTGGAAGTCCCGGCATCGTCATAATCTTACCAGTCAGTGCCACAATAAAACCAGCCCCTGCTGAAATCTTCAATTCACGAACGGTGACATCAAAATCCTTTGGCGCACCAAGCTTTGTCTCATCATCGGTCAATGAATATTGTGTCTTTGCCACGCATACCGGATATTTTCCATATCCTAGTCTCTCAAGCTGTTCAGCCTGTTTTTGTGCAGCCGCCGTAAGTACTGCACGTTTTCCACCATATATATTCTGTACAATCTGATTCAGTCTATCCTCAATGCTGCCATCCAGATCATAGGAATATGTGAATCCACTGTTATCTTCTTCACAAAGTTTGATCACTTCTTCTGCCAAACGAATACCACCCTCGCCTCCTTTTGCCCAGACTTCTGACAATACAGCATTCGCACCAACCTTCTTACATTCTTCTTCGATCAGTGATAATTCAGCTCTGGTATCGGTCGGAAATGCGTTGATAGCCACAACACAAGGCAGATGGTATACATTTTTGATGTTGTTTACATGTTTCATCAGATTCGGGAGACCTTTTTTCAATGCTTCCAGATTTTCAATTCCCAGATCATCTTTTGATACTCCGCCATTATATTTCAAAGCACGAACCGTTGCCACAAGAACAACTGCATTCGGTTTCAGCCCGGTTTGACGACATTTGATGTCCAGGAATTTTTCGGCACCCAGATCTGCACCGAATCCGGCTTCCGTAATGCAGTAATCACCTAATTTTAATGCCATTCTTGTCGCGATCACGGAGTTGCAGCCATGTGCGATATTGGCAAAAGGTCCTCCATGTACGATCGCAGGCACATGCTCCAGTGTCTGAACAAGGTTGGGTTTCAAGGCATCCTTTAAAAGAGCACACATGGCACCTTCAGCATGTAGATCCCCTGCTGTCACCTGTTTTTGTTCTGTTCTTTTTCCGTATGTATATCCGATCACCAGTCTGGAAAGACGTTCTTTCAGGTCAGTGAGATCTTCGGCAAGACAAAGTGCAGCCATTATCTCGGATGCAACTGTGATATCATAGCCATCCTCTCTTGGTTCTCCATTTGATTTTCCGCCCAGCCCGTCGACAATGTTTCTAAGCTGACGGTCATTCATGTCCACACATCTCTTCCATGTGATATTCTTCGTATCAATATTCAGCTCATTTCCATGGAAGACGTGATTGTCAATCATGGCTGCCAGCAGGTTATTCGCCGCACCGATTGCGTGAAAATCACCGGTAAAGTGCAGATTAATATCCTCCATCGGAACAACCTGTGCATAACCGCCTCCTGCGGCACCTCCTTTGACTCCGAAGACCGGTCCCAGAGATGGTTCTCTCAGTGCAACCATTGTGTTTTTATCAAGTCTTTGCAGCGCATCAGCAAGACCAATGGTAGTCGTCGTCTTCCCCTCTCCGGCAGGGGTTGGATTAATGGCTGTAACCAACACTAGTTTTCCGTTTTCCGCATCTGATTCTTTCAGCAGTTTATAGTCTATCTTCGCCTTATAGTTCCCATATTGTTCCAGATATTCTTCATCGATACCTGCTTTTTTGGCAATTTCTTTGATTGACTGCATCTCAGATTCTTGTGCAATTTCAATATCCGTCTTAAATCCCATAATATTTTTCCTCCATTTTCATACTGTCGAAACTTGCTTTCTTCACATAATTGACTCAAAATATTCCTTTTTTTGTTCCTCGTATCGCTCAAAGCTTGCGGCTACTCACACCTTTTACCACAGAAGTGAGTGAACTGAAATAAAGAAGATTCGTAATCAGACAATAGATAACTGTCATGACACAAAACTGTATCAGACGAGCAGGCATAATCGCATAAAAATTATATCCATTCATCAGTACTAATCCGGCAGTTCCAAAACCCAATGTGCAGAAAACCGCGCTCAACGCAATTCCCACACTGAGCCAGACATGTTTTTTTATTTTACTGCCCCTTGAAAATAATGGTCGAAACAGAGCCGGAATCACTCCCCAGAGCATTGCAGCAATTGTGATGAGCGGATTTAATACATACCCTTTCATAAGACATCCCATTACATCGGCAGAAAACCCGACTAAAGCACCTGCTGCCGGTCCAAACCAAAGACCAGACAGAATCGTGCAGATACTTCCAAGAGATATTCTGACAAATCCAAGTTCTATTACGAAAACTCTGGTAAGCACCAACTGCATCGCAACGAGAACTCCTAAAAATACAACAGTCCTTAAATTCCATTTTATTAAATGGTTTTCATTCATGATATAATCCCCTTTCAATTTTTCGGGTCCCAAAGTTAATACCGCAGATTGCTCCATACATAGCGGTATCATATGTTACTACATTAAGGGAACTATATCTCCTTACATGTAGTAGCGGATGCGGCATTACATCGTGGAGCTTATCTTGCTCCTTCGTTCTCAGGCAACTTCCCATCCATAAGACACTTTACGCGCAATGCCTACTCTACAAGTTAACTATTATAAGTGTTTCTTATTTGTCCAATGCTTTTAACATGTCAATTGCAACATCACCGACAACAGCCATATCTTCTCCCTGATGAAAAGCAATTGGAAAATTATCAGAAAAAAGTATCTGAGCAGAAGGCGGGAATTCTTCATCCCCCTCCCATAGAATCATACGAAGCTTCAAATCATCTATAAATTCGAATTCGTATGAAACATCTCCTGCTTTTAGCTTTACTGCACCGATTTTGTTCATAATCTCCTCAAACTTTTCAAGTTTGTTTCCGAATCCGAATGCCAGCCGGCTGATACATCTGCCATTAAATTGTTTATAATATACCTCACCCCAGGGTATTTCCCGATAGGTCAGGAATTTTCCGGATGCAGGTGCACGAACGCCCTCGTTTAGGTAACGAAGTACCAGAATCCTTGCATTCGCTTTTCCCTCGAGCGGATACCATCCTATCTTCTCGCCGTCTATATGCCGGACATTAAAGTCAGGATAGGTTATCTGATACGTGACTCCCATCATATGCAATCGAAAGGATGCTGTCATTGTATCATATACAATATCCGTTCTTTTTAAGATATCATAAGGATCCGTCTCCTGATACAACTTCAGATAATATTCATATGGAAGCATTTCTTTGCTGTCTTTTCTATATCCCGGATCCATCTTATACCTCCCCTTTCTGATCAGCGATCTCAAGTGAAGGAAAAAGTCTGGAATCTGTATGCGGCAGGAAACATGCTGCGACAAACTCATCCATATATCCGGATACTGTAGATAATTCCAAATACGTCATATTACGGGCTACCTCGTAGGTCTTTTTCTCAGCCTGTGTGGAAAGAAGCATCGTGTACGCCCCTGTCAGAGATGAATTTCCGATATAGTGAAACCGCTCAATAGAGATATCAGGAAACATACCAATGCCCACTGCTTTTTTCATATTGATTCCACTCCCGATTCCGCCTGCCACATAAACGTCATCGATCATTGAAACATCAAAACCCAATGTTGCCAGCATCGTTCGAATAGCCGAGAAAATTGCTCCCTTCGCACGGATAAAGTTATCAATATCAACCTCCGTGATTTCAATATCCTTTTCTCCTCCGGCATCTTCCCGAAAAACCAGAACATAGCTTCCCATGCCATAATGGTCATGTCTGATGCGTTCTCCCTCGCGAACAAATTTACCCTTCGGTGAAATGATCTTACAGCTGAATAGCTCAAAGATCAGATCAATAATACCTGACCCGCAGATACCGACTGGTTTCGTATCTTTTTCGCCGATAACTTTAAACTGCGGCGTCATAGTGTCTGAATCAATCCTACAGGATTCTATCGCACCATCTGTTGCCCTCATGCCGCAGCTGATATCACCTCCCTCAAAGGCAGGCCCCGCAGAACAAGCACAGCTCATCAAAAAATCTGAGTTCCCAAATACAAGTTCCCCGTTGGTACCTAAATCTATGAAAAGAGAAAATGTCGGCTGATTCCAGATCATGCTGACAAATGTTCCCGCTGTAATGTCTCCTCCTACGTAACTGCCGATGTTTGGTGATACGATGATATGTGCATCCGGGTGTATATGAATGGAAATATCCGAAGCATACAACGAATTCGTCTTAAAAAAAGTTGGTATATAAGGTTCTTTTCTTAAGGGATCCGCATTGATCCCCATCAGAAGATGATTCATGGTCGTATTAGAAGCGACCGCCATCCGATAGATATGGTCCGGATCAAATCCCGTTTCACTGCACATCTTTGCAATCAAAGGATTTAATGTCTCATCTACAATTGCTCTTTGGAGTTTTTCCTGTCCTCCTGGTTTCTGAGACTCAATAATTCGGTTGATCACGTCCGCTCCATAACGAATCTGTCCATTTCCTGTCGATCCTTTTGCAAGCACCTGCCCGTTTTCCATATTAATGATGAGGGCTGAGACTGTTGTGGTGCCGATATCAACCACCAAACCTCCGATAATAACTTTCTCATCAATACCATAGATGTCATAGACAAAGACATCTTTCTCTGTCTGGCGTATTACGGCCTTCACCTTAAAATCGTTTGAACGCAATACATCTGGCATTTTCTTTAAAACCGAGTAAGGAATTCGAGCAATGTTTGAATTCACCTCGTGTTTTAATGCCCTCTCAAATCGTTCGTTATCTGGCATGGTGTCATCAAGCGTCGGGGAATTCATAAGAACTTCCACAACCCTCATCGTATTCGAAAGAGGTATGTCCGCATCAATCACCTTATGTTTTGCCTCCTCGAAAATTTTGATCTCATCTTTTGAACTAAGATCCGCTACTTTCATCCTGCTTTTATATGCCGACGCAATATCGGGAACCCCAATCGTCACTTCATCGCAGATCGTACTTCGGCAGGCGAGTCGTATTCCCTCTTCATACTCTGCATCGGTAATGTGCCTGGTCTTTGTGGAGTTTAAGCCGCCTGCAAGAAGGCGAACACGGCATTTCCCACAGGATCCGTTTCCAGAACACGGGGCGTCGATCGGAACATTCGCCTTTCTCGCCACTTCCAGGAGATTTTCACCAGAAGTGGCAAAACTAGTCACGCTCTCCCCATTATCAAACTGAAAAGTAACTTCATACATGTATCTTTATGCCCCCTTTTCCTTTCGGTCTTTGCGTCAACTATATCATATTGTATTGTCACTTACAATGCTTTTACACTGTTACAGGCATATGTCTATTTTTTGACATGATCGTTTATATTTTCACGAACATACCTGTAAAAAGGGAGACACATGCGATATATCTCCACTTATTTATCAGTGTTCGACCTCTCTTGTGTCTCCTTTTAAACTTACAGATCCAGATAGGAGTCCGCGTACAGCGTATTCCCTTTTAATACGTCACAGGATTTTACTGTCTCCATCAGTCTCTGATCACAAGGATTGACAATTGCCGATGTCAGCCCCTGCATCATCGCCATGGCAACCATAGCAGAATCCATGATTGGACGTATATTTTTTGGCATACCATTTGAGTTATTGGACAGACCACCTGTTGAGTTCAGTCCCATATCGGAGAACATCTTAATAGCTTCCAAAACTTCCATCTGTTTGTCCTGCATTCCCTTTACCACGACAAACAGAGGATCAAACCAAAGGTCCGTTTCTTCCATGCCAAGTTCCATGCCGTGCTCAAGCATCGTCTGGCAGTGTACCATACGTTCATCATTGTCCGCTGCAATAGGACCGTTGGAACAAAGGGCGATAACAATCGCATCATTCGCCGCTGCAAGATCAATGTAGCTGATACGATCTCCTGCGTCAGCAGAGTTGACAATTGGTTTCCCCTTTGAACGATTATATACGGATATGCCAGCTTCTATAGCTGCTTTATTTGATGTGTCCAATGCCAGCGGAACATTATCGAAGTTTTGCTGGATTAACTGAACTGCCCATTTCATAAGGTCCGGTCCATCGCTTTCAGCCGGGCCGATATTGACATCAAGATATGTTGCACCCGCATCTAACTGTTCCTTTGCCCGCTTTAGAATAGCTTCCGGATTACGTGTATTAAAAGCATCACGGATTGCCGGGGAAATACAATGAATTCTTTCACCAATCGTAATAAATTTTGCCATGTCTTTTCTCCTTAATATTCAATAATTAATCCTTATAACTGACTGTTCGCCTGCATATCTTTCAGGAATTTTACAAGCTGTACTGCTTCAAGAGGTGCCACAATCACTTCCCATCCCGGAAGTTTTGATTCCAGATCACCTTTTAACACCGCAACTTTGCCTGGAATCACAAGCTTTCTGGATTTCACCTTATCCTCTACATTTTCAAGGATATATTTGGAGATTGAAGTCGCTGAGAACTTTCCTGCAGCCCAGGAAGTTAACACGGAAAGTCCGCCCGCATCGGAGATTACAAGATTTACCGGTACTCCGGAACGTTCCAGTTCTCCGGAAACCAGAAAATAAGTAAGTGCAAAATCAACAGTTGTCAGACAGATTGAATTCTCATCACCGCCATTGATCTGATAGATACCCGGATCTACTTTCATCGGCTTTTGAGGATCAGTGAACAGATTCTGTCTCAATCCGTAAAGTGGTAGAGCCAAAGCATAGTCCATCTCATCTACAATCACAATTGAACCGTATTTCATGGTGAATACAGAGGCAAGAGTCTGTTCAAACGCTTTATCTCCTCTTGCAAGTTTTGCAGCATTTACAATTGAGGGATAACCAAAGGTGCGGTTTGTATCTTTGATTGCTGAACGACGTACTTGTACGGCATTAGAGAAAGTCTCTTTTACTGTATCAGCTGTCACATCAAGAACCAGATTCTTATTTCCCAGTTTTTCAAGGGCTGCCGTCGTATCATATAATTCACTAATATTTGATCCGGAGACTCCCAGAACAACGCCGGCCGCCTGTGCCACATCATTCATTTCCTTGTAGTTAGAAACATCTGCACCATTTAATATTGGTTTTGCTTCTTTACAGATTTCAAGAGCTGCCTCTGCCGTCTTTACATCCTTGCAGGAAAGAATCAGACATCTTCCTGTCTCCGCAGCTTTTTTTACCAATTCCATGTACTTTTCTGATGCATCACCATCAAGATAGTTTACATTAACCATCTCTGTGTGCATACGTTCACCGATACGTACGTAGTCAACTTTTGCAATTGATTTAATTCTCTCATCGGCTGTCACATCATCCATCTGTGTATCCAGAGATGCTGCATATCTTGTTTTGCTGACAAATGTCTTTTCATGCCTATATAGCACAGTCTCACCGCCAAGTGAATATTCGCTGTCACCGGTTCCGACTTTTATTGTCTTCATAGGTGGAGCTGTCGCTTCTGACAGCTGCGAAAGAGCATCCTCAGACATATACGGACATGCCGATATGTCCATAGCCCCCTGAGCGACTTTCATGGAAAAAGCCATACATGTAGGGCACCCGCACTCCTTACAGTTTTTCTTTGGTGTCATCTTAAATATTTGAATACCTGTTAATGCCATTTTTATCCTCCTGTTTTCGAATTAAACTAATTCTTTTATCATTTTCGAAATTGCTGCAACAGATTTCGGATGCTTTAAGATTACGGCATCGGAACCGGATACCAGAGAAGCTGCAGCCGTCTGCACTTCCATGGAGACTCCACGTGCATCCTTTGAACCCCATTCCGGAACCTCTTCTTCCGAAGCTATGGATTCTTTTACAACCCAGGTTTCTGAAGCGATAGGAGTAATAATTGGCATCTGAAGCATCTTATCGTCCTGCGAAAGAGCTGCCGCCCGAATACGATCCATGGTAGATATCACATAATCATATCCATATCCGGATGCCGCTGTTCCGACATTCATCACGATACTTTCAGGTTTTACATTTAACTGTGTAAGCACAACATTCAGTTGTTTTGCGAGATTAATATCGACTGCCGACTCTGCTCCGACTTTTTGGTTATAAGCCAGACCTACAGCGGCGCCGATTGTTTTATAATCCTCTTCTCTTGCCGACAAAAACAGTACATTTTTGCCCTGCAGTGCTTCCGCCACTTTCGGAAGCAGCTGACCATCTTTTTCTACATTTTTACATCCTTCAATTACAAGAGGAGCCGTAATGGCATCTGAAACCTCTTTTGCCACGGCAACCAGATCCTCGACCGGTTTATCTGCACCGTTTGGATCTCCGCCTTCCAGACGCAGGCAGACGAAATCTGCTCCTTGCATTTCCTCAGCTTTTTTAGCGATCTCCGCCAGAGTCTGACATCCTTCATAATAGTCCTTGACCCCCTGTGGTTCGTTATCCATCTCCATATCTGTAATCTCTACCCCTACCTTGGGGCCATCACCTACGGAACCGTCAAAACTGTAAAAAGGGAACGTATTCTCTCCTCCTAATGATATTGCATGTTCATCACATCCAATATCAACTTTGTTGATAGATGCATTAAACTTTTGTGGTTTGCATTGAAACGGCATGTTAATAAGCCTCCTTAAAATTAATTCTGTTTTTCTTTGAAACGTTTAGCTCGCCGGCGAGATTTCGCTTCGCTCTGCCCCGCCGGGACAGAGACTAAACAGTAATTGTATCTAGATCATTGGTTCCATGCTGAGTGCCGGATGATTCTTTTCGGTCAGCCATGCCACCAATTCCTCCGGATCGGTGGTAATGGTTTCATCTGCAATCCTGTCACAGAAGTTATCTATCCCGTAAAGTTCTTTCGCAGTCTCATTTACACGATCTGCAACCTGATCCTTCAAGTCTTTCGGCATCCAGACGATTCTCTCAATTCCGCCTTCTGCTTTCATGAATTTTTTGGATGCAATAAAGTGTTTTCCATGTCCCATAAATCCCGGTGTCTGGACACCGCCCCCTGTCATAGATGCCAGTTCTGGGAATGTCATTCCAAGCGGTGTCTGTCCGGCATACTCACGGTTAGTGATACATACACCATTAGAGAATGGCTCAATGCCACAGATACATTCAAAACATCCACAGGATGTCATCGGTTTTTCCATAATTGAATACAATGATACTTCTTCCAATGCTCCCTGAGAAAGGCGTTTGACAGATTCATCTACATCCTCATACTCTCCAATTCTCTCATCGATCATTTTTTCCTTTGTTATCACCTGACAGGGACCATTCGGATCCAGTTCATGTGTCGCTTTTGCATCAAGCCAGGAAACAGCTCCGCAAAGTCCCAGCCTTTCTGGAGTCACCACGCACACATGAGATGGTGAAAATGCCTGGCAGAGAATACAGCTGTAATAAACAGGTACTGACTCATCTGTCATCGTCGAAAGCCTCTCATCTCGATGATCAAATGCAGGGATGGCAACTTCATGACGAATTCGTGTGCAGTCTGCTTCATTTGTATAAATCTTCACCTGACATTTATCAACAACAGCCTCGAATTCGTTTTTAACCTGCGCATACAGTACTTCTCCGATATGCTTTGCACGAAGTCCCGCATCAAAGGCATCTTTGCTGATGCGAAGACGAATCATATCACGCTGCCCGGTATGCATTACTCCCTCCATACAGTTAATGTAACTGTGGAATTTGCGCTCAAAAACCGGTTCGAAATCCGGCTGCATATTCTTACCGGCAACTTCTACGATATATGCAATACTATGTTTGCTTCCAACTTCGAATTCATCGAGATCCGGCCCAATCAATTCAATCTTGTGATCTTCCACTTCATTCATATCTTTGGCTTTGACAAGCTCACAGCAGTCTACGCGTGATCCGTCAAATTCCACCTGCATATCTTTTCTTCTGATAATCTCGCCTTCGAATGCGGAAGCAAATGCGACCGGAATATCAATATTAGTGATCTTAATCTTTATATCACGTGCCTCCAGAGAAGTGGCATTAAATTTGCTCACGTCCGGCTGAACAATCAAGCTCTTCGGAACTTTGAAGATATTCTCTGTCTCATTTGTGACAACAGGGAATCCAAGTGCAATCGCACCAGCTCCGCATGCAACGATAACATCATCCAGAGGTGCAAAGGCATTTACGAATGCCGGAACACGTTTCATCGTATATTCCATCAGAGCATTCGCATCCCCCGGTTTAATATTTCCGAAAATAAGAGCCGCTCGAATGGCAACAGAGACAACATGAATCACGGAGGTGATATCTTTTCCAAGCGGTATCACGCGTACATTAGCTCCTGTCTTATATCCGGCTTCTGCACACTGATCGATAATTTCACCTACAAGAGTAACAAGAATGCCCTGTGCCTGATAACTCTTGACCAGTGCAACGCCTTCTTCCGTGGTTGGTGCTCCCCCTATAATAACAGCAACACCGGGAATGTCACCCGTAACAAGCGGCACACCAAGTTCTCGGATGACAGCATCCGGAAGATGACCATACAGCGGCTCTTCGTAAGGAACTGCCCCGTCAATATATTTCAGAACCTCAATAAATTCCGCACAGAGTGCTGTGGCAACTCCTGACATAAAAGCATCATTCAATCGCGGTTCCCTCGTCATCAATGTTTTAACGACACCGTGAGCTTCTTTCAATCCTTTCAGATCTGCCACTTTTGTTCCTGTCACTGCATAATAACAGGGAAGAGAATAGGCAGTATCTGGAAACTTTACCGCTTTGTCTTCTCCATATTTCTTTATGGCATCATCTATTGCATTCTCCGTCAAAGCATATACAGCATCATTTCCGCTAAAAACTCTATCAAATAAAGTCAAAATTTTTCCTCCTTTTCTGTGACGGATTCAGGAATCTTAAGATACCTGATCTATCTTGTCCTTCATTACCCGAATCTCATCCACTACCGTTTTACTGAATTCATATGGTGAACATCCCTGCCGGTCCGCATCCATGATTTCCGGATTATAATGGATCACGCCCAGCAGATCCTCAATCGGTATTTTTTCCCGGACAAATGCCTCGTCCCTGCCATCACGCACTTTATTGGCAACTACATGAACCTGTTCTACCCCCAGTTCATGCGCCAGACGTTTTACATTTTTATACGTCTGAACACTTCTGGCACCTGGTTCAATCACAACGATAAACTGATCCATATTCTCAGTTGTCCCCCGGCCAAGATGTTCAAGACCGGCCTCCATATCCATAATAACCACATCATCACGATGTAAAATCAAATTATTGATAATTCGTTTTAACATCACATGTTCCGGGCACACACAGCCACTTCCCGCTGTTTCAACCGTTCCGAGAACAAGCAGCTTTACACCATTCGCAGTTTTTGCATACGTATCCGGAATATCGCTCACCTGCGGGTTCAGCTTATAGAAACGATTTTCCGAATTGGCACCTGTCCGCTCTTCCACCAGTTTTCTCATCTTGCTGATTGGGACGATAGATTCAAGCACCTCATCAGAAAAGCCAAGTGCCAATCCGAGATTCGCATCAGGATCTACATCTGCTGCCAATACCTCCTTACCCTCATCTGCATATAACCTGGCCAATATAGCGGCGAATGTGGTCTTACCCACTCCGCCTTTACCTGTCACCGCAATCTTCATTTCATGTCACCTTTCGTGAACTTCGTCAGATGCCAAGAGCATTCCTTTTTTCTTCAATACGTTCAATCATCTTGTCACCCAATTTGTCTATATCTTTTTCCACTGTAAATGATGCTTCCACCCAGTCTTTCGTTCCGCCAGTCAAAAGATCTACTACCTCATCCGACCCACTGACACAGGGGTCAATTCCAAGGAAAGTGTCTATTCCGGTTCCTACTACATAGTTTCCGATAGAGACCGCTTTTTCGGACATCCATTCTGGTGCACAGCCGACAACAGGAAGCTGTGAAATATTAAGACCTGAATCTTTAGCCAGTGACGATGCAAGAATCACCATACGACTGATGTCCACACAGGAACCCATATGCAGTACCGGGGGGATATCTGCAAGTTCACAGACCCTTTTAAGTCCGGCACCGCAGAGATCTTTAGCTCTTTTATCCATCAGTCCGACTTTTGCAGCCGCCTGAGCAGAACAACCAGATGAAATAATAATTATATCGTTTGCAATCAGCTTTTTCATCAGTTCGACATGTGCATAATCCGGGCGTATTTTTGGATTATTACATCCAACCATAGCCACTGCACCGCGAATCACACCGGATGTGATACATTCAATCAACGGTTTGGTTGTTCCCATCTCGTCTACCTGTGTGTTGGCTACGCCGTCAAGTACTTTGACGATTGCCTCGGTTGAATATCCCACGGTAGCTTTCTGTTTCAGTTTAGGGATATGAACAAGTTCTGGTTTTCGATTCTCAAAATTATCAATGGCCATCTTGATGATCTCTTTTGCATTTTCAGCCGCTGTTTTCGCATCAAAACGGATGAAATCTGAATCCGGCATCTGTGCAACTGGTGAGGTTGTCACAAACTTCGTATGGAAGCATTTACTCAATGGCCCCAGTGCCGGGAATATACACTGAACATCCACAACGATCGCCTCACAGGCACCTGTCAGTACGATATTTTCCTGCTGAAGGAAATTGCCTGCCATCGGCACTCCCCGCCGCATCGCCACTTCATTGGAGGTACAACATATCCCAGAAACAGTGATCCCTTTTGCTCCCTTTTCTTTTGCATAAGCAATCATTTTGGGATCATCCGCATATTCACAGATCATCTCAGAAAGTGAGGGATCGTGACCGTGTACTACGATGTTGACATTTTCCTCTGACATAACACCTAAGTTTGCCTCTGTATCTATTGGCTTTGGTGTTCCGAACATGACATCCGAGAATTCGGTTCCCATCATAGAACCGCCCCATCCATCGGCAAGTCCACTTCGAATCGACTGCTTAATAAGAGGCGCCGGTTTCGAAGAGCAGCCCATATGGGTCATATGTAAGGATCTGGAAACCTCACGATCAATTGCGTGTGGTGCAAGTTCATTCTTCTCCCAAAGTTCCTGTGTATGTTTTGGAGCTCTTTTTAAAAATCTCTGGGTACCAAAAGGTTTCCCATACTCGGTAAGCGCTGTATACGCAACATCGTGAGCCACATCATAGATATCTCTGCCCTCGGTGTCAATTTCCCACTCTTTTGCAATCCGAAGCAGTTTCTCCGGATCCTTAACTTTGTAGTTTCCATCCTCTGCCGTCTGATACAGTGTGTTGCAGATTTCACGTCCATGATCAGAATGTGTTGCCGATCCGGCTGCCGTAAACCTCAGAAAATTTCTTGCCACGATTCCGTGCACATCACACCCGCAGACGCCTCTGGGCGATTTTTTTGTAACACGACACGGCCCCATTGTACAGATTTTGCAGCAGACACCTGTCTCGCCAAACTTACAGTGCGGTGTCTGATTTTTAACTCGAAACTGCCATGCATCTGCACCAACTTTTGCACCTGTCTCCAGCAGGCGATCGGTTGCAGCCTCAAGTTCTTCAACTGTCGTCATTTTGAATTCACTCATATGATACTCCTTAATTTCCGCCATTATTAAGAAAGCTTAGTATGTTTTTCTCAGCCTTCACATCCATTTATTGTCAAATCTTTACCAGAATAAACATAATCTGTTACTTTAATTTACCAATGTGCGAATCCCCGCACGGTTCAAAATTTCAGTACTGTTCTTCCATGTGTTCATTGCATACAGATGGATTCCATCGACACCGATCGCCATATATTCATGAAGCTGGTTTACAGTGTAATTAATTCCTTCTTCCCGAAAGGCCTCTTTTACTTCCGGAAGTGGATTTCCATCTGGATCTTTATCAAACCAGTGATGTGAGATGATCTCCGCAAGTTTTCTCGGTATTGCTGATCCGTTGCGGGATAGACACATATTGATAACAGAATCTTTATTCACTACAGGCATCACACCTACATCGACCGGAAGTGTAATTCCCGCCTTTCGAATCGTATCAAACCAGTACTTAAATTGTTCCATATCATAAGTGAGCTGTGTCATGATATAGTCAGCTCCTTCATCTTGTTTCTGTTTTAAATGTGCAATATCGGCCTCAAGTGTTCCGCATGTGATATGTCCTTCCGGAGATCCCGATACCGCAATCTCGAATTGATCGCCAAATTCTTTTCTCACATATGCGAGTAAATCTGTCGCATATGCAAAATCTCCATTCGTTCCCGTCCATCCATAAGGGAGATCCCCTCGAAGAGCCAGCATATGATTAATACCATTGTCCAGATAATTCTGGAGCTGCTCTTTCACACCTTCTTTTGTGTTTCCCACACATGTAAAGTGAGTGACAGGAATTGTATCATTATCAGCCTCTTTAATTTTCTTACAGACTTCCAGGTTTCTTCCCACATTGCTTCCACCTGCCCCATAGGTACACGAAATATAGTCAGGTTTGAATTCATAGAGGTGTTCCAGGGTCTTGCCAAGCTTAACCATGGCCTCATCTGTCTTCGGCGGAAATACTTCAAAAGAGAACATCGTCCTCTTCTTCATAATATCCGTAAGCTTCATAGTTACTTTACCTCCGCTTCCATTTATTGATAGTTACTATGTAAAACTTATTATCATAAGTATTTACCTGTTTTAATCGCATTGCAGTTTTACAATACTGTTTGCCAAGTCGACCATGAGAATCTTTCCCTGAAGTCTCATCTCGTCACCCAGAATATCCCTAATTCGCACAAAATCTCCATCGACATCGATTCTGGACACGTTTTTACAGATTGCTGTTGTATCATCATTATCCTTATATACTGTAGCAAGGCACATACTATACAGACCTCCTTTATCTTTTCACCAGTGTCAGTGCAAGGCTCAGTCGTTTATTTCCTTCATTGAAATTCTCTACCGCCTCTGAAATCTTCTTAGCAGCATCACCCATTCCCTGCTCTTTCAGCTGATGAGCCATCTCTTCAAGTTCCTCGGCATGATGCTCATTATGTGAAAGCATAAACTGAAGCAAAGCAATGTTCTCCTCTTTTTTTGTACGAGATGGGTGTTCCTTGTCTTGTCCTCCGTGAGCAATCGGATTCCCATTCTCATCATTTAATATATGCATAAAAGGCTCCCTTTCTATCTCCAGGCTGCCGCCCGGCAGAATTTTTCAAGTTATATTGTTAATATTATAACCCTTCCATTGCGTGAAATCAATAGGGGATCGAAAAGTATCCGTGACTTTTCATGTTCTTTTCAGGGTACAATGTTAAATTTTATACAATGTATCCAATATAATTATTTGTCTATTTTTTAACATGTACTATTTTTGTACACTATTCATATGTTCGTTTAGCACCGACCGGAGCGGAGCGAAGATACGTGAGCACAAAGTGCGAAGTAATCCGTGTATCATAGGGGGTCAAATTACTTTTGACTCCAACATCATGTTATTGCCAGAGACAAAGGATTATGTGTTTCATGTTTGCATGTAAAAGCATACCTTTAAGATCTCCAAACAGGATATCTTCATATACTACAAGCTCTTAACAATTATGTATTACTTTTTTAACAAATTATTTCATTGTTTGTTTACATTTCTGTGTTAGGATATAAAAATATGGAGTAATCTGCATGTATTATACCATATTAAAAAGCAGAAAACATTCAGGAGGTGTATACGATGTCATCGGAAGCATCAGACTTTATATTAAATGATAATCATACCATGCCGAAAACTGGTCTTGGGGTCTACAAAATTCAAAAGGATGACGATGCGATGCGGGCGGTTACTGCTGCTGTAGAGGCAGGTTACCGTTTAATTGACACGGCCTCAGTATATAAGAATGAAGAAATCATAGGCAGGGCAATTAATAACTGCGGTCTGCCCAGGCAAGATTTATTTATAACATCAAAGGTTTGGAATACGGCCCAGAGGATGGGCGATATAGAAGGTGCTTTTCGTCGCTCACTTGACAGGATGAAAATCAACTATTTCGATCTCTATATGATTCACTGGCCGGTTCCCGGCTGTTATACTGAAACCTGGAAAGCACTTGAGAAACTTCGGCAGTCCGGTGACATAAAATCCATCGGTGTCAGTAACTTTGGAATCCATCATCTCGAACATCTGTTCGAAAGCACAGGGGTTATACCCGCTGTCAATCAGATTGAATATCATCCTCTCTGGAGCAGAAAAGAATTAGTAAAATACTGTCAAAGCAGGGGAATTGTGGTCCAGGCATACGCCCCACTGGCAAGAGGTGCCTATTCAGACAACAAGCTTCTAAAACAGATTGGTGCTAAATACAACAAAAGCGCTGTTCAGGTAGGCTTGCATTGGCTGATTCAACAAGACATTGGCATTTTGCCAAAATCAGTTCACGAAGATCGTATCCGAGATAATATTGATATTTATGATTTTGAACTGACAGAAAGTGAGATGACAGCCATAGATGCACTGGATGAACATCTGAGAACCGCCAGCATTCCAAGTGATATGATCGGAACGGATGTAGAATAAAAGACTCCCCCATAAGCAGCATCTACCTCACTGCCAGTGGGGGAATTTTATCATTCATAGGATCTAAGGAAATGATTATTTCTCCCAGAGATCGGCTTCAATTTCCATTTTTTTATCCCGCAGCATCAGATCATTCACTGCCTCTGCTGCAGGTTTATTGTTGAAGAGTACTTCATTTACTGCCAATGTAATTGGCATATCGATCTTATACTTCTCGGATAATTCAAGTCCCGCCTTTGCGGAGTAAACTCCCTCGACAATCATTGAGACTTCATCCATTGCCTGTTTCATCGTTCTTCCCTGACCAATCAGATAACCAGCTTTTCTGTTTCGGCTATGTCTGCTGGAACATGTGACTACAAGATCACCAATACCAGACAATCCAAATAGTGTCTCGCTTCTGGCACCCATCGCTTCTGCAAGTCTTGAAATCTCGGCAATTCCTCTGGTTATCAGTGCTGCTTTTGTGTTATCA
Source organism: Blautia liquoris (assembly GCF_015159595.1). Lineage (NCBI taxonomy): Bacteria > Bacillati > Bacillota > Clostridia > Lachnospirales > Lachnospiraceae > Blautia > Blautia liquoris. The sequence continues at coordinate 1,309,740 of NZ_CP063304.1, read as the reverse complement.
CCATATCCGAGACCATCGGCAATTCCAGCTGCTAAAGCGATGACATTCTTAAGCGCCGCTCCAATCTCAATCCCCAGCACATCCGGGCTGGTATAGACACGAAAGACAGGGCTCATGAACAGTTCCTGAATGTATTCAGCTACTTCTTCTTTCTTTGCACCTGCGACAATTGTGGTCGGAATTCCTTTTCCCACTTCTTCCGCGTGACTTGGTCCGGAAAGTACCGTCACCACTGCCTGAGGTATCTCCTCTTCAATAATATCACTCAGCGTCTTCAATGAATGTTCTTCGATCCCCTTGGCCACGTTTACAATCAACTGACCTTTCTTTACATAAGGCTTCATTGAATGTGCCGTTGATCGAATATACGGAGAAGCCACCGCAGTTACCAGGAGATCCTGCCCGCTGCAGGCAGCTTCCAGATCGCTTGTGAGTATCATATCTTGTGGAAGAATCACTCCGGGAAGTTTTTTCTTGTTTTCATGATCTCTGTCAAGGGCTTCCACCTCATCCTTCATGACAGACCAGATCATCACATCATGGCCATTATTATGCAGAAGCCACGCAAGAGCGGTTCCCCAGCTTCCTGCCCCTAAAACACTAATTTTTGCCATTCTTTCACCCTGCTTTCTCAGGAATCTGACTCTTCTATATTAGAGTCATCACCCGTCTTTTCTTTTTTTAGATATGTTTTATTCTCTGTGCCATTATGAAGCTTTACGATATTTTTCCTGTGCTGCCAGAAAGCCAATAGTGCCAGTAAAATCACCAACACATAAGTTTCCATTATGTACTGGCGTGGAATCATAAGAGTTCCCGTCTGTCCCATGATGACTACCAGTATAATAAAGAATACATATACCAGAAGTGATCCCAGCGAAACATAATGTGTGATAAAAAAGGTACCGAAAAATACTACGATTTCTATAAGAGTAATTCTCCAGTCAAAAGAAATTATCATACCGGCAGTAGCAGCAATTCCCTTACCTCCTTTAAACTTCAGGTAAAAAGGAAAATTGTGTCCGAGTATCGTTCCTGCTGACGCATACAAGCCCAGTAGCCGAATCATATCAGGATAGGTTCTTCCATAGATCAGACGAACAATCCATACTGCAAGCATACATTTTAGGCAGTCCCCTACTAAAGTGATAATACCAGCTCTTTTGCCCAGCGTGCGAAGAGCGTTCGTTGTACCTGCATTGCCACTCCCATGTTGTCTTATATCAATACCATGCATCTTTCCATAATAATAAGAAGTCTGAAATAAACCACAGCAATATCCTATGATTAAGCAAATAATTCGTTCCATCTTATTTTTCCTTCCGTTCCCTGATAATAAATCGTAAAGCCGTGCCCTTGAATCCGAAAGCATCTCTGATACGATTCTCCAGATATCTGGTATAAGAAAAATGCATCAGTTCTTTATCATTTACAAAGATAACAAATGTCGGCGGCTTTACCGAAACCTGCGTCATATAATATAATTTCAGACGTCTTCCACGGTCCGAAGGCGGCTGCTGCAGCGCCACTGCTTCAGTCATAATCTCATTCAAGACACCAGTCTGCACCCTCATAGTCTGGTTTTCAAGTACCATATCAATAATATCAAAGAGTTTTGCCAGTCTTTGCCCTGTCTTTGCCGAAATAAATAAGATCTCCGCATAAGGAATAAAAGAGAGAATTTGTCTCACCTTATTGGTATATTCGGAAACTGTCTTATTATTTTTCTCCACATCGTCCCATTTATTCACTGCGACAATGATTCCCTTTCCCCGGTCATGTGCGATTCCAACAATTTTGGCATCCTGTTCCGATACCCCTTCCTTTGCATCTATAACGAGAACTGCGATATCCGCACGTTCTACTGCCGATACTGTTCGGATGATGCTATATCGTTCCAGTTCTTCCTTTACCTTGTTTTTTCTTCGTAGACCTGCTGTATCAATGAAGTTGTAATCATTGCCATTGTGTCTGATTACTGTATCAATTGCATCCCTCGTTGTTCCGGCTATGTCAGATACAATCACACGATTCTCCCCGAGAAGTTTATTGATAATGGAAGACTTCCCCACATTAGGCTTTCCAATAATGGCAATGCCGGGAATTTCGTCCTCTTCTTCCCCCAAAGCAGTATCATTAAAATGTTTCACTACCTCATCCAGCATATCACCCAGACCCAGTTTTGATGCAGCTGATACCGGTATGGGATCACCAATGCCCAGATTATAGAATTCATAAGTGTCCATCAGAAACTTATCAAAATTATCCACCTTATTTACAACCAGAAGAACTGGCTTGCCGCTGCGCCGAAGCATATCACATACTTTAGCGTCCGCATCCAAAAGACCCTGTCTGACATCGGTAAGAAAGATTATGACATCAGCAGTATCAATGGCAATCTGGGCCTGCTCGCGCATACTCTTTAATATCATATCACTGCTGTCCGGTTCAATTCCTCCCGTATCAATCAATGTAAAATTATAATCCAGCCAACTGACGTCTGCATAGATCCGGTCACGCGTCACCCCCGGAGTGTCTTTGACAATGGAAATCTTCTCACCCGCCAGGGCATTAAAAAGCGTGGATTTACCTACATTTGGCCGACCCACTATCGCTACAATCGGTTTGCTCATACATTATTCTCCTTCTATGTGTTATGACCGCATCTTTATCAGCAACGGCTCTCACAAAATCCTTACCTGGTTCGTCTACCACGAGAATCGGCACGCCAAGAGCTTCTTCCAGCTCCTCAACAGTCATATCATCGAGGAAAACATTTTCTCCCTGTCTCAGCATATTGCAGGGAATTAAAAGCTTTTCACCCAAACTTTGACCCTTTAGCTGATTTTTAATATCTTGCCCTGTAAGCAGTCCCGACACTGTAATACTCTCCCCAAAAAAAATATTGGCCACAGAAAAAACCTTCACATGGATACCGGGATATATTTTTCTGATGTTCTCCGTGTATTCTTTGATAAATGGCGCCGCCAAAGCTCCTGTGGCGATAGAAATGTCTCTGGTTCTTGCATCAGCGACCCTTTGACTCATTTCCTCCTCGATCTCTGTCTCTAAAAGGCGAAGCATACCAACTCCATTCTCATACTGCAGATATCCATCATAGGTCTCCTCACTGGGTAGTTCCCTCCCGGCCAGAATATACCATTCATCCGAGGCATACACGAAATGGATTCCATATTTGGGATATAGTTTCTCCTGCCATTTATGGATTGTATTTAAAACTTGCTCTGCATCATCCCTTGTAAATGCTTCCAGAGGATAAAGACCATCTCTGTAACGAGTGAGTCCTACCGGAACTACAGATATGCTCCGAAGATGAGGCAGGAAACCACTTAAGTCTTGAATACTCTTCTCAAGTTCCTCCTTGTCATTAACACCTTTGCAAAGCACAATCTGTCCATTCATCTCAATCCCGGCATCATAAAGTCTTTTGACTTTCATGAAGATGTCCCCGGCGAATCGGTTGTGAAGCATCTTGCACCTGAGGATCGGATTTGTCGTGTGAAATGATATGTTAATTGGTGCGAGATGATACTGAATAATTCTGTCTATATCGTGATCACTCATATTTGTCAAAGTGACATAATTCCCCTGTAAAAATGACAATCTGGAATCATCATCTTTAAAGTACAATGTGTCTCGCATTCCACGAGGCATCTGATCAATAAAGCAAAACATACATTGATTGCTGCAGGACCGGTAGCTATCCATCAGACCATTCTCAAACGTAATCCCCAGATCTTCATCATGTTCTTTGTCAATCTCAAGAACCCATTCTTCACCGTCTGCTTTTTTGATGCCCAATTCAATATAATCATCATCCATAAGATAATGATAATCAAAGACATCCTCAATGATTTTTCCATTGATTGAAAGCACTTCATCCCCGCAGTCGAGTCCCATTTCCTCGGCGATACTGCCGGGTTCGATACTCTTTATAATATGTCCTTTATTCTTCATTTTTATAATTCTTAGCAACCTGCCTTCTACTTATCTCATGTTTGTTCGGGTTCCAAGGTTATTGCTTTTCATGCAAGCATGAAAAGCATAACCTAGTGTCCTCACGCACCTTATATGATACCACGGATTGCTGCGCACTTCGTGCTCCCGCAATCCTGCAAACATTCGAATTCCACCCTATCGGGCTACATTCTCATGTTTGTTCGGGTTCCAAGGTTATTGCTTTTCATGCAAGCATGAAAAGCATAACCTAATGTCCTCACGCACCTTATATGATACCACGGATTGCTGCGCACTTCGTGCTCCCGCAATCCTGCAAACATTCGAATTCCACCCTATCGGGCTACATTCTCATGTTTGTTCGGGTTCCAAGGTTATTGCTTTTCATGCAAGCATGAAAAGCATAACCTTTTAACCCTAGTATCATACCAATTTTAGGCTCAAAAAGCAAGTGTGCTGTTTTGCAAATTCAGTTTCACCTTGACGAAAGGTGTAATTTAGTGATATAAATTTATAGGAATGGTTATTCGTATGAATCAAAATCGTTCACAAAAGATTCGCATTATTGGAGGATGCTATGGCAAACTTAGTCCCACTGGAGAACTCGATTCCTGTCGCCCCGCTGAAGCTGGCGGCTTTAAAAGGTTGTGAAGAGATGGCCCGAACCATTGATCAATACCTTGTACAATTTCGTAAGGACCTTGTCCTTCACCATAACGACCGCAGAAATCTATCCGGCTATTTCGAAGATTCCTTCCTAATAGGCTGTGACTGCCCTCGTTTTGGAACAGGTGAGGCAAAGGGAAAACTGACGGAGTCTGTGCGTGGTGTGGATTTATTCCTTTTAGTTGATGTCTGCAACTGGAGTATCACTTATCAGGCTTTCGGACATACCAATCATATGTCGCCCGATGATCATTTTCAGGATCTGAAGAGAATCATCGCAGCAGCAAATGGAAAGGCGCATCGAATCAACGTAATTATGCCTTTTATGTATGAAAGCAGACAGCACAAACGCACCAGTCGTGAATCGCTGGACTGTGCATTGGCACTTCGGGAACTGACCGGCATGGGAGTAAAAAATATTATCACATTTGACGCACATGATCCGCGTGTTATGAATTCAATTCCACTGTCGGGATTCGATAACTTCATGCCAACATATCAGTTTTTAAAGGCGCTGATCAAATCTGTGCCGGATCTGCATCTGGACAACGATCATCTAATGGTCATCAGCCCTGACGAGGGAGCTATGCCAAGAGCCGTATACTTTGCAAACATACTTGGTGTTGACATGGGTATGTTCTATAAACGCAGAGATTACTCTACCGTTGTAAATGGTAAGAATCCGATTGTAGCCCATGAGTTTCTCGGAGATTCCGTAAAAGGAAAAGATGTAATCATCATTGATGATATGATATCCTCAGGAGAAAGTATGCTTGATGTAGCCAGGCAAGTCAAAGACAGAGGTGCTGCACGTGTATTTGTTTGTACCACTTTTGGACTTTTTACAGATGGGTTGGAAAAGTTTGACGATTTCTATGCAAAGGGTTATTTCGAAAAAATCATCACAACAGATCTGACTTACCGCTCACCGAATCTGCTCGGCCGTCCCTGGTACGAACCGGCTTCGATGGGAAAATACATCGCCAGTATCATCGACATATTAAACCACGATGTCTCGGTAGAAAAAGTTCGCGACACCACAACTAAGATCACAAATTTGCTGAATAAGTGCAAATAGGAACTGAGTTCCCAAACAAAAGTAAGAAAGATTGCAAGGCTTGAAACAGTCATGCAATCTTCTTTACTTTTATCTTTTCAATTTTTTATCATCAAAAATGCTCCCAAATTTCCTCTTTTTCCCTGTGAGGCCCTGTGTGAAAACAAGAATTTTGAGTTGCAGCAGGTACATAGATTTGATGTCTGTATGTGATGCTCCCCTACTCCCGCTTCAAGCAGAATCTGACGGTTTGCCTCCCATAAATTCAGCTGATACTTTCCATTATTTTTCTTGTAGTATAATTTTTCATATAAAGACACATCAAAGGCAGTCGAAAATTCATTAATAACATCCTCACTGACTTCGTAACAGTCCTGACAGATGGAAGGGCCGATGGCCGTCACAAGATCTTGCGGGTCCGTTCCAAAGGCCTCACCCATGGCTTCCACTGTCACCTTCCCCATCTTATGTACGGTTCCTCTCCATCCGGAATGTGACAGGCCAATCGCCTTATGCACCGGATCCACAAAGTAAAGAGGAACACAGTCCGCATAAAATGTTGCCAGAGTTACACCTGGTTCATCTGTAATCAAACCATCAATATCATGAAATCCCCTAGGTCTTGTCACCCCATTGCCGCAATCGTCTCGAGTCACTCGTCTGATGTTCGTCGTATGAGTCTGATCTGAAGTCACAATGCTATCAACTGCTATACCAATGGCATCCGACAGTCTTTGAAAGTTTTCTCTGACATTCTTTTCATCATCTCCTCTGGTAAAACCAAGGTTCATAGATGAGAAGATACCGCTGCTCACCCCTCCAAGGCGAGTGGAGAAAGCATGTGTAACAAAATCCACATTTGACAGAGTCGAGAATTCAAGCCATGTTACACCATTTTTCCGCATCACTTCCATTTTAGGTTCCTTTTCATCTTTCCAGTTAATTATCATCTTTTTTGCCTCATATCTTTCAGTCCAGATTTTTACCGTCATATCCGAAAGCATTTGCATGGTGAATGATTTTCTCTTGTGCCATGGATATAACATCAAATCGGCAAGGGATATCATCCCATATTCGATTCTTCAAGCGGTAATAATCTGCTGTTTTGATGATTCTTTTCCGTTTCTTATAGTCAACTGCCTCCTCCGGGATGATAGCACTTGTATTCTCACGATATTTTACTTCTATAAATACAATCGTTTCCTGCTGCCTTGCAATGATATCAATCTCGCCAAAACGACTGTAAAAGTTTCGGTTCAGAATTTCATATCCCTTCCCTCTCAGATAATTGCAGGCTCGCTCCTCCTGTGCTCTACCTTTTTGTGTATTATTCACGCAAGCCGCCTCCATCAGCAGAAATGTTTAATAAAAGATCTTCTGTGGATCGGACTGGGCCCGAATTTTTTCAGTGCCTCAATATGCTCTGCCGATCCGTAGCCTTTATTCGATGCCAGGTGATACCCCGGTATAATCTTGTCATATTCAACCATGAGTCTGTCTCTAGTCACTTTTGCCACAATGCTTGCCGCCGCAATGGAAACACTCCTGCAGTCCCCTTTGATCAGAGGAACTTGCTGTATTAACACATCTGGAATCGTTACAGCATCGTTGAGCAGTACCTGTGGCTGCGGTTTTAGTTTGCTGACTGCTTCTTTCATCGCTTCGTATGTCGCCTGAAGGATATTAATCTCATCAATTCGGGCAGGACTTCGATATCCAATTCCAACAGCCACTGCTTCCTTCATGATAACATCATACAATTCTTCTCTTCTGGAAGCTGATAACTGTTTGGAATCATTTAGGTACAAGATCTGACAGTCTTTCGGAAGAATAACGGCTCCGGCAACTACCGGTCCCGCAAGCGGTCCTCTTCCTACCTCATCAATGCCACAGACATATCCCAGATGTTCATACTTACGCTCATAGATCTCTAGTTTTTTTATTCGTTCCCGCTCAGTTCTCAATTCATTCTGCTTTTTAATCGCTTTTTTTATCAGATTTTGCACACCCACACGAGCATCATCTTTATATGTATGGCAGAGATCATCCATACGGGACTCCTCTGTCAGATCAAATTCCAGACTGATTTCGGCAATTGTCTTCTTCATTTGTCTCCTCCTCATGGTTCTTCCAGGGTAAGCCTTCCCAGATTTCCATTTCTGAAGTCATCAAGAACAATATCCGCTGCCTTTACATAATCAAGCTCCTCACCCTTTTTCAGGCACTGGCGCACACGGGCGATTTGGCTTAACATATCCACCCATTTTTTTGATTCCTCGATCCCATAACGTTTTTTCAGGTTACCAGGATATTCAGATTGAAAGAACATGAGTACTTCAAGTGCTAGTTCCTCTGTATTTAAAATATCATCTTTTATAGATCCAATCATAGCAAGATGCAGTCCCACCTTCTGATCCTCGAACTTTGGCCATAAAATGCCCGGTGTGTCCAGAAGTTCCAAAGACCTATTCAGGCGTATCCACTGTTTACCTTTTGTAACGCCGGGTTTATTGCCGGTCTTTGTGGCTGCTTTTCCTGCATAGGAATTAATAAATGTAGACTTACCGACATTTGGAATTCCAACTACCATCGCCCTTACAGGACGATTTTTGATTCCCCTTCGTTTATCCCGTTCAATCTTCGCCTTGCATGATTCTTGAATTGCTCCCTGAATTAATTTCAGACCGGCACCGCTTTTTGAATTTACCTTCACTACAGTAAATCCTTCTTCTTCAAAATATTTCTGCCACTTAACGGTTTTGCTTTCATCCGCCAAATCCACTTTGTTGAGTAAAATTATTCTCGCTTTATTTCTCGCAAGATCATTTATTTCCGGATTGCGTGAAGCGTAAGGCACTCTTGCATCCACCAGTTCTATCACCAAATCGATTAATTTTATATCTTCCATCATCTGACGTTTCGCTTTCGTCATATGTCCCGGATACCATTGATAATTCATCTATATTCCTCCTGATCTATTCGATTGTCAAAAACCCATCCCGGTTCTCAACATTCGGGGTGGGCTTTTGACAATCGAATCAATTTTTTAAGATACCGATTCGGTTCTTCGGGGAAATAACAAACCAGAGTCTTCCTATGATGTTCTTCTTCTTTATATTTCCCACATCAGTATATCGACTGTCTTCACTGTTGTTTCTGTTGTCTCCCAGCACAAAATATTCTCCACTTTTAAGCTTGACAGAGCTCTCCGCCATGCCTGGATTTTTTATCTTTGGATATTCTCTGGCCTCTTTATATCGTTTGCCGTCAACAAGTATCTTTCCGTTTTTAATTTGTACCGTCTCACCTGGTAATCCGATAATTCTCTTGATATGAAGGCTCGATTTATCGTTCCTTGATGTACGGTGTACGATGACGTCACCACGTTTTGGGGAGGACAATTTGTAAACCGCTGAATTTATCAAAACACGATCCCCTGCTTTCAATGTCGGCTCCATGGAACCTTCCTGTACAACAACACTTTTACCAAAAAAGTAAGACACTCCGGCTGCCAGCACGATAACCAGAACAATCTCCACAATCCATATAAAAATAGTCTTATATTTAGTTTTCGCGAAATAGTCTTTCACATAGCCTGGACTGAATCTCATACACTAATCCTCATTCGAAAACAGGGACCATATACCAATGTATAAGTCCCTGTGATCTAATTATTTTACAAGCTCTTTTACCTTAGCAGCTTTACCGATACGGCCTCTCAAGTAGTTCAGTTTTGCACGTCTTACTTTACCATGTCTTACAACTTCTACCTTCTCTACATTAGGAGAATGTAAGGGCCAAGTCTTTTCGACACCAATTCCACTGGATTTCTTGCGAACCGTGAATGTTGCTCTGTTTCCGCCACCTTGTTTCTTCATAACAACGCCTTCAAATATCTGGATTCTCTCACGATTACCCTCTTTGATTCTGCCGTGTACTCTTACTGTATCACCGACACCAAATTCCGGCACTTCTTTTTTCAGCTGCTCAGCTTCGATCTGCTTAATAATATCGTTCATGCTAACTCTCCTTATCATATCTTTGGATGTTCTTATCACCGATCAGCGTGACAGCGGACCATCTTGTACAATCAACAACGAACATTATACTATAAGTATTTGGTAAATGCAAGAACTTTGTCTTATTCGAGTATTTTTCTGATTTTCAGTACTGTCTCTTTGCAATGATTTTCTATCGAAAAAAGAGGATAAATTCTTTTCATAAGAAAGCCCCTTCTTTCAAGTAGTCTTTGAAGCTTGTCTGTTCTTTTTGCCTGGTCAGTCCCGACATCATGAATCGAGGTTTCAGGGACAAAAAGAAAACAGGGGGTATCTTTCCCATATAGATTTGTGAATGCCTCCGGAATACCCGCATCATCTTCATACTCTTTACCCGCTAAAAGCACAACCAAATCATGAGAGTCAAAATAGTACTTCTGCTTTCTCAGTTTCTTCCTGTTGAAATTGAGGACTTGACCATATCTGGACAATGTCTGGCATAGTCTGTCAGCCATTTCCTGAATCATCTCGTTTCCATAACATGCACAATGAACCTGTAGACTTTGCTGCAAAAGATCGGGGCGCCTCTCTTTCGTCCTTTCAATTGATCGTTCATATCTCCACTGTTCAATTCTGTTATGATCTCCTGACAGAAGAATTGCAGGTACCTCTTTTTCATGCCAGACTTCAGGTCTGGTGTAGTGCGGATACTCTAGAAGGTTATCCTGGAGAGACTCAAATTGGGCAGATTCCTCATTAGACAACACTCCCGGAACAAATCTGGAAACTGCATCGATAAGAACCATAGCACCAAGTTCTCCGCCAGTCAGCACATAATCGCCAATTGAAACATAATCCGTCACACTCTCATCCAACACACGCTCATCAATTCCCTCATAATGTCCGCAGATCATAACCAGATCTTTCTCCAGTGCCAATTCTTCCACCATTGTCTGATTTAACACTTTGGCCTGGGGCGTCAGATAGATTGTCCTTGGTTTCCGTCCAATCTTATCCTTAACAGCTGAATAGGCACGATAAACAGGCTCTGCCTCTATCACCATTCCCGCACCTCCTCCATAGGGATAATCGTCAACTCTCATATGCTTATTTGTTGAATAATCTCTGATGTTCCATGTCTCCAGCGAGATACAGCCATTTTTAAGCGCACGTCCTAATATACTCGTATGTGCTGCCTGTTCTATCATTTCCGGAAATAGAGTCAGAACATGATAATTCATGTGAGTCCCTCCATCAGACGGACCACCATCTTGTTGTGAGCTACATCCACATCTAAAATACAGTCATGGATGGCCGGAATCAGCACTTCCTGGTTCTCTTCGCTGTTTACTCTTACTATATATACATCATTGGCACCTGTCTGCATTACGTCCTTTAAGATGCCAAATAATTTCCCATCGTCTGTAAATACCCGAGTCCCGATCAGATCTCCGATATAATATTCATCTTGTCCCAGCGGGACGGCCTCCTCCCGTAAAACGTAAAGCTCACCGCCCTTATATTTTTCAACGTCATTTAAGGTATCAATTCCCTGGAACTTCAGTATGACAAACTGTTTAAAAAACTTTACACCATTGATTTTAAGCGGCAATTTCTCCCCGTCATTAAGAAGGAATACTTCTTTAAGGCTTTTAAAACGCCCCTTGTCATCAGTTGTCGGAAATACTTTTGCCTCACCCTTTACCCCGTGTGTAGAGGTGATAATCCCGACTCTTAAAAAATCTTCCATTTATTTTATTTACCTCCGGATAACACAATACCCCCAAAAGAAAAGATCAACTACCTGTTCTTTTGGGGGTATTGACTATATCATAATCATACCCAATTACTCTACTATTTCTACTACGACTTTCTTATCGCTTTTGGAAGAAGCAGCCTTCACTACTGAACGGATTGCTTTCGCGATCCGACCCTGCCTTCCGATTACTTTACCCATATCAGAAGATGCTACCTTCAATTCTACCAATACGGAATCCCCGCTTTCGGTCTCGGTAACGACCACTTCGTCCGGATTCTCAACCAGAGATTTTGCAATTACTTCTACTAATTCTTTCATTACAAAGTTACCTCCGAACCGTATTTTATTTCTCAATACCAGCAATTTTAAAGAGCTTTCCAACCACCTCGGTAGGCTGTGCGCCATTCGCAAGCCATTTCTTAGCTGCTTCTTCATTCACGTTGTATACGCTGGGATCTGCACTTGGATCATATGTTCCGATTTCTTCGATAAATCTACCGTCTCTCGGAGATCTGGAATCCGCTACAACAATTCTATAGAAAGGAGCCTTTTTCTGTCCCATTCTTTTCAAACGAATCTTTACTGCCATCTTATTCACCTCCCTGTGAAAAATATATATTGAGAACAAACAACCTTTAAAACGGCAGTTTGAAACCTCCGTGTTTTCTGCTTTTCTTTCCCATCATGCCAGGCACTTGTTTCATCATCTTTCTGGCCTGATCAAACTGTTTGATAAAACGATTTACCTCTATAATCGGAAGGCCTGCACCTTTCGCAATTCTGGCTTTTCTCGATGGGTTAATCAAATCAGGATTGGTTCTTTCCTTTGGTGTCATTGAATAGATAATCGCTTCTTTTCTCGCAAGATCTTTCTCATCGATAGCTCCTTCAATATCCTGCATCTTACCGCTCATACCCGGAAACATGCTTAAAACATTACCTATCCCGCCCATCTTTTTCATCTGATTCATACTTTCCAGATAATCATCAAAACCGAACTGAGCTTTCTTAAATTTCTGCTCCATTTCTTTGGCTTTTTCCTGGTCTATGCTGCTTTCAGCCTTTTCAATCAGGCTCATAACATCACCCATACCAAGAATACGGGAAGCCATTCGATCCGGATAGAATTGCTCCAGATCCGAGAGTTTTTCACCCATACCAACATAAAGAATGGGTTTCCCGCTGATCGCCTTAATGGATAATGCGGCACCACCTCTAGTATCGCCATCCAGTTTCGTCAATACAACCCCGTCGATTCCAACTTTTTCATGAAACGACTCAGATACGTTTACAGCATCCTGACCAGTCATGGCATCCACTACCAATATTGTCTGATCAACCTGAATTGCATCCTTGATATCTGTCAACTCCTGCATCATATCTTCATCGATATGAAGACGTCCGGCTGTATCTAAAATTACAACATTAAAGTTATTCTTCTTTGCATGCTCTATTGCGGCCTTTGCGATGTCCACAGGTTTTTGTTTATCCCCCATGGAGAAAACCTCCACACCTTGTTTCTCGCCATTAAGCTGAAGCTGTGTGATCGCCGCGGGCCTGTATACATCACAGGCGGCAAGCAGCGGCTTTCTGCCTTTTTCTTTCAGCTTTCCGGCAATCTTGGCCGTGGTTGTCGTCTTTCCGGCACCTTGAAGACCCACCATCATAATGACAGTAACTTCATTTCCCGGGCGGAGTGCAATTTCTGTTGTCTCACTTCCCATGAGTTTAATTAATTCATCATTTACAATCTTGATGACCATCTGTCCGGGATTCAATCCATTCATGACATCGGCACCAATTGCACGCTCCTGTACCGCTTTAATAAATTGCTTCACCACTTTAAAGTTTACGTCGGCCTCAAGCAGTGCCATCTTGACTTCCTTCATGGCTGTCTTTACATCGGACTCAGTCAGTCTGCCTTTTCCTCTAAGGTTTCTGAATACATTCTGCAGTTTATCCGTTAAGCTTTCAAATGCCATCTATTACAATTCCTCCAGAATATCAGTAGATATCTCTTCAATTTGGCGCATCACTTCGGTCTGCGCACCACTATGTGTCAGTTCTCGGATTTGATTCACATGTTCCTTAATATGAACAAATTTTTCAACCAGATGTAATTTGTCTTCATATCCCTCTAGAATCTTATTGCACCGCCGAACCATGTCAGATACGCCCTGCCGGCTGATACCAGATGCCTGGGCGACTTCGCTGATGGAATAATCATTCAGAACTACTTCCTCATAGACCTGACGCTGATGTTTCGTCAGCAACTCACCGTAAAAATCATATAACAATGCCTGTTCAATCAACTTATTCATGAAACATCACCTTTAGCATAATACATCAGATATCAAACCTTGTCAAGTGTTTTCTCTTGACACTCCTGTTAATTTTCTGTTGGTACGTCAAATAATGCATTTACAAACTCATCGGAATCGAATTTCTGCAGATCTTCGATTTCCTCACCGACCCCGATATATTTCACGGGAATATCAAGCTCGGATTCAATTGCCACAGCGATTCCACCTTTTGCCGTTCCGTCTAGTTTTGTCAGGATGATACCGTTTATGTTTGCAACTTCATTAAACTGGCGTGCCTGTACCAACGCATTCTGCCCGGTTGTGCCATCCAGAACGACAAGAGTCTCCAGATATGCCTCCGGATATTCTTTTCCAATAATACGGTAAATCTTGTTTAACTCTTCCATCAAATTTTTTTTATTGTGCAGGCGGCCTGCTGTATCACAGAGCAGAATATCTGCATTTCTCGCCTTCGCAGCTGCAACCGCATCATATACAACCGAGGCAGGATCCGCACCACTTTGTCCGCCGATCATCTCAACCTCGGCCCGTTTTGCCCACTGACTGAGCTGCTCACCCGCTGCTGCCCGGTAAGTATCCGCAGCAGCGAGAACCACCTTCTTGCCCTGATCTTTTAATTTTCCAGCCAATTTCCCCACAGATGTGGTTTTTCCAACACCATTCACACCGATCACGAGAACAACAGATTTTCTGTTTTCGAATTCATAGGCAGTGTCTCCCACTGCCATCTGTTTTTTGATGCTGTCAATCAAAAGTTGTTTACACTTTGATGGTTCTTTAATGTGCTGCTCATGCACCTCTTTTTTTAGGTTATCAATAATTGCCGTTGTAGTGTTAATTCCAATATCTCCCATGACCAGAATTTCCTCTATTTCGTCATAGAAATCGTCATCAATACTGGAAAATCCAAGGAATATAGAATCTATTCCAGATACAATACTGTCCCTGGTCTTTGATAGTCCATTAACCAGTCGTTTAAAAAAGCCTACTCTTTCTTCAGGCATATGTTACTCCTCCCGCTATTACTCATCCAATTCATTTTCAATCAGATTGACAGAAACCAGGGTTGATACGCCCTTCTCCTGCATCGTAATCCCATAAAGTCGATCCGCTGCATTCATGGTTCCTCTCCTGTGTGTTATAATAATAAATTGTGTGTTTTTTGTCAACTTGTGAAGATACTTTGCAAACCTCGTGACATTCGAATCATCAAGCGCAGCCTCAATCTCGTCAAGAAGGCAGAAGGGGGATGGTTTCAGATTCTGAATTGCAAATAAAAGGGCGATGGCCGTCAAAGCCTTTTCACCGCCGGATAGCTGCATCATATTCTGAAGTTTTTTCCCGGGTGGCTGACTGATAATCCGTATTCCTGATTCCAAGACATCTTCCTCTTCAGTCAGTTCAAGAATTCCCTTCCCGCCGCCAAACAATTCTTTGAACGCCTTATCGAATTCAACCCTGATCTCCTGAAACTTTTCACTGAATTGTTTACGCATTCCTGTATCCAGTTCTTCGACAATTCCCCTAAGTGTTTCCGCAGCCTTTACGAGATCCGTATGTTGATTTTCAAGAAATTCGTGTCTTTGTTTCACTTCTTTAAAATCTTCAATTGCATTCACATTGACAGATCCCAGTTTTTTGATCGCTTCCTTTATCTCAGAAACTAATTTCTTAATCTTTACCGGTTCCTGATCCTTGTCTGAACGCAATTTCTCGGCATGGACGGGAGTAATCTCATATTCCTCCCACATATAATTGATCCGACCATCTTTGGCCTCTTCCAGTTTCTCCTTTTGTGTATTCAAACGATAACACTCTTTATCCATCCTGCTGATATCCGAGGATAATTCCTCCCTTTGTTTAAAAAAGGTTTTATGTGTGGCATTCAGAGTTTCTTTTTTCTTCAGGAATTTCTGAATCTTTTCACGGTTCTCTACATCCGTCTGTACCGCGAATTCGATTGTCTCTCGAATTTTTTGTATATCGGTCTCTTTTCTGAGGGCATCATTTGATTCTTCTTCAATCGTTTTCTTTACCTGAGATTCTTCATCCAGAAAACGTCGTATCTCTTCATCCAGTCGTTTTAGATTCTCCGAAAGGAATTCATCTTTTTGCTTCAGATTCGCATATTCGAGTCTGATCGATTCAAGAGAATGACTCTTGTCCCTTTCTATCTTGGAATCGGCATCAAGTTTATCCTGAAGTGTCAAAATCGAGGCATTCAGCTCACTCTCTCTATGTTTCGATGCATCCAGTTCTTCCTCAATTGCACGCTTATTTCTTCCAATTTCCTCTATCTGGGATTCAATCTCCATGGATTCTTTTGAAATGCCGTCAAATCCATTTCGAATATCAAGTGTTTTTTCTCTGGCCTGACTAATACTCATCTTAATAGTATTTTGCCTAAGATACAGGTGCTGCAATTCTTCGTTTTTTTCTGTCCGCAAATCTCTCAGGCGATTTCTCTCATTTTTATTGTCACTGACAGATTTTAGGCTACTATCCAGCTCCTCCTTAAGCGCTTTCACGCTGGAATCAAGTTCCTCAATCTCACGCCTTCTTCCGAGGAGATTGCTGTTATTTCGAAATGCACCACCAGACATAGATCCCCCCGGACTAAGTAGTTCTCCTTCCAGAGTTACCATTCGAAAAGAATGATGATACTTTCTCCCTAGAGCAATCGCATGATCAATATGATCCACAATCAGGGTCCGCCCGAGCAAATGACTGCACAAGCCTTCATAGACAGGATCATATTCTACCAAGTCTTTGGCAACTCCTATGACTCCAGACTCATGCAGTGCAGATTCCCCCTGAAATCTCTGGTTTTTATTCATACTGGTAAGCGGCAGGAATGTAGCACGTCCGAAACGTCCCCTTTTTAGATATTCAATCAGATATTTTGCAGTATTTTCATTATCTGTAACAATATTTTGAATGCTTCCTCCAAGTGCTGTCTCAAGTGCTGTCTCATATTTTTTCCGTGTTCGGAACAGATCCGCCACAACACCATGGATTCCAGGATTTTTTTCCTTCAATTCCATGATTTTTTTTATGCTGTTTCCATATCCGTCGTATCTCTCGGTGATGTTTCGCAGCGATTCCAGCCGAGACGCTTCTCTGTGAAAAGTCATCTGTCCGATCTCCAACTGTCGGTTTTGTTCTGTCAGTTCTTTTTGAATGGCAGAAATCTTATGTTCAATCTCCTCATATTCTTTTTTCTTCTGTTTTACTTGTACTTCGAGATTTTCATAATCCGAATTCAGGGCATCTAAGGTCGAAACCTGCTGGCCTTCATCACTCTTCAGGCGAAAAAGTCTCTGATTCAACTGTGCCTTTCGGATAGAAGTCTGTTCCAGCATGGCATCAAATCTTTGAATTTTTCCTTTGATGGACCCTCTTTGATTCAAAATGCCGATGATCTCAGCCTTTTCATTTTCTATCTCACACCGGCACTCCTCCATCCTTGTGCGAAGACTCCTTAAGATTCCTTCCTCTGTTTCCTTTCTCTGATGCACATTTTCTAACGAAGCATTCAACTGTCCCTGATCCTTTTGATGTTCTTCTTTCGATTGATTTCTCTTTTTTATCTCCTCAAGAATAGTCTCCATTCTTTCTTTATCATGTTCAACATTTACCTGGGAGTTATGTATCTGCTCTTTTAAAAGTTCAATCTGATTTTCCAGATGCTGTTTCGTCAATGCATCCTGACTGGACTGATCTCTGGCAGAAGAAATCCTTTCATCAAGATCCTCTAGCTCATGTTCTAACTTTTCGTATTCCTGCTTTGTTTTCTCAAAATTATGTTTTGACTTATCTAACTGGCTGGAAGCAGCCTCATATTTTGATGTAATTTCAAGAATCTGCGTTTCTATATTTTTCATCTCAATCAGAAACAGATTCACTTCCTGCTGTTTAAGTTCTTCCTTCTTTTTCAGATAAATTCTAGCCGATTCCGACTGCTTCTCAAGTGGTTCAAGCTGTCTGGACAGCTCTGACAGGATATCGGTTACACGCACGAGATTCTGTTGTTCTTCTTCCAGCTTTTTAAGCGTGGTGGCCTTTCTCTTTTTGAATTTAACGATACCTGCCGCTTCATCGAACAGTTCTCTTCTTTCTTCCGGTTTTCCTGAGAGTATCTTATCAATCTGCCCCTGTCCGATGATAGAATACCCCTCTTTGCCAATACCGGTGTCATAAAACAATTCATAAATGTCCTTCAAGCGGCAGGTTGAGCCATTCAACAAATATTCACTCTCTCCCGACCTATACAGACGCCGGGTTACCGTGACTTCTTCAAAATCGATATTTAGTTTATGATCGGAGTTATCAAGGGTGATAGCAACAGAAGCATATCCCAGAGGTCTTCTTGCTTCCGTTCCCGAGAAAATAACGTCCTGCATATTCCCGCCTCTCAGTTGTTTTGCACTTTGCTCACCGAGAACCCATCTGACCGCATCACCAACATTACTCTTTCCACTTCCATTAGGCCCTACAATGCCCGTAATTCCTTCATGAAATTCAAGTACAATTTTATTGGCAAAAGACTTAAAGCCCTGCATTTCAATCGATTTTAAATACATAAGTCACCTACTTTTTTTAATTTTACAGATTGCATCATAAGCCGCCTGTTGTTCTGCCGCTTTCTTTGTTTTTCCGGATCCCTCGCCAATTTTTTCTGTTTCTATCAGAACTGCCGCATCAAAGCTTTTGTTATGATCTGGTCCTTTTTCCCCTGTAATCACGTAGGTGACATCACCTTCTTTTTCACCTTGAATAATTTCCTGAAGGATAGTTTTGCTATCATAAAAGAGCTGTTTGTGTTCAACATCATCCAAAACATGAGCCAGAATGAACTCTTTTGCATTAGCAAAACCACCATCCAAAAAGATAGCTCCGATAATAGATTCAAAAGCATCTGATGTCACGGAATCTCTGTTTCTTCCCCCTGTGGCCTCCTCACCTTTTCCCAAAAGGAGAAAACTTCCGAGGTCAATCTCTCTGGCATCGTATGCTAATGTCGGTTCACAGACCAGACTGGCCCGCATCTTTGTCAACTCACCTTCTGGCTTATCCGGATACATATTATACAAAAATTCTGAAGACACAACCTCTAAAACAGCATCTCCCAAAAACTCCAGTCTCTCATTGCATTCTAATCTGCTCATCTTATGTTCATTTGTATAGGAACTATGTCTCATCGCCATTTCGAGAAGACTAAAGTCCAAAAAACGATATTCAATTCTTTTTTCTAATTCTTTTAAACGGTCTGTTTTATTCATACAACCTCCTGTGATAATATCATGCTGTCAGACCCTGACACCACGTAACAGGCTGTTCCAACATGATGCTCTTGAAACAGCCTGCCCATTGCTTTCAGCTAATTGCTTTTTTTATCTGTGAGGCGGCATCGCCGACAGTTACAATCTTTTCTGCGTCGTCATTGGATATCTCAATATCGAATTCTTCCTCTATCCCCATAATAATCTGGAAGATATCCAGTGAATCTGCTCCCAGATCGTTGACGAATGTGGTACTCATAGTAATCTCCTCCGTATCCACATTCAGGACATCCGCTATGATTTTAACTAACTTTTCAAATTCCATTACTAATCCTTTCCACCAGCAGCACCATCGGTAATGTGCTCCTCAATTTTCTCGTTGATATGTTCATTCTTAAACTGGATGCATTGTAAGATTGAATTCTTAAATTCCATTGCTTTCGAGCTTCCATGAGTCTTGACTACCAGACCCTTCAGGCCGAGAAGCGGTGCCCCGCCATATCTGCTGGCATCAAAAGTCTTAAGTGTCTCCTTCAGTGCAGGCTTTACGAGAAGTCCGCCTGCCTTACCCCGAAGAGTCGTCATCATCCCTTCTTTTACCTTTTTGATCAAGGTTGAACCGACTCCCTCATAAAGTTTCAAGATCACATTTCCGACAAATGCTTCACACACAATCACATCAGCTGTTCCTTTTGGGATATCTCTTGCTTCTATGCTTCCAATAAAGTTAATATTTCGGTTGGCTTTTAACATCGGAAAAGTCTCTTTCACGAGTGCATTTCCTTTTTCTTCTTCTGCTCCGATATTGACAATTGCAACCTTCGGATTCTTCACACCAATAACATTTTCCATATAGATAGAACCCATGGATGCAAACTGACACAGATGTTCCGGTCGTGCATCGACATTCGCTCCACAGTCGATGAGCAGAGAAACACCGTTCTCAGTTGGAATCAGCGGCGCCAGGGGCGGACGTTTTACGCCTTTAATTCTGCCGATAATCACTTGACCCCCCACAAGAATCGCACCGCTGCTTCCCGCTGATACCAGAGCATCTGCCTCCTGATGTCTCACCATATTCATGGACTTGACAAGAGAGGAATCCTTTTTTAAACGGATTGCCTTTACAGGTGCCTCTCCCGTCTCGATGACTTCTGTTGCATCTACAATTTCAATTCTGTCCTTTGGATAGCTAAACTTGTCCAGTTCCTGTTTAACTGTTTTGTGTGGGCCAATCAGGAAAATATAGATATCCTCATTTTGATTAACAGCATCCACAGCCCCTTTTACCGGTTCTGCCGGTGCATAGTCCCCGCCCATAGCGTCAACTGCAACCTTTACTTTTTCACCCATAATCGTACCTGCTTTTCTTCTATTATTGTGCAGGATCCTGTTCCTCTGCCTGCTTTTTATCTTCTGATTTTCCGTCCGACCCGATCTTAAATCCATCAACCTCAGTATCTTTAGCCAGATTCCCATCGGGATTCATGTAGAACCAGGATCCTTCAGGATCCTCATACCATCCGACCTTCATGTTTCCATTTTCATCGAAGAAATAGTGTTTCCCCTCGATATCTTTCCATGCATTCGTGACAAATGATCCATCATGAAGCTGATATTTCTTAAGTCCTCCGTCCTCAACCCAATTGCCTTCCGGGAGAACCTGCACCTCAACAGTAGTGCTTGTTGCCCTTGAAATGGTATCATTCTTAGTGTTGGCAGCCACAGCAAAATAATACTTTATTCCTTCCTCGGAAGTGTCCGGAACATAAGTGTTCTGAGTTTGTCCTTGAATCTGTTCTCCGCCGCCGTTCGAATTCACATTATTAGAATACCACTGATATGACACGGTACCTCCGTCACTTACCGAAGCCTCCACCGTTAATGGTTCGGCCTGTGTGCCAATGACGTATTGAACCTGTCCTTCAAGATTCGTAGTAAAATTCGGTTTCTCCAGAGAATCATCTACTTGCTTTATATCTTTTTTTTCTGTACTGTCAGACTCTTCTATTATCTTGTCTGTATCCCCAGTCACCTTATCCGTTAATTTCGATGAACAGCCCGACAAAGTGAATACTACAGCCAGGCATAGTGCCGTCAGTGTACTTTTGTATCTTTTTTTCATCATTCAAACGCCCCTTACTTTTATAAACTTTTGGCTCGATCTGATACATTCTTTTTAAAGTTAATCACCTCATGGTCATACGTTGTTTTCATGAACTTAGACTGTATCATAAAATCAGCAGTCGCCTTGTTTACAGCCATCGGAATATCGTAAACCTGCGCGATACGCATCAATGCTTTTACATCGGGATCATGTGGTTGTGCCGTAAGCGGATCTGAAAAAAACACAACAAAATCAATCCTTCCTTCAACGATTTTAGCTCCAACCTGCTGATCACCGCCAAGAGGTCCACTGTTATATGCTCTGACCGTAAGCCCTGTCTGATCCGTGATCATCCTGGCTGTTGTACCGGTCCCGCACAGGTTATGCTGCTTTAGCAGTTCCTTATTCTTCTGGCACCAGTCAATAAGCTTGACCTTTTCATTATCGTGAGCAATAAGAGCAATATTTTTCTTCTTTCCAATGGTAAATGTAATATAATCTTCTTTCATCGTCTTGTCTCCTTGCAATGTTTAGAAGTGCATAACAATCTGTGTATCACGTTGTATAGTAAAAAGGACTTCCCGCTTCCGGAAAGCCCTCAAACTTCTCACTAGTCCACAGAGATGATTTCTTTTTTATTATATGTTCCACAAGCTTTGCATACTCTGTGAGGCATCATAAGCTCTCCACATTTACTGCATTTTACAAGGTTCGGAGCAGACATTTTCCAGTTTGCTCTTCTCTTGTCTCTTCTTGCTTTTGATGATTTATTCTTTGGACAGATGGACATAATTACACCTCCTTAAACTTGCTGAATATATCTTTTAATGCAGCCATTCGCGGGTCTAACTCTTCTCTGTCACAACCACAATCGCCAAGATTTAAGTTGGCGCCGCAGCGGCTGCAGATTCCCTTGCAGTCCTTTTTACATAGAACACGAATCGGCCAGTTGATTAAGAGTTCATTCGCCACCAGTTGGTCAACATTCAGATGACCCTTTTCAATAAAGTTATACTCTTCCTCCGACTCTTCCATCTCTTCGGCAGAAAGTTTCATATCAACACTACGTTCTATAGAAAGAGGGAAATCATATTTCACATCTTCCAGGCATCTCGCACATGGAAGCACTGCAGATACTTTCCCCTGAAGCTGAATCAATAAAACACTGTCTCCGGAATTCGTTACCGTAAGCTCCACCGGATCAGCTGCCAGAACGGGAAACTGTTCTCCCTGAACAGTAATCTCTGTTAAATCCAGTTTTGTATCCTGTTGCATGGTGTATCCCTCATGGAAGATCACCTTAGATAATTCAACCAGCATAACTCTCTCCTAATCATACTTTATAGATTATACCTATTCACAGATAGCTTGTCAAGCATTTTTCTGCTGCTCTACCAGTTTAACTGTCTCTTTGCAGATCTGAATTTCTTCATTTGTAGGAATCACACAAACTGTAATTCTGGATTCCGGTTTTGTAATAACTGTCTCTTTCGCATTGGCATGTTCATTCGCCTCATCATCGAACATAAGTCCCATAAACTCAAAGGCTTTGCAGATCTCCCGGCGAAGCGGTATACCATGTTCGCCAAGTCCTGCTGTAAACGTGATAACATCTACGCCTCCCATAGCTGCAATATAGGAACCAATGTACTTGATAACCCTGTAATAATATGCTTCAAGGCAGTTAATCGCCTCCTTATTTCCCATTTCCGCAGCTTCAGACACATCACGATAATCACTGGAGATTCCGGTCATACCAAGCATACCGGATTTTTTATTTAGTATCGTAAGTGTTTCCGAAGGAGTCAGATGCTCTTTGTTACAGAGATATTCTACCACGGTGGGATCAATATCACCGGATCTTGTACCCATGATCAGACCTTCCAGAGGGGTCAGCCCCATAGATGTATCTACGCAGACACCGCCGTTTACCGCTGAAAGCGAAGCGCCATTGCCCAGATGGCATACGATGGTCTTCAGATCTTTGACATCCTTCCCGAGAAACTCAGCTGTTCTTTGGGAAACATATTTATGGGAGGTTCCGTGGAAACCATATTTTCGAATCGCATACTTCTCATAATACTCCTTTGGTATCCCATACATATAAGCCTTTGGAGGCATTGTCTGATGGAAAGCCGTATCGAAAACGGCCACTTCCGGCACACCAGGCATCAGCTTCATGCATGCACTAATTCCCATAAGGTTTGCCGGATTATGGAGTGGTCCCAGATCCGCACATTCTTCGATAACTTTGATCACCTCATCATTGATGATAACAGGCTGAGTAATCTTCATTCCTCCATGAAGGACACGATGTCCGACCGCATCCACTTCTTTTAAAGACTCAATAACACCAGTTTTGTTATTGACGAGTGCATCGAGCACCATGGAAATAGCTTCTACATGAGTCGGCATGGGAGCATCTGTCACTTCTTTTTCTCCATTTTTCGGTTCATATACCAGACGTCCGTCAATACCAATACGCTCGCAAATTCCTTTTGCGAGAACATCCTGTTTATCATTATTAATCAGCTGGAATTTCAAAGATGAACTTCCACAGTTTACTACTAATACATTCATTTGTAATCAATCCTCCGCTTTTTACTGATTCTGAGCCTGTACAGCTGTGATCGCAACAACACCCACGATATCCTGTGCAGAACACCCACGTGAAAGATCGTTAACCGGTGCAGCTATTCCCTGTGTCAGAGGACCATAAGCTTCTGCATTTCCAAGTCTTTGAACCAACTTGTAACCAATATTTCCTGCATCGAGATTCGGGAATATCAAGACATTCGCATTTCCTGCGACCTTACTTTTCGGTGCTTTTGACTTCCCAACTTCGGGAACAATAGCCGCATCAAGCTGAAGTTCCCCATCAAGTGTGAGATCTGGATAAGATTCTTTCGCACGCTTAGTCGCCTCGGCAACTTTATCCACATCCGCATGTTTTGCACTTCCCATTGTCGAATAAGAAAGCATGGCAACTTTTGGGTCCTTTCCGGTCAGCAGTCTGAAAGAATCGGCAGATGCACCCGCAATAGCTGCCAACTCTTCCGAGTTCGGGTTCTGATTCAGGCCACAGTCCGAGAATACAAACAGACCATCTTCTCCGTACTCACAATCAGGCACATCCATCAGGAAAAAAGCAGAAACCAGCTTTGTGCCTGGTTTAGTCTTCAGAATCTGAAGACAGGGACGCAATGTGTTCGCAGTTGAATGACAAGCTCCAGACACCAGTCCGTCTGCATCACCCATCTTAACCATCATTACGCCGTAATAGGTGTAGTCATTTAAAATTGTCTCTTTTGCTTTTTCCGGGGTCATTCCCTTCTTTGAACGAAGTTCTACAACCTTGTCAATATAAGACTGTGTCTTTTCATAAGTTTCAGGATCGACAAATTCAGCCTTGGACAGATCAAGTCCTGTGCTCCCCTTCTCAATCTCGTCTTTAGATCCGATAAGAATAATATTGGCAAGATCCTCCTTTAAGATCTGATCTGCCGCTTCCAGAGTTCTTCTGTCTTCTGTCTCAGGCAGCACAATGGTCTTCTTGTCCTCTCTTGCTTTTTCTTTAATTGTATCAATAAATTCCATGTTTCATGTATCCTTTCCGCCCCGAAGGGGTTTTTTTATCCATTGTTTCTATTATATTACTTAAAGCTATAGACCTCAAGGTCTTTTCGCCTTTTTTATAAAAATATGAAAATGTCGAAAAAGCCTTGTGTTTACGGTATTTCTGTTATAATATCAGTTAAGTAACTTTGTTCTTTTTTGCATACACTTACTCAGGAGGTACCAGTTGACAGTTACAGGAATCATAGCAGAATATAACCCTTTTCACAATGGACATGCATATCAGATGGAACAGGCCCGCAAGATGACGGGTGCGGACTACCTCGTCATCGTCATGAGCGGAGATTATGTACAAAGAGGTACTCCTGCTATCATAGAAAAACATCTGAGGGCAAAAATGGCTCTGAATTGCGGTGCCGATCTCGTCCTTGAACTTCCTGTCCGCTATGCTACATCCAGTGCCAGAGATTTTGCAAAAGGAGCAGTATCTATACTGAATGACCTTGGAGTTGTCGATTATCTCTGTTTCGGAAGTGAGCACGGAAGCATTAGTCCTTTTCTTGAGATCGCCGATATTGTAAACAAAGAGCCAAACTGTTACAAGACGATACTAAAAGAAGAGCAGAAAAAAGGTTGTTCCTATCCCGCAGCCCATCAAAAAGCCCTACAGAGAGCTTACGCTTTTACTTATCCAAACAGAGAGTCAGACTTATCCACAGAGTTTCTCTGTGCGCCAAATAATATACTTGGCATTGAATATATCCGAGCATTAAAGGAGCTGAACAGCTCCATCATCCCTTGTACAGTCCATCGAACATCAAATAATTACCATTCCATTGAAACAGACTCTAAGTATGCCTCTGCAACTGCTATCCGCAGGCTGCTTCTGGAAAAAAAATCGAAACACCTAAAAGATCTGGTCCCTCATAACACACTGACAGATCTCATGGACTGCCTGAAAAACAATAGTTTCATGACTGAAGATGACTATTCCCTGCTTTTAAAATACTCTTTGCTGCAGCACACGGCAGATCAGCTGACCTCATATCTTGATTTTCCGAAAAGTCTCGCAAACAGGGCCGTGGGATCTCTTTCGGATTTTCAGAGCTTTTCGCAATTTTCCGCCCTTTTAAAAACTAGAGATATCACCCGGACACGGATTAACCGCTCTTTGCTGCACGCCATCCTCAACATCGATCAAAGAGAGCATACGCCGTCTTTTTTGAGAATGCTAGGGTTTCGGCGCGATGCAGTCCCTCTGCTCACAGCAATAAAAAAATCCTCGAGACGTCCTCTTGTAGGAAAACTTGCCGATTCCCCGCTTGAAACCTATTACGAAGATTTGTTTGCAAGTAATCTCTATCATTCTGTCGCTGCCATAAAATCCTGTCAAGCCACCTGTGATGAGAGAAGTATTCCTCTGGTCATCATCAATTCTTAAAGCTGTGAACCGGAGCGGGTATCCTGCCTTTTCTGCTGATAAACTTTTCACATGAAAAACGATTCACCGGCATAATAGGAGCATATCCCAAAAGGCCGCCAAACTCAACCATATCTCCAATACCCTTTCCGATCACAGGGATCAGACGAACAGCTGTGGTTTTCTGATTGATCATTCCGATAGCCATCTCATCTGCTGTGATTCCGGAAAGTGTTGCAGCCGATGTATCCCCCGGAAGCGCAATCATATCCAATCCCACGGAACAGACGCAGGTCATCGCCTCCAGTTTTTCTATCGTAAGGGCACCTGCATTTACCGCATCAATCATTCCCTGATCCTCACTGACCGGGATGAATGCACCGCTTAACCCTCCCACGTAAGAGGATGCCATAACACCACCCTTTTTCACCTGATCATTCAAAAGTGCAAGTGCCGCTGTTGTACCGGGAGCTCCGACAGCCTCCAGCCCGATCTCCTCAAGAATTTCTGCCACAGAATCGCCTATTGCCGGTGTCGGGGCCAGAGAGAGATCCACAATTCCAAATGGAACTCCAAGACGTCTGGATGCTTCCCCTGCGACAAGTTGTCCGACACGTGTCACTTTAAAAGCAGTCTTCTTAATCGTCTCACAGAGCACTTCAAAGTCTTCACCTCTTACCTTTTCCAGCGCATGCTTTACCACTCCGGGACCGGAGACACCGACATTGATCACAGCATCGGCCTCTGTTACCCCGTGAAAGGCACCGGCCATAAAAGGATTATCGTCCGGAGCGTTGCAAAACACAACCAATTTGGCACATCCCATGCAGTTTTCATCTTTTGTGGCGTAGGCTGTTTCTTTAATTATTTTACCCATCAGCCGTACTGCATCCATATTGATGCCTGTCTTTGTAGATCCTACATTGACAGACGCACAGACATTTTCAGTCTTTGCCATGGCCTCAGGAATAGAGCGGATAAGGTTTTCTTCTGCCGGGGTCATTCCTTTCGATACCAGTGCCGAATATCCTCCTATAAAATTGACACCGACCTCGTGCGCAGCACAGTCGAGGGTTTTTGCAATCGTGACAAAGTCCTCAGGCCTTTTGCACGCGGCTGCCCCGACAAGGGCGATCGGAGTCACAGATATTCGTTTGTTCACAACAGGAATCCCATACTGTGCGGTAATCTCGTCTCCAGTACTTACCAGCTTTCTGGCATATGTGATAATTTTATGATAAATCTTTTCGTTTACTTTCGTAAGATCAGAATCGATGCAATCCAAAAGGCTGATACCCATTGTGATCGTTCTCACATCCAGATTTTCTTCTGAGATCATGTGATTCGTCTCATTGACTTCAAGCATATTAATCATAGAAAAACCCCCTATATTCTGTGCATCATATCGAAGATCTCCTCATGTTGGCACAGAATCGTGACACCAATATTATCTCCGATCTCTTTTAACTCTGAGGATATCGTCTGAAAATCTTTCGAAGACGAGGAAGTATCGACAATCATCATCATATTAAAGAAACCTTGTATAATTGTCTGTGTGATATCTTCAATATTTACGTTAACAGATGCCAGATAGGAACACACCTTTGCTATGATACCTACTGTATCTTTTCCCACAACACTAATTATTGTTCTTTTCATCTTATTGTTCTCCCGAATAAAATTATACATACGATTCTCAGACAGTAACTGGTTTTGATACTTCTTCTCTTTTTGCCACCTGAATATGAAAATCTTTTGATTTGTATGGATTGTCTCCCATCGTCACTTCTGAGCAGACCGTCTCAAATGCCAGCGCCTCATAGTTGTTCTCCCTGCTCAGGTGCCCAAGCATGATCTCCTTCATCCCGTCATGAAGTAACTTACATAACAATTGTCCTGCACTGCAGTTAGAAAGATGACCTTTATCACTCAGAATTCGCTGTTTCAGATAATAAGGATAACTTCCGACCTGAAGCATATTGACATCATGATTTGCCTCCAGCAGCAGTGCATCCAGTCCCTGCAGATGACGGATAATATATTCATCGTATTTTCCAAGGTCCGTTGCGATGCCGACAGAACTGTTGTTGTGACTGATTCTGTATCCAACCGGTTCCACTGCATCATGAGAAATTGTAAAGGGATCGATATTAAGATCTCCAATTTTGAAAGCTTCATCCGCCCTCACTTCCCTGAAGATACTGTCAGGAAATTTCCCCAGGCTGCTGCATCCAAGAATAGCATCAATTGTTCCTACTGTCGCGTAAATCGGAAGATGAAGTTTTCTTGCAAGCACACCCAGACCTTTGATATGGTCTGAATGCTCATGTGTGATCAAAATTCCATCCAGATCTCTTCCCGTAAACCCAATCGTATTAAGTCCATTTTCAACGCGTTTTCCGCTGATCCCGGCATCAATTAAGACACTTGTCGAATCACTTCCGGCAAAGATACAGTTTCCGCTGCTCCCACTTGCTATACTACAAAGTTTCATATGTATGTAACCTCGAATCTATCTGTTTTATGGTGTCCGCCAGATCACCACTGTTGTTGATTTCAAAATCGCAGTGGCTGGAAAATTCTACCTCCGAAAGCTGACTTTTCATGATCTCATCAATCTTCTGACTCGCATAAAGTCTGTCCTGAACCAGCCGTTTTCTTCGAACCGGTTCATCCGCATAGATATACCACAATTCATCGCAGATTTCGTCGTAATGATCCTCAATCAAAAGTGCAGCCTCGATTAAAAAAAGAGGTGTCCCGGCCTGTCTTTCTCTCTCTATCGACTCGAGAACATATTGTTTGACCGCGGGATGCACTATCTGATTGATCTGTGTTCGAATGACATCATCATGGAAAATGACGGATGCAATTCTTTCCCTGTCCAGATCTCCTGACTGATCCGTAAATCCAGGCCCCAGCAGTTTCATCACTGCCGGATAGCATGCTCCACCCGGCTGCATCAGAAGATGCGCCGCCTCATCTGCCTGGACAACAGCAGCTTCATAATGTCTGCCAATATAATTTAAAACTTCGCTTTTTCCGGATCCTACACCTCCGGTGATGCCTATAACTTTCATCTTCTTTGCATCCTCCTAATGTGCATCATACCAGTCTTTTCCCGTATGCATATCAACCTCAAGCGCCACTGCAAGATCAGCTGCACCTGTCATCTCCTCTTTCAAAAGTGCCGAAACGTCTTTCACTTCAGTTTCCGGTGCCTCAATAAGAAGTTCATCGTGAACCTGAAGCAGTAGTTTGGACTTGTATCCCTCGTTTTTTAATCGTTCATTCACACGGATCATTGCAATTTTTATAATATCAGCCGCCGTCCCCTGAATCGGAGCGTTCATCGCAACGCGTTCGCCAAAAGACCGCTGCATAAAATTACTTGATTTTAACTCTGGAATAGGTCTTCTTCGTCCGAACTTGGTCGTAACATATCCGTCTTCTTTCGCCGTTTTTACCTTCTCATCCAGAAATTCTTTTATCTTGGGATAGTTTTTAAAATAATCCTCAATGTACTGTGAAGCTTCCTTTCGGGAGATATTCAAATCCTGACTCAGCCCAAAGGAACTGATACCATACACAATTCCAAAATTAACCGCTTTTGCGTTTCTTCTCTGCAATGGGGTTACCTCACCAAAGGGAACATGAAAAACCTTTGAAGCCGTCATTCTGTGAATATCTTTCTCTTCGCGGTAAGCTTCAATCAGGTTCTCATCCGCTGAGAGGGATGCAAGAACACGGAGCTCAATTTGGGAATAGTCCGCATCAATAAACAAACATCCGTCTTTTGGTATGAAGACCTTCCGGATCATCTTACCCAACTCCATGCGGATTGGTATGTTCTGCAGATTGGGTTCTGTGCTGCTGATACGGCCGGTTGCTGTTATTGTCTGGTTAAATGTAGAATGAATTCTATCATCCGCTCCAATATAACCTGCCAGTCCATCCGCATACGTAGATTTCAGTTTCGTCATCTGTCTGTATTCCAGTATGTCGTTTACAATCGGGGCACTTGGGGCCATCTTTTCCAGTATATCAGCAGCCGTAGAATATCCGGTCTTCGTCTTTCTTCCCCCGGGAAGTTGTAATTTTTCAAAAAGAACTACCCCCAATTGTTTGGGCGAATTGATATTGAACTTCTCACCAGCCTGCTGATAGATCGACTGTTCTAATTCATCAATGCGAAGTTTCAGCTTATCCCCATACTCTTTTAATGATTGTGCATCGACACGCATGCCCGCCTGTTCCATATCATATAAAGTAAATGCCAACGGTATCTCAATTCTGGTATATAATTCATACATATTGAGATCTTTCAGCATTTTTTCAAGTGGATCCCTGGAACAGTATACGCTGTAGGCCATATTTCCTGCGTAAGCAGCAAGAATATCCATCGACACCGTTCCAAGTTTCGGCAGTTTACTCTTGCCGAATAAATCTTCTACGGTCGCAAGCATCTCACCTGCGAATTCCTTTGCAATATCATCATACGTATACTTTGCTTTCAGGGGATTAATAAGATAAGCCGCAATCTGTGCATCGAATACATTTTTCTGTTTTGCTGCTCTTGTAAATTTAAGAGCCTCTTTGAGATCCAGCACTGAAACTATATCGCATTTTGAGAAAAGAAGATCCAGCTTCTCTTTTAAGTACTCCTCTTCTAAAAGATCTCCCACCGGAGCGTAATATACCTCTTCTCTTCCAAAAGAGATACCAATACCCCAAAGCTTTTCCTGAATAATCAGTGAAATGCCGACCGTACCGTGATCACAGGCACTCTGAATAATTTTCCCCAGTTTGTCTTTATTTCGAATGATTTCTGTCTCAAGCGGCTTCTCTGAAACCGCAGTTTCTTCATCAAACCGCGTCAGCAGATTTTTAAAATCAAGCCTGCGAAAAATCTCGTATGCCTCAGGTGTATAAAAATTTGTCATTCGGGCACTTTCGATATCAAAATCAATCGGACAATCCGTACAGATCGTTGCGAGCTCTTTTGAAAGCTTAGCCATATCATAATGTTCTTTCAGGGAGTTTTTTGCCTTATTCGGTCTGATATCCTCCACATGTTCATGAGCATTTTCAATATTCTGATATTCCAGTAGGATCTTTGTCGCCGTTTTTTCACCTACTCCCGGAATTCCAGGAATATTATCAGAGGCGTCACCCATCAGTGCCTTCAGTTCAATAATCTGATATGGCAGCAGCTGATATTTGGCAACCACATCACCCGCATGATAATCTTCTATGGTAGTCTGACCAAATCTAGTCTTAGGGATTCGTATCATCGTGTGATCTGTGGCCAGCTGAAGCAAGTCCCGGTCTCCTGACACAATTGTGACTTCCATCCCGCCTGTCTCACACTTCGCTGCAAGGGTTCCTAAGATATCATCAGCCTCATACCCCTCTTTTGTCACAATTGTCACTCCCATCGCTTTCAGAACTTCCTTCATCAGGGGTACCTGCTCTGCAAGCTCACCCGGCATAGGTTTTCTCGTCCCTTTATATTCGGCATAGCGATTGTGGCGGAACGTAGGAACATTGAGATCAAATGCCACAGTCAGATACTGCGGATGCTCCTCCTCAAGTATCTTAAACAAAATGTTTAAAAAGCCATATACCGCATTCGTATGAATGCCCTCTGAGTTTGACAGATTCGGCACGCCATAGAATGCCCGGTTCAAAATACTATGTCCATCTATTAATACAATTTTTTCGCTCATTAAATCGATACCTTTCTTTATGCGTTAAACCAATGGATCGTCAGTATTACATCCAGAATTAAAAATGTCAGGATAAATACCACAAGGAAGATGATTCTATGTTTTCTCCTGCGAAGTTGATTTTCTTTTTCGTTCAAATCCTTTTCCAGGAGATCCTTAATATCATAAGATACATCCGCATTTTCGTCAAATACCTGTGTGGCCAGACTTACGATCACATAAGTTTCCAGCTCCTCATAACACTGCGAACATGCACGGACGTGAAAGATAAAACGCTTTAACTCTTTCGGTTTCAGATAATTGTTCAGAAAGTCAGGAATCATCTGCTGACACTCTTTACAGGTCATAAACTCTCCTTTCTTGCTTCGATACTGGTATCATCATACACCATAATGAAGCTGTGGTAAATAGCATGCATGCAAGAAATCTCTGAATATAGAAAAGATGCGTATCCGAAAGTTAAGTTTTCCTGATACGCATCTTTATAAATTTGAAGTTCATTTATCTCAAGCTGTAACTTCATTTCCTGATTCGGATCCTCGTTCAAAGGCTCTGGCATTATCCAGAGTCGTTTTCGCTATGGCCGTCAGTGCTTCTTTTGTAAAGAACCCCTGATGGGAAGTAATCATAACATTGGGGAAGGAC
Organism: Blautia liquoris; assembly: GCF_015159595.1. NCBI lineage: Bacteria > Bacillati > Bacillota > Clostridia > Lachnospirales > Lachnospiraceae > Blautia > Blautia liquoris. The sequence goes on along the minus strand of NZ_CP063304.1, from coordinate 1,277,199 downwards.
AGCAGCCTTGCGGTTGTGGAATGCTGCAATATGTCATTGGAACGATCTTCAAAGACGTTTGTTGCCTCTTCTTCATAGACATCAAGACCGACGCCAAAGAACTTCCTCGCCCGAATTCCCTCGATCAGTTCATCTGTTTTAACCAGTGCTCCCCTGGAAGTGTTGACCAGAATAACTCCATCTTTCATCTTGGCAATCGCACTGCGGTTTATCATATGACGTGTCTTATCCGTAAGTGGGCAGTGGAGTGAAATCAAATCACTTTTCTTAAGTAAATCGTTGAGGGATGTATAAGTTACAAACGATTTCAGTTCCTGATTTTCATAGACATCATAAGCAATAACTTTCATGCCAAATCCATGACAGATTTTAGCCATTGCTGCTCCGATTCTTCCGGTTCCCACGATTCCAGCTGTCTTACCGTGAAAATTCACCCCCATCAGTCCTTGCAGGCTGAAGTCATTTTCTCTTACTTTAACATAGGCTTTGTGAAGTCTGCGGTTCACACCAAGTGCCAGAGCCATCGCATGCTCCGCAACTGCCTCAGGTGAATAGCCCGGTACACGCAGCACCTTAATATTATATTCTTCTGCCGCATTTAGATCTACATTGTTAAATCCTGCACAACGCATCAAAACCAGCTTTACCCCCGCCTTATGCAGTACCTGTATGGTTTTTTTACCCACATCGGAGCTGACAAACGCACAAACCGCGTCATATCCCGATGCCAGAGCTGCAGTAATCGGATCGAGATCTGCATCGAAATATTTAATCTGAATATCAGAATACTGACTCAAAACATGATCGAAAGACTCTCTGTCGTAACTCTTTGTATCGTAAAATAGTATTTTTATCATCGGCCATCCTCCTCCATGACATAACCAATCAATTATTTACGGTTTCATTGTACTATATTGTTAAATATTTTTCAATATAAAACCATACAATTTTAGGAAAGATTAGGTGCTATCTCAAGAAGAAATCTGGACATCTCTTCTTTCTTTTCACGACGTTTTTGAACAGCAAAAAGGTGGAGTTTATTCTTTGCTCTCGTCATTCCAACATAGAACATGCGGCGTTCTTCCTCCAAATCTTCCGGCAGTATTGCTTTCTTATAAGGAATCATCCCCTCATTGACATCTAAAATATAGACATTGTCATACTCAAGCCCTTTGATACTGTGGAGTGTGGAAATCGTAATCCCCTCAGGCTGATTTTTCTTGTCCTGATTTTGTCGTTTTAATTGTTCTGTATATAGATTGATATGTTGATACCAGTCTTTTACATGGTCGAATCCTCTCGTCGTATCCTGCAGTTCATCTAACACCTCATGCAATTCATCAACCCGTATCCTGCGGTATTGTGCATATTCTTTCAGATACTCCTCGTATCCAATACCATATCTGATATAGTTCATTGCACCAAAAGGCGTCATAGGCTTTAAAACCTTCAGGTCATGTTCCAGCTTTTCAATCCGTTCCCACATCCACTGCCGCTCTTCATATTCCTGATATAGAGATTCGAAAGATACTTCCGGATCAAAGAATACTTTTCTGGCAAGATAACGATTCGGTTTGTTAGCAATTCTCAGAAAATCACTTCTCTTCCTGCTTCCGCCGGCAATATTCAGATAAGCGATAATATCTTTCGCAATCCAGTGTTCATAAAGATTAGGCAAACCATCTCTTATATGAAAAGGCATATTATAAGCCATCAACTGCTCCACACTCTTTCTGCTGGCAGTATTTGTTCGAAAGAGAACAGCGATATCCTGATATTCTTTTCCTGATTTTAAGTATTCACGTATATCATCAATCATATACGCAACTTCCGACTGATCATCTTCAAAAATATGTATATCTATGGATTCGCCCTCTTCCCTGCATGTTTGAAGCCTTTTGGAAAACCTCTTATCATTTTCCCGGATCAGAATTTGGGATTTTTTCACGATCTCACCAGTACTTCGATAGTTCATATCCAGATTTACCTGACGAGCGTCCGGGTAATCTTTTGGAAAGTTAAGCATAATCTCGGGTTTTGCACCACGGAAACGGTAGATAGACTGGTCATCATCTCCCACGATGAATAAATTATTCAAAGGAGCGGCCAACATGCGGATAATATCATATTGGATTGGATTGATATCCTGAAATTCGTCGATTAAAATATATTGAAATTTATTCTGCCACAGTTTTAATATATCAGGCCGTTTATGAAAAAGCTCATAGGTCCACACCATGATATCATCAAAATCAAGTTTTCTGCTGTTGTTCATCCAAGACTTGTACTCTGTAAAAATCTTTCGGAACGCTTCTTCTGGAAGGCATTTGGAATAGTAATACGAGATATCCATTCTTCCATCTTTCACAATGCTGATTTCTCTGGATACATTCTCCAGAAGGTCATTTTCATCCTCAGTTTCCTGGCAAAAAGCATCTACAAGCTCCCGAAGCAGCTTCATCTTTTGATCTTCACTTAATATATTTTGACCTGAAAGTTTATATGTATGGCGAAGAATGCCATAGAAGACACCATGGAATGTGCCGAAAGTCACTTGCGATGTATGCAGATTCATAAGACGAAGATAGCGCTCCCTCATCTCTCTGGCTGCCGCCTTCGTAAAGGTGACAACCAGAATAGAAGAAGCAGAAATCCCCTGTTTGATCAGATTGCCGGTTCTGCCGGTGATCACGGTTGTTTTCCCGGAGCCCGGACCTGCCAGAACCATCATAGGTCCATCCATATGGGCAACTGCCTCTTTTTGTGCATCGTTGAATTTCATAAAAAACTTTCCAGCTTTTCAATAGCAGCTGTGATTCTGGCAGCAGATTCATCTTTTCCAAGAATCTCAAGGATCTCAGTAGCGCCTGCCGGCGTCATCTGTTTTCCGGAAAGGGCTGTCCGAATTGGCCACATCACATATCCCGTCTTGTAGCCTTGTTCCTTGGCATATGCCCTGAGTATATCAAATAATGCGTCATTGCTAAAATTCTCCTGGTCTTGTATAAGTGGCAAGACTTCTTTTAGCACGACAAGAGAGGTCTTCTGATTTGTCTTCATCTTCTTGTGCTCATACATGGACACATCATATTCCGGCACTTTTTCAAAAAAGTCCACCATCTCCGGTATCTCAGGGAGTACTTCAATCCTTGTCTTTACCATGGATGCAATCTTGCGGAAGTCATAATCTCTTTTTAGAACACTCTTCAAGTAAGGAAGAGCTTTCTTATAAAATACTTCATCATCCATCTTCCTGATATATTCGCCGTTCATCCACTTCAGTTTTGTCATATCAAACACTGCCGGTGATTTGTTGATTCTGTGGTAGTCAAAAATCTTGACAAGCTCGTCCAGAGAAAAAATCTCCCGCTCTCCCTCAGGACTCCATCCAAGGAGTGCCACGAAATTAACGACCGCCTCGCTTAAGAATCCCTGATCAATTAGATCTTCATAAGAGGAATGTCCACTTCTCTTCGAGAGTTTCTCATGCTGTTCATTCGTAATCAGCGGACAGTGAACATATTTCGGAACTTCCCATCCAAAGGCCTCATACAAGCGGTTATATTTTGGTGCTGATGATAAATATTCATTTCCCCGGACCACATGAGTAATTCCCATCAGATGATCATCCACTACGTTGGCAAAATTGTAAGTCGGAAAACCGTCAGATTTTATCAGAATCATATCATCCAACTCTGCATTGTCCACAGTGATATCACCATAGATTTCATCATGAAAAGTGGTCGTCCCCTCTGTTGGCATATTAATACGAATTACATAAGGCTTTCCGGCATCCAGGTTTTCCCTAGTCTCTTCTTTGGTCAGATGCATGCAGTGTTTATCATACATATGGATTTCTTTTCCATTGACATTGACAGATAAAGATTCCAGCCGCTCTTTATCGCAGAAACAGTAATATGCATCTCCCTGCTCAATCAGCTGTTTTGCATATTTCATGTAGATACCTTGAGCATTTCTCTCACTTTGCACATAAGGGCCGACACCCCCATCTTTATCAGGTCCTTCGTCATGCTCAAGTCCCGTCTCCCTCAAAGTCTCATATATGATATCCAAAGCCCCTTCCATAAAACGCTCCTGATCCGTGTCCTCGATACGAAGCATAAAACTGCCGCACGCATGTTTGGCAATCAAATACGCATACAATGCTGTTCTCAAGTTCCCCACATGCATTCTTCCTGTGGGACTGGGTGCAAATCTTGTTTTAACCATTCTTAATATCTCCTGTTTCTATCCTTAATTATAATGCTTGCAGATTGTCGGTATTCTTGTTCCTTCGATCTTTCAAACTTTCAATCCTGTTTCCTCATTATAAACCATACGAATTTCAATTTCAAGCAAGGGATATATGAAGATGAAAAGACACCGCAGATACTGGAAAATACCAGCAGTGCAGTGTCAATGTATGAATAAAATATGCGAACATTATAAGTGTAAAAAAGTCAGCTTATTCTTTGTTTCCGAATTTACCCATCAGCCATACAAATAACATGATGATCAGAATTGTGACGAATATACCCGCCATGCCCTTCACCATGATTTCAAGAGATATCAAAATATTGTTCATCATCTGCCCTCCTACTTCAGAAACTGTGTTACCAGGTTAATCACCATGCCGCCCGCTATAACCGATGCGATCTGGCCGGACACATTGGCACCTGCAGCATGCATCAAGATGATATTGGTTGGATCTTCTTCCATGGCCATCTTCTGGATGACGCGTGATGACATCGGAAATGCTGATATTCCTGCGCCGCCGACCATAGGGTTGATTTTCTTCTTGAGAAAAAGATTCATAAATTTTGCAAGCAGAACACCACCGATCGTATCCATGACAAAGGCAAACAGACCGATGAGCATGATAATAAGTGTGTCAACGGTCACAAACTGATCCGCTCTCATGCTGAAGGAAATTGTGATTCCCAGAAGCAATGTAATCAAGTTCGAAAGATTGTTTTGGGCTGTGTCAGACATTGTACCGAGGACGCCACATTCACGGATCAGATTGCCGAACATTAAAAATCCAACTAATGCCACTGACTGAGGCGCGACAAACCCAACAATAATTGTAACTGCAATCGGGAATACAATTCTCATCTTTTTAGAGACGGAGCTGGGATTGTAATCCATATGAATTCTCCGCTCTTTTTTCGTGGTGACAAGTTTGATCGCAAACGGCTGAACGATGGGAACCAGGGCCATGTAAGAATAGGCCGCCACCGCAATCGCTCCAATATACTTTGAATGCAGAATCTGAGATACCAGAATTGACGTAGGTCCATCCGCCGCTCCTATAATTCCAATCGAAGCAGCATCGTTTAAACTGAACCCAAACAAGGATGCCAGAAGTATTGCAGCAAAAATACCGAACTGAGCACCGGCTCCAAAAAGGAACATCAAGGGATTCGACAACAATGGTCCAAAATCGATCATCGCTCCGATACCGATAAACAACAAAATCGGCATAGCTTCCGATGCATCGATTCCGATCTTGAACAGCCACTGGATAATACCGCTGGTAGAAATGCCACCTTGTAGTGTCTGATCAAGCACTCCAGACAAGGGCAGATTCACCAGAATTGCTCCAAACCCCATAGGCAGAAGCAGAGATGGTTCGTAATCCTTCTTAATAGCAAGCCAGATCAGCACGATTCCCACCAGATACATGACAACCTGCTGCCAGGTAAGTGCACGTAAACCATCAAGCAAAAAACTCATAGTAACAACCTCCATAATCGTTTTAGGAGCTTTGCTCCCCTTTTTATACAGTATAATTCAAAATACGCCTGATGGCAATACAAAACAGCTCCAAATTAACTACAATTCATCTATGAATATCTCTTTATTTCAGAATTTCCAGAAAAATGTCTTCAATTCCTCCACAGACCATACCTTCATCTTCGGCATCCTGATTCGTCATATTCGCACGGACCAGTTTTGATTTTGATTCGTCCGAACGCAGCATGCGAAGTGCCTGCTGCATCATATCCGATTCCACACAGCCTCCGCCTATTGTTCCGACTGTTGTTCCATCTGGCATGATGAGCATCTTCGTTCCAACCTGGCGCGGCGCGGAACCCTTTCTCGTTATGATGGTTGCCAGAATCTTTTTTCCAGGCTGCTCGAGACCTTCGAGAATTTCATCTGTGAACCCCTCTGAGTTTCGCTTAGTATTCTTAACCTGTATAATCTCGCCGAGAATAGAAACGGCGATCTCCTCCGGTGTTTCACTGTTAATCGACAGACCGATCGGTGCATGAAGTTCCTCAAGCTTTTCCTCTGAAACGCCCTCATTGATCAGTACCTCCTTTAACAGGCGAACTCTAGAGCGGCTTCCCATCATGCCAACATATGCATAATTCTTCTTCAAAACAGATTCCAGGCAGATCTTATCGTAACGATGCCCTCTCGTGGCAATAACGAAGTAAGTGTCATATCCCCCTTCAACCTGCTCCAGAGCATGTTCAAAAGCATCACAGATTACAAAATCTGCTTTTGCGGCTCTGGCGTTATTCGCAAACATTGGCCGATCCTCAATCACAGTGACTGTGATCCCAAGAAGTTTTGCGAGGTTTACGATAGCAATCCCTACATGTCCGCCACCGCAGATCACAAGTCTCGGCCGCTCTCCGAGCAATTCAAAATACACCTTATTCTCTTTATACTCTTTCAAAGCAGTTTTTTTGATTGCACCCGCCTCTTCTATGATCTGATTTTTGACTTCACCGTCTATCCCAGTGTTTTCATAAACACATTCCCCGGCTGATACAATACAGCGATAGCCCTGGTTTTTTCCCTCTATAACTGTAATAATCACAGTCCTTATATTTTTATCTATATTTTTTATCACTTCTATAAACATATATCTTCTCCCTGACTAGCTCTTTTCTTCAAACAGTTGCTTTGCCATAAATTGCAGTTTTTCTTGAATCCTTCGATAGCGTTCCAAAAGATGTTTTCCTTTTTCCGTCAATTTGGATGCACCTCCATCTGCACCTCCGCTTCTTGTGTTAAGAAGTTCATATCCCAGCTGTCGCTCTGCTTCTTTTATAATATTCCAGCCTTTGCTGTAAGACATATGCATCTGTATACACGCCGTTCGCATAGACCCATTATGCTCGATCAGTTCCAGAAAGACACTCGTCTCATAATTCCAAAAGACAGACTCTTTTTTCAACGACAATTGTACCTCTGGATAAACTCGAAGCGGTTTTGCCGGATCAGGAATCTCATCGCGGTCTTCTTTGCTCTCTACAGGAAATATAATCCCGTCATCCTCCACAGGAAGTTCATAGATCTGACCGGAGATCTGAGGCTCTCGGAGTGCACCGCGAAGCCCTTCATTTCCCTTATACATATAAAGCATCGTGAAAAGTTTAGAGGACAGCATCACGGGGTGACCCCTTCTCCCGCCAAAGACCGGAACTACATTATCATGTCCGCAGGAGATCATCCTCTCGATTGTGTCCGACAAAAGCATCGGATATTTTGCAGGCAGAATCAAGACACGATCGCAAAGTCCCTCCGCATACTTCATTCCTATAAGTACACTGTCAAGCATCTTATCTTTCTGATAATTAGGATTATAAAGTCGAATAACGGGAAATTTTGAAATCTGCTTTTCCAGCAGTTCAAAATCTTCACCGGTAATCAAAATGATGGGTTTTACCATCGCGTGTTCCAATACGTTGAGAATCTGTCTTATCATGGTCGTTTCACCGAACGGCAGGAGTGCTGCCCTGGCGCCAGGCGAGTTCCCGTGTCCATCAGCAATGACAATCGCTCCGGTTCGAATGGGTGTTAGTTCATCCATATTACAGCTCTCCTTTCAAAAGTAGAATTGATGTGGGATCCACTCTCAGATATGGCGGCAGAAGATCTTCGCTGTCATTATTGTGCAGACTCTTATTCGTTTTCCACCACAGGTGATTCTGAAATGTCACATACCACTCAAAGGGCATTTCCGATATTTTCGATTTTCCCGGAGAAAAAAGATTTGCATCCTCTCTTTTCTCCCACTCATCCGCCTCGGACTTTGACAGAGGAATAAAATCATGAGCCCTGATTCCAACATAGGTCATATCGTCTGTAATTTTCTCACAGGTAAAAAGTTTCAGATTCCAGTCATATGCCCAGAGACAGAAATCAGAAATCTTCTTAAAGTGCGAGAGATTCTTGCAGCCTGTAAGCCTCGCAGCCTGCACGGTTTTCGGGCGTTCAAACAGTTCTTGTGTCTCCCCCTTTTCCAAAGCAGTTCCGTCCTTCAAAAGAAGAATGTTGTCGCAGAGCTGATAGGCTTCATCCCTGTCGTGTGTGACAAGAACCGTCACCCCCTGATAGTCCCGGATCACCTCCGCCATCTGAAGTCTTAAACCCTCTTTTAGATGAGCATCCATGGCTGAGAATGGCTCATCAAGCAGTAAAACCTCTGGTTCATATGCAAGGATACGAGCAAGTGCCACTCTTTGCTGCTGCCCTCCCGATAAACGTGCCGGAAAACTATTCTCTAACCCTTCAAGTTGAAAACGGCTAATCATCTCTTTGACTTTATCGTACCTCTTTGGACTTTTTTGGTCAAGGCCACAGCCAATATTTTGTTCCACTGTCATATTGGGAAACAATGCATAATTTTGAAACAAATACCCGACTTTTCGTCTCTGTGGTTTTAGATTAATCCTCTGTCTGGAGTTATAGAGTACCCGATCATGATTTTGGATACTTCCACTGTCCGGAGTTACGATTCCGGCAATCGCCTTAAGAGTCATACTTTTGCCGCAGCCGGAAGGGCCAAGAATTCCAAGGCAGCCTTTGTCCACACAAAAAGAGAGGGCGAGCGTAAACTGACGCAGTTTTTTTATTATATCAACTTCCAACATATTCGTCTACGTCCTTTCTATATAACGTAAGGATTGCCGCACACATCTGTGTCACCGGCAATCCTTATAATAAAATTACTGATTTTTTCGCTTCTCTTCGCGAATTCCCATCCAGTTGATCGCCAGAATGGAAGCAAAAGCCAGTGCGACTATAACTGCAACATATCCATAGGCCTTTTCCATATTTCCCGCCGCCACTTCCGAATAAATTGCCATGGGGAGTGTCCTTGTCTTTTTTGCTATATTTCCGGCAATCATCGCTGTAGCTCCGAATTCTCCAAGGCCTCTGGAAAAGGCCAGTACGCCGCCGGATATAATTCCCGGAAGTGCATTCGAACAGAGAACTTTTCGAAAAATTGTCCATTCACTCATGCCGAGAGTCCTGGCAGCTGCCACCAGATTCGAATCCACCTGTTCAAAAGCTCCTCTGGCAGAGCGATACATCAGTGGAAAAGAAACTACGATCGAAGCCAATACCGTTGCAATCCAGGAAAAAGCAATCTTTACACCGAACACACGCATAAAAAATTCCCCCAGCGGACCATTGACACCAAAAATGTATAACAGGAAAAATCCGACCACCGTGGGAGGGAGTACAAGCGGCAGGGTAAGTAAGCCATCACAAAAAGCTTTTGTTCCTTCTTTTTTCGTGCTTATCACGCCCCATGCCGCAAATATCCCCACAAAAAATGTAATGAAGATTGATACCGATGCAGTTTTCAGTGAAATCCATACAGGTGACCAGTCCATGTTCGTCCTTCTTTCTTACGAAAGTGCATTGGTAAATCCATAATCCTCAAATACCTTAATTGCTTCCGGAGTCTTCAAAAAATCTACAAACGCCTTCGCTTCTTCCGTGTGCTTGCTGTTCTTTACAACAGCTACGGGATAGATTGCCTTGCTGACGCTGTCTTTTGGAGCTTCTGCCACTACTTTTACCTTGTCTGGCATAGAGGCCGCATCTGTGGCATAGACAATTCCCGCATCAGCACTTCCAGCCGCAACCTGATTCAGAACCTCCGTCACATTCGTTCCAAGACTGATTTTGTCCTGTATCTTGTCCCAGATACCAAGGTTTGTCAGTGCTTCCTCGGAATACTGTCCGACAGGAACGGAAGCGGGATCCCCGATTGCAATGCTTGAGGCACGCTCGATATCTTCGAAACTCGTGATATCAGAGGCATCATTCTCCGGAATGATAAGTACAATCTTGTTCTCCAGCAAGTCCGTCATTGTGTCCGACTCTATCAGCCCTTTGTCATTTAAATCATTCATCTGTTTCGGTGCCGCTGACATAAAGATGTCTGCCTCCAGCCCTTCTTCAATTTGTGTTTGAAGTTTTCCAGACGCATCATACGTTCCTTCTACAAGAATCCCCGGATTCTGGTCTTGAAACATAGGAATCAGTTTGTCATCATATGCATTCTTAAGGCTTGCCGCAGCTGCGACTAAAATCTTTGTCTGCTCAATATCGTCTGATGATTTTGACGAAGACGATATTGAGGCCGCTGCATCTTCCCCGGAACTTAACGCTGATGTATTCGATTTTGAGTTAGTATCCATATTATCATTCCCTCCTTTACCACATCCAGTAAGTATTGACGCTGTCATCACTCCTATGAGTACTGCTGCTGCTTTTCTGTTCATCTTTTTTCTTTCCTCTCTCTTTTTTGTTGTTGTTTTTATCGGGCGCACTCCCCGTCACTTCCCCTCAGAATTTTAATCCCATGGGGAAGATCATCTAGTATAAAATCAAGACTTTCTCTGACGGCCTTCGGGCTTCCGGGAAGGTTCACGATAATCGTCTTTTTTCGAATCACAGATACACCCCGACCGAGCATCGCACGTTTCGTGATCTTCATAGATCCAAGACGGATCGCCTCGGCAAGACCCGGGGCAACTCGGTCGGCTACTGCAAGAGTTGCCTCAGGCGTCTGATCTCTCAGTGAAAAACCGGTTCCCCCACTGGTAAATATAACGTCAACTTGTCGACTGTCACTTAAACGTATCAATTCCTTTTCGAGCAATTTCGGTTCATCCGGCAGGACGAATTTCTCAACAACAAGATATCCTCTATCCTCCAGATCTTTCTCTGCTGCCGGCCCGCTCTCGTCTACACGTTCACCACGAGATCCTTTATCGCTGAGCACAATAACTGCCGCAGTGAACGGACGGTCTGCCCTCGGCGGTTCTATACTGATCTCATCTTGCGGTCGGACGATTCCACCTTTCAACACCCTTGCAAACACGCCTTCTCTTGGCATAATACAGTCACCGACAAGTTTATGGATGGCACAGTGACTGTGACACTCTTTCCCGATCTGTGTCATTTCCAATATAACTTCATTCCCAACTTGTAGGATTGTCCCAACCGGAAGAGCCGCAAAATCTATGCCGTTAACCAGGAGATTTTCTCCGAAATCCCCGTCTTTTACATTTGCTCCGCGCTCATTGAATTCCTTTACTTTGTCGTAAGACAAAAGGCTGACCTGACGATGCCATGTTCCGGCATGCGCATCGTCTTGAAGTCCGTAATTCTCTATAAACTTTCCCTCCGGTATCGGATGCTTTCCGGTCCCCTTTTTTTCACTGATACAGACCGCTCTTACCGTTTTCAAAATTTATTCCTCCGTTTCTCTACTTTGCAGATATTCTTTGCGCTTAAAATCGCCGCTTTTTCCGCCATACTTTTCTTCCAGATGTATTCCAGAAATCTCCATGGCTTTATCTACTGCTTTACACATATCATAAATCGTCAAAAGACTTACAGATGCACCGGTCAGAGCCTCCATCTCGACTCCTGTCTTTCCAGTGCAGGCTGCCGTACAGACTGCCTGAATTCTGCAATTGTCATCATCCATCACAAAATCCACGGAAAGCTTTGTCAGATTCAGAATATGACACAATGGAATAAGGTCTGAAGTTCGCTTTGCACCCATGATTCCGGCTACACGAGCAGTTCCAAGGACATCTCCTTTCCCCATAGATCCCTCTTTCACCTTCTGAAAACACTCTCGGCTCATCGTAATCCATCCGCTGGCAGTGGCCTCTCTTCTATTCTCACACTTTTTTGAAACGTCAACCATAATAGCATTGCCGCTCTCGTCAAAATGACTAAATTCAGGCATATTACACCCCTTTCCCAAATCCACAGTTTGGAAACGTACAAACCATACAGGAAAGACAGAGCCCTCCTTCGCCGAGGGAAGCAAGTTCATCTGCGGTTACTTCATCGTCCGCCATCGCCCTCGGAAGAATCAGATCGAAAATTGTACGTTTCGAATACATCACGCATCCGGGGAGCCCCATAATCGGAACCTTGCGACCGTCCTTCTCATAATATGCCAGTAAAAACATCGCTCCGGGAAGAACCGGTGCACCGTAAGAGACAATTCGCGCCCCTGTATTTTTAATCGCGAGAGGAGTTTTGTCATCCGGATCTACACTCATTCCTCCGGTGCACAGTACCATATCGGCCCCATCATCAATCATTTTTAAAATACTCTCTGTAATCTTTGTATGGTCGTCATTCAAGACATCATGTGCACATACTTCTCCCCCATACTCCTTCAATTTTTCCTCGATTACAGGTGTAAATGTATCTTCAATTCTTCCATAGAAAACTTCATTTCCTGTTGTGACAACCCCTGCTTTTTTACCCGGAAATGGCTTTAGCTGAAGAATCGGCTTCTCTCCGATAAGTTTTTCCACCTGCCGCATCTTCTCCTCCTCAATCACGAGCGGGATGATCCTCGTGCCGGCAAGCTTATCACCCTTTTGAACCGGAAAATCACCATGAACCGTAGCGATCATCATCTGTCCGAAACCATTTACCACCTTCAGTGCCGCACGATTGATCTTTAATAGTCCGTCACAGTCTGCCCTGATCTCGATCTTTCCCTCTGATACACCGCTTCTGGTCATATGATCACTGATGCACATCTTACAGAGAATCTCAGCGGCTTCATTCTCGTGAAGGATCCCCTCCTCCTTCTCCCAGATATAGATATTATCTTTCCCGACACTTAAAAGCACCGGAATATCTTCTTCCTGAATGATATGTCCCTTTTTAAACACAGGACCCTTTTTCTCACCCTTTATAATCTGCGTGATATCGTGACACAGAACTTGGCCTACAGCATCTTCTGTTCGAATGAGCTTCATGATATTTGCCTCCAAATAACGTTATATTTTCTTTTGAATAACGTGTTTATTTTACCACACTCATATACATAAGTAAATACATAAAAGGGCAGATTTCCCCATATATTTGGTGAAATCTGCCCTTCTCTCAAATGTTTGTCAGGTCCAATATTATGCTTTTTCATCCAGATATGAAATCGCCTAAGCTTTCAACATAGGAACGCATTTCATCTCTGTTCTTAATCTCCCTGGCACGATTGATGAATTCCTGCTTACTGGCCTCATCCAATTTCGAAAATAAATTCAGAATATCTGAATGCTGCGCCAATTCCATCGTAAAGCCAATCGGAAGTTCTTCATTATTTATCATCTCTTAAACCTCAATTTCAAAAAGTCTTGTATTCAATTATAGGATGTGCAGATTCAACTGCATTATTCATGGTTTTGGGATGACTCCTTTTTTTCTGTTTCCGTTTCCCTCTTGGTTTTTGTTTCATCAGATGGCCGAGTGTCGTCCGTATTCCTAAAACTGTCACGTCGTTTGACCTTTTTCATGATCCATACAAAGATCACAGCTGCAGCCGCAAGCAAAAGCCAGTATGGGGCCGCTCCTAAAAACCAGACTGTAAATAAAGTAAAACCACTCTTAATATGATACAGATTATCCGAGAAGCGTTCTTTGAGTCGGCCTGCGAATGATGATGATGTTTTTACAGCATGCTCCACCTCGCTGACTCTCAATATAACTGTGGCGTATTCAATAGAGTTATCATACGTCCGAAGCTGTGATTCATAATTCTCCAACTCATAGCGCACCTGCGTAAGCTGTGTTTGGATCGCCATAATGTCCTCCAGCTTATCTGCTTTGGAGAGTAGTTCCATCAGACTTTCCTGCTCGGTCTTCAGTGCCTTGATATGGCTTTCTGTATCCACATAATGCAATGTGACATCTTCCACCTGCTCAGAAAAGTTCACAACAATCGCTTCTTTATTGATTTTATCCTTAAACTCATTCAGATGCTCAGCAGGAACCCGAATTGTATAACTCGCATAGCGATTTCCAGTCTCCTCATATGCCTGTCCTGATTCATCCGAAAGTTCTACATACCCGGCATAACTATCGATCAGCTCTGACAGCAGTTTTCGAAACTTGTCGTATTCCTTCGTCTGTACCTCGTATGTCTGCCTCTTGACAAGTTTTCTCTGCGGATCCGATGCCTCAAGAGAATCCACACTTTGGGTCTTGCTGTTCTGTGAGTCGCCTTCGTGGGCCGCTGAAGATTTTTCGGTGGTTTTCATATCTCCTGTCTCGGTCTGGCTTTGCTGATCCTGAAATGCATAGTTTTTGCTATATGGGGCAGCTGCACCATCTGTACTGTCTGAATTCTTTCCGCATCCGGCAAGTAAAGTCAAAAGCAGTGCAATTAGAACAAATTTAGTTTTCCTAGCTTTCCCTTCTCTCATACTTTTCCTCCATATGTTGGGTCAAAGAGCTTTTTGACTCCCGTTTTCAATATACTTTTCCAGAAAGGAGAATACCGTTCCATAATACCTGGCGGGATTCTTATCCTGTGACTGAGCATGTCCTGCTCCCTTTACTATCAATAACTTTTTATCCCCATTAGCGGCCTCATATAATTCATGTGCCATTTTCACGGGGATAAAAGCATCTTGATCCCCATGTATAAAAAGTATCGGCAATTTCGTCTTTTTCACGGCCTGAATCGCCGACGCATCTTTGATGTTGTATCCGCCACGCATCCGAAGCATCAGGTTCGCCCCATCAATAATCGGAAATCCAGGAAGGTGAAACCACTCCTTAATCTGCTTTTGAAAAATGCTGTATACATCTGTATAAGCACAGTCAGAGACCACTGCTTTTACGTTAGATGGAAGATTCTCCCCGGCGAGCATAAGTGCCCCCGCAGCACCCATAGACTGCCCATGAATCACGATCTCAGCCTCTGGATCCTGCTTTAATATATTCTGTATCCAGAGCAGATTGTCCTTTCGGTCTGTCCAGCCCATACCTATAAAATTGCCTCCGCTTTCACCACTGCACCGCATATCCGGCGCCAGTACCTGATAACCCTGCAGGGCATATTGATGACCAATTGGATAAAGCTCCTCTTTCCATCCTGTGTAGCCATGAAGCAAAAGTACCCACTTGTGGCTTCTTTTCTCATTGAAAAAGACCTTTCCAATCAGCTGATATCCATCGTTTGTAGTCAACGACCACTCTTTTGACAGGGATTGTTTTACCCATGCATCTGTCTCATCAGACGCCTTTATGCGGTTCTCCTGTATATCATCCGTATGTACCAATGCTTCCATGCTCTCCTCTGTGATATCCTCGAATGCATCCGTCTGTTCCATCTTCTCAGGCACAAGTGCAACATCAACAAGAATATTACAGACAACAAAAAAGAGAGCAGCAAAGACCACCTGGACCGCAATGATTCTTTTCAACCATTTTTTCTTCTTCTGTCTTTTTGTATTCAATAGATTATATCCTGATATTCTTTCTTAATCTTGAATTGTTTTTCAGCGTAAGAACACATAGGAATCAATTTGATATCTTCTTTTCGTGCATATTCTGCCAGTGTATCAAGCAAAATTCCCGCAATGCCCTGTCCTCGAAAATCACTCGACACATATGTCCGATCAATCACCCAGACATGATCCTCAAACAGGTGCCAGGTAATCTCCCCGGCCTCTCTTTTTTGTTCATCGACCAGATAAAAACGGTTTTCTCCTTTTTTTATCTCCATATAAGATGCCTCTCTTTATTTAAGTGGAAAAGCTCTGTCAAAAGTTTCCTATAACTTGAAGCCCTGCTTCTTCAGCCAGACGCGCAACACCATCGGATGCCAAAGAAACTGTGGACTCCACATGAATAAAATCTGTGACACTATAGTCGAAAAGAATATTGGCCTGTGCCTCGAATTCATCGTCCCCATCCCAGAACAAAAATTGAATTGGAATACAGTCAAAGGAAGAAATTTGATATCCTGCGTCCCCCTGACGTAACTTGGTACCACCCAGTTTTTCCGCAGCTTCTTCAAGGTTAGCCAACTGTCCATTAAAGGTTCTGGCAAACGGTTTTAAAACATGTGTTTCGAATGCTGGTCCAAACGGGGAAGCATTCTTTACTTGACGAAAAGGCACCCAGTGACCACTGAGCTTTGCTCCTTCTTTCGAATACCAGAACAGATTATAAAACAGTAGTTTCAGTTTCGCATCCGGCACACTTTTGCTCTCTCCTGAAATCTCTCCATTAAAACGATTGATTCTATAATTTCTTCCAAAATAAGAAAATAAAACCTGCTCCTTCTCAAGTCTCACACCCAAAAGCTTACGGGCAAAAGTGCTCTGGTCTAACTGCATGAATTTTTCTCTCCAAATTTCACTTAACTTTTCGTAATTAGAAAGCATAAAAATCCCCCTTCGTAATCTGATTTCATCATACCAGATTTTGAGAGGGGGAACAATGGTTTTTTATATCCAATTCCTGTTCAGTATGGATTGTCTATCTACATTTTTTTACATGGCCTGACATATTTCACACTTTTTCAACATCATACATAGTATATAGTGATATCAGAAAGGCCGGTCTGGTATTACATTATCCAAGAGAACATTGTGCGAATTGAAGTTTCAGACTTAAATCACTCCATGTGAGGGCGGGATATCCCGCCCTCTTTTATACCATCTCCTCCGGATGAAATACCTCATCAAATTTTTTTTCAGAAAGGAATCCAAGTTCTACGCAGGCTTGTTTTAAAGTAATATTCTCTTTATATGCCTTCTTTGCTGTCTTTGCAGCGTTGTCATATCCGATATAAGGATTTAACACCGTGACAAGCATCAATGACTGTTCCAGATTACTCTTCATTTTACCTGGATTTGCCTTGATCCCTGATGCACAGTGATCATCGAAGGAGCGTATTCCGTCTGTCAGCAGTCTGAGCGATTGCAGGAAATTATAAGCGATGACAGGCATGAATACATTCAGTTCAAAGTTTCCCTGTGAAGCAGCAAATCCAATCACGGCATCATTTCCCATAACCTGCACGGCAATCATCGTAAGCGCCTCACACTGCGTTGGATTCACTTTTCCTGGCATGATGGAGCTTCCCGGTTCATTCTCAGGAATATAAATCTCGCCCAAGCCGTTTCTGGGACCACTTGAAAGCCATCTCACATCGTTTGCAATCTTCATGAGATCTGCGGCCAATGCTTTTAAAGCACCGTGCGCGAATACAATGTCATCCTTTGCGGACAGTGCGTGAAATTTATTATCGGCTGTCACAAAATCTTTTCCCGTCAAATCACTGATGGCTTTGGCCACTTTCCGGTCAAATCCCTTTGGGGTATTTAGCCCTGTTCCAACAGCTGTTCCGCCAAGAGCAAGTTCTTTTAGCCCTGGAAGGGATATCAAAAGCATCTTCTTCGTCTTCTCAAGCATATTCCGCCAGCCGCTGATTTCCTGAGAAAATCTAATTGGAACGGCATCCTGCAGATGTGTCCGCCCTCCTTTCACAATTCCTTCATTTTCTTTTTCAAGTCTTACAAAAGTTTTGATAAGCTGATTCATCACCGGAAACAGCTGATTTTCAATTCCAAGTACGGCCGCAATATGAAGAGCTGTCGGAAATGTATCGTTGGAGCTCTGTGACATGTTGATATGATCGTTTGGATGCAAAAGCTTCTCCCCTGCAAGCTCATTTCCGCGGTTTGCCACAACCTCATTCGCATTCATATTCGACTGGGTGCCACTTCCGGTCTGCCATACAACTAGTGGGAAATGCTCCATCAGTTTTCCGTCAATTACTTCCTGTGCTGCTTCACAGATTATCTGTTCTCTTTGCTCATCCAGTTTTCCAAGCTGAAAGTTGGTAATTGCGGCAGCTTTTTTCAGCACTCCGAACGCACTTATGATTTCTTTCGGCATCCGCTCTCCGCCAATTTTAAAATTTTGATAACTCCGCTGTGTCTGGGCTGCCCAGTAACGGTCTGCCGGGACTTTCATCTCTCCCATAGAGTCTTTTTCGATACGATATTCCATTTCAGATAAATCCATCCTTCTTTTTTTATCTTCTATAATACCACGGATCTGCAGATAAAGGTAGCACTCCTGAAGAAGGCTGCATAACTTAATCGTAGAGTAATTTTTTTTCGGAAAACATCTTATCTCAAGGAGTGGATATATGAATCATATTGGCATGTTATCAGATTTAGGAGAGGGACAAAAGGCAATCGTATCAGCGGTCGACTACCCCGAGGAAAGTATGCGCCGAAGATTGCAGGATCTCGGTCTGATTAAAGGGACTGAAGTAATTTGTATTAGAAAAAGTCCACTTGGCGATCCTGTCGCATATCAAATACGAGGTGCAATTATTGCTCTTCGCGTTGAAGATTCCTCTTGTATCCGAATCATGTATAGTGAGGAGATGTAAAAGTGGGTTTAAATAAAGATTCCATGGCAATGAATGCCGTAGACACAGGACTCGTGATCCGAAAAAGGCATGAAACAGATAAAATCATTGCGTTAGGTGGCAGTCCCAATGTCGGCAAAAGCACAGTATTTAACGAACTTTGTGGCAGTCACCAGCATACTGGAAACTGGGCAGGAAAGACGGTGACAAGTGCACAGGGTTATTTTGAATATCATCAAAATGGCTATGTCTGCGTGGATCTTCCGGGATGTTATTCATTGATGGCACACTCTGCCGAAGAGGAAGTAGCCCGTGATTTCATCTGCAGTGACAAGGCTGATGCCGTGATAATCGTATGTGACGCCACCTGTCTGGAGCGCTGCATGAGTCTGGTACTTCAGACGTTGGAAATCACCTCAAAAGTTGTCGTCTGTGTCAATCTCATGGACGAAGCGGCTAAGAAGAAAATAGAGATTAATCTTGGACTTCTGTCCAAACGCTTAGGTGTTCCAGTCATCGGTACCGCTGCAAGAAGCCGTGATGGTCTGGACCGCCTAATGGAAGCTGTCCATAAAATAATCCTAAGTCCTGAAAACCCAACAATCCGAATTCCCTATTCCGAGTTTGATGACATCGCCTCGGCAGTTGTGTCCACATCTGAAGATATCTGCGATGGTGCTGTTACATATGAAGACAAAAACTACTGGAAGAAGGAATCGAAGATTGATCAGATTTTGACTGGAAAGTGGACCGCTTTTCCAATCATGTTTCTGGCATTAATGGGGATATTCTGGCTGACAATTACAGGTGCAAACTATCCGTCACAATGGCTTAGTACATTTCTCTTCTGGATTGAAGACCAACTTACAGATTTCTTTCATTGGATGAAAGTCCCTGGTATTCTCACAGGCATGCTCATCCACGGAGTCTATCGGGTACTCGCCTGGGTGGTATCCGTCATGCTGCCGCCGATGGCAATTTTCTTTCCACTGTTCACCCTGTTGGAAGACGTTGGAGTACTGCCCCGGATTGCATTTAATATGGATAAATGTTTCAAAAAATGTTCTGCCTGCGGAAAACAGGCGCTTACAATGTGTATGGGGTTTGGATGCAATGCCGCCGGAGTTGTGGGCTGCCGCATCATAGATTCACCAAGGGAAAGGCTGATTGCAATTTTGACAAACAACTTTGTACCCTGTAATGGAAGATTTCCCACATTAATTACAATTATCTCCATGTTTTTCATCGGAACAGCCGCTGGAGCAGGCAAAACCATACTATCCGCCGGCATTATGACACTTTTTATCGTTCTGTCGATTGCAATAACCTTTCTCACTTCAAAGCTATTGTCAAAGACAGTATTAAAGGGAATCCCTTCTTCTTTTACTCTAGAGCTCCCTCCCTACCGAAAACCCCAGATCGGCAGAGTGGTTGTACGTTCCATCTTTGACAGAACTTTATTTGTCCTAGGCCGCGCCGTCAGTGTCGCAGCCCCCGCCGGACTTATCATATGGCTTATGGCCAACATCGTCATCGGTGATAAGACCGTACTCCTTCACTGCTCTGATTTTCTGGATCCATTTGGAAGACTTCTTGGGATGGATGGCGTTATACTGCTGGCCTTTATTCTCGGGTTCCCGGCAAATGAAATCGTGATCCCGATCATGATCATGACCTACATGGCCGAAGGGAGCATATTAGATATTGGAAATCTTACCGTGTTGAGACAGCTTTTTATAGATAACGGCTGGACCTGGATTACTGCTATCAGTGTCATGTTGTTCTCAATGATGCACTGGCCCTGCTCAACGACCTGTCTTACAATCAAAAAAGAAACGCAGAGTGTCAAATGGACCCTGCTGTCCGTGCTCATACCGACAGCCACTGGCATGCTCATCTGTTCTCTGTTTGCTGCAGTGGCAAAGGCTATTGTGTAAACCTATGGGGCAAAAGCATTTTGCCCCATGATACTTCCATAGCCCATAACTATGCGGTATCCATACTTTAAAGCTGTGCCTTCGCAGGTTGGCATGTTTCGCAGACATACCCCGTCTGCTCATAGATATCATACAGCACGTCCATTGTGTTCTCGACATCACAGACTCCGATCGGAACTTTCCCGTCTGTCTTAAGTGCGTGATAAAAATCAGCAATGCAGGCATCATGACTGCTGCCCCAGTAACTTTTACCCGCTGCGGTTTTCTCTTTAGCCGGCTGATATTTCACATCCTTTTTCCCCTCTTCCAAAACTTCCACTTCATTATCATGAAGTCTTATCGTCATATGTTCAAAGATCAGTTCCAGGTAAACCGGGGAATTGGTGCAGTAAGCGGTTGTCGCATAAAACAGGCAGGAGGCGTTTTCTTTATATTGCAGATAGGCTTCCACAGTATCCTCGACATCAATCACCTGATCCAGATGAAAATTCTGCATTTGGGCCGTTACGCACTCAGGTTTTCCGAGAAAATAGATGAGCAAGTCCAGCGTATGAATCGATTGATTGATTAGTGCCCCTCCGCCCTCTTTCTTTAATTCTCCTCTCCAGTCACTTCCGTTATAATAATTCTTGTCACGACACCAGGTCACAAATGCTCTTCCGCCCAGAAATCCTCCTGTCTCATGCTGATCGATCCTTTCTTTGACAAATCGGCTTGTAGCATTGTATCTGTTTTGAAAGCAGACCCCAATCGGAATATCACGGCTGAATTCTTTCAAAGCTTTAAACTGTTCTCTGCTTACCGCCGGTGGTTTTTCAGTAAACACGGCGATTCCTCTTTTTGCCGCTTCGCCTGCCATCGGAACATGCAGATAATGTGGTGTACAGATGTGTAACACGTCCGGTTTTTCAGCATCAAGCATTTCTGTCAAAGATTGATATGGATGTCCCCCATACATTTTTGCGGCGTCCGTGGCTCTATCCATCTTGACATCACAGACACCCACAAGGCTGGCATGCTTCATACTGCCTACAGCATTTAGATGCATGTTGGAAATTGTGCCGCACCCCACAACACAAACCTTCATATAAAATAACCTCCTTTAAGCCCAGTCCAGATCCCAGAGTATCGCCTTCAATGCATGTACCGCGATATCAAAGGCAAACGGCCGATCCGCAAGCAAACGTTCCTTATCTGTGCTGTGTGCATCCTCATCCTCCAGTTTTTTGATTCCTGAGAAATGGGTCAGATGGGGTTCCAGGGACAGGAATCCCTCAAAGTTTTTTGCTTTCAGTTGTCTTAGAATCTCCTGAACATTTCCATCACCCATACCGGCGGGAACTACCAGCTTGGAATCCCACTGTGCGTCTTTGATGTGAATATAAGAAACATAATCTTTCAATATCTCATATGCTTCCAGCGTATCCTGCCCGCACTCCACAAAATTAGCAAAGTCAAAGATTGCTTTCAAGTGATCCCCGTAGAAACGCTCCATAATCTTTTTGCAGCCCCTGGCGTCATCTCCGAATATTTTCTTCTCGTTTTCATGCAGAAGTATCACATCCTGATCCGCAGCATAATCTACAAGTCTCGAGAGACGCTCCATCACCTCATCCTCATAACTATATTTGTCTTCGCCTTCCGGCATATAAAAGCTGAACATGCGGATGTAAGGAGTATCAAAAAGTTTCGCGTATTCTACCATCTTCTGGTACTGGTTAAAATGTTTCTCAAAAGGCTCTTTGATATCAATCTTCCCAATTGGTGAACCAATCGTGGAAACCTTGATACCCGCAGTGTCCAATTTCTGTTTTGCCTTCTCTATTTCATGCTTACTACAGTCGGCAATATTTTTACCGTCAATGGCACGAATTTCGATATGTGTCAGTCCGTTTTTTTTGGCACCCGTTATCTGCTCATCAAAGCTGTCCGCCAATTCGTCTGTAAATCCAGTAAGTATCACATGTCTCTTCATTCTAATAACTGCCCTCCGTATTGAACGTGATTTCTTTTGCTTTCTTCTTGACAGAAGTTTTTCGCCGCTTGTCAAGTTCACTTAAAAACAGATCTTCGTCGATCGGAAGCTTCACGGTCTGATCCATCCAGGCCGACAGATGCATCGCATTAGAAAGCATCAGCCCATGGATTCCTTCCTGCCCTTTTGCCACCAGAGGAGTCCCATGCAGGATATGCCCGGCAAATGCTTTCATGACACCGATATGCTGTGGGTTGTCTCCGGTAATCTCAATCTCCCGTTTGGAAACCTTTGGCTTTTCGAATCCATCGGCCGCCGTCTGGCAGAACTTACGGACATTTTCCGCTGTCTCATAAAATGTCAGTTTATCATCTTCACAGACAAGTTTTCCGCCCTCCATCGTCACCTCGAAGCGGTTCGTCCCCGGTGCATCACCGGTTGAGGTGATGAATACACCGGATGCCCCATTGGGATACTCCAGATACGTTGTAACATCATCTTCCACCTCGATATCATGCCATTTTCCATTCTTCATAAAGCTTCGAACCGATGAGGGCATCCCGCAAATCCACTGAATCAGGTCAAGCTGATGCGGGCACTGATTTAAGAGAACACCTCCGCCCTCGCCATCCCAGGTCCCTCTCCATTCACCCGAATCGTAGTAAATCTGTGTGCGGAACCAGTCCGTAATGATCCAGTTGACACGCATGATTTCGCCGTATCTTTTGCTGCTCACCATCTCGTGCATCCTCTGATAAAGAGGGTTCGTCCGCTGATTGAACATGACGGCAAATGTCACGTCACTATGATCCGCCGCTTCATTCATCTCTCTAACCTGCTTTGTGTAGACACCACTTGGTTTTTCACTAAGTACATGAAGTTTTTCACCAAATGCCTGCATAGCCAGAGTTGGATGCTGGTAATGTGGCGTGGCAATCACAACTGCATCACATATATGGCTTTTTATCAGTTCTTCTCCGGTGGTAAAAATATTCACATCTGACGGCAGATTTTGAACTGCCCATCCTCTTCTTGACTCTTTCAGATCGGCAATTGCAGTAAGTCTCATCTCGGGAATTTTACCATCGGCAATATTCTTTGCATGGGTACTTCCCATATTTCCAATTCCGATAATCCCCATTCTTAACTTATTCATTCCTGTTACCTTCCCTCGTTTGGCTTATTTGTATCCCAATTTTGCAACATTGTCATAACTCTTTTTCAGGCATATAAACGGGCTCTCCCTGCAAGTATCCTGCTCCACTAGGATATGTTTTGTAACGCCATTATTGTCAAGTGCACCCAGAATACTCTTGAAATTCATATTTCCCTCCAATACAGGTGCCATAATTGCCTGACCGTTATACATCTCCATATCTTTCAGATGCACACAGGGAAGGCGGTCTTTTAAGATCTCAATCCACTCCAGACAGTCCCCTCCTGCGGCCTGCAGCCAGTAGGTATCAAGTGTGATTCCTAGTTCATCCGACTTAAAATCGTCCAAGATGCGTTCGATGATTCTCTTTCCGTCAATCTTACCGAACTCAAAATTGTGATTGTGATACATAAGAAGTTTTCCGGATGCAGCAATTTTCTTAGCTGCCTCGATATAATCTTTCCGGAAGTGATCATACCACGCTTCACTTTTGTATTTTCCCGGCATAGATCCGATTCCGATATAATCACACCCCATAATCTTATGTTCTTTGATCACTGCATCCGTATCATTCATGATTCGTTCCGGATTCGTATGTGTCAGCACGATCTTAAGGGAATTCTCATCACATAATTCTTTTACTTTTTCCGGCGCAATCGGACCAATCGCGGATATCTGAACTTCTGTATAGCCGATGTCAGCGATCTTTTTTAGTGAATCCGCAAGATCCGCCTCTGTCTGTGTAAAATCTCGAAGTGTATAAAGCTGTGCCCCTAGTTTCATAAAACCCTCCTGTTCTGTCATAAAAGCGACTAGAAAAATCAATCCTTTTTTATACTATGATACACGGATTGCTCCGTGCCTTTGACTCTTGTATCATACCACATTGAGATCGTCAATTCTTTATTGATTTTGTTTGATTCTTTGCGTTTCTTGTGCTATGATTTGATAAGTTAAAATAAGCATCAAAAACCCGAAAGAGAAAGGAACTCTCCTTATGAATGTATGGCATGACAACAAAAAAATAGCACTCTCTGCAGCTCATAACATCTCCACAGAAAGTACTACTTTTGATTTTCATTTTCACGATACCTATGAAATTTTCTTTTTTATATCGGGAAAAGCCCAGATGTTTGTCACATCCAGGAAATATCTGCTTCACCCGGGAAGTCTTCTTTTTTTGAATACGAATGAGATCCACCGTGTATTTCCCGATTTTTCTGCCCCTTATGAGCGGATGACAGTAAACTTCAATCCGGCACTGATTCACTCTCTTCCACTCAATGCTTATAATCCTCTCGCTTGTTTTCAAAATACCAGAATCGACAACTGCAATATCGCGGAACTTGACAAGGCCTCTTCAAATAAGTGTTATGAGTTGATCACACACATGATCAGTGCCCTGAAAAGTCCTAAATCGAGTGATGAACTGCTCGCATTAAGTTATCTTCTCCAGCTGCTGGCACTTGGAAATGATGAATTTTCGAAATCAAATACACATGCCCTGCCATTTCCTAAGTTGATCGAGGATGCTTTAAAAATAATCAACGACAGAATATCCGAACCAATTTCTCTTGAAATCATTGCCTGTGAATTAAGTGTCGATCCGTTCTATCTCGGACATGAATTCAAGAAACACACAGGTACCTCGCCCTATCACTACATCATCACAAAACGAATTGCATTGGCAAAAGAATCCCTTGCAAATGGTGCGAATGGTCTGCAGGCTTGTGAAGAATCCGGTTTTGGTGAGTATACTAATTTCTGCCGGACATTTAAGAAATATGTATCCCTCTCACCGATGCAGTATCAAAAATCGCTCTGTCAATGAATATTCAATTCAGATTATCAACAGATGCGGGGAAGCCCTTCTCCGTACATAATATCGATAATCCGACTTCCGTGAAGCTTTGTCGTCATATAGACGCCTCTGCCCTCTGTGACTGTTCCGATAATGCTGGCATTCTTCCCGTATTTATTTTCTCTCATAACCGTGAGGGCCTGATCCGATTGAGCTTTTGGAACAACTGCGATCATCTTCCCCTCATTCGCCATATACAGTGGATCGAGGCCCAGGATCTCACAGAATCCCGTCACTTCCCGGCTGACCGGAAGCGAAGTTTCCCGAATATCAACCCTGCAGTCGGAACTTTCGGAAAGTTCATTTAAAACGGTCGCAAGCCCACCTCTAGTCACATCCCGCATACAGCGGATATCGATTTTATGCTCAATTAAATCTGATACCATGGAATTTAAGGGAGCACAGTCGCTTGATATTGTATTCTCAATTCCCATTCTTCCCGACATTATGGCAGCGTGATGTTCTCCGAGATTTCCGTTTAACAGAATCATATCACCTGGATGGCAGTTATGGATACTCACATCTTCTCTTAAAATCTCGCCGATACCTGAGGTGTTGATAAAGATATTTCCATCCCCTTCGATCACCTTCGTGTCGCCGGCAACAATCTCAACGCCTGCCTCTGTGGCAGTGTTCTTCATCGTGTGGGCAATTTGATCAAGTAAATCAAGATCAGCCCCTGTCTCCAGGATAAACCCACAAGTGAGATATCTCGGCCTTGCCCCCATCATTGACAGATCGTTGACCGTTCCGCACACTGCAAGTTTGCCGATATTTCCGCCTCGAAAAAACATAGGGGTCACCACAAAAGAATCCGTCGTATAGGCAATCCTTCCCTGAACAGTAAGGACTGCCGAATCTTCGAGTTTATTCAGAGTTTCATTGTCAAAATTTTTGATAAAAATATCATGGATCAATTCGTCGGTCTGTTTCCCGCCGCTTCCATGTGATAAATCAATATTCATGCTTTACCTCGATTCTTATACCAGATTCCGCAGACACCTTCCGTTGATACCATACAGGGCCCAACTGCATCCATAGGTGTACATATCTTTGAAAAAAGCGGACATTTTGGCGGGGTGATCCTCCCTAATATGACATCAGCACATCTGCATCCATTCGGCATCTTCTCCCGATATTCATCAAAATCACTTCCCGCATCGTATTTCTGATATGCATCCTTTAGATGCAGGCCCGATTTTTTGATCACTCCGATGCCCCTCCAGAAATCGTCTTCCAATTCAAAATATTTTTCTATGACAGAAAGTGCAGCCTGATTACCTTTATCTGAAACAGCATTCTTATACATATTTTTCACCTCATACTGCCCTTGTTCCTTCTGCCTCACGATTTCGTATATCGCCGCAAGAAGATGTTCCCCTTCGAAACCGGCGACAACAAAAGGTTTCTTATATTTTTTAGCCAGATCTTTATAAACATCACTTCCTATGATGACACTGACATGGCCCGGTGCGAGAAATGCATCGATCTTATCTTCCTTTTCACACACGTAGGAGATAGCCGGAATCATAATTTTAAGAGACGTCAGAAGTTTCAGATTTTCTATCTTTTTGCTTTCTATTTCGTCCAACAGCACGCCGTAAACCGGCGTTGTCGTCTCAAATCCTACAGCGGCGAATACATATTGAACATCCTTATGTTCCTTTGCAATTTTTATAGCATCCAGCGGCGAGTACAAAACCTGTACATGCGCACCTTGCGAGACAGCACTGGTAAGGGACATCCGGCTGCCTTTCACTTTCATCATGTCTCCAAAGGTGAGCACACAATGTTCCTTGTGCATGGCAATGTCAATAAGTTTATCAATGTACACAGTCGGAGTCACACAGACTGGGCATCCAGGTCCGGAAATCAATTTGATCTTAGGTGAAAGCAGACTTCGGATTCCATTTTTAAAGATACTGGAAGTATGCGTTCCGCAGACTTCCATAATTTTGATTTCCTCACCGTCATACGCTGCAAGCTTTTCGATCATTTGATCTAAAGTCATGATTTACCTCATCCTCCAACTCCTGATACAGATCCAGGATTTCCTTTGCGGTGTCTTTTTCCAGCACCTCAATTGCACAACCCGCATGTATCAGCACATAGTCACCAGGTTTCACATCAACCAGCCGAACGTTGACATCACAAGTATTTCCGAGTACATCCACGTTTGCTGTCTGATCTTTTATCTTTATCACCTTTCCAGGTACAGCAACACACATATCTATCCCTCCTGACTATTTCTTATCTTCGCAAGTGCCAGGTATGTCTGGCCAAGACTGATCGAGCCATCGCCTGGCGGAACTACCTCATTGCGAAAGACCTCAAAACGATGATCTTTCAGCAGTTTTATCACGCGAGTAGTCAACAAAACATTTTGAAAGACACCACCGCTTATTGCAATACAGTTAACCCCTTGCTCCTCTCTGACATTTTCACAAATCACCAGAATCATGTCCGCAAGAGCTTCATGAAATCCCAAAGCCAGAGCCTTTCTAAGATCGGTTTCTGTCTCTTTTGTTCTGTTGTGCCACTCTCCTGCAATGATTTTAAGCACTGGTGCAGGATCAATCAACAGCTGATCCTCTGACTTCATAATATCAAAGGACATCTTTTTGGCTTCCAGATGTTCCTTCTGTGCCATATGAGCCTCCTTCTCCAGGAATATGGCGCATTTTCCCTCATATGTGTTCTCCTCGGCGATCCCAAGTATGCTGGAGACTGCATCAAATAATCTTCCCATACTTGATGTAAACACCGTATTCATATGATTATCCAGTGCTTTCTTTATCATATCACATCTGCTGTCTTGAATAAACTCACAAAGCCCATAGTTCAGTAAAAAACAAGTTGCCGTCTTCTTCGCATCACGCATGGAGGAATCCCCTCCCAGCATTGAAATCTCTTGCAGGTGTGCAACTCTTTGATATTTATCTTCTTGGCAGATCATGAATTCACTTCCCCAGATATTTCCGTCTGTACCGTATCCTGTGCCATCAAAGGCGATACCCAAGACCTTTCCGGTCAAATGATGTTCTGCCATAACCGATGCAATATGAGCATGATGATGCTGGACGAAAAAAACAGGGATTCCAAGAGTTTTGGCATATCTGGCGGACAGATACCTTGGATGTAGATCACAGACTGCCAGATCTGGTTTCATCTGCAAAAGAGATCTTAAGTCATCCATAGAGTTCTGATACTCCTTGAATATCTGTGCTTCCACGAGATCGCCAAAATACTGAGATACAACCGCACGGCCGTCCTCATACAGACAGAAAGCAGCTTTTAAGTCTCCGCCGGCGGCAAAGATGCGTACGTTTTTTCCGGTTTCTTCGACCGGCAGAAAAACCGGATAAGGTACATATCCCCTGCTCCTTTTGATCATCAGCGGTTTATGATCCACGATGCGGGCGACAGAATCATCTACAGACCGCAGAATTCTCCGCTTATGATAAAGCACTCCTGAAAGAAGGGGGTCATCTAAGCTTAAAATTTTCTCGTCGCTTTTTATAATCGGCTGATCCGAGAGATTGGCACTGGTCATAATCAGCGGTCCAAGATCTCCTAAAAGCATAATCTGAAGCGGTGTATACGGCAGAAATGCCCCACAGTATTCGCTGCCTTTATAAGTGGATGGCGCCATCTTTTCATTCGACGACGCAAGGAGAACGATTGGCCTTGCACTGCTCTCCAGAAGGCTTTGCTCTTTCTTTGTCACTGTGCAGTATTGCCGAATCTCCTCAATGGAAGTAAACATGACTGCAAAAGGCTTTTCTTCGCGCCCTTTCAGTTTTCGTAAGTTTTGAACAGTCTCCTCACGAAATGGAGAACACACAAAATGATAACCGCCGACGCCCTTTACCGCAATGATTCTTCCGTTCCTGAGCATGCTTACCGCACGTTCATATGCAGATTTACCATTCGATAGCTTTTTCTGTCCTGTCTCGCTAAACAACAACTGTGGGCCACAGTCATGGCAAGAGATCGTCTGTGCATGAAATCTGCGGTCGGAAGGTGATCGGTACTCGCTTTCACACTGTGGACACATGGGAAAATCCTCCATCACGGTGGTATCTCTGTCATAAGGCAGATGATCCATGATGGTATATCTGGGACCGCAGTGCATACAGCTGATCAATGGATGTCGGTATCTGCGGTTATCCGGATCATTCATCTCTGCCCTACACGCATCACAGACCGCAAAATCCGGCGGAATCATCGAAACCACGGGGCTGTCTGAACTTTCGATAATTTTAAACTCATCGTAATGCTTCGCGTGTTTATCCGAGATATCAGCAACGGTAAGTCTTGTAATTTTACATCCGCCACTTTTTGCCCTTTTTAATTCATTAAGGAATCGCCCAAAATCTTCTTCTGCCGACTCAGTAATAATCTCTACTACGCCGCCCAGATTTTGGACGGTTCCGTGAATGTGATGCTTTTTAGCCAGATGAAAAGTAAGGGGGCGGAAACCCACCCCCTGTACAATTCCCGAAATATGGATTTTTTTTATTCTCGTTTGTTTTTTATCCATGAGACAACTTCCTCATATCCCTCACCATTCTTCGCCGAGACTTTCATAACCGGGGCTGTCGGATTTAAAGCTCTGACACCCTTCATAAAATACTCCTCATCAAAATCAACGTACGGGATTAAATCACATTTGTTGATCAGAATAATATCGGCCTTTTCAAACGCCAGGGGATATTTATATGGCTTATCACTGCCTTCTGTCGTGGTGGAAATCAGCATCTTTACATGCTCACCGATCTCAAATTCAGCAGGACACACCAAGTTCCCGATATTTTCAATAAACAGCACACCATCGGATACATCCAAATCATTCACGGCATTTTCGATCAGGGGAGAATCCAGATGACAAGCACCGCCGGTATTGATCTGAATCGTTTTAATTCCCAGTGAATTTAATGCCCTGGTGTCAATATCTGATTCGATATCTCCCTCGATTACATAGGGAATGACCTCACCGATTTTCTCTGCAATTCTCTTAATGGAAGAAGTCTTTCCAGCTCCCGGAGATCCCATCACATTGACAGCAAAAATGTCCTTTTTTGTCAATCTTTCATTCGTTTCTTTTGCGATCATTTCATTTTTATCATAAACCGATTCCATGACATCAATTTCTTTTGTTTTGGGCATTCAAAATGCCTCCTTTCAAATCTCTATAGACTTCACATAGAATTCTCTCCCGATTTCCGTAGGTTCACCATCACCACCGCAGGAAGGACAGGTAAAGGAAAACGGTTTCCGGTCAAAATATTCCCCGCATGTTTTGCACTTTAGTTTTGGCTTTACACGTTCAATGTGAAGAGAAGCATGTTTACAGATACTGTCCTGTGCAATAATTTCAAAATACAGCTCTATCGAACTTCCCACATAGCCACAATAGTCTCCTACAACCAGATGAATCTGTTTCACCTCACAGGCCTGATTCTTTTTTGCGAACTCTTCCGCAATCTCTATCACTCTTTTAGTGATCGGATACTCGTGCATCTGTATACTCATCCCTTACTTTGTGCGTATCCGGTGACGTGTACTGGTTTCTCATTGAAAGACATTTCTTCGGACATACACTGACACAGTAACCGCACTGGATACACTGCATCCGTTCAATGCTCCACTTTTTCTCTGGCTTTGTCACCGTAATCGCCGAAGTGGGACAGCGCCTCATACACATGCCGCAGAAGATACAACTCTCAATGTCATTGTCGATGCTGCCCCTCGTCCTCTCATAATTTTCTCTTGGCTTTTTTGGATATTGATTTGTATACGGACCATGAAAAAAATTCTTTATCAGCAGCTTTGCCATACTCAAAACAGACATTTTATTCCTCCAATCATCGCTCCGTACAGCTGATACAAGGATCAATACTTAGTATCAGAATCGGAACATCAGCCAGATCACAGTTTTTCAGAGTTTCCAGAAGTGCGGGGAGATTTGCAAATGTAGGCGTTCGAACTCTGAAACGATCCAAAAACTTCGTTCCGTTTCCCTTCACATAGTAGATTGCCTCTCCTCTAGGCTGTTCGACACGCGTAAAGTACTCTCCTTTGGGATTTCCTTTTACAGCGGAAAGTATTTCACCATCCGGTATTGAAGCAGCTGCCTGTCTGATCAGATCAATAGACTGAAAAAGTTCAGCGATTCTCACCTCCATGCGCGCATAACAATCCCCTTCCTCTGCCATAATGGGTTCAAAATTCAGCATTTTGTATGCCGCATATCCCTGTGTTCTCATATCATGATTGATTCCACTCGCCTTAGCAAAAGGTCCAATCGCACCGAGATCCTGTGCCTGCTTTTTTGTCAGCTTTCCCAGACCAACCGTACGATGTTTGACCGTATCATCCTTCAAAAACACTTCTGTCACTTCCCGAAGTTCTTTTTCAAGATCATCTAAGATTGCAAGTATTTTTTGGAGCATGGCAGTATCCATATCTCTTCGAACCCCTCCAATATCACAGACAGAGAAGATCAGCCTGCCTCCTGTTGTCATTTCCAGAATATCAAGAACCTGTTCACGAACTCTCCAGGTTTGCATGTAAAGACTCTCGAATCCAAAGGCGTCCGCAGTCAGCCCCAGCCATAGAAGGTGGCTTTGCATGCGGGCAATTTCCGCCCAGATCGTTCGAAGATACATGCCTCGCTCAGGAACCTCGATCCCCATCATGCTCTCGATGGACATACAATATCCCATCCCATGTGAAAAAGAACAGATTCCGCAAATTCTTTCGGCCACATAGGGAAATTGTTTAAAATCCTTTTTTTCGACCAGTTTCTCCAGACCTCTGTGTACATAGCCGATCTGCGGAACTGCTTCTATCACTTTCTCGTCCTCGAGTACAAGATCCAGGTGAATAGGTTCGGGCAGCACCGGGTGCTGGGGTCCAAAAGGAATAACCGTTCTTTTTGCCATTACTCCTCCTCCTTATTTTTGAATGGAGCATCCACCGATATTCGATATAGTTTATCATGGAAGTCTCCTACAATATTTGTAATCTTTACACCAAAAAGCTCTTTTATTTCATTTTCATAGAGGAATGCATAGGGGTAAATGCGTGTGATACTCTCAATTTTCTCATCATCTTTCATATTGATTCTCAAATTTATGAAATCATACTCTTTGTCAAATGAATACGTCAGTTCCACACCATCTTTATAGGTACAAGAAACAGCCACAAGACGATAGCCTTCACTTCGAAGATGATTTGTTTCAATCAGCAACGCTTCCGCTGATATTTGTCTGATATTTTGTTCTTCCACGAGAAAACCTACCTTTCCTTTAAAGCTTTTTCTTTTTCTTCCAGTATAGAAGCTGCTTTCAAAATTCCATCAATAATTGCCTGTGGTCTGGCGGCACATCCGGGAACATAGACATCAACCGGCAATACCTTGTCAACTCCTCCGACCACATTATAACAGTCTTTGAAGATTCCTCCGGATGTCGCACAAATTCCCACCGCCACGACTGCTTTTGGATCCGGCATCTGTTCATACAGCTGCTTAATCACAGGTATACTCTGTTGATTGACACTTCCGGTGATCAAAAGAATGTCTGCATGCCTTGGATCGCCCGTATTAACGACCCCAAAACGCTCCAGATCATGAACCGGTGTAAAACTGGCGAGAACCTCTATATCACAGCCATTACAGCTGGTGGCATCATAGTGCAAAACCCAGGGAGATTTTTTATTACTGTTCATAGTTTCTCCTATCTGCCCTGCCCGGGCTTTTTCTTATTATTAAAAGTTAAAAAACGATAAGATTGTAAGATTTACTATTCCCAAAACACCCGATACAATCCACGCTGAAGATAATGCCTTCTGCCATCTCACTCTGACTGTGGAATTGTCAACAATCATCTCAAACAGATAGACGATCAGGCAGACTAAAACTGCAAGTACACGGCTAAGTGTACTGTTTGCCGCAAAAAAAACATAGACAAATCCAAGCGCAATGATAGTCTCATACCAGTGTGTGACTTCAATCGCGGCCAATGCCCTGCCCGAATACTCTGTCGAGATTCCTTGTATTACTTCCTGGTTCGCCTCTTCGCTTACACTCAGATCAAATGGGGATTTTCTAAGCTTAAATGGCAGAATATATACAAGCCCGACAAAGATTGCCGGAAGGTAAACGATTGCTGGTTTTTCCAGATTTATAATATCTCGGACAAAAAATGAATTGCTCACATAATAAAGTCCTGCAGCAACGATAAACATCATCGGCTCATAGGCCATCATCTGCAAAAGTTCTCGCTCCGCACCCACGACACTGTAAGGTGACCAAGAGGCATATCCACCAAGTGTGAAGAACATAGCACCCAGGGAGAGTATGAAGATAGCAAGCAGAATATCTCCGCCCGAGAACATGACAACGGCAGTAAGTATGATGAACATAAGTGAAAGATATACATAGAATCGGTGAAAGCGGTTAACCTCAATTGTCTCTTTCGAAAGAAGTTTCCATACATCATAAAAGGGCTGTAAAACCGGCGGACCCTGTCTGCCCTGCATTCTCGCTGAAATCATCCGGTCAAATCCCACCAGAAGGCCGCCGGCCAGCGGTGTGAGAATAATAATTAAGATAACTTTAATGGCTAACATTACATTCCCCACCTCCCAATCAATAAGATCATGCCGGCACCAAGTAACGTTACTGAGACAATATTACACCAAAAGGTGATCTTTTTTGTATTCAGTACTTCCTCCATATACCAGTTACTGAGATCGCTTTTTCTTTCAATTCCAAAGGATCCTATAAAATGTTGATCATCACCTGAATTTTCTCCCGCCATATAGATCGGTGTCTCTCTTCTCTTCGGGAAGAGGCCTGTCGGCACGTGACCCATTGGCACCAGAACAAGCATGCTTACCATGAAGATCATAAGGACCATAAGGATCTGATCACCGGTTCCGATCGGTATCACCGGCGGAGTTCCAAAAATCTTCACCAGATAGGGCACAATTGCATATCTGGAGGCAAGCGGATATCCCAGACACGAAACCAGAACAATTGCCGTCAGGAAGAAAATCGGGGCTTTTTCATCTTTTCGAAGTTCCATCTTCTTTTCGTATCCCTTTGGTTTTCGGTTACAGTTTAATTTTCCAAGCCATTTCCCCCAGTAAAACATCGTGGCAGCACTTCCATAGGCTAGTATAACCACAATTAAGATATTTTTTGAGTCGATAAAGGATTTCATCGCGACCCATTTTGAAATCAGCATGCCAAAGGGTGCGAGAAACATTCCGCAGATTCCGATAATCAGCGCGATAGAAAGTCCCCTTGAAACCTGCATCAGGACATTCATGTTTTCAATGTTTCTGCTTCCGATCACATTCTCTATAGAGCCAACCGTGAGGAACATCAAAGACTTCGAAACGGCATGAAAGATAACCAGTAAAATAGCTGCCCACAAGGATTCCTGTGTTCCTACACTTGCACACATGACAATCAGTCCAAGGTTCGCTATCGTTGAATATGCGAGTACTTTCTTTGCGTCATGTGGAGTGATCGCCATCATCGAGCAAGCAAGGAACGTCACTGCTCCAATCAGTGTCATCACGCGTCCGACTACTGACTCCCCCAAAAGCGGAGCAAGACGGATAATCAGATAAACACCTGCTTTCACCATCGTGGCAGAGTGAAGAAGTGCTGAAGATGGTGTCGGTGCAACCATAGCCCCCAACAGCCAGGATGAAAACGGAAGCTGTGCCGATTTCGTAAGTGCCGCCAGGCATAGTAAAAATACGCATACTAAAACAATTGTATTGGGCTTCATGGATGTAAGGGCCGATAATTCCAATGTGTGAAATTTTGTTCCGAGAATCACAATTGCCGCGGCAAATGAAAGTCCTCCGCCAACATTCATTGTCAGTGCCTGAAGTGCATTGTGCTTTGCCTCATCTGTCTTTGTGTATCCGATTAACAGATAGGAGCAGAAAGTTGTGATTTCCCAGCAGAAATAAATCCACATCAGATGATTACTCAATACAAGTCCGAACATAGCCGATAAAAAAATAAAAATCACAGAAAAGAAAAAGGATTTTCTTTCCTTCACTTCTTTGTGATGAGCATGATAGGACTTCATATAGCCTACCGCATAAATAGAAATCAAACTGCCAATAATACCTGCGATCAGCACCATAATGCCCGAAAGTTTGTCCAGGACAATATAATCATGTACTTCAATCCCCTTTTTCTCTGTAAACTCAAACCCGACAATCATCACAATCTGTATGATCGAAAACAGAGCCAGCAGATATTTCTTTTCTTTGAAACCTGTTATAATAATGTAAGCAGCCATTCCAATTTCGACAGCCAACATTAAGACATCCATCACTTCGGTTTGTTGAAACGAAAGAACAAGTCCATTTCCGAAGTACTTGACAACCGTCAGCACTGTCAATACAGCTGTCACCAATGCTCCACTCCTCATAATACCATTTCTAAATTTTTCATTTCTTACAAAAAACACCAAAACAGAAGACAGCAGTGGAAATAAGATCAATAATGTAATCAACTCCATACAATTACAGCAAAGTGACCTTTAGGAAAAAATTGTCCTTTGCATCTCCTTTCTTCAATCTATAAATTCAAAATACTCTATCGTAGATTATACTACTCTCTTTTTATGATACAATACATTTTCCTTATGTTTTAGATATAGTACATAATCGGATATCGTGATAATGACCACCACGCAAAGGGCACCACAGACAATCTGACTATTGTCTGTGGTGCCCTTTTCACGAATTATGAATATGGGTGATTCATGATTTGCATCACTGCATATATGCGAGCAATATAAAATTGAGAATAAACAAGATCGTGCTGATCCAGAGAATCGGATGAACGTCTTTTGTTTCTTTTTTCAGTATCTTAACCAGACAGAAAAAGATGAATCCGGTCGCGATACCATAGGAAATGCTGTAACACAGACCCATAAAGATTGTAGCAAAGAAAGCAGGAACTGCCTCTTCAAGTTCTGTCCATTCAATATCCTTGAACGAAGATAACATCATAATTCCTACCATGATCAAAGCCGGTGCCGTAGCTTCTGCCGGAACAATGCCAATAATCGGTGCAAAAAACATACTGAGCAGGAACATACATGCCGTTACAAAAGAAGTCAGACCGGTTCGTCCGCCTGCTCCAATACCTGCAGCACTCTCAACAAATGTCGTCGTATTGGATGTACCCAAAACTGCTCCTACGGAAGTAGCAATAGAATCCGCGAACAAGGCTTTATCCATCTTTGACTTGAACCCACTGGAGTTATCCATAGCTTTTTGGTCTTCTTCACTGAAGATCCCGGTTTTTCTTCCGGTTCCGATGAATGTACCCAATGTATCAAATGTATCTGATAAGCTGAATGAAAAGATGGTCATAAGAACCAACGGAATCTTTCCAGGGTCACTGAACAAAGACCCCATTCCTTTTGAACTGAAGGCTGCACCGAAAGTCATGCCAAGCTCTGAAAAAGATTTGGAAAGGTTATTTTCCACGCCGATCTGACTGACATCGGTAACGCCAAGAGGTATCCCAATGATTGTTGAAACAACGATGCCTATAAAGATAGCACCGGGAACATTTTTCAGGACAAGAATCACAGTGATAATAAGTGATATCACTGCCAGAATGATACCGGCTTTATTAAAGTTGGCAAGAGCCGGAACGATACTGGCATTGGTGATTACACTCCCTCCCTCAGTCTGTGTATATGTACCGGGATCGGCAGTGAAACTTAAAAGGTTTGCATTCTTGATCCCAACATAGGCAACAAACACACCAATACCACCGCTGATTGCATTTTGAAGGCTCTCTGGTATTGCACGGATTATCTCTTTACGAATTTTCGTAACCGTGATAATAATATTGACAATTCCGCAGATAAACACCATAGCCAGTGCCTCCTGCCAGGTAAATCCGAGTCCGAAGCAAACTGTGTAAGTAAAGAATGCATTCAGCCCCATACCGGGTGCCTGCGCGTAGGGAACATTTGCAAACAAAGCCATCACCAAAGTTCCAATTGCAGCGGCAAAGATTGTAGCAAGGAATACACCTCCATAGGGAATTCCCGTCTGTGAAAGTAACGATGGATTGACAAACAAGATGTACGCCATGGCGAAGAAAGTTGTCAACCCCGCGAGGATCTCCGTAGAGATCGTAGTGCCGTTCTCTTTCAATTTGAAAAACTTTTCCATACCTCATTCTCCTTCTCATGATTTATAGGTACTACTAATGTTTACACCCTATATCATAAACTATTTTGAAGAATAACTCAATCTTTATTAATACAATTTTATGATACCAGGGGCAAAAGGTCCTGCGTTTCATGCTTGCATGAAAAAGCATAACTTTGGGACCCGAACAAACATGAAAAAGCAACCCGATTAGGGTGTATTTCGAATGTTTGTAGGGTGCTGAACATCCAGTGGATGTTCGTTTAGCACGGACCGAAGCGGAGCGGAGACTTGTGAGAGCTCGAAGAGCGTAACAATCCGTGTATCATATGGGGTCAAATTACTTTTGACCCCATATGATGATGGATCAAAAGGTTATGCGTTTCATTTATACGTTTCATGCCTGCATAAAAAAGTACAAGCTATGTTTATCGATCCTCTCTGATCGAATATAAACATAGCTTTTTATATGATGACAGATTAAAAAAGGTATCTTGATTATATAATACTATAACTACGGATTGTTTATTACCTGATAAACTCTGTATCCCGCATTGTTCACAGTTTCTCTTAATCTGCTTTCATCAATGTCCTGTTTCATGTAGACATCCGCACTCTCACTCGATAGATCAACACGCGCGTATACATTCCCTAGCTGATTCAAACTATTCTCCACTCGATTGGCACAATTTTCACAGGTCATACCATCCACTTTCAAGACCTTATGGTATGGGTAATGTGAAATATTTTTATCTTTTATTTTCGTTTTTTTTACAGCCGTGTCATCCGAGGGACTGCAGCATCCGGAAGTGAGCTTTTTTCTGTAACTTCTAATTCCAAATACAGCTATAACAATAAGCACCAGACAAATCAATGCTGTTGCCATGAGAACCATCGCCTTTCTTCACACAAATTAGTTAGTACTCACTAACTATCTTGAGTTTACCATTTTCTTTTTGTTCTGTCAAGAAGCATTCTGATACTTACTTTCCCATTCATCCCGATTGATACAGGAAATATGTTCTGTCCGTTCCTCATTCATCTGGTCTACATATACTCCTACATTTGTATGATGATAATGAAATCCACACTTTTCCTGTACCCTTTTGGATTTTGTATTCCCTTCATAATATCCGCACCAGAGCTTTTTAAGGCCCAGCTCTTCGAATGCATAACGCATCAGTTCACATACTGCCTCGGGAATCAGTCCCTGTCCCCAGTATGGAACTCCGATCCAATAACCGATTTCCGCCTCCGTATCTGAAACACCAAGATTGCTGTTTTCTCCAATCATCAGTCCAATGCTTCCGACTACCAGATTTGTCTCTTTTAAGACAATCGCATAATTTCCCACACTAGAAAGCACATCGCGAATAATTTCATGACTGTTGTCCATACTGGTATGTACCTGCCACCCACAAGACGGTCCAATTCTATCATCTTGGGCATAGCGATACAACTCTTCGGCATCACTTTCCTCCCAGGGTCTCAAAATAAGTCTTTGAGTCTCAAGTCTCGTTTTAAACTGGTATTTTCTTTTTTCTTTATTGTTTTGCCCAGAGGTTTCCCTGCCGTCTGTGGATAAATTCTTTTCTTTTGCTTCCAGTTCTCTTTGTTTTTGCAATAGCTCATCTGACCATTGATTTAGTTTGTCCTTTTCTTCCTTCAGCTGTTTTTTCAGGCGAACAACTTCATCCTGTTCTCGCTCTTTCTTTGTTCTTCTGTGATTATTCATAATACTTTCCCATGAAACTGCCATCTTCTGTTTTGCATTGCTCCACCATCTCGGAATCTCCAGATATCTTTTCTTCTTTAAACACAAGTCCGTAAAAATTACAAGTGCAAAGCAAACGCCGAGAAAAATACCAAAAGATTGAAAAATATTATAAGTGCCACTTAAGAATCCGAAAAGCGCTACTAAAAAGCCCGAAAGCAATAGGCAAATATTCAGCTGATTGTCACCGTCAAAGATACCATTGCCTGGCGCTGATGTGCCGGAAATCCGCAAGATTTCCTCGCCGGATGATAATTCTTCGTATGCCTCAAGCTGCACCTGCAGATTGTTCGTATATTCCATCTTTTGATCTGCGGGAATATACGCATCCTCAAAGATTTCTTCAATAAAACCTCTGATGCATTCGGCAAATGTATTCAGTTCTTGGACCGCCACATGATAATCTGAAGCTACTGTTTCTTTGATCGCATAGTATGTCTCCGGAGGAGGGAATGCTCCGCCGGAAACATAAGGTTTCAACAAAAAATTGATCTTTTCATTTGCCTTTTTAACTTCTCTTATGCTTCTCATCTCTAAGATCCAGTTAAGGAATCTGCGCAGCACATAAAGTAAAACAATTCCGGCGACAATATTTGTCACCATTCTCATCTGAAAAAATTTAACTATGATATCGATAATGCCTTCCTCCTCTTCCCAATCCTATCACCTCAGACCCTATTAAGTTACCAGCTTCCTCCGCCTCCGCCTCCAAAGCCACCCCCGGAAAATCCGCCTCCACCAGAGGATCCTCCAAAGCTTCCCCCGCTACTGCCGGAACTGCCAGATGTACTGCTGGGCTTAGGAACAGTAAGTGTTGTCGTTGCATCATTCAGAGATCTCGTCATCAACCGATTAAACGTATAATAATCAAAATACGTATATTTT
This sequence comes from Blautia liquoris, assembly GCF_015159595.1. NCBI lineage: Bacteria > Bacillati > Bacillota > Clostridia > Lachnospirales > Lachnospiraceae > Blautia > Blautia liquoris. The sequence continues at coordinate 1,236,920 of NZ_CP063304.1, read as the reverse complement.
CCTCTTGGTACATACCATTCAGGTGCCGGAAGTGAGAGATCTTTTAATTTCTCTGCAAAGACATTGGAAAGTCCAAATACATATGCATAAGGAATAATGTGGTAAAACCATTCCGGATTGCCTTTTGCCAGTTCATTCATGCGATCCAGTTCGGCGGTCTCAATAAAATCGCGGAGTCCCACAATTCTTCCCATCCATTCCGTCGACTTTTCAGTTCTCTTCTTCATGAATACAGCCAACCAGATACTAATTATCGTCATCACAAGAATAAAAGCCAGCTGCCAGGTATAATTAAAAATCTCATCTTCCATTGCACGTGAGAGATAATCTCCCGTATAGAGTGAAGTTGAAACAACGCACATTCCTATTCCCGTATATACCAGATGTTTTCTGCTTTTTGATGACTTTGCATACCATTTATCAACTCCCAGACAGATTACAATCATCCCTGCAAAGAGAAGGAAGCACAACAGGACATATACTATGAGCCTGCCTGTTCCCAGTAAAGAATAATATCCGGTCAGCAGCATGAACCAAACGAAAGGAAGAGTACAGATAGCCATCGCGATAATTCTTGAAATTTTTGATGCTCTTGTAAAGACACCGTGGTTTGATGCATCACTGAAACGTTCTCTAATCTGATCCTTTGCGATCTCCATGGTACCTGCAAACTTATATTTCAGACGACTGATCTTAGTCTGTTCATCCTTCTCAAATAACTTACGGAAGACTGTAATCTGATAAGCTGGTGCATCCTCTGGTAATTCCCTTCGTTTAACCAGAACCAGACCATGCTTCTTCTTCTCCTCAATCCTTAGGTATCCTTTGTCTGCCCAGTAGACAATCAGGGAAATTACATCCTCATTATCAACCTGGCCGTCTATCATATATCCCACCGCAGCACTGTCCAATCCTTCCGGCGGCTGGTACTGAATCGAAGGAATGATATTTTCATCTCTGCCAAATAACAGATACAGCAAAACTACTGTCAAACAGATGATAATTCCCGGTAGTAAAAGCGATGCAGATAGGAAATTCACATTCCTTGTCTTCGAAAAATAGTCAGCCTTCATAGGTGCATAAAAAGTAACACCCTCACCAAGCTTTAAATCTGCAAGCAGTGTCCCAGTCACTTTATCACCCTCCCAGGAGATATCAAGTATTTCTGCAGCATTCCTGCTCTCACCCTGCTGTCCATAGTAAAACTTCAAAATACTATGATCAAAACTCTTTGGAAATGTGACTGTGAACCTGCTTCCCTTTGGAATAGGATTCTGCCACTGATTCGGAAACACATTATAGTAAGCATTGTTATAAGATTTTATCTGGAATCTCGGGATGAATTTGTAGGAAAGATGGTAATTGCACTCTCCAAACTGTACCTCATCTTCATCCCCCAGACGCCCCACCCAGGAACCTGATTCTCTGGAAACCTCCAGAACGTCATCCGCTTTTGCATCTGTTATCTTGGCAAAATAAGGAACCCTGCGTTTCTTCCCATTCTTGTCAAATGAGAGGACACTTCCCTTATAAGGAACATATCGAAAAATACCATGTCTTGTATCCTGAAAATTCACAGCGATTTTTTCGTTCACCTCATAACTTTGATCCTCGCCAACTATGATATCCGTATTGAATCTCTCTGTTTTTATTGCCAAATCTTCCGTTAATTTGTTGCCTGAAGAAAAGTTATGAAGCCCACCGGAAATGAACAGCAAAACGATCCATATAAGAACTCCCAGAAGAAAAGGTCGTGAAAATATATTTTTAATTATCTTCATGAAGACTCCTTTTAGCGATTAAAACTTCACTTCAACATTTTCTCTCTGCTCTTCTGTGCTCACCTCATACAGTGGTTTTCTCTTAAAGTTAAAAATTCCTGCAACAATATTTCCGGGGAAAGTCTCTGTCTTTGTGTTAAAACGATTAACTACTCCATTATAATATCGTCTGGACCCTGCGATCTCTTCCTCAATTCTCTGCAGCTGATCCTGAAGCTGTAGGAAGTTTTGATTCGCCTTCAAATCCGGATAAGCCTCAGAGACCGCAAACAAAGATTTCAGCGTACCACTTAAGATATTATCATTCGCAATCCGATCTTCGGCTGTTGTTGAGTTCAATGCCGCATTTCTTGCAGTCATCACACTCTCCAATGTTTTTGATTCATGTTTTGCATATCCTTTGACTGTTTCCACATAATTCGGTATCAAGTCGTATCTCTTTTTCAGAGACACATCCATCGCTGAATACGCCTCCTCCGTTTTATTTCTCAGTTTTATAAATCCATTATAGGAACTTACAAACCAAATGACTAAAACTACCACAATTGCAAGTACAATCCAAAGTACCATAAATAATACCTCCTTCTCGTTATTTCTAAATTATACATGATTTCCCTGATAAATACCAGATAAAGCACAAATTAAGAAAAGAGCTTCTTTTTGCAGAAAAAGCCTTTTAGCATTCCACAAAAAGAAGCCATCCCATTGACTCACTAAACGGTAAAATCTTAGGAGTCCTGCAATTCGTCTTTCATATATTGTATAATATCATCAGATTCATACATCGGTTTTCCGTCAATCAAAAGCATAGGAACCTGATCCATCCCCCCAAGTCTCACCAGATCATCCTGATTTTTTTGATCCGCCTTGATATCCATCAGCTGTACCCCTTTTACATCATGTTCATCCATGTACCGGAGAACTTTCTGACAATACGGGCAGGAATGCTTAAAATACAGTTTTAAGTCTTTCATAATCTTTCACCTCTTTCATCTTTCGCCAGCCAAGTATTCGGTTGATCTGTCTTAAGAAAGCATAATCAATTACTACTTATTCAGTATATCACGGAAATGTCATTTTTACAATAGTATCAGATCACCGTCGAATTGTCAGAATATATACAAACTGATACTTCGTGATCCATATTATTAAATTTTTTCATACGCAATTCTGGGACTTCCATCTTCCGTATAAATGATTCCACACTGCCTAAAACCATTTTCCTGAATCAGATTTTGCATTATTTTGTTATCTTCATGAGTATCTATCCGAATATGTGGTATCTTGTTCTCGCAATAAGATACAGTTTTTTGCATAATTCCGTTTTTGGCACCGTCACTTGCAACTCTGTGAATCGTCCCATAGAGGGTGTCGGACAGCCATGATCCCTGTTCTATCCTCTGATAAGTTGGGTCCTGCCCAATGAAAAATGCGAAAACACCATGGATTTTTCCATCAGTTTCATAGGCGTACAAATCTCCGTTTTCAATATCGTGAATTATTAAATCTTCTCCAGGATAATTTTCGCCCCATTGTGTCTTGTTTCCATGAGAATACATAAATTGTCTGGCACTATCATAAACCTTCTGAATTTCTGCTACATCACTCATCAATGCTTTTCTGATCATTCTTTGTTTCCTCGATTTTTGATTTTCATAAAGTATATAACCCCTGCGATATCATACTTTCATAGTTTTTTAAGTTCTGGAAATCGAAAACTGCAGGATGCCAGATGGTCATTGACCATTCCAACTGACTGCATAAGTGAATAAACAATGGTGCTCCCGACAAACTTAAACCCCTCTTTTTTCAGTTGTATGCTGATTTCATCAGAGAGCGGCGTATTTGCCGGCACTTCTTGCATCGTTTCCCAGTGATTTAGAATCGGACGGCCATCCACATAAGACCATAAGAAATGATCCAGCGATCCATAGTTGTCACAGAGTTTAAAATACATCTTGGCATTATTTACGGCAGCATTTACTTTCAGCCGATTTCTTATAATCCCACTATTTGAAAGCAGCCTTTTCATTTTTGCCTCATCAAATAAGGCTAGTTTTTCCGGTCTGAAGTCATCATAGGCATCGCAGAGTGCATCCATCTTTTTTAGAATTGTAGACCAGCTAAGCCCGGCCTGTTGTCCCTCTAGGATCAGCATTTTAAATAATTCATGATCATCATGAACAGGTCTTCCCCATTTATTGTCATGATATTCCTGCTCTAATTTGGACTTGTCAGCCCAGCTGCATCGTTTGATACTCATAAACACCTCCAAAAAAATATAAATATAAGGTGTCAGAACACCGTAATTTTTATTTTTATAATACCACAATTCTGCATTTTGGGCTACCTGATTGCTCATTTTGCTTGTGTATATTATAAAGAAAAGTTATAATGAGTCTTGTATCTAATTCGTAACAGAAAGAAAACCTATTATTTTACAAAGGAGTATAACGATGATCGACACTATTTTATTTGATTTAGATAATACAATTCTGGACTTTGATAAAGCCGAAGAAATAGCGCTGACTAAAGCATTCCGCGCTCTTAATATTGAACCCACAGAACAGATTATGAAAAGATACAGTGAAATCAATCTTGCTCAATGGAAACTGCTTGAACGTGGAAAGATTACCCGCGATGAAGTCAAAACAGGCCGTTATGCTCTGTTGTTTGATGAATTCGAAATTGATTGCTCTGCCGATCTTGCAGAATCAATCTATGAAAAGAATCTCGGCATCGGACATTACTATCTGGATGGCGCCGAAGAACTGCTTCAGATTCTGCACAATCAATACCGACTTTACATAGTTACGAACGGAATGGCAGATGTACAAAAAGGCCGGATTCAAAGTGCCAAACTTCGAGACTATTGTCAGGATATATTTATCTCTGAAGAGATTGGATTCAATAAGCCAAGAAGAGAGTTCTTCGACTTCTGTTTCGCAAAGATTCCAGCTTTTAGTAAGGACAAATCTGTGATCATAGGTGACAGCTTAACCTCTGATATCCAAGGTGGGATTAATGCCGGGATTCAAACCATCTGGTTTAATCATGATCATATTAAAAATACCTCCGATGTTCAACCAGACTACGTTATTGATTCTCTGAATGAAATAAAGCCAATCCTTAACTCATTAAACTGAAATCCCAACGAAAGTCGTGAAGCGCTATTACGACACATGCAGTCAATTTTCCCGTTATTTTTTCATAATAAGATCGTAGCTCTCTGCAATCATGCGTTTAATCTCTTCATCTGGAATACTTCCGTCCAGTATGATTGAATTCCAATGTTCCTTATTTTGATGATAGGCGGGAAACACAGACTCATAGGCATTTCTCCAAAAATCCCTCCACTGTGGTTCTACTTTGACATTCACCCAAATATTCCCAAGACGTTCATATGTCCAGACAAAAGCCCGCTTATTCGGTCTGTATCTGACCAATACCCAGTTATCGTCGTGGAACGGTGTATCCAGATATGCTCCTGTAAATTTCATGCCATAACTCAATACCTCTTGTCTTTTTTTCAATTCCTTTATCTCCATCCCAATATCTTTACCAGCTACATTCGAATCACTTTCGTCGCTACACATTCAATAAAATGACTGTCATGTTCCACCATCAGCATTGCAGGTCGAAACTCAAGAATTAGCTGTTCAATCTGCATTCTCGAATAAATATCAATATAATTCAGCGGTTCATCCCAGATATACAGATGTGCCTGCTGACTTAATGACTTTGCGATCAGTACCTTTTTCTTCTGCCCCTCACTAAAATCCTCGATTTGCTTTTCAAACTGTGTTCTCTCAAAACCAAGCTTTCGAAGAACCGTAAAAAATATTGTTTCGTCCAGTACGTTTAACTCGGCAAACTCACCTAAGGTACCGGATATCCCAGACGTGTCCTGCGGAACATAGGATAGAACCACTCCCGATGACAGTTCCGCCCGGCCTTGAAAATTTGGATTTATTCCCATAATTATTTTTAAAATGCTTGATTTCCCACAGCCATTGCTTCCCTGCAAGGCTACTCGCTCACCCCTTTTCACTTCCATATGGAAATTTTCCAAAACAGGTTTAGAATTACCATAGGAAATCCGAATGTCCTCCATACGAATCAATGTTTCTTTGTGATACATAAGCGGACAAAGCTTCAGATCATCCATTTCCTCGATATTTCTAAGAAGTGATGATTTATCCTCCAGTGCCTGATCTGCCCGGTGTTCCAGAATTTTGGACCGTTTCATCATTTTAGCAGCCTTATGTCCGACATAGCCTTTATCCGCCGCTCCCCTTTTAGATCTTTCTACCTTTCCCGCCCATTCACCGGTTGTTCTCGAGCTTTTTTCCAGCTTCCGAATGTCTTTTTTCAGCCTCTCCTTTTGCTCCAGTTCGAAGATATCCTGCCGCTCTTTATTCTCCCACCAAGTGGTAAAGTTTCCTTTTGTGACTGTAATGTTGCATTTATTGATCGACAAAACATGATCAATACATCCATCCAGGAAAGCACGGTCATGAGAGACTAAAATAAATCCTTTTTTACAATTCAGATAACCCATAAGTTTCCTGCGGCTCTCCATATCCAGGTGATTCGTGGGCTCATCGATCAACAAAAAATGATTTTCTCTTGCGAATAAGACCGCAAGCAGAACTTTTGTCTGTTCTCCATTGCTCAATGTCTCAAACGGTCGATAAAGAACATCCGAATCAATCTCCAGCAAATTCAATTCTCTGCAAACCTTCCAAAGCTCATACATGGGATCTGTGTCTTCTATGACATCAATTGTATTTCTGGTCTTGTCCTTTACGGGATAGGGAAAATAATCAAAGACTTCACTGGAGCTGATCGTGCCTTGATAGTCATACTTTCCAAGCAGAAGGTTCAAAAATGTGGTTTTTCCTCTTCCATTCCTTCCGATTAACCCCAGTTTCCAGTCTGTGTCAATCTGAAAGGAAACATGATCAAGGATTACATCTGTGCTCCCTTCATAATAAAAAGTCAAATTTTGTACATCTATCTGTGCCATAACTTTCTCCTCACATATACAAACAGCGCAGAAAGTATACATATATACTCTCCGCGCCATGAGGGTGCGTCGTCCTCAAAGCAGTATAACCCGCCTTGAAAATAACTATAGGATGAAGTAAGTGCATGTATATTTCCTGCAGTGCATGCCCACAAACAGATACAATCGGAACAGATGTCTCATGGTATAGCAGACTCAATGCCCGAAAATCTTTGCTCGTCACAGAACATGCGTTTAAAGTTGTTCTTATCTGCAAGAAATAATAATCATGCTTTCACCTCTTTCTTGTTAATGATACTAATAATCTAACATGACTGGTTAAAAGTGTCAAGCGGAGGCTTCACTATTATAATTCTCTATCGTAATTTTTCAGCTGATAAACACCTGGATCATATTTTTGGCCCATATAAGATATGAGGGAACATTAGCACTTAACAGAGCTTTAACCGTTGTAATCTCTGTTGAACTTAACTTTCCGATCTTCCGAAAAGCACTTCCATATGCCTTCGTTTCTCCTAACGCAATCATTGCTCTGGCATGATCACCAGCTGCAAAGTATTTTCCAATTGCCAGTGGTCCAACAGAGAAATCACCAATTGCGATTGATCCGAGAGATATGATACCAAAGCTGATCGCACCTGTTGAAAAAACACCTGCTGCAAAAGCGCCTGCTGAGAAAATACCAAGAGCAACTGATCCAATGGAAAGAATAAGACCTAAAGATAACATTCCAAAAGAGAAAACACCCAGTGACAACATTCCAATAGAGATCAGCCCCTGAGCTCTCAATCCTATGGCAATCAATCCCTTCGCATTCAAGCCAATAGAAATAATCCCTTTTGCATTTTTTCCGATATGCCATACAGGTAATCCCCATATCGTTTTCTTACTTTTTCTTTCACGAATCGTTCTCCTGAGAAGATATGAGGAATAGATTTGCGATTCCTGTGGTCTGCTATCGTCTTCCATTTCCTCTTTCAGAAGATAATCCAAAGAGCAGACAAAGAGTTCACTTATGCGTATTAGTTTATCTGTTTCGGGATACGCAATATTACTTTCCCACTTACTGATTGACTGCCTTGAAACTCCAAGGATATGGGATAACTGTTCTTGTGTATAGTTATTTTCCTTGCGAAGCTTTGAGATTTTTTCTCCCGTTGTCATACATGCGACCTCCGTTATAAATTCGTATTAGCGCTCTTATCATACCTGATTTTCAGGAAAATGCCCACCATTTTTTGGTTTCCAAATGTAAACTGCAGGTTGCATCAATGATTTGTATGATAGCATTTCAATCCGAATTAAGACTATAATAAAAAACAGATGAAATTTCTTTCATTTTATGGTACAATCAAAAGAATTTCTATTTTCAACTCTCAAAGGGGGTTATACCTCAGAAAGTGAGAGGATTTTACTATAGAAACTGGAGGAGACTATTTTTATGGAACCAAAACTGGAAAAAAAATACGGCTTTTTTACAGCTGTCACGATGGTAATCGGTACCGTTGTCGGCAGCGGAGTATTTTTCAAAGCAGAAAAAATCCTGACAGCTACAGGAGGCAATCTGAAGCAGGGCATTCTCGCATGGCTGATCGGCGGAGTTATCATGATTTCCTGTGCCTACACATTTGCCGTTATGGCTACAAAGTATCAGTATGTCAACGGACTGGTTGACTATGCTGAAGCCACGATGGGCACAAAATACGCCTATTACGTCGGATGGTTCATGGCGATAATATATTATCCTGCCATCACCTCTGTTCTCGCCTGGGCCTCTGCCCGATATACCTGTGTTTTATTAGGTTTTTCGATTACTGGCGGAGAATGTATGACGATCGCATGTGTATATCTGGTTGCAAGTTTTGCGTTGAACTCACTGTCTCCGGTACTGGCCGGAAAATTCCAGGTAAGCACCACTGTGATTAAGCTCATTCCAATCTTTTTGATGGCAATCGTCGGAACAATTATTGGTCTTCATAGTGGCATGACGAAATATAACTTTACACATTACGTAAACAAAAGTTCATCTGGCGGACTATTTGCGGCGATTATCGCTGCAAGTTTTGCCTATGAAGGCTGGATCATAGCGACAAGTATTAACGCGGAGCTTAAAAATGCCAAGAAAAACCTTCCGCTTGCTCTTGTTGCAGGTACTTTCGTAATCATGGCAGTTTACGTTCTCTACTACATTGGCATCGCCGGAACTGTAAAGAATGAAGTAATGATGGCCGGAGGTGAAGAAGGTGCAAAGCTTGCATTCGAGAAGGTCTTCTCATCCGCAGGCGGAACACTTCTCTTTGTTTTGGTTGTCATCTCCTGCCTTGGTACATTGAACGGTTTGATGATGGGATGCAGCCGTGGAATCTACTCACTGGCGGCAAGAGGAAATGGACCAAAACCAGAAATTTTCAGCCAGATCGACCCCACGACTAACATGCCTGTCAACTCAGCAATCTTTAGTGTTCTGTTATGTGCTATATGGCTTTTTTACTTTTACGGTGCCAACCTGACAGATGGGTGGTTTGGATTCTTTGATTTTGACTCCTCTGAGCTTCCGATTGTCACAGTATATGCACTGTACATTCCGATCTTTATCAACTTTATCAGAAAAGAAAAGGATCTAAGTGTTTTTAAACGTTTTATTATGCCCTGTATTTCTCTGGCAAGCTGTGTTTTTATGATTATTGCTGCCTGCATCTCACATAAAACCGCTGTCATTGCTTTCCTCATCGTATTTGCTGTTGTCATGGCAATCGGTGCGCTACTCACCCTAAGGAGAAAAATATCATGAAAAGAATTCTTACCATTCAGGATATCTCGTGTATTGGAAAATGTTCACTTACCGTTGCGCTTCCTATTATCTCTGCTTTCGGCGTAGAGACAGCAGTCCTTCCGACTGCTGTACTCTCTGCCCATACGATGTTTGACGGCTTTACCTTCCGTGATCTGACGGATGACATCGTTCCTATCACCGAACACTGGAAGAAAGAGAAAATTACTTTTGACAGCATCTACACCGGATATCTAGGCTCTGCAAGACAAATCGATCTGATCTCCCATTTGTTTTCAGAATTTAAGACAACTGATAATCTGATCATCGTCGATCCGGTCATGGCCGACAATGGAAAACTCTATCCCGGATTTGACAAGGCATTCTCAGCTAATATGGCAAAACTTTGTCAAAAAGCGGATATTATCGTCCCAAATATCACAGAAGCATCCTTCATGACAGGAATGGATTACAAAGAAAACTACGATGAGAGCTACATCCGCGAAATGATGAAAAAGCTTTCAGCACTCGGTGCCAGACTATCTATCCTGACCGGAGTCAGCTTTGATAAAGATAAAATTGGAGTCATGGGATACGACCGTGAGAAAGATGAATACTTTTATTATGAAAACAAACGAATTGATGCGGTATTCCACGGCACTGGCGATATCTTCTCCAGCACATTTACCGGCGCACTTTCCAGAGAAAAAACATGGAAAGAGGCCATCCCAATTGCTGCCGATTACACAGCCAGGTGTATCCAGCTCACGGTAAACGATGATAATCGAAGTTGGTATGGCGTTAACTTTGAAGAGGCGATTCCATATCTTCTGGAAAGAATCATAAAATAACATTTTTTGACATAATACACACTTTTTCATCACCTTTCATATAATATAGTGAAAGAACCCTTCAGGTTCTTCCTTATATGAAATTCGAAACCCTTTGGTCTCTCATTAATTTATGAAGGAGGATTTAAAAGATGTCAAATTGTGGAAATAATCGCGGATACGGTCCTGCATATTCCCGTGGAAGTGGCTGTACATGCGGATACGATGAAATAGCCAGAATGGAGGCAGCTCTTGCCAACGCTGTTCGTTCTCTTGAAAATACGGAGTGTGCTGCTGATCAGATCAGATGTGCATTAAAAGATATCGATAACAGCATCTGTGACAACAGAGCAGCAGTCAAAGATATTCAAGAAGCTCTTTGCCAGTTAAAATGCAGACTTTAAATACCATAAAGGGAGGGCGGGTTTTCCCGTCCTCCCTTTATGGATCAGTCAATCACCTTTACCTGAAGTCCCCTCATCACATGGAGTGTCTCCTCATTAAGTTTTGGATCACTGCAGCCGATGCATGTGGAATCCACGATAATAGGTGTTTCTGGCTGTGCAGTCTTTGCAAGAACAACATTGGATATGATACAGATGTTTGTCACAAGTCCGACCAGTTCGATACTATCGAAGGGTATATCCTTTAAATACTCATATAACTCATCTGACCCGAAACCTGGTTTGTAAAAGCATTTGTCCGTATCGCGAATCAATTTCGCGGTTTCCCCGTAAAACTCATGTCCTTTCGTGCCCTTGATACAATGTGGTACAGGGAGATTTTCTCCCTCCTGAGTATTCAGATAATCATCCGTATGTGTATCAAAGGTAAACATCACAGTGTCACCCGATGCACGATACTGCTTGATTTTCTCTGCGATCCGGGCGTCTAAAAGTTCCGCTCCTTCGAATCCCAGAGACCCCGATACAAAGTCATTCTGGTAGTCTACAACAATCAAACATTTTGACATAATAAATTTTCTCTCCATTTCACACTCTGCAGTATTTTATAAAAAAGTTTCATTCTCCCGGTATATCCCGATAAGAGGTTTCAGCATCTCATCATCGCTTTCCTGTAACTTTTTTGGAAGCACCCTGGCGTCTTCCGGGCAGACATATGTGCATGCCATACAGAGAATGCATTTTCTAAGATCAGTCGTCAGTTCATTTCCATCGATATAGATCGCACCTGTAGGACAGGCTTCTTCACATGTTCCACATAATGTACAGCGGCTCGTTGATATTGGCGTGTCTGTAATCTTCATTGCAGTTTTATATGGTCGGCTTCCTGGTACCTTGATCTCTTTTTCAGTGTCGTTATCGTTGTTTCGATCTTCCATCTTATCCAGGACATTTTTTGCAAATGTTTTAATCTCTTCGATATCTTTGTTATCCGGTCTTCCTTTTCCAACTTCAGACACGATTGAATGTTGTGCGACAAAATCGCCTGAGGCAATTATCTGGACCTGAATATCTTTTAATGCATCATTCAATTCCAGCAGCGCATCTTCGTATGCTCTCGTTCCATATACAACCAGAGAAACCGCCTTTTTCCCGGCAGCGTCAAGCGTTCGGATCTTATCCGAGACCAGAGCTGGAATACGCCCGCCAAATACAGGTGCCGCCACCACGATCAGATCACTCTCCGGCTCTTTCAATACCTTTTTATCTCCTAAGTTTATCAGATTCACTTTTTTAGCAAGCCCCTTAGCAAACATCAGGGCGACTTTCTTTGTCCCTCCTGTGGGGCTAAAATAATATAGATCTACATTTTTTAACATAATAACTTCCTCTTAATAAATCATAACATAGAATCCACTTAAGGGACCGACCATGAAAGTCAGTCCCTTGTTTCCTGCTTTAAAGATCCCAGATCTCTTCCCAGCTTTTGGCCCCGGGCCAGAGAAAGACCTGTCCTTTGACGAGACGGCAATTTTTATCGGCCTGTCTTATCTCATCCATTTCTTCATCAGTCAGCGGATCTTCTGTAATACATCTTAGATTTGATACATATTGCTTCTCTTTTACGGAAAACGGAATCGGAATCTGTCCCCGCTGGACCGCCCATTTTAAACATACTTCCACCGGATGAATATTATGAGTGTTTGCTATTTTTACAATCTCCGGCATCTGTGTATCTGCAACATCTTCCGGCGTCCGGTCACGTTTGGGTCTGGAAGGAGACCCCAGCGGACAGAACCCAATCGGTACAATCCCATGACTTGTGACAAATTGAAACAATTCAGGCTGCTGAAAACCAGGGTGCAGCTCCATCTCAATTGCTGCCGGTTTCACTGTGCAAAGTGGAAACACCTCTTCCAGTTTCTTCACTGTCATATTCGACATACCGATATGCTTTGTCAGTCCCCTGTCAACTAGTGACTCACACTGTCTCCAGACACTCATAAATTCTTCCACAGAAAACGGACGAGAATCTGGATTTCTGGAATCACCATCACAGCCCGGTGCGTGATAATTGGGAAACGGCCAATGTACAAGATACAAGTCAAAATAATCAATTTTTAGATCTTTCAAACTATTCTTACATGATTTTTCGATTTGTCCATCACCGTGCATATCATTCCAGACTTTTCCTGTGACAAAAAGCTCTTCCCTTGAAACAATCTTATCTTGAAAGAGTTTTTCCAAAGTCACCCCGATCTTTGCTTCATTTCCATAGACAGAAGCACAATCTATCAGACGGTAGCCCGCACTTACCGCACCGTATACTGCTCTGGCAATATCATCGGAAGAATACTTATCAGATCCAAAAGTTCCAAGACCGATGGCGGGCATCTTGGCACCCGTGTATAAAGTCTTTGAAGGAACTTTAATTTCTTTAGCGCTCATCCTGATCACCAAATACTACCGCAACTTTTCCGCACTGTCCTCCTGCCATCAGCTGATATGCTTCGCCGGCATGATCAATTGCGAATTCATCCGTAATCAGGTCTTCCGGATGAATATTCCAGCGGACTAATTTCTCGACTAATTCTTCCATACGCCAAAGACTTGTGACCCAGGATCCATAGATTGATTTCTGACCATGAATGATGTCGGGGCTGGGATTAAATGTGCAAGTTCCGCCTTCTCCTACAAATGCAATCTTTCCCCAATCTCTGGTCGCACGAATTGCAAGCTGTCTTCCTGAATCATTGGCACTGGCATCAATAGCTCTTTCCACACCATGCCCGCCAGTCACCTTCAATATCTTCTCAAGAGTGTTTTTGTCAGGTTTAAAAACTTCATCTACGAGACCAAGCTTTTTCGCAAGATCAATTCGATAGTCATTCATCTCCACACCGATCAGATGATTCGCGCCGAGTGCCTTTGCGAGCATCAACGCTGCAAGACCCACCGGCCCAAGCCCTGTCACAAGCACTGCATCATTTCCAGAAATTCCTATCTTCTCAATTGCCTCATAGACTGTACCGAATCCACAGGCCACCTGAGCACCATCTTTGTAGGTAAGCTCATCTGGCAGTGCAATCAGATCTTTCTCATCACAAAGCATGTACGGAGCCATCCCGCCATTTCTCTGCCAACCATAAGCCTTGCGATATTTACTCTTGCAGGATATGTAATAGCCACGGCGACAGTCATAGCATACCCCACATCCTGATATATGATAAACAATTACACGGTCACCTTTGTGAAATCTGCGTACACCTTCCCCTTCTTCCACGATCAGGCCGCAGGGTTCATGTCCTGCAATCGTGCCGGGAATATAAGCTTCCGGACCTTTACCTGTGTGTTCGCGATATATACATCGAATGTCACTGCCGCAGATCGTTGTCGCCTTTGTCTTCACCAAAACCTGTCCATAACCCGGCTTCGGAATCTCGAATTCTTTCATTTCCACGGAACTGTCTCCGGGCAGAACAGCACCTGTCATCGTCTTTGGGATCATTTTTACTGCCATTTTAAATCCTCCTGCTTTCAATGTTTTTAGAAATACCTAGATTAAGTGTCTTATTCATGAAACGCATAACCTTTTACCCCTTATATCCTATCATAAATCATTAAGTATTCATTTGCAATATCTGATATATATTATCCTTTCAGCCCGCTCGTCGCCACACCTTCTACAAAATACTTTTGTGCGACAAAGAACAAAATCATAAGCGGCAGGACAGAGATGAAAGCCATCGCCATGATCTGTCCCCACTGCACATTTGCTTCTGCATCAATCGCTGATCGAAGTGCGAGTGATATCGGGTACTTCTCAACACTGTTAATATAAATCAGGGAGTTAAAGAAGTCATTATATGTCCACAGAAATTGGAATAACCCTGCTGAAAACAACGCTGGTTTCAACAACGGCAATAGAATGCTGATAAACGTTCTAAGGGTTCCGCATCCATCCATATACGCTGATTCGTCCAGTTCCCTGGGAATACCGCGCATAAACTGCATCAACATGAAAATAAAGAACGGATAGCACGCCAAAAGTGCCGGTATATAAAAAGGCAGGTACGTGTTCAGCCATCCAAACTTATTAAAAAGCGTGTAACGTGGGATAATAATCACAGTATTTGGAAGCATCAATGTTGCAATCAGAATTCCAAACAGCAGTTTTTTTCCGGGAAAATTAAATCTGGCAAATCCATATGCAACAATCATACAAGATACAACAGTCAGCAATGTCGTGGGCACAACAATGGCAAATGTATTCAGGAAAAATTTTCCGAATGAATATCTTCCTGTTCCCTTCCATCCATTCACAAATGCATCAAACGACCAACTTCCAGGAAGTAGTTTTACAGACCCGAAGATTTCGCTGTTTGTCTTGAACGCCGCAAGAAACATCCAGAGAATGGGGTAGATCATAAGAACACCAACCAGTGCTATGATCAAATATATCAAAACCTTATTCTTTTTTATCTTTCTCATGCAAACTCCTCTCTCTTAAAAGTCTCCTCCATCTTCATAATACACTTTTCCTGAAGAAAATCGGAACAATAAAAGCGTAATCACCAGAATCATCCCGAATATCACCCAGGAAGTTGCACTTGCATAACCCATCTTGAAATAAGTGAACGCATCTGTATAAAGTTTCATTCCAAGGACATAGGTTCCTTTATTGGGTCCGCCTCCTGTTACTACAAATGAGGATGTAAAGTTCTGAAGAGCGGTAATCGACTGCATGATAATATTGAAAAAGATTATCGGTGAAATCTGAGGAATTGTAATATGAAAGAACTTTTTAACTGCTCCGGCACCATCCAGAGAGGCTGCTTCATATAGTGAAACGGGAACTTGTTTTAAAGCCGCAAGAAACATCACCATTGATGACCCAAACTGCCAGATCTCAAGAAGACATATTGTCACCAATGCCGTTGATGTTGTCCCTAACCACTGCACCTTTGGAAGATGAATACTTGTCAGTAAACTGTTGATCGTTCCTTCATCCATAAAAAGAAGTTTCCATAAGATTGCGACAGCTACACTTCCTGAAAAAAGAGAAGGCAGATAATAAATAGTCCGGATAACACCGATATGCTTCAGATTCTGGTTCAGCAAAACTGCGATAAACAATGCCATAATCAGTTTTCCGGGTACTGTATAAAGTGTATACACTATTGTGACTTTAAGCGAGTTGTAAAACTCTGGATCTGTTGTAAAGAGTTTTTTATAATTCTGGATCCCGATCCATGACGGATCATTAAAAAACTGATAATCTGTAAACGAATAGTATAAAGAACTCAAGAAAGGATAAAGCTGAAGCAGTAAAAAGCCAATCAGCCAGGGGGCAATATATACCAGCCCCATATAGTCTTTTTTTCTATATTTTTTTATTTTTTTTAGTCTCATGAAATACGATACCTTTCTGATCAGCTGCCCCGATCGCTAGAAATCAGCGGTCGAGGCAGCTGAATCTCACCTAATGCTTATTTCTCTGAGAGAATGTTATTTAACATAGAGATTCCATCAGATGCGGCTTTGTCAGGTGTACTTTCTCCATATTTGACACTTTCAATCATGGTTTTTATCACAGACTCCACCTCCGAGTCTGTTGTAAGACCCATCTCATTGACCCCATGTTTTTCAAGACCTTTATTAACTGAATCGGTCACCAGACTGCCGATTAGTCCGTTTTCCTCACAGATTTTTCTTGCATTTTCAGTCGGTGGCACAGATCTCAAATCCTTTAGAATCTTAGCTGCATCTTCATTATTGTAAAAGTAGTCCAAAAACTTCACAGCTTCTTTGACATGTTTACCGGATTTATTCACACACATCAACTGAGGGGGATTCGCATAATACCCATCATTCTTCTGTACGGATTTGTCACTCATCTCAGGCATTGAAGCTACTATATATTCGACATTCTCATTTGCGGCTGTCAAATTGTTGATCTGAGAAGAATTCGTCATAACCGCCACATAATCTCCGTTGATCCATTTCGGATTCGTCTGAAGTGCATCTTCAAAAGACGCTGTCTCACCAGCTGGCTGAGTCACATGATTTTCGTAAAGAGACTGAATATATGCCAATACCGATACAAGCTGCTCTTCAGAACAGGTGAGTTTTTTTGTATCATCATCAATCAGCGGTTTTCCTGTCATTTGCATAATATATGGCCGAAAGACATTTGTCACAAGAAAACTGGTGTCTATATTCAAAAGATATTGGCTGTTATCATGTTCCTGCACTTTCTTTCCCATCTCAATCAGACTCTCCCAGGTCACATCTTTTGTGAGATCTATACCTGTTTCATCAGCCAATGTCTTATTGACCAGGAGTGCCGTGGTGGCAACACCGCTTGGAAGTCCAAGCAGCTTCCCATCAAAGACACAGGTATTGTCCAGATACTCATCAGAAAATCCGGATAAGTCAATATCATCTTTATAGTCATTAAAATCGACAAAAAAGTCTCCTTTTTCTACGAATCCCGGCATCCAACCCGTTCCGTTTTGGATAATATCTGCAGCCTGTCCGCCTGCAAGCGATGTAGAAAGCTTTTCCAGATACCCTTCATCTCCGCCAAACTCAGGCTCGATCTTGATATTTGGGTGTTCCTTTTCATAGTTATCAATTACCTGCAGTGTTGCTTCATTTCTCTCATCTCCGCCCCACCAACTGAATCTCAGTGTGACCTGCTCCCCCTTGTCTGACTTTTCACTTTTTGACTTACCTCCATTTGCATCATCGGATCCTCCGCAGCCAGTCATAAGTGTGGCTGCCATCAAAACTGACAACATCATCGCCATTACTTTTTTCTTCTTCATCCTTATCCCTCCATACATATTGAATATTTTCTTCTACAAGTTCTACGTATTATTCTATCGAAAAATATGTGTTCTTCCAATCCTTTCAATTACTATATTTCTTCATTTATTACAAACTACACCGTGCAATTCCACATATGTTACTTTATGTATTCATTTCTTACGATTCAAAATATCATTCTGTTCATATTTTCTCCGATATAGTATACTTAACTTATCAGCCTGAGACAAATGCTTTGGAGGGATTCGTATGTATTCACTGATTATCGTAGATGATGAAAACAAAATAAGTGAGGGACTTGTAAATTTATTCCCATGGGAGAAGAATGGCTTTAAAATTTCCGGGCAATTTTCGAATGGACAACAAGCGTTGTCCTTTATCCGGACGCATACCATCGATGTCGTGCTGACCGATATACGTATGCCTGTTATGTCAGGAATTGAACTTAGTGATCATCTATGTTCCGATTTTCCCGATCTCATATTTGTCTTTCTGACTGGCTATCAGGATTTTTCTTATCTTCATACTGCGATCGTCAACCATGCTTTCGATTATCTTCTGAAACCAGTCAAGTATGAGGCATTATATAGCTGCTTTGAGCGAATTCGATCGGATCTCGATCTGCGCTATCACAAAGAGAGTCAAGTTCAGGAAATGACTTCTTACTATGGAAAAATAATTGCAAATGTAAAAAAATATCTGAAAAACAACTATCAAAATGCAACTCTCGAAGAGGCCGCAGTTCAAGTAAACTTGAGTCCGAATTACCTTTCCAAGCTGTTTAAAGAAAAAACCGGAACGGGTTTTTCGGAATATCTAGTTGAACTGAGAATGAAGAAAGCAGCAGACATGTTATGCGATATTACATATAAACATTACGAAATTGCCTATCGCATTGGATATGATAATCCAAAGAACTTTTCGAGAGCATTTAAACAATATTATAAGATATCTCCCAGAGAATACAGAGAGAAATACTTACACTAGAAGGGGGTGCCACTATCATGATGAAAAGGTTTCTGATCAAAAGATGCAAATCTTTTTTTCTGATCATGCTGATTCCAATTATAATTTTAACGATCATCTCAACGATTTTCTTGTATAGACAAAATACAAAATCCATTATACAGGCATCTGGTGATTCTCTTACAGTTGTCAGGGACAACCTGGAGATGGTACTTTCTACCTCCACCTACCAGTACGAATTGCTGACATATAATCCTCGCATGGTACTTTCTATGGAAAAACTATTGAATAATGAAGAATTTGAGTATACTGACGTAATCTTTCTGAACAGTGTAAAGGCCTCTTTAAGTGCAATTGCACAGGCACACACCTATATTGACTGCGTCTATTTATACTTGGATGGGTATGATAATTACTTCTCATCAGAAGCTGGAATCACGAGCCTGTCTGCAAATAAGGACAAAGAATGGAAAGATATGTATCTGTCAGAAAATAGCGGAAAACATCTATGGATTGAAAAAAGAGAGTTTTCACCTTATCGGAGCAGGAAGCCCACGCGATATATTACCATGTTTCAGCGAATGTCAAATGTGAAGGGTGTTATTGTTGTAAATATCGACTGCAGCAAATTTGAAAAACTCCTTAGCAGTGCCGGACTAGATGGCAGTCTCTTGTTTTTATCCGACTTGGAAGGCAATGTATTGGCTAGTAATCAGGGAGATATTCTGCCGGACAAATTAATTTCCGGACAGAAAAGATCCAGATGGACGAAATATAAGGACTCTTTTTATCTTTCACAAACCGTAACATCGCCTTCTTTCAATATTACATTCTCATCCTATGTGCCGTTCCAGTATGTGTGCAGGCAGCTTCTCCCTACACTCATCGTCCTGACTGCCGCTGTGATTTCAAACTGTCTGATCAGTTTATTTTTGGCTTACCAGGTGACAAAAAGAAATTTTCAGCAGATCAATGCAATTATACATACTTTTGATGAGGCAGAAAAAGGGCAAATTCCTCCTATGCCTTCCTCTGCTGTTCACGATGAATATGATGTCATTATGAATAATGTGATATCTGTCTATCTTCATTCCACACAGTTGAAGCATCAGCTAAGTGAACGTCAGCATGAACAGGAAATGACGGAAATTGCTTCCCTGCAGCACCAGATTAATCCTCATTTTTTGTTTAACACCTTGCAGGTATTAGATTTTGAAGCCTTAGAACTTGCTGGAGGCCCCTGCAAACTGAACCGTATGCTGCATAATCTATCCGATATATTGAAATACTCCCTGGAAGATCCTTCAACCCCAGTACTTTTAAAGGATGAACTGGATCATCTGAAGAAATACATGGAGATACAGAAAGAACGTCTGGGTGACAGGTTTATTATCTATTATGAGGTTGCAGAAGACTCGATGACACTTCCCGTTTTCCGTCTCATGCTTCAGCCCTTACTGGAAAATAGTCTCAGCCACGGAATCTCAGGAATTGACTCCATCGGTTATCTTAAGGTCAAAATCCACAAGCGTAACGATAAAGTTTTATTTGCTGTACTTGACAATGGCATCGGACTGTCTCAAACTGAAATCCATGAATTATATGAGAGAATTTCGAACACAAAAAGCAGGAATATCGGCCTCACCAATATTAACCGCAGACTGATATTAAATTACGGACCAGACAGCGCTCTTCATATACAGAGTAAAAAGAATATGGGAACCTGTATTTCTTTTCAGATTCCCATGCGAACGGAAGATACTTAAAGTGGCAAATCTTTCTTCTGGAATCTAATGGCTCCTGCCATATAACATACTACTGCGATAGCTGCCAATACAGCAAGTTTCCAGATAAATGCATGATTAACCGAACCGTTTCCGACCGTTGAAATCGCTTTTACATCGTATAATCCGACCAATGTCATGTTATTGAAGTAATCCAGCTGTTTTGCTCCGAACCCCATCTTGACCATATCTTTCGATCCAAACAGTCCTAGCAGAGAAGCAATGAAAAACCAGACTGTTATTCCACCGCCAAATCCCATAGCCTTTCGGCTCTGATTGAAGATACAACTACCGAGAAAGCAGATTCCACAGATCGCTTCAACCAATATATACATGCCCAGGTACATGACAAGTACAACCTTTGTATTCACACTATCCAGAAAAATATGCGAAGCAATCAGCCTTGAAGCACATGTCACTGCAATCATGAGAAAAGGAGTTGCAATCAGAAAAATAGCCTGGGTATTAGCAACCGCTGATCGTTTTGTCGGTGTTGAAAGAACATAAGCCATAGATCCACGGTCTACCTGATCAACTACAAGAGAATTCCCAACGACTACAATGAAAATAAAGATAGGCAATAATCCCATAATTGTGTAATCCATCTGGTTAAACATAGCTGTCGTGTCCATATTCGCAAGAGTATCCATCATATCCGGGTCAATTCCCATAGTCTCAAACATTGTGGAAACCAGATCCTCCATGTCCAGATCCTTCCCTGTAAAGCACCCTTTCACCTGTCCTAATGCATAAGTGTACTCAAATTCATGAACATAGGTATCAATGGAAACATCTGTCTTTTTAAGTGCTGCGGCAGCCTTTTTAAGTCCCTTCGTTGTAAGATGCATCTTATCTGACTGCTGATTCGCCATTTCGAATGCAGCTTCATATGAGGCTGTATCATCCGCCTTTTCAAAATCATCATAAGAAAGGTTTGTTCCTGCTGCCTCATTATAGGAAGCCATAATATAAAGATAGGAATAAAAATCGGCCTGCGCTTCCTGCGTGTCCATTCTTTTATTACTCTCTTCCATAATACTTGTCGCATATGTGCTTACGACACTCATCATACACATAACTGCAACAATAGCAATTGTGAGAATATAATTAGATTTAATATTTTGTTTCATCAGCGGTCCCGAATAGAACTTTGTCACTTTTCCCTTCATGTCAACCA
Source organism: Blautia liquoris (assembly GCF_015159595.1). Classification (NCBI taxonomy): domain Bacteria; kingdom Bacillati; phylum Bacillota; class Clostridia; order Lachnospirales; family Lachnospiraceae; genus Blautia; species Blautia liquoris. Next base: position 1,215,348 of record NZ_CP063304.1, on the reverse strand, counting down.
CGTCCTTTCTCGTAAACTTTTCTAAAATACTGTTCCAAAGTAATATGTTCTTCTTTGATAGATGCAACGGAAAACTTCTTCAAAACATAAAATAGCTGCTCTATTTCAGATACCGGCATTTCCACCTGACACAGCAGCTCATCCTCATCTGTATCTTTGATTTGGTGAAACTTGGCAAGAAACTTTTTGTAATCATCCAGTCCTTTAAAACGAATGTCAAAAATTTTTGTCTTCCAATGTCTCAAACTCCATAAATCAATGGTATCGACAATCCTGCCGTCTTTGATCATAGCCACTTGATCACATATATGTTCTATTTCTTCAAAGATGTGGCTGGACATGAAGATTGTTCTTCCCTTTTCTTTTTCTTCACGAATCAACTCAATGAATGAATCCCTCATCAGCGGATCCAATCCAGTTGTCGGCTCATCAAGTATTAATAGGTCCTTATCTCCCATCAGTGCAGCGGTGATTGCAGTTTTCTGTTTCATTCCCTTTGACATTCTCTTTAAGTTTGCAGTAGGATCCAACTGCAGCATAGAAATAATATGATTCATATATGTTAAATCATGTATCCCTAGATAGTCTGCCTGCAGTTTCAAAAAATCTGTACCAGTTGCCAGCGATGGAAAAGCAATTTCACCAGGAACATAACTGACAGATTTCTTGATTTCTGTTGCATCCTTCCATGAATCCAATCCCTGGATTGTGACATTTCCCCGGTCAGGTTTTATAAATCCCATCATATTTCGTATCGTTGTGGTTTTCCCGGATCCATTGGTTCCAACATAACCATATACCTTACCTTTTTCAATATTGAGATTTATATCAAAAATTCCTCTTCCATGTCCGTAATCCTTTGACAAATTCCGTACTTGAATAATGGTGTCTTCCATTACTTCACCCCCTCAAATACACGGTCTTCCTTATAAAATTTCATAAAGTAATCCTCCAGCGTTGTGGGAAATTCATGAAAATCGGCAATACCCAGATTCGAGATGTCAGTGATAAGCTGATTAACATCATCATCGAGAACATGTACTCTAAGCCGCAGTTTATCGGGGTTTTTTGAAGCAAACTGGTAGGGAAGCTTCTCAAATTTCCTATAATCCTCTATGGTTTTGAATGTAACTCTGTAAACTTTATCACTCTTATTTTTGAGATCATTCGCTACAAACTTGGAAATCACCCTTCCATCCTTGATAATTGCAATTTTATCACAGGTCGCATCAACTTCATGAAAAATATGAGAAGAAAGAAAAATCGTCTTTCCACGCTTCTTCTCATCTTCAATATAGTCGATAAAAATCTGCTGCATAATTGGGTCAAGCCCTGAGGTTGGCTCATCCAGAATCAGAATATCAGGATCATGCATAAAAGCAGTGACAACGGCAAGCTTTCTCTTTACTCCAAGACTCATCTGTTTTGTTCCAATATTCGGGTCTAGTTCAAACTTCTCCAATAACATCTTCAAATAGGAGTCATCCCCTAATCCACGCATTCGTTTCATCATATTAAGAAACCCCGTACCGGTGATTCCCTGGGGAAGTGCTATTTCACCTGGAAGATATCCAATCATCTTCTGCAGCATGGCTGAATTTTTCCAGCTGTCCCTTCCCATGATAGAAGTGCTGCCCTTCTGCGGCTTTGAAAAGCCCATGAGATGACGAATCGTTGTTGTCTTCCCAGCCCCATTGGGTCCAAGAAATCCATAACATTCTCCTTTTTCTACGGATATCGCAACGTCGAATACTCCTCTTCCATGCCCGTAGTCTTTTGTCAGGTTTGACACATCAATGATCGACATTTGTATCCCTCCTGTCTTGTATTATTCAACAACTTGTTGTACGATATTATTATATTGATTTTCAAATATTTATCAACCAACAAATTGTCATCTACTGTTGGAACAAAAGGAGCTGCGAAATGAAAAAGCAACCGGAATTACGGGAAAAAACACGAAAAAAAATCATGGATGCCTTTTGGGAAGTTTATAAAAATATAAGAATTGAAAAGATCACAGTCTCTTCCATCACAAAGAACGCTCATCTAAATCGAGGAACATTTTATGAGTATTTCAATGACGTATACGATTTGCTTGATCAAATAGAGAATGATCTTCTAAATGAAATTGCAGCTTGGTTGGCTTCAAAAGTCCACAAAAAAGAGAAAATTAAATTTGAAGAATTTGCTCATGAATTATCACCCTTCTTTTTTGAAAATAACGATAAGATATTTATATTATTGAGTGAGAGAGGTGATCCATCGTTTCAGCAGAAACTAAGGCAAAAAATAAAGGGCTCCTTCGCCGATATATTAGATCTCCGAAAAGATTCAGATGAACTAGAGTATCTTCTCACATTCATCATTTCCAGTATGAGCGGAATCATCAGCTATTGGCATGAAACCGGTCAAAAAACAGATTCAGATGAAATCCTTATTTTGATGCAGGCTCTGATTGCAAACGGTATCCACGGATATTCACAGTGGAATTTTGGAGACAGTCGAGAAAAAAGCAGCGAACACTGAATCATACCTCTCAGTTTCACTGCTTTTTGACCTCTAATGAGCCAACCGCCTATCTATTTTTATCCTGTGCCAAATCAGTCCGATGGAAAACCCAATGAGTGCCGGAAGAACCCATCCCATTCCAATCTTGAAAAAGGGCAGATATTTTTCTCCGAAATGTATCAGTGCCTGTGCAAATCCAGTCTGACGAATGACATCCGGACTCGCATTAAGACCGTCTATAATCGAAGCAAACAACGTAAAGTAACTTGTCACTTTATATACGCGTGAATCATTTTTAAATAACATTCCGATAATGGATAGTAAAATTAATGTCATCGCAAGGGGATAGATAAACATCAAAACCGGAATCGAGAAATTGATAATCTTTGTCAGTCCAACATTCGCAAGCAAGCAGGATAAAAGACTTACCCCCGTCGCAAAAACAATATAATTTTGCGAGGGAAAAAGCTGCGTAAACGTCTCTGAGAACGCTGAGATTAATCCAATTGTAGTCTTCAGGCAGGCCAAGATAACAATAAAAGCCAGAATGATGTTTCCATATGTGCCAAAATAATTATTTGCAATCTGAGCAAGGGCAATTCCGCCATTTTCACTGACAGACAATATTCCAAGGCTCATCGTACCCATATATGCCAGCAGACTGTAGATGACTCCCATCGCAATAATACTAATGATACCTGATTTAATTGTATCAAGCGCGATCTCACCCGGTTTTTCCACACCTCGGCCGCGGATGGTCGAAACGATGATAATACCAAATGCCAGGGATGCCAGAGCGTCCAGTGTATTGTATCCCTCCAAGAAACCCTTAAAAAAGGCATTCCCGTTGTAATCAGGCTGAACCTTTGCCCCCAAAGTCGGTCCCATCGGATGAACAAAAGTCATAATTAATAATATCCCAAGCAATATCAAAAATAGTGGATTGATGATCTTTCCAACGTAATCCAACAGTTTTGTTGGCTTTCTTGCAAGCAGCCATGCTGCGAAAAAAAAGACACAACTGAATATGGCAAGTGCAGGCACCGACTTTCCTTCCGATACAAAAGGTGCAAGGCCAATCTCAAACGAAGTTGTCGCCAGTCTGGGGATTGCATAGAGCGGTCCTATTACGAGATAGAGCAAAATCGTAAATATATACGCATAACGACGGTCAACATGTTCAGCCAGCTGAAATACACCCTCACTTTGAGAAATGCCGATCGCAACGACACCGAGAAAGGGCAGTCCAATACCTGTCACCAAAAATCCCAGGTTCGCCCATGTGACATTCCCCCCTGCCACCTGTCCCAGATGAACCGGGAATATCAAATTACCAGCTCCAAAAAACAGACCAAATAACATAGATCCGATCACCAGATAATCACCGAGCTTTAAATTCTTTTTCAAATTTTCCAAAATAATGTCTCCTCATAAAAGTTGTCTAAGGAACCATTATAAGCTTGTTTTTTGAAAGCGTCAATAAATTATCCTTTAATGGCACCACTGGTGATTCCCGCAACAATCTGTTTTTCAAAAATGATATAAATTATTATTACAGGTATAGAAGCAACCATACTTGCCGTCATTGGTTTTACATAATCAACCGTATAGGTGCCTGCAAAAGTGGGAATGCCAATCGGCAACGTAAAAAGTTCACTGCTCATCGCACACAGCAACGGCCACAGATAGTTATTCCAACTTCCTACAAACGAAAAAATACTGACTGTAGAAATAATTGTTTTGGAAAGCGGAATGACAATTTTAATGAACGTAGCAAGTTCTCCCGCTCCGTCAATTTTGGCCGCATCCAATAATTCATTTGGAATCCCTTTAAAAAAAGTCACCATTATAATCAAGTTCATGGAACCTGCAATCGAGGGTAATATCATCCCCATATAAGTGTCGATCAGATTCATGTTATTTACTGTGATAAATAAAGGAACAATAGTAGCCTCACCAGGCACCATAAGTCCTAACAGAAAATAGACGAAAAGCCCGTGACTCCCTCTAAATGGAATCTTCGCAATTGCATAGGCAGCCAATGCCGAAATTACTACTGTCAAAAAAGTTACAATAACGGCGATGAATACACTGTTCAAAAGCCAGGTAGGAACATTAGAATTCAGTATAATTTCCGGATAATTCTTTACTGTATAAGGTGGCAAAAACCAGTCTGTGACAGATTGAATCTGTTTTCCTTCATGCTGAAATGAAACAAACAAAGCCCAGACAATCGGTGCCAGAAAGACGACAGATAAAAGAACAGAAATAACATTTAAGATCCAGTAACCAATAGTCTTTTTTCTCATATCTCAATTGTCCCCCTTTCTTTGCAATATCATCTGTGCCAATGAAAGCACTAAAAGAATACCAAACAGAACATAAGACATAGACGCAGCATATCCCATATTATTTTTCTGAAATGCATGTTCATAGATATACTGAATTAAAGGTCTTGTACTTGACGCCGGTCCGCCTCCGGTAATCATATAAATCTGTCCAAAGACCTTAAAACAGGCTATAACCTGAAGGAGCAGAATCAGCCATGTTGTCGGTTTCAACAAAGGAAGTACAATTTTAAATAGCTGCTGTGTTTTTGTAGCTCCATCGATTGCTGATGCCTCATAGACATTCGCAGATATATCCTGTAGTGCTGAAATATAAAGCATCATTGAAAAGCCAATCGTCCACCACACCGTCATGATGGAAATTGTAATCCATACCAGATGCGGATTCTGAAACCACTGATATTCTTTTGATTGTGGTAAGATTCTCAAGGAATGAAGAATCCCATTCGCAAGCCCAGTGTACGGAGTAAATGTATACTTTGCAATGAAAGATGCAACTGATACAGATAGTACACTTGGAAGATAGAATATAATTCGAAGACCCTTCTTCATCTTAGTCGCCCGGTTTGCCAAGAGTGCCAATACCATAGATGTAATGACTAACATCGGTGTTGTGATGAGCGCAAAAAATGCTGTGTGTTTCAATGCTGCCCAGAAGAACTTGTCTCCCACAAATTTTGAATAATTATCGAAACCTATATACTTGATTTTCCCCATCAGACCCCATTTATGTAAACTCACATAAAACCCCTGAATCACCGGCCAGATAGTAAATACTGTATATAAAGTAAAAAAAGGAAGTATGAAAAACATTGCTGTCAATAATGACTTTCTTTTCCTAGCTTTACTCATCCTATACCCTCCTGTTCTTAAAGAAAGCAGAGGAGCCACAAGGCTCCCCCCATGAAATAAACAGTACTTATTCCAAGCTTGAGTTCAGCTGATCATAAAGAGCATCAATCGCTGATTTTGCATCTGTCTGCCCGGACCATAATGTATTTAAGCTATCTATCATCCCGGATTTCATACTATAGAAATGAGGGGTTTTGGATGGCAAAACTGCTTTGTCAAGTTCTGACATATAGCTGCTTCTGTAAGGCATATCCTTATATTCCTGACTGTCTAGAACATTCTTGTTAGCGGGAATCTGCCCGGACCCTGCCCAGGTAAGGCCACCGTCTTTGGACGCACCCACCATAAATTCAACTGCCGCCTTTGTATCTTCTTTCGATCTATTTTGATTAACTGGAAGAATCAAGGTATGTGAATCAGCCCAACAGTCATCACTCTCAAAAAGCATTGGCCACGGCTGGGCAGCAAAATTCAGATTCTCTGTTTGTTCAAGAGCTCCCGTCGCCCAGGTTCCTCCAAAGAGAAATGCTGCTTTCCCACTCTGAAAGAACTTTTGATGATCATCAATTCCCTCCGCGACATATCCATCCTCATAAAGAGATTTTACAAATTCTGCCGCTTTTACAGCAATATCCTTATCCAAAGTAACCTTGCTTCCATCCTCGTTAACTAAAGGCTTCCCGCCCATCTGGAAATACGAAGCCCACCAGATACGGTAAGGGTCATCGCCATTATTGGTCAGGGCAATCGTTGACTCTCCATCTCCCATAACTGCTTTGCATTTTTCTAATATATCTTTGAATTCCTGTTCGCTGTTAATATCTAGCTGTCCGTCAGCATTTAAACTAATTCCGGCTTTTTCAAGAATATCCTTATTAAAATAAAGGATCTCGGCATGCGTATCCAAAGGTATTGCATAAATTTCTCCGTCAAAAGTAACCGAGTCCAGAGAATTCTGGGAATACATGGAGCTTAAATCAACATTCAAATCCTTCAGATAAGAGTCAATTGGTTCCACAACACCTTGATCTACTAACTCCGGAAGTTTCGACGCATGTGAAACTCCAATATCTGGTCCTTTCTTTGCTGCTACTGCTGTCTGAAGTTTTGTATAGTAATCTCCCCATACCAACATAATAGACTGCACTTCTTTTGTCGGCTTTGTCCCATTATAGTCGGAAATAATCTTGTCCATAAACCCACCGTCGCCTCCGCTGAAAAGGGACCAAAAAACAAGCTTGTTTTTATCCACTTTAACAGCCTCCGGGTTATTAACCGTACCATCTTCATTTACGTCTTCGTCTTCGTTTTCATCAGATTTGCTTTTTGACGATTCTAAAGATGCTGATTTCGATATATCTGATTTATCACCAGTATCTTTACTTTCTCCAGAAGATTCCCCACAACCAGTCATCATGCCAACTGCCATAGCAGCTGTCAAAACCATAGCCAATACTTTTCTTTTCATAATATACTCCTTCTCCTCTGACTTTAAAGGTTGTCCAACCTATAGTACTACAATAGATTTATGCTCAACACTTCTAATTCATGCTTGTTATTTGCAAAAAAAACAAATACCTCTAAAAGAGGCATTTGCATTTATTCAGATAACTCCTCACAAGAAAAGACTCCAGAACCCTTTACCGTTAGGTCTTTGATTCTGAAGCCTTCTCAACCAAGAAGTGTAACAGATTTTAGCAGAGATTATTCTGTCGCATATTTACCGGATACTTACAACTTCATATCCTTCTTCTTCAACAGCGCTCTTAAGTGCTTCGTCTGAGACATCCGCGGATACCTCAACATCTGCCTTCTTATCTTCCAGGCTTACTGAAACATTTTTCACCCCGTCTACTCCTGATAATGCCTTTGTCACGTGTTTTACACAGTTATTACATGACATTCCTTCGATATTAATTACTTTTTTCATCTCTGAATCTCCTTTACTTGTTTGATTAGTTGATTGTTCGTTTTCTTTTTTCCTGTTATGTTGTACATCGCATTCCTGGTTTGTATTTTGCTGGTCACTGCTCTTTGGCGTATTAAGCTTCTGAAAGGAACTCTGCTGCGTACTTGTCTGTCCACCTGCAGCCGCTGTGTGTTTTGACTTGAACCAGCGAAGCCGCAATGCATTCGAGACAACGAATACTGAGCTGAAACTCATAGCCAGTGCTCCAAGCATCGGATTCATCTTAAGACCAAATGCTGTGTAGAATACTCCTGCAGCAATCGGAATGCCAATGATATTATAGATAAATGCCCAGAACAGGTTCTGTTTGATGTTTCGGATAACAGCTTTACTCAGCTGTACCGCCGTAGAAACATCCAACAGATCACTCTTCATCAAGACAATATCTGCGGATTCAATTGCCACATCTGTGCCCGCACCGATGGCGATTCCAACATCAGATCTTGCAAGTGCCGGTGCATCATTGACACCGTCGCCAACCATCGCAACCTTTTTGCCTTCATCTTGCAGACGGCGGATCTCTTTCTCTTTATCCTGTGGAAATACTTCCGATACCACACAATCAACGCCCACCTGACGTCGGATAGCCTCAGCAGTTTTCTTATTGTCTCCTGTCAGCATAACAACTTCTGTCCCCATAGATTTGAGTTCTTCAATTGCCTGTCTGCTGGTAGGTTTGACTACATCGGCCACTGCGATCACACCTAATAGTTTTCCATCTTTTGAAAAGAATAAAGGTGTTTTTCCGTCCTCAGCCATCTGGTCAGCCTTTTCAAACAGCCCCTGATCCTGAATATGGTTTTCTTCCATCATCCGTCTGTTTCCGGCATAACAGATCTTGTTGTCTATTCTGCCAGTGATCCCTTGTCCGGCGATCTGATCGAAATCAGTTACAGAAAGCAAAGATATATTCTTCTTTGCAGCATCCTCTACAATCGCATCTGCCAATGGATGTTCCGAGAGTTTTTCCAGTGATACAGCCATCTGTAAAAGTTCCGATTCGGATACGTTCTCACTTGTGACCAAATCTGTCACAACCGGTTTTCCCTGTGTGATTGTTCCTGTTTTATCTAGTACCACGGTATTAACTTTATGTGCCATCTCCAGCGCCTCAGCTGATTTGATCAGGATTCCATGTGTTGCTCCTCTTCCTGTTCCGACCATGATTGCTGTTGGTGTCGCAAGACCCAGTGCACAGGGGCAGGAAATCACAAGAACTGAGATACCGACTGATAATGCAAATTCAAAACTGTATCCGGCAATCAGCCATGCAATCACTGAGATGACTGCAATTGTGATTACAATTGGTACGAACACTCCACTGACTTTATCAGCCATTTTAGCAATTGGTGCTTTTGAGCTTGTCGCTTCATCCACAAGTTGTATGATCTGTGCCAGTGCCGTATCATCTCCGACCTTTGTTGCTTTGATCTTCAGGTATCCGGATTTATTGATTGTAGCTCCGATTACTGTATCACCTTCATTTTTTTCTACCGGAATACTCTCTCCAGTCAATGCCGATTCATCTATAGCAGAATTTCCTTCCACAACCACACCGTCAACCGGAACGGAGACTCCTGCCTTTACAATCAGGATATCTCCCAACTGAACCTGCTCTACCGGTATCTCCATATCTCTGCCGTCTCGCTCAACAACTGCAGTCTTTGGAGCCAGGTCCATGAGTTTTGTGATTGCATCTGATGTTTTTCCCTTTGCTCTGGCCTCCATCGTTTTCCCTAATGTAATCAATGTCAGAATCATTCCTGCTGATTCAAAGTAAAGATCCATCATGAAGCTGTCAACCATCTTCATATCCATATGACCAAGTCCATATCCAATCTTAAAGATCGCATATACTCCATAGACTAAAGCAGCTCCAGATCCAAGAGCAATCAGCGAATCCATATTTGGTGCCCCATGGAACAATGTCTTAAAACCATTCTTATAATAACTGAAATTGATGAATACAATCGGAATTAAAAGCAAAAACTGGGTAAATGCAAATGTCATCGCATTCTCCATTCCCAAAAGCCCTGACGGAAGCGGCCATCCGAACATGTGTCCCATCGAAATATAGAACAGCGGAATTGTGAAAATCAAAGACCATATTAGTCTTTTCTTCATATTACTATATTGTTTCTGTGCTTCATTTGCTGCCGGCTTTGAGGTACTTTGTTTTGCAGCCGTATCGATTTTTACTCGAGGTGCTGCCCCGTATCCTGCACTTTCAACAGCCTGAACAATTGCCTCAGATCCAGTTACAGATTTATCATATGAAACCATCATACTGTTTTTTAACAGGTTGACGGAAACTTCATCCATTCCTGGCAGCTTAGCTACACTTTTCTCAATCCTGTTAGCGCAGGCCGCACAAGACATACCCGTGATGTCATAATATTCTTTTTGCATAGCATCTAAACTTCCTTTCCTTACATTCGTCATATACCCCCAATGGGTATCTTGCTTTATCTTTAGTATAACACGTTTTAAGAGATAGTCAAGGGTATATCCTTAGTATCGTAGATTTTTGTCTAATCTCAATTAATTAAGAATAGATTGCCTATAGATTTTATATATTTAAAGAAGAAAATCATCAAACGAAATATAGTATATTTGTCTTTTTATCTTGCGTTTATTCAGATAACATTATATACTATGTCATATACTTTTTTATTTTCTGCTTAATACTAAGTATTTTTTTCATTTATGGAAAGAATTTAATGTTAATTTATTGTCATTTTAAACTTTGCATATATTTTTGGCCAAAATATATAGAAAGCAATACCAGGAGGAAAAGCACATGAAAAATAAAATTATTGCAGCAGCTCTGATTACCGTGTTGTCTCTTTCTTTAATTGCATGCGGCGGAAACAGCTCTGGTTCCGGAGGTGCCACAGAGGGTGCAGCAGAAGACAAAAACACATTAAACGTATGGTGCTGGGACCCGAACTTTAATATCTACGCAATGAAAAAGGCCGCTGAAATTTATGAGCGAGATCACAAAGGGTTCAAAGTTAATGTCTCTGAAATCCAATCAGAAGACATCGAGACAAAGCTTACGACTTTTGTTTCATCGAATGAACTGGAACTACTTCCTGATGTCTTCTTAATGCAGGATAATTCGTTTCAAAAGTACGCTTCTAACTATCCTGATATCTTTACCGACCTGACAGATTCAGGCATTGATTTTTCCCAGTTTGCCAAGGCAAAAACAGCCTATTCCACTATAGATGATAAACACCTGGGGATTCCCTTTGACAATGCAACCGTAATAAATGCCATGAGAACTGATCTTTTGGAACAGGCAGGATATACTCTCGATGATTTCACAGATATCACATGGTCGGATTATCTGGAAAAAGCAAAAATAGTAAAGGAAAAGACCGGGCTTCCCATGTTAACACTTCAAGCCGGATCACCGGATATTATCATGATGATGCTTCAGTCTTGCGGACAGTCATTATTTAAAAAAGATGGCAGTGTAAATATAAAGGGAAACAAAGCACTAAAACAAAGTATGGAAATCTACGCACAGATGGTAAGAGACGGAACACTTCGGGAAGTAACAGACAATGACCAATACATAGGTTCCCTGAATAACGGATCCGTTGTATCTACAATTAATGGTTGTTGGATCATGGCATCTGTTATTGATCAGGAAGATCAGGCTGGAAAATGGAAGCTCACCACGATGCCCAGATTAGATGATGTGGAGAATGCGACAAACCACTCTAACAACGGAGGCTCTTCCTGGGCAGTCACATCAAACTGTAAGAACAAAAAACTGGCGTTTGATTTTTTTAGTGAAACGTTTGCCGGCAGCACGGAACTTTACGATGACATTATCCAAAAAGGTGCCGTGGCAACTTGGGCACCGGCCGGAGAATCAGATGCATACGCAGAAGAATCTGATTTTTTCAGTGGACAAAAAGTCAACTCTATGCTTGTAGATTATGGCACGCAGACACCGTCTAATTATCCAGGTCCTTTCTACTATGATGCAAGAGATGCAGTTGGTGTTGCTTTATCTAATGTCACACAGCAGGGGGCAGATCTTGATACTGAGATAGACACCGCCCAAGAAACAGCTGAATTCAACATGGAAGGATAGGAGGTACTATATGAACGACAGAAAACGCAGTCTCACACTAGAACAAAAGAAAAACCTGATCGGATGGGGATTCCTTCTCCCGGCGGCGCTTCTGATCTGCTGGATGAGCTTTTATCCCATGATACAGGCATTCATTCTTTCACTGAAATCTGGCATCGGAGTTAACTTAAAGTTCAATGGGATCCGAAATTATGCCAGAATTCTGAGAGATCCAACTTTTAAGCAAACCCTTTTTAACACCTTTTTTTATTTAGTTATACAGGTCCCGGTCATGCTGATTCTGGCTCTGGCTCTTGCTTCTATGCTTAACAACAAAGATTTAAAGTTTAAGGGCGTCTTCCGTACAGCAATTTTTCTCCCCTGTGCAACATCCCTCGTATCATACTCTATGATCTTTCGTGCCATGTTTGCAAACGATGGTCTGATCAACACTATCTTAAAGAAGATTGGTGCAGCTCCTGTCGGATGGTTTTCCAATGCATGGACAGCTCGAATCATCATTGTTATTGCACTGATCTGGCGATGGACGGGTTACAATATGGTGTTTTATCTATCTGGTCTGCAAAATATTGAATATTCTATATATGAAGCAGCCCGAATCGACGGAGCCAACCCTATACAATCATTTTTTAAGATTACGGTACCGCTCTTAAAACCTACTATATTACTAACTGCCATCATGTCAACCAATGGAACATTGCAGCTATTCGATGAGTCCATAAATCTGACAAAGGGCGGCCCCGGAAAATCCACCATGACTTTATCGCATTATATTTATAACACATCATTTGTCCAGACACCAAAGTTTGGTTACGCTGCTGCAATGTCGATCATTATACTGATTATGGTAGCTATTCTGGCAGTCATTCAAATGAAAGTAGGTGACAAGAGATGAGTAAAGGCAAAAAAATCGCTCAATATACTATTCTTACGATTGTGTCCCTGTTTTCTGTTTTTCCGCTCTATTATATGCTCTGCGGCGCAACCAACAAAAGCACAGATGTAGTCACGGGACGGCTGATCCCAGGAACTTATCTGCTGAAAAACTTTCAAAACCTAATTGCCAATCAAAACCTCGGAAGAGCTCTGTGGAATTCTTTTCGAAACGCTGTAATTCTCACCGCTTTGGCTTTGCTGGTTTGTTCCATAGCCGGATATGGTTTTGAAATTTTCCATGACAAAGGAAAGGATGTCGTGATGACAATACTTCTGATGGCTATGATGATTCCTTTTGCAGCAATTATGATCCCACTGTTTCGCATGTTTGCACAGATGAAACTTGTCAATACAATGGCTGCATTCATGCTGCCAACAATATCAACACCATTCTTAATCATGTTGTTTAGACAGAGTGCAAGATCTTTTCCACACGATATCATAGAGGCAGCCCGCATGGACGGCCTCAGTGAAATCGGAATCTTCTTCCGCATGTTTATCCCGACCATGCGATCAACCTACGCCGCTGCAATGACAATTACTTTTATGAACGCATGGAATAACTATCTGTGGCCAAAAGTCGTCCTGCAAAATGATTCCTCTATCACAATGCCGATGCTGGTCTCCAACCTGCAGGGAGGATATAAAACAGACTATGGAGTGCTGATGCTCGGGGTATTTATCTGTACTATTCCTACAGCAATTGTATTCTTCTGTCTCCAGAAGAGTTTCACTGAAGGAATTACCGGGTCGGTGAAATAACTCCAGATTACAAATAGTCTCATAGCCTACTCGCGTGGTTTGAATCAAGAATGCGGCCTCTGGATAATTTTCTCCATTGGCCGCATCCATTAAATAACATCCCCCCTAGACATAAATGTCTTCACCCACACAATCATCTCTCCAATCCCGCGATTTGCCCATGCATAGTACGGAATCATCCGGAGCTCCTGATCCTTATAGGTATATTCTTTATATGTCCTGTAAAGCTCATCGCCCCAATCTTCAACTGAAATACGTTTCGCTATTGTCGTCAGAACGTTCACCCCGCCCAAGAGCTTAGGTTCATATACGACATGGATCTTTTCCTTTGGATCAAGATAAATATCCTGAAGCAAAGGACCATTGTCGTTCTCCTCAATACAGTAGACGAGTGGCCCTCTCTGCACTGCTGCTTTTCCGATATCCTCACGTATGCGGGGATTTGCAGCGATCAGCTTCGTTTCCATCACAAGATCAAGAACTATTGTCTCACCGAAATCAAATTCTTTTTTAATGACAGCGAATCCTCTTTCCGTCTCATATGGGATACTTTTTCCCGAAGAGGTAAGTGTAAAGGCTTCACACCAATCAGGTATCCTGATGGCAAGCTCATAATCGGCCGGTTTATTGTTTGTAATTGATATTTTCCCGTCCCAGGGATAGTTCGTCTCCACTTTAAACTCAAGATCGGCATTTTTTAATTTCGTGTGTATCTCGCCGCCCACAAAAAGATTCATATACAGTCGATTGCGGTCCTGTTCATATGCATAATTTCCAATTGATGACAGCAGCCTTGCGATATTTGGAGGACAACAAGCACAGCCAAACCATTTCTGCCTTTCCGGTTTAATATGAGTCTTTCCGGGATCTTGTTCACATGCTTTTGGATCCACTTCAAGTGGATTGACATAGAAAAATTTCTTCCCGTCCAGTGACATTCCACTGATCACACCATTGTAGAGGACTCGTTCCATTACATTGATATACCTGGCATCTTTTGAAATTTCAAACATTCTTCTCGCAAAAAATATAAGCCCGATTGATGCACAGCTCTCTGCATAATTTGTGTCATTTGGCAGATCATAATCAAAGGTAAATGCCTCACCATTCGAAGTTGCTCCAATTCCGCCTGTCACGTACATCTGCTTGTTTACGATATTGTCCCAGAGCGTCCGGCAGGCCTCAAAAAGCGTTTCATCATCGCTTGCCGCTGCGACATCCGCCATGCCCGAATAGAGATAAACAGCACGAACAGCATGACCTTGGGCCACCTTCTGTTCGCGTACCGGAAGCCCTGCCTGATAGTATTGAAATTTATTATAACTGTTTTGCCACCCAAAATCATTTTTATTTTTTTGTATTTCTTCTTCGAAATATAAGGGTTTTTGTCCACGCTGATCAATCAAATATTTTGCAAAGTCTTTATAACGGGTGTCTCTTGTCAGATCGTATAGCTTAATTAGTGCCAGTTCCAGAACCTCATGACCGGGATACCCTTTGATTTTCCCCCTCTCCGGTCCAATATGGGTCATGCCGCACTCTACAAAACGTCTGGCGATATTCAACATCTGATCTTTGCCGGTTGCATTGTGATATGCGACAGCTGCCTCGACCATATGTCCCATACAATATAATTCATGATTATTCATCAGATTCGTAAATCTCTTATCAGGTTCCTTTAATATATAGTAGGTATCCAGATATCCATCCGGCTGCTGTGCCTTTTCCATCAGATCAATGACACTGTCAGCCCACTCTTCAAGCTCACTGTCCGGCTGCATTTCCAGAGAAAACGCTGCCGCCTCGATCCATTTGTAAAGATCACTGTCCTGAAATACAAATCCGTTAAACTCTCCTTCTTCGATACCCGCTGCGCGCCGAAAGTTCTGAATACAGTAACTTTTATCGGCTCCTTCAACGCGGTCATTTAAAGCTTCCCACTGATAGGGAATCACCTGCTCTCGCACCAGCTTGATATAACTGCCCCAAAATTCATCATTAATTCTAATATTCGATAGTTTTACCGGCCTTACAGATTTTTCTATCATCCATTCCTCCATTATGCCTGAATCTTTACTTGTGCAATCCTCGTATCATCCGTATACCTTGATGTCTCTTATGAATACTTCATCTCTTGCAGCTGTAATCTGCACCTTAATTTTAGTTATCTTTTCTTCACTGTCATCCAGCAGAGGATTTTGTCCTGCAAAAGGATCCTGCAGCTGGCAGATTTTCTTATGTCCGATACAGGTCCCCTGATAGAGCGGATATTGACCTTTTCCTGCGGATTCTGCCAGAATACGGAAGTTTTCCACCCTCTGTCCCTGTGAAATCTCTTCGCGCAGAACCACATATCGTATTTCATCGGCCGGATGTTCCAGTGTGATCGTATATACCGGCTGTGTCAACGGTTCATCTTCCTTTTTTACATCACAGAGAAGTTCCTGACCAAATTCCCGATATATCAAATCACCAAATTCCCGAAGACGCTCCACATCCCGTTCATCGATCAGTCCATCCTGATTGGGCGGAATATTCAGATTCAGACAGCTATTTGCACCTGCACTGGTCAGGTACGTCGAAAATAGTCTCTGCAGAGAATGTGGTCCCTCATTCTCGTGCCAGAACCACCCAGGCCGTATCGACATGTTAATCTCCGCGGGAGTAAATGTCAGGCCCCTGGAATATAGGATATTTGGCATGGAACCGAGATATTGGTCTGTATTATAGAGATACGAAAGATCTCCATCTTCTGCCATCGGTCCCGGTCCTGTCTGGACTTCACTATGAAAGCAAAGTTCGGACGGAACAACTGCCCATTCTGCATGACGTGCCGTTCCGACTTCATTTCCGCACCAGCGGACATCTGGTCCGAAATCATTGAAAATCACGGCTTCCGGCTGATATTTCCGGATCAGGTTAATATATCTTGGAAAGTCATAGACCTGTTTTTTGCCATTTAACCCTTCTCCACAGGCATTGTCAAACCACACGCAAAAGATATCTCCATACCCCGTCAGCAACTCTTCGAGCTGGCTGCAAAAATAGTCATTATATTCGGGTGTTCCATAGTATTTACTGTTCCTGTCCCATGGGGACAGGTAAAAGCCAAATTTAATACCGCCGCGCCGGCAGGCCTCGGCTGCTTCCTGCACTACATCCCCTTGATAAGGACTGTTTTTCACAGAGTGCTCCGTGTGTTTTGAAGGCCACAGACAGAATCCATCGTGATGTTTCGCCGTCAAAATCATGCCTTTCATACCGGCTTGCTTAATTGCCCGGACCCATTGATTGCAATCCAGATTTTTTGGATTAAAGACGGATTCCTTCTCCGTTCCATCACCCCATTCTCTGTCTGTAAATGTATTCGGTCCAAAATGGATAAATGCATACATCTCCATCTCAAACCATCCCAGCTGTCTCTTCGTCGGCTTCACATTCGCCGCTTCATGTAAATATTTCAACAATATAAGATCCCCCTTTACATCCTTAGTCTGTGCACATCAAAAACTGCCAGATTCCCTCTCATCGTAGATCCAGCGGGTTCATCTGAATGAAGAATCAACTGCGTAAATAATCGCAATACTCATCCATAATGGCCTGAATTCTGGATAATTCCGATTCTTCGCTGACACTTCTCCACAACCTTTTATAATAATAGAACCACTGTTCCAACTCTGTAGCCAGTTCTTGATCTTTAACTTTTAAGTTCTCACGATCCTTCTTAGTTATTTCACTATCTGTTTCCTCATTTTTTAAATCTTCTCGTATCTGAATAGAATTGCCAAGCTGGTTTAGATATCTGCATCCATCCACTGCAATCTCATAGGCCGCCAGTAATTGTCTATGCTCAGGCTTTACCTCTGCCATAATCCTTGAAAGCTGTCTCTTAATCTCCAGCAGACGTTCCTGTGCATGGTTAAACTGTTTGGGTTCAACCGATTTTTTCAAAATCCTCTCTCTTGCATCTTTCGCCAAAGCCAGATTCGATGGATCATATGCATTTTCCTGGTATATGCAAAGTTCATTCCACTGAAAAAGCGCATTCTTATTGATCTCCGTCAAAAGCTCAGGCAAATTTCTGTCAGAAATCCCAAATTCAAGACTGGATATCTCTTTATTTAATTCTTCTCTGGTTTTATTTTCACACCATGAAAACTGTGCACCATAGATCATCCCAATCAGTGAAAATTCCGGGTGAACTGTATGGTAATAATCACCCCAGTCCGTATTCAAGAGTCCGATCGCATGATTTTCTTTCGCGTATTCAGCCATACGCCGGATATTCTCGTAGGCACCTTCATAATCGTTGCAAAGCCTGCACCATCCGCTGACTCCAGGACAATTATAA
This sequence comes from Blautia liquoris, assembly GCF_015159595.1. Classification (NCBI taxonomy): domain Bacteria; kingdom Bacillati; phylum Bacillota; class Clostridia; order Lachnospirales; family Lachnospiraceae; genus Blautia; species Blautia liquoris. Next base: position 1,197,508 of record NZ_CP063304.1, on the reverse strand, counting down.
AATTTTACGTTCTTGTCCCCAAATATCCTGGTATTCTCATCTGTCACATTGCTGTGATAAGCCCAGTTTAGAAAAATAGTCTCGGTCGGGAACTCCTTGAGCATTTCCGGATAATTCAGAATCACATCCCCCCACATCATAGGTGTGCAGCCAAGTGAGAGGACATGTTCGCAAAGTTTCTTTACGTATCCCACATAAGCCTTTCCAAGGCCCATTTGATCGCAATACTCTTTACTTTTTCCTTTTCCGAGATCAAACGTCTCATCCGCACAAATATTGAACTTTTCTGTTCTAAAAAGTGGGCGATATTCGCTGATCATATTCTTGATCAGATCCAGACTCTTTTTATTTGAAATGTCTATAGTGTGATGCGTCTGTTTCCCCCATCCCGTGTAGCGCTCCTGATCAGGATTATCGAGTTCACACAGATCCTGCCACTGCTTTGTGCGCAGTAATTTATACAAGTGGCTACAGGTAGAGATGGACGGAACAAGTTCTATTCCACGATCATAGCAGTAATCGTCCAATTCCATAATCTCTTCCGGTGTCAATGGTGTATCATCTCTCCAGACCTCACTGAAATCACGAAACAGATATGTATGCTCCATATAAAGCTGCAGCTGGTTGAGTTTATAACGCATCATCTGGTCAGCCAGTTTCTTCAGGTATGATAACTTCGACACCCGGCCTCTGGTGGCATCATGATAAAATCCACGATTTGCAAGCTGCGGATAATCTTGGATTTCCAGACATGGGAGTAATGCACCACTTTGCTCAATGATCTGGAGCAGAGTCTGTATGCCATAAAGCACCGTTGCCTCCGTCCCGAGAATCTGAACCCGGTCCTTTTCAATCAGCAGCTTATAATATCCCTCCGGATTATTTTCTTCGTGCAACATGCCAATTTGGATATCACCTTTCCGCGACTGGCCTTTTGTCAGATGGAGCGAAAACCCTGTGTATTCCTCTATCTTCTCCGCCAGCATCTGCGTCTGCCGCCAATTTCTCCTGGAGCATTCATCGTCAAGCACCAGATATGCCGTATAATTCAGTAAAAAAGCCCCATCCTTTTCTTCAATTACAGCCGGTTTCGGTAAAATATACATTTTCTGAAACTCCTTCTCATCAAAATTTTTTTGAGGCACCTAGCCCTTAACCGCACCAACCATGATACCTTTCACAAAGTATTTTTGCATAAAAGGGTACACCATAAAGATTGGAAGTGCTGCAAGAACAGTAATCGTCATGCGTATTCCTTTTGGCGAAATTGATGACACCATCTGGCTCAAACCATTTAAATTTGATGTATTTTTAATTTGTTCGGCAAGTCTTTGTGCCTCATTGAGATAATTATACAAGAGATACTGCAGTGTAGTCAATTGCGGATTCCCTCTTGTATAAATATGATTATCGAACCATGAATTCCAATGGCCCACGGCCACGAAAACTGCAACAGTCGCAATGATTGGTTTTGATAATGGCATGATCACCTTGGTAAAAACAGTAATATATCCCGCTCCATCCAGTCGGGCCGACTCTTCCAGTGATGGAGGAAGCTGCTCAACAAAGGTCTTGATCAGAACAATGTTGTATGCTGATATCATCATAGGAAGAATATATACCCAGAAATTATTCAATAAGCCATATGATTTTATAACAATGTATGTAGAAATCATCCCTCCGCTAATGTACATCGTCATAATTAAAAATCGATATAAAAACTTTCTTCCCGGCATCTCATCCTTTGTAAAAAGATATCCCAAAAAAGAACAGGCAACCACAGAGGCTGCCGTTCCGATAACGGTTCTTAAGCCAGAAATAAAAACAGCGTGAAAGAAACCTTTCAATTCAAAAATATCTTTATAATTTTTCAGTGAAAAGCCTCTCGGTATCAATACTGGGGGATTTACATCTGCAATGCCAGGATCACTAAATGTATAAATAATAATATACCAAAATGGATAAATACAGATTAATGTAACCATCAGCAAAAAGATATAGTTAAAAAACTGGAATACCTTTCTGGATGGAGTTGTCTTGATTTTATTTTTCTTCATACAATCCCTCCTAAATCACTGTATTTCCACGTATTCTCTTTGCTGCCAAATTGGCAATGGCAACGAGTGCGATACTTACCACTGACTTTACAATACTAATCGCCACACCATAAGAATAGTCCATGTTTTCCAGTCCAATGCGATAAACATATAAATCCAATACTTCAATATTAGGTGCGGTAACTGAATTCTTGAAAAGCATGTACTGCTCATAACCCGTATTCAGGAAGTTCCCAATATTCAGGATAAACAGCACCACATAAGTTTCCATCATTGCCGGCAGTGTGACATGAAGCGCACATCGAAAATATCCTGCACCATCCACACGGGCTGCTTCATACTGCTCCTGATCAATGCCTGCAATCGCTGCCAGATAGATAATCGAATTCCAGCCCAGCGTCTTCCACTGTGCAAGAAATGTCTGAAACCAGTATACAGATTTCTTAGAACTCAATATTGACTTTCCCGCACCAATAAGCCCTGCTTTTCCCATAAGACTAGTCAAAAGTCCATCTGTAGAAAACAACGCAAATGCCAGTGAAAAGATAATTACCCAGCTGATGAAGTTCGGCAGAGTGGTAAACGTTTGTACAAACTTTCTCATCGGACCACTTTTTACTTCATTTAACAAAATAGCAAATATCATTGGCAAAGGTGTTAAGATGATGCTGATCGCTGCAAATATAGCCGTATTCTTTAATGTCCGAAGTACATTTGCATCCCGAAAGATCATCTTGAAGTATTCCAATCCGACAAAATCACAGTCAAATATGGGCAAACCGGGCACATAGTCATACACAGAATATATCCATCCGAATATAGGAACATAATTAAACAGGAGTACAATTAGCATAAAAGGAAGAACCAACAACAACAATTTGTACTGCTTTTTTGGTCTTCTCACTGTTCTGGCTGTTTTAGGCATTACAACGCTCTCCTTCCTACTTTATAACCTGGGGCAGTTACTCTTGCAGCCCTGATATTATTTTCTTAATTCTTCGATACCTTTTTTGGCACTTTCCCATCCATCGCTCCACCATTTGACGGAGTCCTTCACACCTGCACCTTCCAATTCTTTCATAAGATCTGCTTTTGCTGACTCAAATTCTTCATCTGTCTTCGCTTGAACAAGATTAGGAATTGCATTCATCGTAATCTCCTCACAATTGCTGTCAATTCGAACAATGTCTTTTGGTGTTGTCTCCATTCCCATCTGAATTGCATTCAGACAATTGCCGAGATCAATACTTGTTCCTGCTTCAACTTTCTTTTTTAATGTATCACTGGGCAAATTTAATTCTAAGGTCTGACACATATCCTTTTCTGCAAACGTCATACTTTTTGGCAGAACGTCATCCTCAAACCAGAGATCAATTCTTCCTCCATCGGAGGCAATATTATAATAATCTTCACCGCAAGTGTCACCAAGTGTTCCGATCCCTGCCTTCTTCCATTCATCTAATCTGCTGCCATCTGTTTTCATGCTAATCGTATCTTCTGTTAAATCAGGCTTCCCGTCTTCACCTTTTTCCCATCGTCCCTCTACACCAGAATCAACATCCCTCGAGAACTCTTCGCTTTGCAGATAATCCAAAACCATAACGGCCCGATCTACATTTGGCGAATGAGAAGAGACAAAAAAGTATTTTCCGAACCACCCGGCGAGGTTCTTTTCATTAGCCCATCCGAGTTTTGCGGGGAGTGTGACGTACTCTTTTAATGTTTCCGAATCCAAAGCTCTTTGATTATCATTATATTTTCCATAATGCCAGTTTACATTGCCGCCAAGATATTGTCCTTTTGTATACTTCTCATTCAAATCTTCAGTTTTTGTAATAAAGCAGTCGGGGTCTAAAAGCCCCTCTTTATACAAATTATTATAAAACTTCACACCTGACCAGAAAGGAGTCAGAACTTCAGGATTGTCAACATCATATATGTCGGGATACAACTCATTTGTCTGTGCATTCTGTACGTAAATTCCTCCTTCGAGGTTAATAAATCCTTCTGCCAGACATCCCTTATAAAAGTATGTATGAAGTTGAGAATCATTGTAAGCACTCATTGCATAGACGGGCAGACCATCTTCTGTTTCTGGATATATTTCTTTCATAGCTTTCAGTGCATCTATGTAGTCGTCATCGTTGTCAATTTCCGGACAGCCAATCTGTTTGTACAGATCCCATCGCACAACATAACCATTATTCAAAACAGTCCCGTAATTTGCTGTCGTATCGCCGAACGTCACACGAGGCGTAACAAAAAATTGTTTGTTATCCCCATCACTCTTATAGGTCTGCATAATCTTATTTCGAAATTCCATATTATCAGAAAAAATGTTCTTTGCCAGAGTATCTTTATACTCTTCCAGGTTAACCGCATGTTTTCCTTTTAGCACTCCCGAAATATGATCATCATTGATCATGACGATATCCGTTGTTGTTCCACCAGACAAATCCAGATTCAAGCTTTCGTTATCATATTGCTTTTCTTTCAAAGTCACGTTGAATTTCTTTTCTAATTTTTCTACAACTTCTGTAGGCCATCCGTCTATCGAATCAGAGTCAGTCATTCCAATACCGCCCAGTGTCAGATCTACATGTTTTGATAAATCATCCGTCTTTTTATCCGTCTTTGCTGACTTCTTCCCACCCGTATCCGATCCACATCCGGCCAATAAACCAGCTGCCAGTGTTACAGAACATAACAATACCAAAGCTGCTTTTCTTTTTCTCATAAAATCCTCCTTTTTCTTCCCAAACGAAGTTTTAGATTCTTAAGTCTCTAAATCACATAATATTTTGACTCTGGTATCATAATATCTTATTATGGCGGAACTTTACATGATTTTTCTTTCCATACATTTGTCCTATCTTAAGAAGTTCGTTAATCTGTCACTTTTATTTGACTTATTTTTCGATTCCCAGTAATTATGATGAATAAATAAGTCAAAAACGAATATTTACCCGAACGCCTTCTACATCTGATTCAATCCATACGTCACTATATCCATAAAGTAGTCTCAGACGTTTGCTGATGTTAGACAACCCAATGTTTTCTATTGAGTTTTGGCTGTTCCCAAGCATTTGATTAACTTTGTCAACACGTTCTTTACTCATAGATGCCCCGCGGTTAAATACGCATATATAAAACATCTCCGTCTTCCTTACAGAAACATGAATATGAAGTATGTTATCCGGGGAACTTCCGTGTACAAAACAGTTTTCTATCACCGGCTGAAGAATAAAACGAGGAAACATTTCATGATACAACCCCTTTGAACAGTCAAGCTGATAGTCCATGGTATCTCCATATCTCAGCTGCATCATAACCATATAATTTTCTATAAATTCCAGTTCCTCGGAAAGTTTCCAGGTAAAACTTGGATCTTTCATAATCGGCATAATAATCTTTGTAAGAACAACCAAAGAATCTGCTACTTTTGTATTATTTGTCATCATAGCCATCCATCGAATCGAGTTCAATGAATTGTACAAAAAATGGGGATTAATTTGATACTGTAAGGCCAGAAGCTCTTCTTTTGCTTTTTCCTGTTCCACCACCTTTAATTTCTCAATATATTTTTTTAGCTTGTCGATTGTGTAGTAGAATTCATCATTCAGCCGATCCAGTTCCGGCCATCCTTTTGCTGCTGGTTTCTCAATATTTAATTGACCGTTTCTAACTTGTTCCATCTGGATCATCAGCCATTCAATCGGTGTACTGTATTTTTTTGACCATATAATGGCAACAATCAACACTCCGATTGAAGCCAATACAATGATCACAAGGCCAAAATTTCTCAGATCATGAGCATCTTTTAGATAACTTTCTTTCGGAATCATGTTTACTAATTTCCACCCCATATACGAAAGCTGATATTCTATATTTTGACTTGCATCATCTGGATTAAATCCTGTTCCGATCATTTTCTTATCCGTAGCTGATATAATTTTATTTTCTCTGTCTGTAAGAACTGCCTTACTATGATTATATACAACCGGTTCATAACTTTTCTGGACCTCATTCTCGTCTATTGCAATGATCAGATAACTGTCTTTTTCTACTGTATCATTCTCTTCCATAGCTTTCATACCCAAAAGCACAGGACGATTGATGATCATCTGCAGAGGGCTATGATCTGGTATCCTCAAGTCTTCGGAACTTACCCAGACAGCATACGGATAGGTATGTTTACATTCTTTCATCATCTGCTTCAGCTCCTCCGTTATATACGTCTGACCTGATCTGCTTTTTTTCTCACTGGTCGATACCACCGTTCGTTCGTCACCGCAGAGAGCTGCCACACCATAGTAATCCGAGTTTTTTGACAGGATTTCATCAAATTCATGAATGACATTTTTTGTATTAATCGATTTTTTTAGGACATCAGAAAAGTTATACTCGGAGAACTCCCACATAAGCGGATTATTGATCAGATGATTTAATTCCAGCTCTGAATTTTCAATCATCTCCTTCAGATTTTTTTCTGTTTCTTTAAAGGACATATTAACAATACGCTCATTATTAGCGGACAATTTTTTCACAAAATATCCATATGTGATCCCGAAAAGCAAAACAATTACCGATATCATTCCTATCAAAATTGATAACATTAACTTCAATTTCCAGTCCGTCTTATTTTTATTACTCATCGATTCTGCTGCCTCCACTTTGCCGGAGAGATACCCACAGCTTTTTTAAAATATCGACTAAAGTACTCTAAATTATGAAATCCGTGGTTTTCCGCTATTACTGAAATATTTTGATCACTGACGAGCAGCTCGGCTTTCACTTCCTGCAAACGAATGTCATTCAAATATTCGATATAATTTTTTCCAGTTACTTTTTTAAACAGATGAGAAAAATAGCTGGGACTAATTCCCATAATTTTTGATATTTCGTTCAGGGTGAGCGATTGCTCATGATTCTTGTGCATATACTCGACCGCATCCTTAATTAATTTATCGCATTTGATTGTTTCAATATGGTCTTCACTCTTTCGCTGCAATCTATGATACCAGTCTTTTAAATTTTCATCTTTATTCCGTTTTCCTTCTTTTATTTTGTAATGAACTCCCAGAAAAGTCTCTATAGAACGAATCATAAGTTCTGAAACACGTCCAAAATCCTCCACTTGCTTCTCAGAAAACAGGCACAGGCCTTTGTCCCCTGTTTCGATCAGGATACTATCCGAGATCTGACGTTCTATCAGTTCACGGATAAGTTTCATTGCCAGTTCATTTATCTTCTGCTGCTCCTCTTCCTCAAGAGAGAAAATCATCATTTCCTTCATCCGATTTTCACCCGGCCATAAAAGTCTCTCTGTTTTCCCTGCCAAGAATTCTTTAATCTGCTCTTCTGGTTGTAGTTTTTCCTTTTTTTCGTTTACACCAATTCTCCCAATCTTGATCAAGTATTCTCTGACTTTATTCAATGCCTCAAAGATCTCGTCCATATTCATGCTTGCTTTTAATATGTATCCCATAATATGGTACGGAATCATCTTTCGGATTGTCTCAAAATCATCCAGACATGTCACAACAAGAATCGCACACTCTTCATCAACTGCTCTTATTTTTTGTATCAATTCATAACCGTCCATCTTGTCCATCCGCACATCGGTGATCACTAAGTCGGGCCTGATTTTCAGGAATAATTCATAGGCGTCTTCCCCGTTATCTGCCTCAGCTGTCAGCTCCATATCAAACTCGTCCCAGGGAATTGAATTCTTCATACCCAGCCTGACCAACATTTCGTCCTCTGCAAATAATACACGATACATCTTTGCTTCCTCCCTGCACCCTTTTATATTATGAGACTGCGATTACTTTGCACTTAGTGCTCACACAATCTAAATACATTATAAATGCTTTTATGCATTTTTACAGTATTTCCATTAAAAAATCAATAATCTCTACCATTGTATAGCGTATAAAGGTATAATGAAGAAATAAGTACAAATACGTACAAATACATGTAGTGAGGAAAAACATGGATATAAAAAATAAATTTTTAAAAGTCTTAGCTGAAAAATATCCCACACGGCAGGCTGCCTGCCGCGAGATCATAAATCTGAATGCTATCTTGAATCTGCCAAAAGGAACAGAACATTTCATGAGTGATCTGCACGGGGAGTACGAGGCATTTTATCATATCGTCAACAACTGCTCCGGTGTGATCAGAGAAAAGATCCGTTATCTTTTCGATGACAAATTAAGTGAATTGGAACAGCAGGAATTGTGTACATTGATCTACTATCCAAAAGAAAAGCTCCAATTGCTTGAAAATCAGAAGGCTTTATCCGATGACTGGTACCGCATGACACTATACCAGCTGATTGAGATTGCTAAATTGCTGTCATCTAAATATACCCGCTCGAAAGTCCGTAAGGCCATGCCTGCCGATTTTTCATATATTATTGATGAATTGCTTCATGTGCAAAAAGATGAAGACGATAATCAAGTACATTATCATCTAAAAATTATGGATACGATCCTGATGATACATAATGGAGATGAATTCCTGATTGCTCTCGCCGATCTGATTAAACGGCTGGCCGTTGACCATCTGCATATAATCGGCGATATCTACGATCGCGGCACAAGTGCTGACAAGATCATGGATCTTTTGATGGCTCACCACTCCATAGACATTCAGTGGGGAAATCACGATGTTCTGTGGATGGGGGCCGCCTGTGGCAATCCTGTCTGTGCAGCACAGGTTATTCAAAGCAATCTGAAGTATCAGAACCCTTCAATTCTTGAAAATGAATACGGCATCTGCCTGAGGGAACTTGTGATTTTTGCGCAGAAAACATATCGGGAATCTGATCCGATGAAGGCTTCCTTTCAGGCAATGACAGTTATTTTATTCAAACTGGAAGGTTCTCTTTTGAAAGATCATCCCGAATACGGCATGGCCGACCGTCTGCTGCTCGAATATATCAATCCCGATATGGGAGACTTTTCAAAAGACGGCAAAACATATAACATGCGTCAAACCGACTTTCCGACACTTGACGAGTCAAATCCATATCAGTTGACGCTTAAGGAAGATGAAATTATGGAAAATCTGCGTCTGGATTTTCTGCACAGTTCCAGGTTAAAGGAACACATGACATTTTTATACGAAAAAGGCAGTGTCTACAAAGTCTATAATCAGAATTTACTCTATCACGGATGTGTTCCGCTGGATGATCAGGGGAATTTCGATATAATTGAATTGTATGGAAAGAAATATAAAGGAAAAGACTACTTTGATTATGTTGACTCCATGATTCGAAAAGCATGGAATGGGAATAAAAATGCAATTGATTTCATGTGGTTTCTCTGGGGCAGCATTAAATCACCTCTAACAGGACGGCGAATTCGAACTTTCGAGCGAACCTGGCTGCTTGATTCGACGGCGTGGGACGAGGAGAAGAATCCCTACTATTCATTTTATAAAGATGAGAAGACATGTAATATGATTCTGCGCGATTTTGGACTTTATTCCGATCAATCACATATCATCAATGGTCATACCCCCGTCCGCGCGAAAGACGGAGAACTTCCGATCCGCGCAAACGGAAAGCTGATTGTAATCGATGGTGGTTTCTGCAGACGCTACCATGACACGACAGGAATCGCAGGATACACACTGATCTATAACTCACACGGTCTTCGTCTGAAGGCCCACCAACCTTTCGAGAGCGTGCAAAAGGCCATCACGGAAAATCTGGATATCGACTCTGATTCCGTTATTGTAGAAGAAGAAAAGCAACGCGTGATGGTGAAAGATACCGATATCGGACAGCAGATACAGGAAGACCTGAATGACCTTACGGAACTGTTGAAATTATATTGATTCCTCTCTCGTCAATTTCTTCATCCAATGTCCATAATTTATCTTGATAAAAACCGGTATACACTTGAATACCTGATCTGAATTGAGTACTGCCAATACTACAATTGGCGCAGCCTGTTTCTCAAATGCCAGATACCAGGAAAGCGGCAGTACAATGCCCCATATACTGATCAGATTCATAACCAGAATAAAAGAAGGACTTCCGCCGCCTTTAATAATGCCTTCACTGGCAGGCATCTGATATCCCATTCCGATATAGATGATGCTCATAAGAATCAAAAACTGATCTGCAAGATGTTTCGTCTCAGGAGAGATATGATAGAATCTGAGTACCGGAATTCGGATCAGATAGAGAGCTAAAGCCCCGACAAGCGCTGTTAAGAAGAATGCAATCTGTAATTTTTTTGAAGTCACTTTCACCGCCTGTTCATTTCCCTCACCGATTGCTTTTCCGATCATAACTCCGCCGGCAAGTGCCGTTCCTGTCGCAGCCGCCTTTACCATTAAAAAGAGGTTTGAGGATACTGCATTCGCACTAAGGGCCACGCTGCTCATATTACCCAGAATCACCGTCTGAAGAGCTGAACTCAGACTCCATAAAACTGCTGTGCCCATAAGAGGTAGTAAGCATTTCACATAATCGTTTAAAAGACCTGGGGTAATCGGATTACTGTACACATCATACGTATGAACAGATGACTGATTCTCTGATTTATGGATTTTCTTTATCGTATAAATCACAACGATGAAAAGCTCGACAATACGTGAGATCAGCGTAGCAATTGCAGCGCCCCTGATACCCATTTGGGGAAAACCCGCCTTTCCAAAAATCAGCAGATAATTGAGAAAACCATTTGTCAAAAGTGCAGCCACAGAAACCACAAATCCGATCTTCACGATCTCCCTACTTCTTAAGAATCCAAGGAGTATCGTAGAGATCATGGAAAATATGTACGTGATTCGTATAATTGACAGATACTTCTCTGCCTCAGACAAAATCGTTGTGTCTTTCGTAAAGCATGACAAAATCTGTCGATCGAAGATACTGACTACTGCAAACATCACGATACAAACCACTATTCCCACTCTCAGAGCACAGCGGACGATGTCCCGATTCTGTTTCTCTTTCTTCGCTCCCCAATACTGGCTTCCTATAATAACCGCAGCCTCAGCAAGTGCCGTGATCGCCTGCTGATAGACAAACTGTATCTGATTTACAATGGATGAACCCGCCATAGCGGGTTCACTGAAACGAGCCAGCATCACATTGTCCAATAGGTTCACACTGATCGTCACAACATTCTGAAGAATTATAAAAAAACTAAGTTTAAAAAAAGTATGATAAAACCCTGTTTTTTGATGTTGGATCATTTCATAAATCCGCCTTTCATAGGCGATACTGCGTGCTGTGAATAGAGTTTCAGGACACCACTTTTATATTTTTCTTCTTTTGGCTCCCATGCCTTTTTCCGCTCTCCAAGAATCTTTGTAATCTCTTCCTTCGGAAGTTTTTTGCCTTTTGCTCCGATAATGTTCAGGGAACGTGCGGGGATATCGATTTGAATCACATCTCCTTCTTCAACAAGCGCTATGGGTCCGCCTGCGGCCGCTTCCGGAGATACATGGCCGATTGCGGGACCTTTGGATGCCCCGGAGAATCTTCCATCTGTGATCAGTGCAATGCTGCGTCCCAGTTCCGGATCGGAGGAAATAGCCTCTGTTGTATAGAACATTTCCGGCATACCGGAACCTTTTGGTCCCTCATAGCGGATAAAGACAGCATCACCCGGCTTGATCTTTCCAGAGAGTATCGCTGAAATTGCATCTTCTTCACAATCAAAAGGCCTGGCAAGAAGCTCTGCCTGAAACATCTCTTTCGGAACTGCTGAATGTTTGACCACAGAGCCCTCCGGAGCAAGATTGCCTTTTAGGATCGCCACGGTTCCGTCTCTTCCGATTGGATTGCCAAATGTCCGGATGACATCGGTGCGTACAAGTCCTTTTTTCTTGAGATAATCCCTGCATCTTTCATAAAATCCATTTGACTTTAGTTCTTCCAGATTATCTCCAAGCGTTTTTCCGGTCACCGTTCTGGCGTCAAGGTGCAGCATAGACTTGATTTCTTCCATGACTGCAGGTACACCCCCGGCATAGTAGAAGTATTCGGCTGGCCATCTCCCCGCAGGGCGAATGTCCAGGAGATAATGTGCACCACGATGCATGCGGTCGAAGGTATCGGAATCAATTTCAAATCCCATTTCATGGGCCATAGCCGGAATGTGGAGCAGTGAATTCGTAGAGCCCGAAATTGCCGCATGTACCATAATTGCATTTTCAAAGGAATCCATCGTCACAATATCACTTACCTTGACATGTTTTTTAGCAAGTTTCATAACCTGTTTACCCGCTTTGTAAGCCATCTTTTTCAAATCTTCACTGGTTGCCGGCATCAATGCCGATCCCGGAAGCATAAGTCCCAGTGCTTCCGCCATAATCTGCATTGTCGAAGCCGTTCCCATAAATGAGCAAGCTCCGCAGGATGGGCAGGCATGCTGTTTATAATAGGTGAGTTTTTTCTCTGATATCTCACCTCTCTGATACATAGCACAATATGCGCCGATCTGCTCCAGCGTAAGTAAGTCAGGACCCGCATCCATGACACCGCCAGTGATCACGATCGACGGCATGTCAAGTCGAGCAAGTCCCATCAGGATAGCAGGAACTGCCTTATCGCAGCTGGCGATAAAGACACCGCCGTCAAAACCAGTCGAATTTCCGTGAATTTCAATCATATTTGCAATCATATCTCTGGAAGCAAGTGAAAAGTTGATTCCATCATGTCCCTGAGCGATTCCGTCACAGATATCCGTAACAAAATACCGGGCACCTTTTCCTCCCATATCGGAGATTCCTTTTAGCGCCTCATCCACAAACTTATTCAGATGTGCACTTCCGGGATGACTATCGCCAAATGTGCTCTCCACCATAATCTGTGGCTTATTCAAATCGCAGGCACTCCAACCCATCCCCATCTTTAAGGGATCATTTTCAGGTGCCAGTGCTCTTACTCGCTGACTGTTCAAGTCCATAATATATCTTCCCCTTTCTCATAATTTTAAAAGATCTGAACGCATACAGGCGTATTAACCTGTAGTTTCTCTGTAATATGTAGTCTTCCATCCACCGGATCTCTTTCATAAATTGTAATGTTATCCGTATCCTGATTTCCCACAATTAACCATCTCCCATTTGGCGAAATTGCCAGACTTCTGGGGTTGGCGCCTGCGGTTTCAATGGACTGAATATGCTTTAGCAAACCAGTTTTTGGGTCTCTGTGAAACCCCATCAGTTGATTGATATTACGTGTTGTCATATAAAGATTCCGACCATCCGGTGAAATAGCAAGGCCTGCGGCATCCTTTTCGCTTTCATCTTTCCATTCATTTACAGGTACATTCTGTATGCATGTCAGCTGCCCTGAAGTCTCCTGATAAGAGAGAACCGATATCGATCCGTCCAATTCATTGGTCACATACAGATACTTCCCATCTGCAGAAAAATCCATACTCCTCGGTCCTGATCCAGGTTTGCCTTTATAAACAAAGATGGAATTTTCATCTATCTGAATTAAATCTTTTCTATATGTATATACACGAATGGTATCATTCCCCAGATTCGTGACCAGCAGGTGTGACCCGGTTCGGTCAAACAGAACACAGTGTGCATGCGGACCTGCCTGTCGTATGCTGTTCGGTCCTTTTCCATCCAACTGAATCTGTTGCGAATGTTCAAACGTTTCATCACCCTTTAACCGATAAAGCACAATATTTCCACTGCTGTAATTTGCCACGGCCATCCCATGTCCGTCTGGACTAACCCCTAAGTGGCAGGGAGCCCGTCCCTCTGAGGAAATTGTCTGAAGCACGTTTATCTCCCCATTATCCTCCAGGGAAAACGAGCTGACTGCCCCAGTCTCTTTTCCCTCGAATTCGTCCAGTTCATTCACCACATATAGTATCTTCCCATCTACAGCACAATTAATCCAGGAAGTATTCGATGTCTCCCGGTTTCGACCCTGATAAATAACCCTGCCTGCCTCTGCATCCATGGTAAGAATCTGTATTCCGTCTCCCTTTCCGAGGAATATAGAGCCGTCACCTGTCATAAGAGGTTTGTCATAGGTTCCGATATAAATCCTATATTTGTTTTTTCTGTAATTTGTTGTTTTAACTTTTTCTTCGTTCTCAGCCATAATTCATACCCTCATATTCGTGCGTTCGTCTCAACCTGTTATATATTCGTACAGATCATCACGTACAGGTGTGCATAATTTATATTGAATCTCTACAGCCGTTTTGCTGGTATTTGGCATGGTGAATTCTTTCACTTTACCAGTTGCATACATTCTTCCAAGATAATAAAATTCCTTCGAAATGTTATCGTCCTTGTTCTTTCGGACAAAGAGTTCCAGATCAACATCCAGTTCCTTTGCATGTAACGCAATCGTAACATCTTTTGACTCAATCGTGCGCCCTGATTTTGAAATCGCAAGCAATGTCGATGAGTCCTGAAAGCGGTCTTCATACCGAATGGTGTCCTGAATATCATTTTCCTTATCATAATTGATGAATATCGGATATGTTTTCGTATCTTCATCGTACTTATATCCACTAATGTTTAAAGGGACCTCTCCTTTTTTCCAATCCAGCAGACGGCAGACATCTTCATATGTATATTTACAATACAACTGCAAATTCGTATCCATATACCGGTCAGAATATCCCGCATTGTACCTTGTGATTCCAAAATCAATGATTTCTTCCACAATATGATGGAAATTCGGATTTCCCAACATCTCGGCATAACTTTCCGATATGGAAAAATCTTTTCCATCTGGTCGAATCAGCACACAATCCTGATATGTCTTTTTGGCAGAACCAGTGGAAAATTCGTTAGTCATAATGTTTTCTATATTAACTACTGTCTTCTCCTCCATTTCAATTTGATAATATTGTTTCAGATCTCTTTTCAAAAGTGCAAACAGGTTATTTGGATAATATATCATCCTCTTTAAGAGCAGCAACTCATGAATACGCTTTCCAGAAGCAAATTTCTTAGAAATAAACTCTATGGTTTTCTCCTCTTTCGGATTTAAGCGAACCTCATAATCCTTTTCGTATTTCATCAGAAACTTATAGTAGGATCCCAGGGACTTATTTTCTATGATATGCATGACATCCATTTCACCGTATTTGTCAAAGTCAATCATCTTTGGAATTCTGCCAAGGCGATATTTCAGCTGCTGATAATTTTCTTTAAGGAAACGAATATCATTGAAATTGGCAGCGTCAATCGCCGAATAGATTCTCTTTTTTGTAATCTCATCGAAATGGACTGTAGAACATCCTGGAATGACACGATTTCCCTCAGCCACATACTTTCGTATACTATCCTTGTTATACGTTCTGTCTCCTGATAACGCAAGCGGAATCAGGAAGTTCTTCTGATAATTTCCGATAAAATCAATGACTACCACATATTCCTTATCTTCTGCTTTTCGAAGACCACGTCCCAACTGCTGTACAAAGATAATCGACGATTCCGTCGGTCGGAGCATAATCACCTGGTTCACCTGTGGAATATCAACACCTTCATTGAAAATATCTACGGTAAAGATATAATCAAGTCCGCCTTCCCTCTCCCTCTTCTCCAGACGGTCTATACAGATCTCTCTCTTTTCCTGACTATCAGCACCGGAAAGGGAAACTGTCTGATATCCTTTTTTATTAAACGAATGAGATAATTCCCTTGCTTCTTCATTTTTACTACAAAAAATGAGCCCTCTCACGCGATCTCCACTGAAACCGTAAAATTCTGCCTTTTCGATAATATTGGTGACACGTTCTTCAGAAACCAGATAACGAAACTCCGTATTATCATCAATCGTATTTCCATCAACTGTAAGAGCAGTGACTCCAAAGTAATGAAACGGACAGAGAAGGTCTTCCTCCATCGCCTGCTGCAGACGAATCTCATATGCAACGTTATGGTCAAACAGACAAAAAATATCAAATCCATCCGTGCGTTCCGGACTTGCTGTCATGCCAAGCAAAAACTTCGGCTTAAAATAGTCGATAATTTTCAGATACGAATTCGCTCCTGCCTTATGAGTCTCGTCAATCACGATATAATCAAAATAATCCGGCTTGTAGCGTTTCATCATTTCACTCTTTGACATCGTCTGTATTGTTGAGAAGAGATAATCTGATTTAAAATCATGATAATTACCCGACAATAAACCGGCATCGATATGTTCTCCAAGAACGTCTTTAAAACTCTCCATTGCCTGCTTTAAAATCTGCTCTCTATGTACCAAAAACAACATCTTATGAGGCTTGAAATTTCTCACGTCAAATGCAGAGAGATATGTCTTCCCTGTGCCAGTTGCACTGATTAATATCGCTTTTTTCGAATTCTCTTTACGAAGGTTTATCAGAGCCTTTGTTGCCTCACGCTGCATCATATTTGGCTCCAGTGTGTAAGTACGAATACGTTCTATCTTTTGAGCTTTTCGTTCTTTCTTCCTATTAATATAAACCCGTTCATAGATATCCGTAATCCATTCCTCTGTCAAAGTCACGGACTGATCCCACATGACCTGAAACTCATCTTCCGTCTCCTGTATCAGCTTTCCTTGTTCAAGAGATGTGATCTTCAGATTCCATTCTTTGTTCGCCTTCAGCGCACCTTGTGTCAGATTCGAGCTTCCAACAATAAAAGTCCGCAAGCCGTCCTTGGTAAACATATAGCCTTTCGTATGGAAATTCTCTCTGGTATAAACCCTGACCTTTAAGTTAGAAAATCTAAGCAATTCACGGAAGGCATCTGGCTCACTAAATGAAAGATAGTCCGTCGTCAAAATATGTCCCTTTATATTATTTTTATCCAGCTCACGAAGTGTTTCCTTCAGTACAACCAATCCACTTTTTGTGATAAATGCCACTGAAAACCAGAAGGAATCACAATCAAGAAGATTTTGTTCCAGTTCGACTAAAATGTTGTTTCCTTTGTGTATATCATTGTAGAGTAGTCGGGGACGAAGAGTGTCATCGGATCGAACCGACTGATCAAAAAGTCCCGTTGACACTGCATTTTCAAGATTTAATACTATATTGTTCATTCTAATCCTTTATCTCGCTCTTCTATATAATCTTACATAAAATTATAACACATTACCAGATGATGTGTGTGTTAATTTCCCTCTTTCTCACAATCTTTATACTCAAAATCCTTCTACAATGGTTGATTAGACTGGGTTTGAATGTTATTATTAAGGAAACAATAGTATACAGTGCTCAGCCTTACCAGGTATATGAACCGCTGTAAGATAAATCAGTTCGTCAATCATAGGCGAAATAGGGGGGACTAACATGAGTGATGCAATAACAAAAGACCGTATTCGTGTTATCGAAGTCAAAAAAAGTATTTTTGAAGACAATGACAAGGATGCAATAAAATTAAGAAAGCAGATGAAAGAGGAGAAGACATTTCTTCTCAACCTGATGTCTTCACCGGGTTCCGGAAAGACAACAACCTTACTGGCTCTTGCAAAAGAGCTAAAAGGTCAACTAAATATGGGCGTGATGGAGGCAGACATTGACTCTATCGTCGATGCCAAAATTATGGAAGATGCCGGAATTCCATCGATCCAGATACATACCGGAGGAATGTGCCACCTCGATGCTGATATGACAAGACAGGGTCTGTCAGAATTCGGCACAAAAGATATGGATTTGGTGGTCCTGGAAAATGTAGGAAATCTTGTCTGCCCGGCTGAATTCGATACTGGTGCAGCGAAAAACGCTACAATCCTCTCCGTGCCAGAGGGTGATGACAAACCATTAAAATATCCTTTGATGTATGAAAAATGTGATCTGCTGATCGTCAATAAAATTGACGTCATGGATTACTTTGACTTTGACAAACAACAGCTGATCAAAAACGCCAGAATGAGGAATCCAAATATAGAAATTATCTTCATCTCCGCAAAAACAGGAGAAGGCATGGGCCAGCTAGGTAAGTGGATGATAGAAAATACCCGGAGATGGATAAACTCTTAATTTACATCCCTGAATACAGTGAGAACCCGAAGATGAGCTTCCGGATTCTCATTGTATCCATTATTTCTCACAATCACTTTATGTCCTGCTTATTAATAAAACAGATCATAGCAGATGCATTATTTTAACATCTCGAATTCAAATCCCTTCTAATCGGGCTGCATTCTCATGGCTGCCTTCATTTCTCTGACATATTCTTTCAATGGTTCTTGTGCATCTTCCCCATATTTTTCAATCAGTTTCACAATTGCACTTCCTACGATCGCCCCATTGGATACCGCTGCCATCTCACGGGCCTGCTTGGGTGTGCTGATGCCAAATCCCACTGCTGCCGGGAGGTCTGTCACCTCCCGGATCGATGCCATAATAGATGATAGATCTGTTTCAATATTCGTTCTCACCCCGGTCACTCCCATAGATGAGACAACGTAGAGAAATCCTTTTGCATCCTCTGCAATCATCTGAATTCGTTCCTTTGAAGTTGGTGCGATCATGGATACAACATCCACGCCGTGTTTTTCAGCAACCTCAGATACCTCTTTCTTCTCCTCAAAGGGAAGATCCGGAACAATAATTCCATCAGCCGATAAAGCCTCACATTTTTCAAAGAATCTTTCATAGCCATAATGAAAGACAGGATTCAGATACGTCATCAATACTAGCGGAATCTTGCATTTCTCCCGTACTTTTTCTACAATCTCGAATACTCCATCCGTGGTCATCCCTGCTTTAAGAGCTCTTATATCCGCCTCCTGAATCACCACTCCTTCTGCCGTCGGATCAGAAAATGGAATTCCAATTTCAATCAGATCAGCACCTGCCTGTTCCATCGCCAGTATATAATCCACTGTTTTATCCAGTGATGGATCTCCCGCTGTCAAAAACGCGATTAAAGCTTTTCCATTTAAAAATGCATCCTTTATATTACTCATAAATCTCCTTCCCTCTATATCTCGCTATCGCTGCAACATCTTTATCTCCACGTCCGGACAGACAGATGATCATACTAGTATCTTTATCCATTGTCGGTGCCAGTTTTCTAGCATAAGCCACTGCATGAGCACTCTCTACTGCGCAGATAATCCCTTCTGTCCTTGCCAGATATTCAAACGCATCAACGGCTTCGTCATCGGTGATTGGCACATACTCCGCTCTTCCTATATCTCGAAGATGAGCATGCTCAGGCCCTATACCAGGGTAATCGAGCCCTGCTGATATTGAATAAACCGGTGCGATTTGCCCATTTTCATCCTGACAGAAGTAGGATTTCATCCCATGGAAAACACCGATGGTCCCAACGGACATTGTCGCTGCAGTCTGTCCGGTACTCACCCCTCTTCCCGCCGCCTCACATCCGATCAGACGGGTCTTTTTATCCGCTATGAAATTATAAAACATACCCATCGCATTACTTCCGCCGCCTACACAAGCGAGCACGGCCGCTGGCAGCTTTCCCTCTGCTTTTAAGATCTGCTCTCTTGCTTCGCGGCTGATTACACTTTGAAAATCTCTCACCATCATAGGAAATGGATGTGGTCCCATGACAGATCCCAGAACATAGTGGGTATCTTCCACTCTTGTCGACCATTCTCGCATGGTCTCATTGACCGCATCTTTTAGGGTCTGCGTACCACTGATAACCGGATGAACCTTTGCACCCAGAAGTTCCATTCGGTAGACATTCAATGCCTGACGATCGGTATCTTCCTTTCCCATGAAGATTTCACACTCCATATCCAGAAGAGCTGCCGCCGTCGCTGTAGCCACACCATGCTGCCCCGCCCCAGTCTCTGCAATCACACGCGTCTTACCCATCCGTTTCGCGAGTAACACCTGTCCGAGCACGTTGTTGATCTTATGAGATCCTGTGTGATTCAAATCCTCCCTCTTCAGATAGATCTTCGCCCCACCCAGATCTTCCGTCATTTTACCTGCATAGTAAAGACGGGACGGACGCCCTGCATAATTATTTAACAGCTCTGTCAGTTCTCCGCAAAATGCAGGATCCTGCTTATAATACTCATAATTCTTCTCCAATTTAATCAATTCATTCATCAGTGTCTCTGTAATATACTGTCCTCCGAATTCACCGTATCTACCTCTCGACATCTCTCATCCTCCTGACTGCTTTACAAATTTTTTCCTTGTCTTTTCTGCCGTTCGTCTCCACTCCGCTGCTCATATCCACAGCATATGGCACGATTGGAACATCCTTTAATATTTCACCGACATTTTCAGATGTAAGTCCTCCGGCGAGAAAGAACGGCTTTTTTATATTAGATATGCACCTGTGATCAAACATCTGACCACTTCCACCCTTTGCACTGTCCAAAAGCAGGTAATCCACGCTGCTCTCTTCAAACTTTCTTATGCTCTCCCGATGTTTATAAGAATTCATGGATATAGCCTTAATTATCGGAATGCCACATACTCTCTTCAACGTTTCAACATCGTTTACCCCTTCATCTCCGTGAAGCTGTATCAGATCGATGATTCCGTCTCTTGCCATACATTCGATCATCTCAGGTTCCTCATCAGCAAATACCCCTACCGCAGAAATCTTCTTTGAAAGTTTTCCTTTTAATTCTTGGGCATGCTCATAATTGACATATCTTGTGCTTCCCGGTACAAATACAAATCCAACATAATCCGGAAGAACAGTATTCACAGCATCAATATCTTCCTCTCTGCTTAAACCGCAAATCTTAATTTTCATTGGATGTTCACACCTCCCGCAGATCTTTTATCAACGATTTTTTATCCTGGCTTCTCATCATCGTCTCGCCAATCAAAACCGCATTTGTTTTGTTCTCTTTCAGTTTTTTTATATCCGATGGGTTCGCTATTCCACTTTCCGACACAAACAAAACGGATTTTGGCACCAGACTTCTCAGGCGAACACTTGTACTCAGATCTACCTGAAACGTATTCAGATCGCGATTATTGACACCGACGATTCTGGCCCCGCAGGCAATCGCACGATATACCTCCTTTTCATCATGGGCTTCAACCAATGCGGAAAGCCCCAGACCATGTGAGATTTTGATATCATTTTTCAACTCTTCATCTGAGAGTAAGGCACAGATTAAAAGTACCGCCGAGGCTCCCATCAGTTTCGCTTCATAAATCATATATGGGTCTACTGTGAAATCTTTTCTCAAAATTGGAATTCTTGCCTCTTTTGCAATCTCTTGCAGATATCTGTCATTTCCCTGAAAGTAATATGGCTCTGTCAGCACAGAAAGAGCATCGGCCCCCGCGTTCTCGTATTCCTTTGCAATCTGAAGATAGGAAAAATCTTCAGAAATGACACCTTTTGATGGGGACGCCTTTTTCACTTCACAGATAAAAGAGATTCCGCCACTGCCAATCGCTTTTTCAAACGGAAATGTAAAGCCGCCGTTTGCTCCCTTTTCCACAGCTGTCCTTTTTTGAGCTACCCTGCATATTTCGCTTAGCGGTACCTGTTTCTTTTTCTCGGAAATCCTTATTCTTGTTTTCTCTGCAATCTCATCTAAGATCATTCCGCTGCATTATCCTCCTCTCCTTCGTTGGAAGATTGAATAAACTGCTCCAGCTTCTCAAAAGCTTTTTTATTGTCAATTATCTCTGCCGCAAGGAATATGCCTTCTTTCATCGTCTGCACTTTTCCTGCAATATAGAGTGCGGCACCGGCATTTAAAAGCACGGCATTTCGTTTCGCTCCCCTCTCCTCACCGGATAAGATCCGCCGGGTAATTCGAGCATTTTCTGCCGGCGTTCCGCCTGTCAGTTCATCTTTTGTACAAAAGACAAATCCGAACTGCTCCGGGGTAATCGTATAAGAATTGAATTTGCCATCACGGATCTCACACACACAAGTCGGGGCACTCATAGATATTTCATCGAGTTTATCCTGTCCATACACGACCATAGCATTTTTTACCCCAAGGTTTTTCAGCACATGAGCGATCGGTTCGACAAGAGTTTCATCATAGACCCCTATCAACTCCATGTCTGCTCCTGCCGGATTCGCAAGAGGGCCGAGTATGTTAAAAATGGTCCGGATTCCCAGCTCTTTTCTTACGGGTGCCACATATTTCATCGCAAAATGATAATTTTGTGCAAAGAGAAAGCAAATCCCGATTTCCTCCAAAAGTTTGGCACTTTTCTCAGGAGAAATGCAGATATTCACACCCAGTTCTTCGAGCACATCGGCTGCTCCGCATTTACTCGAAGCCGCTCGGTTTCCATGTTTTGCAACCGGAACACCCGCTGCGGCGATGACAAGTGCTGACGTGGTGGATATGTTGAAAGAATTCGAACCATCTCCGCCCGTTCCCACGATTTCCAGAGCATTTACATCAGAGAGAAGTCTGATGCAGTGCTCTCGCATTCCAGCCGCCGATGCAGTGATCTCCTCAATCGTTTCCCCTTTCATGCTAAGTGCCGTCAGATAGGAGCTCATCTGTACATCGCTTGCCTTTCCCTCCATAATCTCATCCATCACCTGATGTGCCTCCTCATAGGATAAGTCACCCCGCTTAACTAGTTTAAATATCGCCTCTTTGATCATAATTTCCTACTCCTCTCTTTTTCTGTTTGATTTCAATGACGATCGATTTCTTATTCACCTGTCGCACAACAAGAGTTATCCGACATTCAAGAAGTTCTGGAGCATTTTGCTTCCATCTGGTGTCAGGATAGACTCCGGATGAAACTGAAGTCCATATATCGGAAATCTTTGATGTTCCACACCCATCACCTCGCCGTCTGTGGAATATGCGGTCACTTTCAGCTCTTTTGGCAGTCCCTCTCTTTTTACTGCAAGAGAATGATATCTTCCCACCAACAATCTATCTGATAAGCCATAAAAAATCGTACTTTTTGGATCCACGATAATCTCCGAGGACTTTCCATGCATGAGGTGTTTCGCGTGTGTGACTATTCCTCCAAATGACTGACAGATGGCCTGATGTCCGAGACACACACCCAGAATGGGAAGTTTACCGGCTAACTTTTGCACCACATCGATACAAACTCCGGCGTTTTCAGGTCTCCCAGGTCCGGGTGACAGAACAACGGCGTCCGGTTTCATTTCAATTATTTCCTCGACTGTCTTTTCATCGTTTCGGATCACAATTACCTGATCTTTATCGGCCAGCATCTGATAGATGTTATAGGTAAAGCTGTCATAATTATCAATCAAAAGAATCATACATCCATCTCCTTTCCCGCATCTTCCACTGCCTCCATAACCGCCATCGCTTTATTCAGGCATTCCTGGTACTCATTCTCCGGAACACTTTCTGCCACAATTCCTGCTCCAGAACACACATAAAGTTCATCCTTCTTTGCATAAGCCATACGGATTGCAATACACATATCCAGATTTCCGGTAAAGTCGATGTATCCAACAGCTCCGCCATAGATTCCCCTCCGGTGTCCTTCCAACTTATCGATAATCTCACAGGCTCTGATCTTTGGAGCTCCGGAAAGCGTTCCTGCCGGCAGTACAGCGCCAATCGCATCCATGAAATCCTTATCCTCAGCAATTTCTCCTTTCACTGTGGATCCAAGATGCATCACATGAGAAAAACGTTCGATGCTCTGATATTTCTCAAGACATACGGTGCCGACCTTGCTGATCTTTCCCAGATCATTCCTGCCGAGATCTACAAGCATGTTATGCTCAGCAAGTTCTTTTTCATCCAAAAGAAGTTCCTGCATCAATTTCTCATCTTCTTTTCTTGTCTCGCCTCGCTTTCTGGTACCTGCCAGAGGAAAAGTATGAAGGATTCCCTCTTTCAGTTTGACCAGTGTCTCCGGCGAGGCCCCAGCCAGTTCAATGTCATCTCCGGATAAATAAAACATGTAGGGAGAAGGGTTCGAGCTCCGAAGCAGACGGTACACATCGAAGATGCTCCCCTCCTTCCTTGCAAATATCCGATTGGCAAGCACTACCTGAAAGATATCCCCCTCATAGATATATCTCTTAGCTTCACAGACCATCTCACAATATTCTTCTCTCGTGAAAAGTGCCTGGGGGGGTGTCAAAAGTTTCAAGGTCTCCGGATGTTTCTCCCTGCGGCCTCGTACCAGCCCTTTCAGCCTTTCCAGACGGATTTTCGCATGTTCATAGTCCTTATCAATATCGCCATCCAGCGACATCCCAACCATCAAAATAATTTTCTGTTTCAAATGGTCGAATGCAATAACCTGATCGAACAGCATCAGATCCACATCGTTAAAATTCGCATCGTCAACGGCTTCTATATCAAGACCTGTCTTGGCATACCGGATATAATCATAGGAGAAATACCCGACCAGACCACCGGTAAAAGGGGGGAGGCCTTCGATCCTGGGAGACCGATACTTCGCAATCAGCTCCCGGATTAACCTTTCGGGACATGAAGTCTGAATGCTTACCCGTCCCTCACCCGTCGGACACAGTTCCCGTGTCCGACAGATCCCATCCTTACAGCAGAATTCCAGTTTTGGCTCGAATCCTAGAAAGCTGTAGCGTCCCCAGGTTTTCTCACCCTCAGCACTTTCAAGTATAAAGCTGTGACTGCTCACATATTGCAGTGTCCTCAGCACCCCAACCGGTGTGTAAAGATCTGACAACATTTCTTCTGTCACCGGCATCACATGATATCTTCCAGTTGCTGCCAACCTTTTAGCTTCTGTCATCTGTGTCTCATTCATAGACCCTCCCTTCTTGTCAGAGCAAAAAATCCGCCCTTGACATTACCAATTTAAGTAATGTCAAGGACGGATTGAAAAGTCAATTCGCGGTGCCACCTTGATTCACAAGAGAAAAATCCCCCTTGTGCGCTTAGCAAGATACTATCATATCTCCGGCGACTCACGTACGCCCATACGTCATGCTATACTAAAGCCTTACAGCTCTTTCCCTCATGCCCTCAGCGATCCATTTAGCAAACTGCGTTTACCTGAATCCCACCACCTCAGGCTCTCTGTGAATGCACGATAAGCTGTTATCTTCGCTTCAACGGTTTGTTTTTTTTATTGAATTATGTTGTATTATATACGTCCGATATATCATTGTCAAGAGATTTTTTAAAATTTTTCGGTTTTTATTTAAATTGCAGAATTAATTAGTGTTCTGGTATAATCCGACCTTGGATGTTTTATGATCTTGGAAACACTTCCCTGCTCCACAATCTTTCCCTTGTGCATCACGGCAACTCTTGAACACATTGCCTGTACGAGGGCAAGATCGTGGCTGATAAACAGATAGGAAATCCCGCTTTCTTTCTGCAATTTTTTAAGCAGCCTTATGATCTGAGCCTGAACTGTGACATCCAGTGCGCTCGTTGCCTCATCACAGATGACAAGATCCGGATGCATGGCGATCGCCCGTGCAATTGCAGCTCTCTGACATTGTCCACCGCTTACCTGATGTGGATACCTGGAAGTCATCTCGCTTTGAAGTTCCACAATCGAAAGAAGTTTGTTCATCTGCTGTTTGGCATCTGCCTTTGAAACACCGTGATTCCTGAACACTTCCATAATGCCATCCCCCAATGTGCGTCTCGGGTCAAAGGAATCCTGCGGATTTTGAAATACCATATGGACTTTTCCATTCAAGAGAATCGTTCCTTGATCCGACTCGACAAGGCTGGTGATCATCCTGGCAAGTGTGCTTTTTCCACTTCCGCTCTCCCCCACCAGTCCAAGACACTCTCCCTGATGGATTGTAAGACTGACATGATCAACAGCACATAGCATTGATTTACCTTTATGATAAGTCTTTACCAGATCTTTTGCGTCCAGAACCGTCTTCATCTTATTCCCTTTCCAAGTGCAAAACTGCGTTTAATAGTTTTTTCGTATACTCTTCTCTGGGATGTTGTATTACCTCATCTTTCGAGCCGTATTCAACCAATCTTCCCTGATACATCACGGCTGCTTTGTCCGCGATACGCTCTACGATACCAATATTATGGGTTACAATTACGATTGCTGTTCCAGAAAGGCTTTTAAGTTTTACAAGCTCATCTAGAACTTGGGACTGTACTGTGACATCGAGTGCACTGGTCGGCTCATCCGCAAAGAGCAGTTGAGGTCTTTGCATCATTGCAATCGCAATACAGACACGCTGATTCATACCACCGGACAACTGAAAAGGATAGGATTTCAAAATCTGTTCTCCACCTTTCAGTCCTATCTTTGCAAATGCCTCAAGAGCCTGCTCCCTGACTTTTTTGCGGTTTAAAACACCCGCTCTTTTCCTGCTTCCTTCTGATATTGCCTCGTAAATTTGCTTTTCCACTGTCCGTATCGGAACAAGAGAAGCCTGGGGATTCTGAAAAATCATCATCATCTGCTGACCCATAAGTTTTCTGCGTTCTCGCTGTTCGAGATCCAGGAGCTTTTTTCCCTGAAAACAGATGTCACCTTCTGTGATTTGGGACCCCGCACCTAAAAGTCCCATGATTCCACGTATGAGTGTGCTTTTCCCACTTCCTGATTCACCCACGACACCAAGGACCTCACCCGGCATCAGCTCCAGACTTACATCAGATACAGCAGGCATTTCCCCATATTTAATTTCCAGATGTCTGACATTAAGGATCGGATCCATCTTGACTCCTTTTATTTATAATCCAGATCTTTCGTAATTTCATAATAATCGGAAGGATGTGCTTCAAACCCATTCACCTTGGATTTCATCACAAATGACATCTTAAGATGAGATGCAAAGATAAAGCTGTTATCATTTAAAATCAACTGCTCCATCGAAACCGCCAATTCCCCGCGTTTTTCTACATCAAATTCATTATGAAGCTGTCCTTCCAGCTGTTCAAGCTCATCATTAAAATAATCACCCCTGTTCTTTGCGGATTCCCTCAGACAATGTGTCGTGAAGAAATACTCCGGATCTCCGGTCGGAGCAGTGACAAATGCACTTGCATAGATGTCCCATTCCCCTTTATCCAGAAAATCCTGGCTGTTTTGGGTGTTATTGATATCTACTTTAATTCCGATCTTCTTCAAAGTCGCCTGAGCGGACTCGGCCAAAAGAGGAAGTTCCTGGCGTCCCGGATAAGTCAGCCACCGAAGAGTCAGAGTCTTTCCATCTTTATCCAGATATCCGTCACCATCAAAATCTTCATAACCTGCTTTTGTAAGCAGCTCCTTCGCCTTGTCAGGGTTGTACTTCTCTGCCGTCACCTGCTCGTCACCGAATGTAAAATTCGACGGAAAAGGACCCGTTGCCGGAGAGCCATTTCCCTGAAGCAAAGTCTTCGTAAATCCCTCTTTGTCAATTCCCATAGCGATCGCTTTTCTCACATCCGGATCCTGAAGTGCCGGTGTCTTTTGGTTTAGCTGTGTAAAAAAAGTACGTGAAGTATCAGCCGTGCTGATCTTAAAATCATCATTGTTTTGAAACAGCTCAAGACTTGCATATGGAAGTCCCTGGGCAGCATCAATCTCACCGGACTGAAGCGCCATCGTCAACGTATCGCCATCCACGATCTCCTTTACATTGACTTCATCCATCTTTACTTGTCCTCCCCAATAATCGGGATTTTTATTCAGACTGATCTGCTCGTCCGAGACAAAGGTGGCAATAAACGGCCCTGTGCCGGCAACATTTTTATCCTTTGTCACCCCATATTTCATATCAATGATCGCACCATAGGGATCCGAAAGATAATTCAAAAGTGCCGGTACTTTCTCCTTAGATGAAATGGTCACATCAAGTCCGTCCGCCGTGATCGATGATATCTTAAGGTCCTCCGGTGCACGGTCATTGACGGCAATCAGATCCTCAAGACATTCCTTTACTGCTTGTCCATCCAGAGATCTTCCGCTGCTGAATCTGATTCCTTCCTTCAGCGTGATCTTCACAGTATTTTCATCCACCTGCTCATAGCTTTTTGCAAGCCACGGTTTTAGTTCCATGTTTTCAGTAAACTTAAACAAAGTCTCTCCAACCCCATACCGAACCGTCGACCATCCGGAATAGTTGTCATGCGGATTTAAACCCGTGTTGCCCATCTCAACTCCGTATGCGGTTGTTCCATAATTAAAGACTTTTTTTCCATTCTTGGATTCTGTATGATTGGAAGCAGATTCCTCCGTCTTTTCGTTTCTTTTTGAAGGCTCACCACTCCCGCACCCCAAAAGAGTCGATGTTATCAAAGCTGTCAGGAGGAATACTCCTGTTATT
Organism: Blautia liquoris; assembly: GCF_015159595.1. Taxonomy (NCBI): domain Bacteria; kingdom Bacillati; phylum Bacillota; class Clostridia; order Lachnospirales; family Lachnospiraceae; genus Blautia; species Blautia liquoris. The sequence continues at coordinate 1,169,300 of NZ_CP063304.1, read as the reverse complement.
TTCTTTTTTATCATATTGATTCTCCCAAACCTTTCGTTCTCACTTATGTCTGTGCATCCCGTGGATCCATAATATCCCGTACAGTATCTCCAAGAAGATTAAACAGTACAACCGTGAGGAAGATTGCACATCCAGGAGCCAGAATTACCCATGGTGATGTCTGCAGCATACTCCTGCCGTTGCTCATCATAGATCCCCATTCCGCTGCCGGAGGAACTGCCCCGAGACCCAGAAATGACAAGCCGGCGATTTCCATCATCATCGTCCCGACATCAAGAGAGGCCGTCACCACAATCGGTCCCAGAACATTTGGAACCAGATGACGAAAGATGATCTTTGTCGTCCCACATCCTGAGAGCCTTGCCGCCTCAATATAAGGCATATTCTTTTGTGTCAGTACTTGACCTCTTGCAAGTCTGGCATACTTCGGCCATGAGATACAGGCCAGGGCAATCACGGCATTTGAGATGCCCCCGCCCAGGACGCCAGCAACTGCGATGGCAAATACCATCCCGGGAAATGCCAAAAAAACATCCGAAATTCTCATAATCACGGAGTCTGCCCTGCCTCCGACATATCCGCAGAAGGTCCCCACGGCGATTCCCACAATACTGATCACGCTAACCAGGGCAAGAGTAGAAAAAATTGTACTCCTCGAACCCAAAATCACTCTGGAGAGCATATCTCTGCCATAGCGGTCTGTGCCGAGCAGATGACTGCTATTCGGTGCTTTCAGTGCCTGCGATAAGTCCTGTTCATAAGGATCATATGGCGTCAAATATTTTGCAAATGCAGCACAAAACAGCATAAGCCCAAGAAGGATCAACAAAATAATCAGCTTGACATGATTCTTTTTCTGACTGGAAACTGATCTTGATATTTTCATCTTTTGCTTCATGTTTCCTCCCCTGCCAGTCGAACACGCGGATCCAAGGCATGATAGAAGATATCACTTACAAGATTTACAATCACATAAATCGCTGCCATCCAGATTACATATGCCTGAATCACTGGATAATCGCGCATCATAATTGCATCAGCTGCCATCTTTCCAACCCCATCCCACATAAAGATCGTCTCAACAATCGCTGTTCCTCCAAGCAGAGAACCGACAGACAGTGATAGCAGTGTGATAACCGTCATCATAGAGGATTTTAACACGCTGGCAAAAAGAATTGTCTTTTCACTCACGCCTCTTGCCCTCGCCCCGAGAACATAATCTTTATTCATCTCTTCTAATACGACCGCTCGAATCTGTCTTGTATATTTTGAGGACATGGCAATCGACAGCGTAAGTGTCGGAAGAATGATGCTTTTAAGTCCTTCCTGACTTCCCATGACCGGGAAAAGCTTCATTTTCACAGAGAAAAAATAAATCAACAGCAACGACACAAAGAATCCCGGCATAGAATTCCCGATAAAGCTGAAAAACCTCAGTATATAGTCGAAGACAGAATTCTTTTTTACAGCCGACAAAACTCCAAGAGGCACTGAAATAAAGACTGTTGTGAGGATGGAAGTCAGCGTCAGTAAAAGCGTCGCCGGAAGTTTCGACAATATTGTCTGCAGCACTGGTTTTCCTGATACATACGAATTACCCATATCGCCTGATAAAAGGTTCTTTAGCCATATCATATATTGTTCCAGAAACGGCTTATCAAGGCCCATATCCTTTCTTGCCTGTTCTTTCGCCTGCTCCGACAAAACCATTCCTGTATTGTTTTCCATGATATCCACTGCATCCGCCGATGTCGTGTGCATCAGCGCAAATGAAAGAAACGTGATCCCGATCAGAATCGGTATCAATGAAAGCATGCGTTTTCCAATATAGCGCAGCATAAGTTCTATCCCCTTTTTACCGCACGGATTCGAAACATAGGCACTGGGATATAGAACATATCCTTCTCTTTGTAGATATCCTGCCCCACGTTCGGATTCACTTCACATTCACTTACCTCCATCTGCATCAGAATCAGACGGTCCCATTCGGGGCGGTGCTTTTCGCTGATGTCCAGCATATGATAGATTTCGTTGCACTGATTCATCAGCTCTTTTGAAATATCGTCGTGAGCATGTCTGCCCGACAGTTTCGATGTCTTCTGATCTTTGGCATACTCCGCATCATAATTAAGCATAACTCCGTCTTTTTTCAGCACTCGCATCCACTCCCTATATGCATCTCGTGGATGAGGCAAGGTCCACGTGAGATTTCTTGATATCACCACGTCAAAAGACTCATCGTCGAAATCCAGATTCTCAGCATCCATCGTACAAAAAGTGGGCTTTACCCCTTCCTCTGCAGCAAGTATCTTAGCATCCGCAATCATACTTTCTGTCAGATCAATGCCGACAACCTGATGACCGTGTTTGGCAAGGATAATAGAGAAAAAGCCGGCCCCACAGCCGATATCCAGTATCTTGAGATTATCTCCTGTAGGCAGCTGTGTGAGTATCTCCTTCTCCCATCTTTGATATTTGTCACTATGTAATTCGTTTTTTCGAAGACTTGCAAATCCTTCGGATCGTTTTGTCCAGTAGTCTTCAATATATGCTTTCGGATCCTCTTCCTGATATAAAACCTGATTATAATTTTCGTTCATTTTTTCCTCGCTCCATAGATGTTTTCAGGATTGTGAGAGCACAAGTGCGTAACAATCCCTGCATCCTATATAGTATCCTGTTTATTGAGTATACACAAGCCTATGGGGGGGATATAAAAGCATGAAAAAGACTTACATCCGTTGAAATCTGTTCATGTAAGCCTTAGGTCTGGTTTCGATTTTTCATTTCCTGATATAGTTTATCCAGTTCCCTCTGGTTTCGAATTATAATGGTTTTATCAGGATATTTTTTCTGGATATTATTGTATTGATCTTGCTTATGCTTTGTGCGTCCCTTATACAAAATCCACCAGATAAATTCACAATCTATTTTTTCATTGCATCCATCGCCCATATCCGGTCGTGTCTGTCCACGAAATTTATTATATCGTGCAAGAACACGTCTGAGTGCTGCCCATCTGGAAAAAAGCAGTAAAATAATCTGGTCAGCTTCCTCCAGTCGTTTCGAATGGTAAAGATTTGTATAATTCCCATCTATGATCCAATCTGTTTTCTCCATAAAATCACTGACCATCGATTTGGCTTCTGCATCCGGGCGTTCAATCCAGTTATTTGAAAAGTGCACTTGATCAAGATGGAGACATTCCGTTCTTATATTTTCTGATAAAAAATGAGCCAAGGTTGACTTTCCACTTCCTGAGTAACCCAATATTGCTATTTTCATAGCTTCTTTATAATCCTTTCCTGAAATTGAGATATAGATGAATATTGTGTTTTCTGATTATAGCATGCGTAAAGTGAAAATTCAATAAATTAAATATCTGTGAATCAAAAAGTAATTTTTTGGAAATGATAACCATGAAAATAGAATGTGAGGTGATTTTATGGGCATTATCAGTTGGCTTATCATCGGAGCTCTTGCAGGTTGGCTCGCAAGTATGATAACAGGGAATAACGCAAGTATGGGTGCTCTTGCCAACATTATCGTCGGCATTGTCGGAGGCCTTATCGGCGGATTTATTATGAACTTCTTTGGAGGAACGGGGATTACCGGATTCAACATCTGGAGTCTGCTCGTCTCCATTCTAGGCGCGGTAATCCTTCTTTGGATTGTCAATGCGATCTGTGGTCGAAACAAAAAGTAAATATTGCAGACACTTTCTGCCATCCGGCATGGATGGCAGAATTTATGTTCAGGACCCTGGCAGCAATCATATCGCCAGCCCCAAAACAAGGGTAACGATAAAGGCAATTACCGTACTGGTCAATGTACCGACCAGATATTTCTCTGCAAAATCCCTATCTTCCAACTGTTTAAATCTTGCTATGCTCTTGGCCGTCAGCACAAATCCAACTGCCCCAAACTGATCGCACAGAATCAAGATGGAGATGATAAGTCTTTCGAGTTTTCCAATGATTCTTCCTATCTGTGGCTCTTCATCCGCTGCAATACCACTATTTGAACGATCCAAGTATTGAAACAAATTCTTTATGAATACGGAGGCTGGATCCCATATAATAGCAAAAATCAAAACGTAGATAACAAGTTCCCTGAAATGATTCCACTCCATCAGCTTTCCGTAAATAAGACTTGTATGCTCCTCCAGTTGAAAAGTAAAGCAGACTACCGAGATAAGCAAGATATGTAAGACCTGATCCACAAGAAATAATATAAACTTACAGGTTTTATCCTCATATTTTCTTTCCAGCAATATTTTACCTCTGTCAATCAACGGATGTAAAATCACTATGAAAAAATACGCCAAAAAGGCATATCGAACTTTCACCAGAACAAATAGAATCGGAAAAAATACAGCTGCATAGACAGCAGAATAGACTGCCAGATAACTGAAGTTCTTTCTTTTTCTTATGGCCAGTTTCGCAGGCTGAAAAGAAAAATCAGCGAGAAAATATGCCGCCAGTAAAATATATATCATCATAATCAAACCCAGCCTTTCAGAAATATTGATTCATAAACTGTAGTGCCGTAATAGTACAATTTCGTGCTTCATAGACATTAGCCGTTTTTATAGTCTTATCCACACTCTGTCTGCTCACAAGGAGCATTCTTGAAAGCTGAATTGTCATTCCTCGTTTTTTTCCGGAAGTAGTAAAAAAGCCACTTGTCAATTCTGCGGCATCTGTACAAATGGGGCTGTCATGTGTGCTCTCGGCCACATCAAAGGGATAGTTTCTGACAGCTTTTTCCTTTCGAAACCTTGTATAATAATCAATTTCTTTTTTTGATGCTAAAAGTGGAAAGATCGGAGCGATTTTACTGCAGTCTATGGAATGACTGCAGTCTATCGGATACAACAGCTCCAACATCAACATCATATCATTTTGATACTCTGTATTCTTATCAGTAAATGCAAAAGGGGAATTAATGACTGTGTTGACGTATCTGTCATTCTCATTGCCCGAATATAAAAGCACCGGATATCCCTGTGTGTCCTTTACATGTTTGATTGCATGCCGCGCATTATGATATACCGGTCCATCCTGTACTGTAGTACTTGCATGTATAATCTGGACATTCCATTCACCCACACCAATTCCGGCCCTGATTTCAACCGGATAAACAATCATGGCAAACAATCTGTAATAAAGATACGACGCCTCCGGAGAAATAAACAGCCCCTGAACCTCATCGCCGGCACTGAACTCAATCTCCCTTACAAGCGAATGAGAAAACAAGCTGTTCAAATGTTTTATCACTTTAAGAATGTACTTTTGTAGTGAATTCCGATCATTAAGCGAATATGATCTGGATTTCTTCAAATCTATAATTAATGCAGAATATTTTTCCATACCTTCACCTCATGGACAGTATAACACAGTAAGATATAAATGCAACCCAAATAGATTGTGTTATATAAAAGCAACCTATATTGACTGCATTTCTTTCCAGCTAGAAGCTGACAATTTACAAATTTATTTATTGCTTTTCGTATCGCTGTCATTTACAATAAGGGTAAGCTTGCTGCTCAAATGGAGCAGCTTTTGCAAAAACAATCATTTATTATTTGGAATAGGAGAAACATGAGAAATTTAAAGCGAATTGCACTTTTAATTGATGCTGACAACACACAATTGTCAAAGCTGGAAGATGTCATACAGGAAATCTCAACACATGGCCGTATTGTAGTCAAAAGAGCCTATGGAAACTGGAAAAAGAATACTTTAAAAAACTGGGAAAGCGAAATCATGCGGCTGGCAATCAGACCTCAGCAGCAATTTGACTACACCTCCGGAAAGAATGCAACGGATATGGCTCTCGTCATTGACACCATCTCTCTGCTGCATAAAGACCTTTATGATGGATTCGTGATTGTTGCAAGTGACAGCGATTATACCCCACTTGCGATCACCTTGCATGAATCCGGTGTATACGTCATAGGTGTCGGTGAAAAGAAAACACCAGAGGCATTCAGAAACAGCTGTGATGAATTTATTTTTTTGGAAAATCTCAATACAGAATCAGAGAAATCCGCAAAAAAAGGAGATGCCGGCAATGAAAAAGCAAAAGGGAATGCTCCTGAAGCCGAAGAAACAATCGATAACAATGACAGCACAAATGATATCAATGAAATACACAAGCTGTTAAAAATTGCGTCAGATAAATTCCAGGACGATGATGGATATGTCAATGTAAGCCTTGCCGGTCAGTATATCAAAAGAGCCAAACCAGATTTTGATGTGAGAACCTTTGGCTTCATCAAACTGACCAAACTACTCGAAGCATTTCCCGAGAAATACATGATCAAGAAGCATCCTGGAAAGGGGAAAGTGACAATCATCGCATACAAATGCAAATAAAATCATCATATTCTTTAGATAATAATATTTGATAAATCATAATCCCATTTTGCATATCATAGCTTATAAAGGAACCATACGTTCTTGAATCAGCGTATATTATGGAGAATATGCTATATGAATTATGAAATGTTACTGTCTTGGAACCGGTTATACTGGAATTTTACTAACGAATCCACGAAAGCACAATTTGAAAAGAATCAATATTGGAAACATGCTATTCCGACTGGGATAAAGGTTGATCAAAATGGCGTCTTCTACGCTGCTGTTCCACGCTGGACAGATGGAATACCCTCAACTTTGAATTATATCGCTATGAAAGATGGCAAAGCTATTCTGGAGCCGTTTCCAAGCTGGAAATGGAACCAGGCAGGAAATGTAGATGCACTGCAGTCTGTCATGGGTTATGAGATTGACGAGTACAACCGAATGTGGATCTTAGATCAGGGAAAAATTGCCTATCAGCCATCGAAACCAGGCTCACAAAAATTGCTTTTGTGGGATCTGAACTCGAATAAGATGATAGATTCGATAATCATTCCCGATAAAGCAGCCCCTTACCGAACATCTTTTTTAAATGACCTTGTTGTGGACAATAAGAACGGATTTGTCTATATTACAGATTCAGGCAGCGGATGGCAGAATCATCCGATTGTTGGCGGAATTATCATTTACAATATGAAAACAAAAACATTCCGGCGAGTACTTAATAAACAGCCAAGCACACAGCCGCTTCCCGGTTTCCAGTTCGATATTGACACCAGACGTGTATATAGTGACAAACCTGTCGAATTTGGAGTTGATGGCATTGCCTTATCCGCTGACCACTGCACACTATATTATTGCTCGGTTCCGTCCAGGAATCTATATGCCATCGACACTGCTTTGCTGCGTGATTACGGGACTCCTCTAGAAGAGATCGACTGCCGTGTTTGCGCTCTGGGAAGCAAAGGAACGACAACCGATGGCATGTGCGGTGATAATCGTGGAAATATCTTTTATACCATGGAAGAAAAGAAAGGAATTGGAGTTTATAATACCAGAAATTGCGAATTTCGTGAAATTGTTTCTGATGACTGGATGATGTGGGTAGACGGGGTATCTTTTGATCAACATGGATCAATTATCTTTAACCATAACAAATTAAACCAAGTTTTTGAAAATCCACAGACACAAATTGACTGGAATTGCCCCTACAATTTTGCAATCTGGAGGGCTTACATTGATAAAGGCACAAAATCCTATCTATATGGATGCTGATATTGTTAATATATTATGGGGCAGCCTTGCTGCCCCATAATATATTTTCGAAACATCATAGTCTATAACCATTCTAACATGTTTAATTCCCCAGCGCACTGCATTAAGTCGCTCACCTGCTATACGCCGGACAGTCTCTGACTTCTTTTTTATAAATGATTAATGTCACTGAAATATTGGTAGAATGCGTTAATTTCCTTCTCGTTTTCGGCATTCCGGGATTTTTTCTTTATTTCCAGCAGAATTCGCTGCATCGTACTGTTTGAAAAATACTTGAATGCTGTATTTCCCCAACGTGGAAGAGGATCACTACCATCAAAATAGTCCCAATACAGCATACTTTTTTTTGGATCCAAGCGTATTCTATACTTGTCGTGTAATTCTACAATTCCATTTTTACATGAATCTCCCCAAAAGTCATCCTTTACCATAATAACTCCCAGTATCCGCCGCTCTTTTTCCGTAGTTTTAGAAGAGCGTCCGGTCAGCAAGCAGGCAGAGTTAGGCCTTAGCTTACTTGGAATGCGCGGTTCCCCCTTTGAATGACCACTTAGATAATATCCGGTTGAGATAGTGCCTGATGAAAAGATTTCATTTAAATCATTCAAATCAATGTTAAAAGCCGCCTGAGATTTTGGTGTGATCTTTAGAGAAAGAAGCCTTTGACGGTGCTCCTGTTTTTCCTCCAATACCTTTTTTTGCGCATTCTCCTTCTCTAACTTGCTGTTACATATGATACTTATTTCATTTTGATCAGACTGGTTTTTAAACGTTAAAAAGCTGTCAAATGCATCAGGATATATGAACTTTTTATCTTCTTTTGAAAAGGAGACTGTAACGATATTTCCTGAATGACTTGTTATTGTTCCCTGCCCAAAGGCTTTGTGTTTGACTTCTTTTCCAATTACCCTCATTTTTATATCCTGTATGATATTTGTAAAAACATATAATCATACTCTCCTTCCTATCTCTTGCGGAGGATAGGACTTTCACCCCTATCCCCTATTCATAATGGGTCTTTCGCAATTCCCTGCGGCGGTATGTCTTCTGTTTCTACTTCTATCTTATATCACTACTGGCATAATGTCAAAAAAACTACTGCAGCCAACAAATATGTCTTTCTTTATTTCATGCATAAGGACAGATATATACCCTGCCGCTGAATGAATCTTTCATTAAACGACAGGGTATTCTTCTTTCCACTATGCTATTCTCCTAAGCGTTGTTGAGAGTAATGTTTTTTACCTATTTACTGTGCTGATTCTCTGCTGTATGTGGCTCTCGATATTGTCCCGGCGTCATATATGTACATTTCTGAAATACCCGATAAAAGGTGTTTACTGCCCCAAAGCCAACTTTATCGGCTATTTTTTCATTGCAAAAATCACTGTATTTAAGATAGGATTTTGCTTCCTGCACTCTTTTATTTTCAAGGCAGGCCGCAAAAGTCATCCCACAATATTTTTTTAAAGTCTCATTCATCAATGTTGGGGTTATTGAATTATCGCGGCATGCTATGGAAATCGTAAGATCTGCGCGCTGATAATTATTATCGATGTATGAAACCAGTCGTTTCTCCAAGTTATTATCTGAATCCAGTTTATATTTTGCTATCGCGCGAAAATACTTTTCTACAAAATTGGTTAACATGTTTTCAAACTCATTAATATCAAAATCGTCGCAAGGGTGACAAACTTCAAGGTCTGCAAAATACTTTTCCGGATAATTCTGGCTTGCAGATTGAATCGTATTATAAACGGAATAAAAAGCTGTCTGCTTACTATTTTCGAATCGAAATGGCATTTTTTTATAATTGGAAATCAATTTATCCAGTATATGTTGTGCCTGGTCTTTTTCTCCATTGATAAGTGTTCTATAAAAGCTATTCAGATTCTCTATATTAACATTGTTATCCCGCATAGAATTATCATCAACTTTGTAGGCCACCACAAAACTTTGGTTCTTGTTGATATTGTAAATCAGCATCTGTTTTGCCTGATTGTAACATGTATGAATGTTTTTGATACATGTCCCTATGGAACTGACTGCAAATTGATACGTTTCATCTGTTCCTATGTCAGTCAGATCTTTCATAATATCGGTAAGCAGCTTCTCTACAAGATAAGTGGTTGGCTCTTCACCAGCGCTCATAGATAATATAAGAGTTAACTCTCCCTCTGAAGTTTGTACAATATCATATTCCCTGTCTGAAAATTGTTTGATCTTCTCATCAAGGTACATATGAAGAACTTGAACTCGATCCATATTCCGGGGCATTTGAATAACCACAACACAAAAGAATTCCAGACTATTATTAAAATGTTTATTTATCAACTTCACAATGTTTGGAGAACTGACCCCTCGTAGTATCAAGTCCTGCATCAGGATAATTTCATTTTCCTGAATTGACTCTTCTACCAATTGCTGATAATTGTCATTCTGCGTCAAAATATTCTCAATCATGTTTCCGAGTCGAATATAATCATTTCCCCCTCCAGAATTATCAGGAATTCCATCGAAGGAATCGAATAACTTTTGAATACTTAAGTATTGGCGATAACTCATTAAAAACGCTAAAAGAAACATTCCGGCGATACCCAGAACAATATAACTGCCAAGAATATATTTTATATGAATCATCTGATTATCAATGATCTTTTCATCAAGGCCCATCTCAATATCCCAGCCTAAAACCGTTGATTTCTTCTTAAAAATGTAGTCATTTTTTTCTTTTGAATTCTTATCTGCTTCGTTTCCTGTTCCTTTATTTACAAGTGTATTCCCCTTATATAAAACCCGAATATAACCGCCAGTTATATATTGCTCCATGAATGAATGGTATAGTGCATCAGAAGACATTAGAATATACATTGCCGTATTTCTGTCTGACAAGTTTCCAATAGGTATCAAAATTCCTTCTTTTATGGTCAATATTTTACCTGCTTTATTGGGGAATGTAATAGAATCTAGTTTTATATACCTTCTAAAATCATCTGTGGGTTCAAAAAGAAGATCTTTAAATTCTTCTGCGTTGAGTTGTCTACTGTTGTATTCAACCGTCAAAAATGTATTATAATACAGTTTATAGTGATCTGAACATCGTTCAGTATCGGCGATAATATCATTTGATCGAAACAAAAGGAGCCCATAAGGAACCATTTGCTCTTGTGACGCGGAGGAGATTGCTTCCTTAAGACTCCGAAACTGATCATGCACATTCTTGACAGCCAGAATATTTGCTTTATCCATTGAGCCGTCTGTATGCTGCAATAGAGCAAAAGACTGACTTCTGTATAATGCATCTGAGGATTTACTAAGTTTTGAGATGTCATTCTCTAATCTCGTTATCTTTTCCTCAAGATAATTGTTGCTAGACTTCATCACATTTTTCTTAAGGATACGATACGATTCACGAATCATACCAAGAAAAATAACAAGGATCATCATAAAACAAGACAGATAGATTAGAAAATACTTAAGTAACGATTTCGACCGCAGCGTTCTTTTTAACTTTTCCATTTGCATCCCCCCGCAGGTTTCTCTTTTTTCTATCCTTTAACAGAACCGATCATTACACCTTTTACAAAATATTTCTGTACAAAAGGATATATAACCATTACCGGTATCAAACTTACTACAATCAGGGCATACTTTATTACCCCTGCGGCCTTTGCAAATTGTGCCTGCAATTCCGGATCTTGAATGGCAGAAGGATCAATCTGATCTGCCATCAATATCTCACGCAGGAATAAGGTCAGGGGAAACAACTCTCGTTTGTTCAAATAGATCATTGCATTAAAGAAGGAATTCCAATGTGCCACACCATAAAAAAGCACTAACACAGCTATAATTGCTTTCGATAATGGCAGAACTATCTTTATAAAATATCTGAAATCACTACATCCATCCATTCTTGCAGCTTCCATTAATTCTATAGGAATGCTGCTTTTAATAAATGTTCTGGCAACAATTAAGTTATATACACTGATAGACCCGGGAATAATCAGTGCCCACATGGTATTAAGCAGATGAAGTTTTTGAACCAACAGATAGCTCGGTATCATTCCGCCGCTGAAAAACATTGTAAAAGTAAATAGTAACATGATACCATTCGTTCCGGGAACGTCTGGCCTTGAAAGACAATAGGCACTTACCATTGTCATGCAGACATTTATAATAGTGCCGACAACCATATAAAAGAGAGAATTACGGAATCCAATCCATACTGTCTTTGTGCCAAACACAGATTTATATCCTTCCAGTGAAAAATCAACGGGCCAAAAAAATACTTTTCCGGCCTGAACGGCATCTCCGGATGAAAACGATGCTGCAATTACAAATATACATGGATATAGAACGATAATAAAGAAAAGAGTTAAAAATGCTGTTGTCAGAATATAATACATCTTGTCAGAACGACTGTAATTCCTGAAATTTTTCATATCTTTCCTCCCATTATTAGAAAATTCCATTTCCACTTAATTTCTTACTTGTTGTATTGGCAATAACCAGGAGAACGAAATTGATAACAGAGTTAAAAAGTCCAATTGCTGTCGAAAGTGAGAAGTCATTGATTCCACTTGCCAATCCAACCTTATAAACATAAGTAGATATTATTTCACTGTAATTCAAATTTAGATTATTCTGCATCAACAACACTTTTTCAAATCCTATATTCATTATATTGCCTACCGCTAAAACAAGCATAATGCTTGCAGTAGGTAAAATAGCTGGAATATCAATATGGATCATTCGCTGAAACCTTGATGCTCCATCTATCATTGCAGCTTCGTGAAGAGAACTATCAACACCGGAAAGTGCGGCAATATATATAATTGCACTGTACCCCGTATTCTGCCACACTCCCGACCAAACGTATATATGTTTAAAATTCTTTCCCTCAGCCAGAATATCGGGCGCAGAGTGTCCAGTAAAAAGACGATACAGATTTCCATATACTCCAATTCGATTGTTTAGCAGTTGAAATAACAGTCCCACCATAACCACGATTGAGATGAAATAAGGAATATAAGTGACTGTTTGTATTATTTTCTTATATCTCTTTCCAAGCATGGAATTAAGAAAAAGTGCAAAAATAATAGGAATGGGAAATGTAGCAAGCAAACTATAGATAGATAAGGTAAGTGTATTTCTCAGTATAATTGGAAATTTGAAAGACTGAAAAAACTTCACAAAATTATCTAGCCCTACCCATTCGCTTTTAAATATTCCCAGCTGAAAATTATATTTTTTAAACGCGAGTATCAATCCACCCATGGGAACATATGCAAATATGATCAGCCAGACAAGTGGGACTAACAACATCAGATAAATCTGCCATCTGCTTTTGATCTTCTTTAAAGTGTTATTCATTTCTGATACGCCTCCTTCTTGTGGAATTTAACCGGACAGACTATTGTTTAAACAATAGTCTGTCCCTGAATCAAGATACCATTTATTTCGCTTCTTGTTTCTTCATTCTCTCATATGCAGACTGTGCGTTTTTAATCCATTCACTTAAGCCCATACTGTCTAGCTCTTTTTTATAATTTTCCCAATCACTGTCAATATTTCTCTGCCCAATTACAAATTCCGAAGTGGACTGCTTGATATAGTCTGGAATACTTGTAAGGGCCTGAGTTACCGCAGCCGCCTCTTCTTCACTATAATGAAGTAATGGCAAAATCTCCTCAGGATGTGCAGGATAATAGTTCTCAAGGTTTACAAGTCCCAACTGATCGTTCTTGGAGTCCGGATCGAATGGAATCAGTTTATTGCCAACCGTTGTTCCTTGCTTTAGTGAAGCATATCTCGGATTCACATTTCTCCATGTCTGATTCTGCTGTTCAACCCACAGATTACTTGTCGTAACAAGGGAAAGTTTATCATACATTCCAGAATACACCGCCACAGATGAATTTCCTTCCATATCGGATTCTTCTCTGGACCAATCAACACCTTCTTCTCCATATCTGGCTACCAGTCCAGTCTCATTGTCAAGCAATGTGTCTCCTAATAAAAAGGCTAAATCAGGATCTTTACAGGCAGAGGTTATGAAGAATGCATTCGACGGAGAATAAGAGCTATATGGTGTATACGCTACTCCTTTGGGTCCTTTCAAAGGTTTAATAATATCCATCTCCTGGAAATTTATACTTTTCGTTGCATCACCCCATACACTAGTACTCCCTGAACTGACAAATCCTACGACATTCGTTTCAGCATTGAGCGTAGCTTTAAACTGCGTGTCATCATCTGTAAATACTGATGCCGGCATCAGGCCTTCTTCATATAACTGATTCATGTAACGGAGTCCGTCTTTCCATTCCTCCGTTGTAAATGGTGCTATGACCTTTCCATTTTCATCAAGTGAAAGACCTCCGTTTTGACCGCCGCCATTATAAAACACGAATGAATTCATTAACGCCCAAGGTGACGCTTCCCCATACCCGCCATTCAAGAAACCATATGCCCCAATTTCATCATTCTGTCCATTTCCATTTGGATCCTGTTCGCGGAATGCTTTTAAAACCTGGTATAATTCTTCTGTTGTTTCAGGTGGCTGAAGATTCAGTTTCTTTAGCCAGCTTCCATTGATATACATACGATAGGGAGTGAGGTTCCATGTCTCAGGTTCATATTTGGGAAGACTGTAAATCTTCCCATCTGCGTTTGTAATTGCCTGAAGAATAACATCTTGATCTTCCTTTGGAATCTTATTGAAATTTGGGGATTTCTTTTCATCATATATGTAATCATTTAAGGGGATGAATGCCCCTTTCGACCCATAATCGAGTATTGTCTCTGGCGTAAGACAGTTATCACAGATAATTACATCTGGCATTTCCTCTCCATTTGTCACCATCAGAGAAACTTTTGTGCGAAATTCAGATGCATCGGCAGGCATCTGATAAAAGGTCAAATCAATTCCTGTTTTCTTCTCCAGATATTTTGTAAAAAAATTATCCTCATAATCAGTAACAAAACTACTGGTTTGTATTGCAACCGTCAACTTTTTCTCCGAATTCTGATCTCCTGTGTCAGTTGACTTTTTTTGCTTTTCTCCACATCCCGTTAAGATAAGACCAAACCCCAATATCATTGTTCCAAGTATGATGTTCCATTTTCTTTTCCCCATAATGTAATCCCTCTCTTTATATTAAAACAGCTCCTTTACACATGTTCTTATTCAACATAAAAAGTACAGCGTCCGTCTTTCAACCGAATCACTGTTCTATAAATCCTATCTCCCCACTCTGCCTGTAGTTTTGGATCGACTAAATCAATCGTTTCCGTATCCAGGGACTTGACATCCTTGATAGAAATAACAGAATCATTGACCGCCAGCTGTTTCTTCCCTGAATCTCCATTTGACAAAACCTCTGGTTTTTTCAGTGTCATAAGCGTAAGTACTGCCTCTGATTCCTTTGGACTACACTGATCCACAACTTTAATCTGATTTCCTTTATCAAAAGTAACTGTCCTTGTATATCTGTCTATATCTCCTTTCAGATAGCAAGATGAAAGTTCCATAGAAATCTCAGCTGTCTTGTCGTTTAACATCACATGATCTACTACAGCTTTTCGATCTCTTCCCGGAAGCTGTCCTGTTCCACCGAAATTTACAACATTATGATAGATCGACTGCATGGTCCAGATCTCATAACGTTTTTCAGAAAATGTTTTTCTCGAATAGGTCTCCACTCCGACATCTATCAAAACTGGTTTTCCATTCTTATACACAGTAATGCTTCCAGTATCGTTATGATTATGACTGTCATCGTTACATCCTGCCTTTACGGCAAGAAACAGCTTCTCATCTCTGGCTATTAAGATTCCAACGCTATCATAATAAATATCTTTAGTTCTTGCAGGCCTCTTGAGATCAAAATCCCTGATTTCCTGTTCAGTAAAAGCTGCCTGAAGCCGATAATATAAATTCTCAGATGCCTTCATTGTGATTTCGGTTTCTTTTCTGTGGTCATCGGCTGCAAACTGCATCAGTTCCTGATTTCCAGTTCTCTTCCCATAAAGGAATTCCCTTACTCCGGAACGCCCGGGGGTTGGAGAACAATCCGAAAAGTTTGCATAAAAACTATCTGCAATATGCATATTCATACTATACTCAGCAATATTTTTAATCTTTGAAACCTGATAAATAGATTCAAAAGAGTCATCAGTGGCCATATTCAAAATCTCAATCGCCTGAAACAGACACAAACCAGATGCTCTGAAGTATCCAACGCCTTCGTTGCAGCATCCATCCTCTCCGTAACTGTCCAAAAAATCATCTAGACTTGAAGCTGCCTTTTTGAGAATCATTTCTTTTTGCAGTGAAGTCGACATACCTGGAAGCATAGATGCCAAAAGAACATTCTGCGTGCACCATGGAGTCCAGTTATTCACCGGTACCCCTTTTCCTCCCATCCAGCGAAAATAATCATTCAAGTATGGCTGAATAATTCGAGTTTCTATCTCTTCTGATACACGTTTTCTGATAAGTGGGGATTCCTGATTCAACTCATCATCAAGTAAATATATGACTGCTGCAAGCTGCTCACCTGTCTCACATGCAAAAAGATCCAGGAGGGGTCTCTTTGTATTGGGAAGACCAAGCAGATCATCCTGTGGAGGATAGTTGTTATGTGCGGGAAGCTGCCATCCTGATTCCTCACAGATTGCAATTACACCGTTGATAATCTGTTCCATAAAACGCCCTTCATGCTCAACACATTCCGCCAATACAAGAGCATTCAACGCTCTCCTTCTCTCAAAATACACTGCCTCGAATCTTGATCGATTTCCATCTCGACTGAAATCCATATAGCGAACTGCCGGAAGAACTACAAATATAAAATCTATATAGTCCTCCCCATCCTTTATCAACTGTTTCCTCAGATCTTCTGGCAGCTCCTCCCATTCAAAGCGATCCTTCGCCCGATGATAAGGGGTAATATCGCGGAGCCTTTCGACCGTAACTTTACTGGCTATCTCTTTAAACATTCTTTCATCCTCCTTCTTGAAATCCATCTTATTTTGTATGTTTTTATTTCCTGATATCTATATATTAATTCAATTGTAAACAATATAGAAGTCTCAGTTTCTTTATCTTGTATCTTGTTGTAAGGATTAACTAGTTTTATGAACACAATTTTGTGAAATTATATCAAGTTTCTATCACAGTGATCCGTGCATCATGGGGATCAAATTACTTTTTACCCCAACATCATTTTGCATGATACATACTTGTCAATGTACAGACGAAATGACCCCCACGTTTTCATCAAAAACATGGGGGCTCCCTACTCCATCATGATATCTATGTTTGTCATATCTTAAATCATATCTGTTATTTCCATCTCTGCAGCATACTACCGATAGTCAGAATATGAATGCAGGATTTCCCTCACTTTATCATAAGCCAGTTTTGGTCTTCTGTATTCATCCACGACCCCTTTATTGTTCATTGTCCTGGGGCGGCTGCTGAACCACTCACCGCTGATTCTGACATCGCAGTACTGCCAGATATATATTCCACTGCAGCCCTCCTGATCCAAAACTGCTTTCATCTGATGTTCCAGAGCAATTCTTTGATATTCTTCAGACCACTTACACAGAGTTTGTGATCGGAATCCATAGATTGCTCCTGCTCCAATCTCTGTGACAAGAAATGGCTTTCCAGATCCATCACTTTCTTGCTGTACCCAGTTATAAATTTCGTCAACATATTCTCTCGATGGCGTATCATGATACCACTCCGGATACAAATTATACGAGACTACTTCTGGTAATCCAAAACAGAGATCCGTCTTAAACTTGCAGCTGGCAGAGGAGCGTGGTCTGGATGGATCTAATTCTTTGATCAGATCATATTGCTTCTTATAGCATTGATATCCATATTTTGTATCGCTGGCACATTCATTCAGAATACCCCAGATATAGATACTTGGATGATTCATATGTGCTGTGATCATTTCTCTGATACAGGCTTCTGCCTGTGATTCAAACCTAGGATTTAACATCTGTTCCACTGACAGGCCTCTTGCATGATTCTCTTCCCACACAAGAATCCCCTGTTCATCGCATAGATCCAAAAACAATTCGTCATTTGGATAATGTGACGTACGTATTGAGTTTGCGCCCAGATCTTTAAGCATCTGAATATCCTGCTGCATTGCGGCAAACGGAAGGGCACATCCAAACATCGGATGATCTTCATGGCGACAAATTCCTTTTATTCTCAACTTTCGTCCATTTAAAAGAATATTTTTTCCGGAAATCTGAATTTCACGGAATCCGAAACGATCATTCAAGTCATCAAATATTCCATCTTCATCAGATAGTTCGGCCCGAATTCCACAAAGATTCGGGTTGATGATGTCCCATACCTTTACATCTTTATCCCGAATATGAAAATCCACATGCACTACGGCTTCCCCGAATTCATCAAATACAACTTCTTTAGAATCATGAAAGCCCCCATCAATTACAAGATTCAATTTAATTTTTCTGTTTATGTCCGATAAGTTAACGACTTTTGCATAAACCTCTGCGTTCCATCCTCCACTTTCCTTTTTAGGTATCACATGAATCCAGTCTATGTATTCCTCTCTGACCATCTCCATGACAACTCCACGTGTGATGCCACCGTAACTCATGTAATCATTTGGCACATGAAGAGCACTTTCTTCACTAAAAGAATTGCTTGCCCGGACAGAGAGTTCGTGCTCTCCTTCTTCCATGCCTTTGAAAACACAGGAAAACGGGGTATATGCATTATAGTGCTCACCAATCATTCTGCCATCTACAGATACAATAGCAGTGTGACTGACGCCCTTAAACATCATCCTGACATTGCCGCCTGCATGAAACTTCTTAGTAAAGATTCCTTCTCCACGGTATGACTCAAATCCTGGAATTGTCTCCCAACAGCACGGAACAGATATCTCAATATTTTCTCCTTTTCTTTCGCCGCTGCAGGGTGAAAACTGCCACAGACTGTCACTGAGTTCGGTAGTTTTTCGAATGTTATTTGTTGAAAATGTTCTGATCACATTGCACCTCTTTCCTATCATACGATTGTAAAATCTATTTTCATCCCTTTATGCCTGAAGTGGCAACTCCCTCCACAAAATATCTTTGCAACAGTACGAATATGATCAATACCGGGATTAGTGCGACTGTTGCCGCTGCCATGATCTGAGCATAGTTTGAGGAATATTGCGTGTTAAACATACGCAGCATTAATTGTATCGTCTTTTTTGACTGCGTAGATAAGTAAATTAAAGGGCCCATAAAATCATTCCACTCAAAAGTAAATGACGTGATACAAAGCGTAGCAATAGCCGGTTTAGACAAGGGAAGCATAATCCTCGCCCAAATTCCATATTCACTCAACCCATCAATTCTAGCTGCCTCAAGCAATTCATTGGGAATTCCCATGAAAAATTGTCTCATAAGAAACACTCCCATTGCAGTAAACGCATGCATCAAAATAATTCCCAGATGACTATCTGTAAGCGAAAGCCAAGTCATTAGTTTATATTGAGGAACCATATACACCTGCCAGGGAATCGCTATTGTCATCACATACATCATGAAAATAGTATCCCTGCCTTTAAATTCAAGTTTTGCAAAGGCGTATGCAGCAAGACTCGATGTAATCAGCTGTAATATCGTTGTGCATACTGTTAATTTTGTTGTGTTTAAAAAGCCTGTAAGTAAGGGCACTTTTTTCCATATGATTGCATAATTACTCCACTGAGGGTCTTTTGGAATCCACTGAATGGGGAAAGAAAAGACATCTTTTTCTAGCTTTAATGAAGCAGAGATCATCCATGCAAAAGGAATTAACATAATGAGTGCCATAACAATAAGTGCCAGATAAATAAATGCTTTTTTAATCCGTGTTCCGGCAGTTTTCTTCGTATTTTCCATGTGACATGCTCCTTTACAAATAGTTTGTAAACCGCTTTTCTCCCTTAAACTGAATCAATGTAACCACCATTACAATAACAAATAAAACCATAGACAATGCACTTGCGTATCCAAATTTAGAACTTACAAATGCACTATTATAGATATGGTAAGCAAGAACTTTTGTCGCTTCACCAGGTCCCCCCTGAGTCGTTATATACATCGTATCATACGACTTAAATGCTGAAACCAAAAGCATCATGAGAATAAAAAAAGTAGTGGGAGTGACATTTGGCCAAGTCACATTTCGAAACTGCTGCCATCCACTTGCTCCATCCAGCGCTGCCGCTTCATACAATTCTTTCGGAACTCCCTGAAGTGCAGCCAGATATACAATCATGTAATAACCCATGCCTTTCCATACGGTGAGACCAATGATAGTGGGCATAGCCCAGGTTGTTGAGGCCGCCCACCTAGGTGGATTATTAACCCCCAAAGCCATAAGAATACCGTTAATTGGACCTCTGTCAGGATTAAATAACGCCATCCATACGACTGCAACTGCAACCAATGATGCCACATATGGAAAAAACAATACCGATCGAAAAAAATTTCTTCCTTTGATTGGTTTATTCATTAAAATCGCCAGAAAAAGAGATAATACCAAAGTTACAGGAACAGTTACTACTGTATAGTACAACGTGTTTTTTAAGGAAATCCAAAAACTCTTATCTTTTGTAAACATTGTAACAAAATTATCGAGTCCCACGAATTTTATAGGATTTCCAGAATCCCATTCGCAAAAACTCAGGAGAAGTGAAAATATAATTGGGATAAATGTAAACACAAAGAATCCTAATAGATTCGGAAGAATAAATGAATATGCAACTAGATTTTTTTTCTTCATAATCTGCTCCTTTCCCTGTTCCCTGGCCATAGAACCAGCCAGGGACACTTATATAAGCAATTAATTCTGCTGAAGCTCTGATACTCTTTCTTTCATCTTCTTGACTCCTTCATCGACACTGATACTCTTTGTCATAATCTCACTGTGCTCCTCAGTTAAAATATTTTCAATGTCTTTGATTTTAGGATCCATTCTCTGTTCAATCACATATTTATCAACGTCTATATAATTTGATAAATTTTCAGGAGCATTTTCATATGTCTTCGGAAGATCATCGAATATCTGATTTATTTTATCAGAATTGTATCCTGGAAGGATTCCGGTCTTTGCAATTACCTCTGCTCCTTCCTCTCCGCAGATATAACTAATAAATTTCCATGCTTCATCCGGATGTTTCGCATATGCTCCTATGGAAACAGGTGTTACACCTCCTACAGCGTTATCCTTTCCCATGCCTTCATTATTTGGAGTACTGCAAACTCCCCAATTAAAGTCGGTAACATTTTCCAACAGGTTATTGATAAACCAGGTACCAATCGTTATCATTGATGTCTGTTGATTATAAAAGACACCTGAATAATGAATATTCGATGACTTAAGTGCACCATAATCTTGTATAGCCCCCTCATCTTGCATAGCAAGTACCTCATCATAGTAAGGTTTCAAATTATCATAAGTATCCGTGTCAAGTTGATCAAAAGCCTCCGGACGTCTTGCCAAATCGTAAACATTGCTGGCCCATGTATGAAAATGTGCACCATACACTTTGTCATTGCCAGTACCACTCGTCATTTTCTCCGCCAATTCATGATACTCTTTCATGTTCATACCATCTTCAGGATACGGAACATCCGCTTTATCAAAAAGGTCTTTGTTATAGAAAAGCAAATTATTGTCTTTTCGGAAAGGCACACCATATACTTTGTCATCCATTGTCAGCTGATCAATTAAGCCCAGATAATTATCTTTGTTGAAATCTGAATCATTTTTGATATAATCATCCAGAGAAATGACATGTCCCTGAGCAATAAGACCACTTAATGCAGGAGTACCTTTTGTAAATACTACGTCAAAGTCTTGCTTTCCCCCAAGTTGTGTTGTCACCGTATTGTCATATTCATCTGCAGAAAACTCTACTACCTCGATGTTGATATCCGGGTTTTTCTTTGTAAATGCATCAAACATTGTCTTATAATATTCGGTTGTCGAATAATCCCAGATAGCCACCTTCAGGTCTGTTTTTCCACCTTTAGCATCCTTTTTCTCATCACCGCATCCGGAAAGCATCCCAATTGATAATACACCGGCAAATAAAGCGATTCCTACCCTTTTTTTATTCATGTTTTTTTCCTCCTTATTAGTTTGAACTGCCAGTTTTGACAGACAATTCCTTCTCTTCATAACCGATATTTATACACTCATCTGTTATTTCAACCCTGGGCTTTTTCGCTAAAAGTTTTTCTTTCTCTTCATGAATATCTCCGCATACGCTATCCACAATTAAGTGTACCCCTGGTTCCAGTGTTGCACAAACCATTGGAATAACCGTTAAATTATAAAAAAGATTTGTATTTGGCATTGAATATATCAGTACCGGGGTTAGTCCCGTTTCACTGGCAATGCAGCTTGTTCCCCAGGGAAAACCAGCCACTAGTGTATTTCCATTGATTGTTACATCATCAGGATCAAAGCGACCTGTTGTGTTGCCTTTGGCCACTTGAAAACAACGCTCCTGAGGCAGCGAAAATCCTCCCTCTGCAATATCAATCGGTATTTCATTATAAATCTTGTGAATTCTAACATGCCATGATAAGCATGGGATTATCGTGCTTTCCACGCTAACACCAGTAATCAGATGGTACTTGCTGTAGACCTTTTCTTCGTCCACGTAGAATTCATCCAGACCATGTCGTACACAGTAGCGATTTTCACCCTTTACTGATACAGCTAATGTACTGTCAAATCCTCCCTCTTCAAGGGTGGTCCCTCTTTGAATACTAAATCCCAGTTGATTCGAATACACAAATTTCTCATATTTTGCTCTTCCCTGGCCATGATCACCTTGCAAATACTGACCAGTGACATACGCCAAGGCATGATCATATTTATCATGTGTCACAATCATATGCGGATATTTCAAATTTTTTTTAGGTTTATACTGAAACTGTTTCGGCTGCGCTTTCCAGAATGGATGGTCTTCATGTAGAGCAAGAATCAGAAAGACCTTGTTACACCAGTATGGGGAACCGCACCCATTATAATTTTCACTCATGAATAAATTAGGATATCCATATCCTATAGTTAAAACGCCTGCTTTATCAAAAATGGGACGTTTCATCCATGACTCCAAATTTCTTAAAACAAGATTCTTTAAAACACCATAATCAAGATCCAGATCAGCATATGCCATGGCAGCAAATGGGGCACTGTGTGCAAATCGATAAGTTAAACTTCTTCCAAATGGAATCTCTTCACCATTATTAGAAAACCAATAAACAAAATCATAAAAGAACTTTTTGCTTCTCTCTTTTAAAACATTACATCGTTCTGGATCAATCTCATACATCAGTTTCGAATAAATCAATCCATAATGATGAATTGCAAATGCCACATAATAATCAATCTGGGTCGGTGTTCCGTCACAGTACCAACCCTCATCAATATAAAAACTATCGATCAAATCAAAGTCTTCTTCCATCCGTTCCTTTGACCAGGGTAATCCCAGAAGGCGAAACATCATATTCGTCATAATACGGAAATAGCGCCAATTATTATCAGGCATCTCATGCTGGTTCATTCCGTCTAGCCAGTTGTAAAGATTTCTTTTCTCATTCTCTGTTAATGGATCCCAGAGTTCTTTTCTGTTTAATGCGATTGAAAAAGAAATAGCTGACACCTCTACCATCTTTTGATCATAATCAAAAATATCTCCCCAATATTCTTTATCTTCGGGAGATGTTCCATGAACAATCCCGTCGCGATATAGTGTCAGCCAATCTGAAATTTCTTCTTGGACAGCTAAGGGTAAATTTGTATTATCAGCTGACCATAACGGTCCTAACCCCCATAATATTCGGGCAAATCCCTCCATCTCTGCTGATTTTTCTCCATAATGAACACCGGTATCCCCTAAATGCAAAAAAGCATGATGCTCACTATAAAATGGTTTCAAAGGCCGAATCATATCTAAAAAAACTTGAATCGCATCTCCTCTGTTTTGTAAAGATATCTTCATAAAATGCAACTCCTTTCTGAACAAACAATGTTGAGTAGGAACATTATCTATATAGTTGTCAATTTTACAGCAAATAGAGTTTACAATTATTGTTTTTTATGCTATATTTATGTCATATTCTGCTATAGCATACTGTCCATTTTTCTTCTTTGATTATTATTACTAGTAAACTTCGATATTCTTTATTAAATATGTGAGGAGCAATTCGTATGGATAATGTAATGATTGAACCAATTGACCAATTCGCTGCTGTTCATCGATACTCTTGCAAAAAGTATGAGAGGACATTGCATCTTCATAATAATGCATATGAACTTATGTTGTTTAAATCAGGAAACATAGATTATTTTATCGACGGTTCAACCTATTCTCTGCGGCCAGGTGATCTCACATTTATACCGCCAAATAGTATTCATGGGTTTTTTACAAAAGATAACTCACCCTATGAGAGATTGCCATTACATATCGAAAAGAGTTATATTGAAAAACTTTCCACAGACCAAACTGATTTGTTGAAGTGTTTTTATGCTTTTCCCAAAGGTCTGCCCCATTATCACTTAAATGCTCAACAGATGGAAGAATATGAAACACATGTAGATACGATTATAAAATCAATGAAGGAAAAAGAATTTGGATATGATATAAAAGTCAAAACCTGCATCACTATGATTCTTCTGCTCGCAAATTCTGTCACTGAAACAAACAATGGATTTTTAACAGATATCTCGCCTAAAGTCATACGAGATACTTTTAAGTACATTAATGATAATTTGTCTGAAGATATTTCAGTTCATTCAATTGCTGAACATTTAAACCTCAGTGCCTCAAGAATCTCACACATATTTAAAGACTACACTGGAACATCCCTTTGGAATTACATAATAAGCAGAAGAATTCAGTACTCAAAAAGGCTGTTATGTCAGGGGTCTTCTGTCACAACAGCCTGCTTTGAAAGTGGATTCAAAGACTACGCTCATTTTATAAAAACATTTCAAAAAAATGCCGGATGTTCACCCGGAAGATATGCCAAAAATTGTAAGGACGCTTTGATTTCTGATTTGGAGTAAGGGGGATATCACACTCCGATGTTATAACACCCTTGCGTTCTCGATCTTCTTTACATAAGACTCATCGATACCATAGTCAAGGACAATTTTTTTCATATTATCCATACATTCCTTTGGAATATCCGGAGAATGGTATTCATCCAGAGCTTTTTGAATCAGAGCATCCATATTTTTCTCAAGGGTGTCCTGCGGTTTCGGACCTCTGACACTGATTATCGGATCCAGTATTGCAGTACGCATATATTCCAGCGTGCTGTCTGCAGTGATAAAAGAACTGTCATGTCCTATTTCCTGCATGTCTTCCATCGGAACCGTTTCATCATTAACATCAATATCCTTTAGATAAGCATCGACATAGTCCACAATCTGAAAATCAGATATAAGCTTTTCATATGAAAAAGTAAGATATGCGTCAAGGACTCCCGCTCCCTGAAGAACTACATCAACACCATTCTGTTCACAGGCGAGAAATGACAACATTGGTTCATACCCGGCCTGGACATCACATTTCTTTGCATCAGTCATTAATCCACCGGAACGAACGGGAAGTTCGTAAAATTTCCCCATAATACCGGCATACTTATAACATAATGCTGATTCAGGAGCCCCGATAGCAATAGCCAAAGTTCTCATATCTGCTGCAGTAGACTGAGATCCATATAATACAGGCGCCCCAGGTTCATACATCTGCGCAAGAGCCAATGTGGACAAGACCTCTGCATTATTTTGCACAATGGTGCCCTCTGCTGTAATTGGAGCTGTAGAACCACCCATTGCAGCCGGTGCAATATAGCAAGGCTGGCGGTATTTCAAATTTGTAAACATTGTCTCTGTCATAATTGTGTCTACCACAAGCGGCGAATTTACATTCATGCCTGCCAATATTCTCGGCTTTTCTCTTAATTGTTCCTTTGAACATCCAAAAGCTGCAGCTATTACATCATAACAAAGCTCCATGGTATGGTAATTTCCACTGACATCCGGCGGAATCTTAGATGACAGCATTAATCCCGCATATAGTTCGAACAGCATAAATTGATCTTCCGGAATATCATTAGGAGTACAAATACCACCACCATTCACATGATATCGATCATTGTATTCAACAATTTTATCTGTCTTAATCACATCATCTACAGTCGTGGTACGTAATGTGCCATCCTTTTTAAGCACTTTGATACCACCCATCATCGGTCCAATATAAGTATGCCCACTGCCCGGCTCTATATCAAATTTGGAATTTCTTGCATATATTTTGAATTTTGATGGGGCCATCTCAACACATTTCATAATTTCATCTTCGGTGAAATAAGCGATATTTCCATCCACCTTCACCCCATGTTTTTTCAGGATCTCGATTGCTTCAGGGTGGAGAAATCGCGTTCCTACCGTTTGAAGTAGTTCCATTGATTTATCATGAATAGCCTGTGCATTTTTATTCTTCATATCTTTTCCTTTCACATCATAGGAATATCTGAGTTCATAGAGTTACAGTTATATCTTCTTTGTCTCATCCTTTTTAATATTTCGCTGTAAATACAAAGATGCTATTAAACCTACAACTGAAAACGCAAATAAAATAATAAACAAATAATGATAGCCGTCAAATCCGGGATAAGCATCAAGCAAATGACCAGAAATCGTATTCATAAAGACTTCCGGGAAGAACCCTACCAGTGAAATGATACCAACAGCGGTTCCAGTCACTTTCATTGGAATCTGTGCTTGATCCACGGTTCCAAAATAAATACCTCTCATGAAAAACAGCCCCAAATAAAGAGCCATCATCATAACTACAGATAACGCAACAGATCCGGTAGGTAAAACTATAAATATGCCTGTTGCCGCTAATATAAATACAAAACATGCAACAATCACTCTTGATATTGAAAAGCGTTTGGCAAGAAATCCGCCAATTGGACCTCCTAACATCATAAGGACAAAGTTTCTAAACACTGCGACAACCGCCGATACCCCTACTGAAACTCCCATAATATCAGTAAGATAGGAAGTAAGATAGGTACCTCCTGTATAAATAGCATAATTGCAAAGAATAACAAGTGAAATCAGCCATACTGCAGGCAATTTCAAAACCGCCAGTATTTCATGAATATTAATTTTCGCATCATCTCCAGAACCGGGAATTTCGTCGCTTATAAAGATCATTACTAATACTGATCCAATAAGACAAAGAATAGAAATGACCAATATGACCTGACGCAGGCTGGCTATGCTGCTGCCTAAAGCAGTAAACAAAGCAACGGTCGCAAAAGATGTGACTGTATCAACAGCACCTCTTCCCCCTTCAAGTAATCCAAAAAACAAGCCTTGTTCTTCACTCGAAGCAAGAGAACGAGTTACCCTGATCATACAATCCCATAAGAGAACAGCCGTAGCAAACCCCCACATAATATAAATTATTACACAGGCCCAGTAAGGCGGATACGCAGCAAACCAAAATCCACCGATTGCTGTTAGTAAAAATGCCGTAGTTAAAAGTTTTCTGGGCGAAAATCGATCACAAATAGGTCCTCCAACCAGATATCCAAATAGAGATATTAGACCAAAAATACTACTTAACGATGCCAACTGACTGTTGGTGAACCCAAATCCTTCTTTCATTGGATCGTAAAAAGTCCAGCGCAAGTAAGGCAATAAATACATCGCTTCACAGATACATAAGACAATTAGTACCACATAGCGATTATGTTTCTTTGCTGTTTTTGAAGACATATTCTTCTTCTCCCATCACAATACATTCTTCAGCAAATAACATAATCGTGCATAATAGCACCAAAATTGTATTACTTGCTGATCGTTTCCAGGTGACAGCCAAGTATTGAATTTCCCGGCAGCATTATTCTTTGAAATAAATCAGTCATGATTGACGCATATTTTTCCATTACAGCATGTACAACTTTCTCATCTTTATAAGTGAATCGGAGTTCATTCATCATTCCGCAGAAGATATAGTAGTCCGTATTCACAAGAAAATCCACATCGTTCAAAGCGATAGTTCCCTCTTTAACTGCTAATAATAACGTTTCTTTTTCTCTTGCTTTGATATCAAGTGAAAGCAAAATGTTGTTCATAAAATAATTATCAATAAGACTTCTCTCCTCTGGAAAAAGCTCTAGATATTCATAAAGAGCTTTTTCACTTAATTCGATATCATAGAGAAAAAAATTCTCATATATCGGAACATTGTGAAAAGCATACCATGCTAAACATACCCAAGATTGAAGATCAACCTCAAGTGCTTTATAATGCTGGTCTATAACATTGGAAAGAGTATCATAATACTGCATCAGATAACGGACGGATGCAATCGAAATCAAATAACTCAAACTGTCAAAATAATAGTAAAGAGACGCGGTATTTCTCCCAGTCTCTTTTGCCAGTCTCCTGACAGTGACTGCTTCATATCCTTCTTCAGCTAATATTTGATAAGCTATGTTGATGTATTCTTGTTTAATTTGCTTTTCCTTTGCCATGATCAGCACCCTTCCTTTGAATATATATTCTTACCATTATCATACAACCTATAAGAATAATGTGCCAGTAGATCTTGGTTCTTTGATTATAATCCCATCCTCCTTCCTTTAATTTATACATGTTTTAATCGCGATTAAATTTCTATTATAGAGTAACACTTACTATCTCAAATGTCTATCCATAAAATAATTTTCTATCTTTTCTACAAATTTGATCTCTTTTTTTGAGCAAATTTAAATTAGTCTCTTATCCCGGCATGATAATGCCCCGTATAGGATTTATACGGGGCATATAATAAAAAGCTATTGAGTTTCTCTTTGGATAATTTCTTTACAGACAATTTTATCCGTCTCTGCCATTCCATTCTTTGCAATTCTTCCCAACATTCTTAAAGTCTCATCAGCAGTGTCACAGACTAAACCGTCTCCGGCAGGAATACCTGCCCCTTCCATTGCCAAATAGGCAGATTCAATTGCTGTACCTATCGCATTCGACAATTTTAGAGCACATCCCAATTTTGCTCCGTCACAGAGGATTCCGCCAATACTTCCTACTATATTTTTAATCGTTGCCTCCACTTCTTCGAAGGTTCCCTCTGAAAGAACCACAACACCGGCGCCAACACCAATAGATGCTGCGATAGCACATGCACACATAGCAGACAGTCTCCCAATTTGATTCTTAATAAAAATTGTCAGTAAAAAACTCAGGCTTAAAGCTCTCAAAAGTAATTCTTCACTGCTTCCCTGTTCTTGTGCAACAATATAAAGTGGTATTGATGCAGTTATTCCAACATTCCCACTGCTTGCACAACTCATTGCTGATAAATTTTCACCGGCCATTCTGGCATCTGAAGCTGCAGCAGTATACGCTTTCGCTTTCATATAAATATTACTGCCTTCTTTTATTCTTAGATAGGCATTTCCAAACCCCTTCCCCAGATTCTCCTTGAGTCCCGTTTCAGATAGTTTATTGTTGAACTCTATG
This sequence comes from Blautia liquoris, assembly GCF_015159595.1. Taxonomy (NCBI): domain Bacteria; kingdom Bacillati; phylum Bacillota; class Clostridia; order Lachnospirales; family Lachnospiraceae; genus Blautia; species Blautia liquoris. The sequence goes on along the minus strand of NZ_CP063304.1, from coordinate 1,140,053 downwards.
GCTTCTTTCAAAAAATATAATTTTTCAATCGGTACTTCCCTCGCGAATTCATAGAAATCCTTTACTGTATACTGATTAATCCTATCCTTCGATTCGTCAAGCACATCATTGATATCATTTTCCTGACTTTTATACAGTACATTGCGATTAGTTTCAATCAGGATTACATTTGTATGTGTTTTAGCAACAATCGCATGGCCTGTGCCGTTCTCTGTTTCTACGAATGCCTCTATATATAAACCGACTCCTTTGATATCCCAGTCAATCTTTAATTCAACTTTCCCATCGTTCACTAATTTTTTTGCATCTATTTCATCTTGTGGTGTGACATCTTTTAACACCTCTAGTTTTGCTTTGGACCGCCCGCATACAGCGCCAAGTGCAGCGGCAATGACAACTCCCCTCTCGGAGATCCCCGGTATGCCTACAGCTATCGAATTCTTGTAGGTATCCCGATCTACGATGAATCGAACATTTCTTACCTTGCCGCCAATGGCATCCTTTGCCACACTAACCGCATAGGATACCGAGGTAGGACCCGTACACCCTAAGGCAGGCTTTACCTCTGAAACTAATATAGAAAGTAATTCTTCTTTCATAAGCACTCTCTCCTTATCGCAGATTTCCAAACACCTTTTCACGATCTAATATCACGTGGAATCGTGTAATCAAAGTTTCTGTTATCTTCAGATTTTGTTGTAATTCCATTTGCAGTCTCAATTATTTTCTTATATAGGTCTTCTCCAACCAGATCAATTTTCTCTCCGAGAATTACTCTTCCGGCATTAAAATCCATGATACTATTTAATGATTGATAAGTTTCTGGATTTCCTGTTATCTTTACTAATGGCATAACTGCATTGCCAAGAGGAGAACCTCTTCCTGTACTAAAAGCTGTTATTTGTGCTCCGGACATGGCAAAAGCTGTGGTTACAAACGAGTCGGGCCCCTGCGCTCTGCAGTCTAAGATCCATAACCCCGGATGAGGTACTTTCTCTCCTACCTGAATAATGCCTTGAACCGGTGCTGAACCCATTTTCTTAACATTTCCCATTGATTTTTCGACTAATGTTGTAATTCCCCCGGCTTTATTTCCGGGAGTGGGATTCACCTCTTCTATGGTCTGTCCATTCTTGCTGATAAAATCTTCTCTCAATTCGGTAACCATGTTTAAGATATCGATACCCACCTCTTTACTTACAGCCCTTTTCGCCACCACATGTTCACTGCCCGGAAATCCAACAACTTCCGACATCAATACCGTTCCACCATTTTTGACAATCAAATCGGTCATTGCACCTATAACCGAATTACCCGCAAGTGCAGTTGTCCAATCGGAACCACCGCACTGAACGCCAACTGTAAGTTTTTCTGCTCCAAACGAATCTCTTTGTTGCAGGCTTAATTCTTTTTCTAGTATACCGGCATATTCTATCCCTTTCGCAATTGACTGTTTTGGTCCGCCTTCCTCTTGAATCAAAACTTTATATGCAGGTTTAGGGAGTTTCTTAACATGATCATACATTTTATTTGCATCAATTTGTTCACAGCCCAATCCAACGATAATTACTCCATATACATTTGGATTTTCACATGCCTTTTTTAAACCAAGGTTCGTCCTATTCGAATTTTCTTCGGATTCCATACAGCCAAAATCATGGGTAATTGATATCGCATTTGTTTTTTCAGCAATGCGTATAGCAACATTATTCGCACATTGTACTGTGGATACAACTAATATGTAATTGCGTATGCCAACAGAACCATCCGAACGTAAATAACCCAAGAAATGATCCATCCTCTAATCCTCCTTCATAAATGCTGCAATGTAGCTTTTACACAAATCTTCCGTCACATCTGTTATATTATGCGTATGAATATAATCTCCTTTTTGAATATCCATATTGGCTAATCCTATTGGCACACCATATTTATATATATATTCATTTTTTTTTATTTCCTTAATTGCTGCTTTATGGCCAATGGGTATCTGCTGATTCGCAACTATAACCTCACTGCCTACTTTAATTTTTTCTCCCGCCTGAATAGTTTCAGTGGCAACTACAACATTATCCGATGAATCAACTAAAAGTCCTGTTTTCATCTAAAATCACCTCCCCTTTTTATTTATTGTGTCATTTTTCAACTAAGAACATCAACATGTTAATTCAGTAACCCCATGGTAATGAAAACGAGCAAAACATTGGCAAAATCCAGGAAAACCCCACAAATTATGGATGTTGTCAAAAACGATTTTGGACTTGGTCCATACTTATTTGTGACCTCGCGCATGCCAGACATCGCATTCGATGTAGTTCCACAGCCATACCCCACGAATCCAGCCGACATAACAGCGGCATCATAATTTCTGCCCATTGCATAGTAGATAATAAAATAAGCAAAAAGCAAGGTTATAATAATTCCAGCCACGAGAATGACTATCATGGGAACCGCTATTTCAAAAATAGTCCAAAACTGCAGATTAATAATCGTTAATCCCAAAAACAAATCTAATGACACATCTGCGACAACGTCCACACCGTCCACAGACACCAGGTCATTTTCTTTTTTATCTGATATATAGCGAAAAACAAAACCCAGTATCATGGGACCTAACACAACTGGAAATGAAATATTATCCATGAAAATACCCATAAAAGAGTTAATAGCCCGTGTGATGAATGAACCAAAAAACATACAAACCAAGATAATCATCATAGTATTAAAGACATCTGTCTTTCCCATAATGGCAGAATCTTTGTCTGACTTGGCCGCCTCTTGTTCATAAGTTTTAGCATTCGTCATTGTTGATAATTTATGACGTTCGATGATCCGAGATCCGATCGGACCTGCTAAAAGACCTCCTGCACTGATTCCAATTGTTGCCGAGATCATTCCTGCCGTCATCGCCTGAGAGTATCCCATCTTTTCAACGGCTGGCGCAATGGCAGCAACACAACCCGGCCCTCCGACTAAAGCTGGAGATCCCATCATGAGAGCAACCAAGCTATCCACGCCAAACATCTTTCCTATGCCCACGGCTACAAAATTCTGGACAAAGATAGCAATAATGGTTAAGCCTAATAGCATTACTATACTTTTCCCCAGGCCCCGACTATTCTTTATACTCGCACCTAAACCAATCGTTGTAAAATAGAGAACCATAAAGAAGTCATTTAACCCTGTGTTCACCGTGATATATCCGATTCCTAATTGATAAAAAATCGTATTGATAATAGCAAAGATCAGCCCTCCAATAACGGCAGCCGGGATAGTTAGTCTCTTTAGCCATCTTTTCTTTAACCAGTAACCTACGATTAAGGAAAGTCCAGCCAATCCAATCGTCTGAAGTAAGTCCATTTTAATTTCAATCATAGCCTCTCCTCCTTACAGTGCGGCCTTGTTATAAATGCCCCATCCTTAACTTTTGCAAGTTGACCTCTTATTGTTCTAAGTAAGATAGGGATAATGCAGTGGAAGCAAAATACTGATAGAAATCTACTACAAACGTTTAAAGTAGATTAATTAGAGAAGAATAGATAAAATAATAGAACCGCCTTTTGATTTTTACTAGGATTATATGCAGCTATGTCCAACAAATATACCGCTTTATAAATTAAGTGCCTATACCTACGTCCTAATTGTTATAAAATTCACATCATAGCTTTTATTGATCTTAGCTTAGTGCACGGACCCAACGAATGAATAGATCTCCATGTTAATTCAAGTGTCTCATCCAAATGTAGTATAAACACCATAAACCGGACCGATGAATATTCCGCCAAATGCCGCAATATTGCGAAAAAAGTTTCAGTCTTTTAAAGTCATTTTTAAAAGACTGAAACTTCTGTCATCTGCTTATTTTTCAATAAGGATTTCGGATCTCTTCCCATCGCGACTTCAAAAAATATGCCGCCTGTTTGGGGCGTCTGTCCCTTGTGAATATTCCTTTTTTATTTCCATCCACACGCTTAATATTCTCCGCTGTGGCAAAATCTGCGAACACCCACACATGCTCCCCTGCAATGTATGGAAGAGAATCAAACACTTCCCCATAGGCTCTCATGAACTCCGTCTGATACTCCTCTGAGAAAAGTCTTGCATTCAAATCATGAAGTCCTGCAATAGTATCTGCTCCGTACTCCCCAAGCATGATCGGTTTCTCGGGGCATCTCACATGAAAGCCTTCCAGTTCTTCTTTCAGTTTGACAGCCGCACCCTTCAGGTTTCCCTCTGTGTCATACCATCCTCTGTAGCGGTTGAGTACGAGGAAATCACACAGTTCTGCAACTTTACATGTTTTCGGGGTCGAGCCTTCATAAGTGACAATTGTCACCGGACGTTTCTGGATGTCTTTTTCCTTTGTAAGTGCTACCAGAGGCGCAAAATACTCCTTTGCCCCATCCTCCTGACTGGCCGGCTCATTCGCTGCGGACCAGGCGATCACACAGGGATGGTTTTTATCTCTTTTCACCATCTCTTCCATGACATGTTTATGATGTTCTTTCGTCCTAAGGGTTTCCCATGTCCCTTTTGGATTTCCGCCAAGAAGTCCCGTTGCCGTAAATCCGGTATTCAGCCCCACCGCCGGCGACTCATCGATTACGAGAATTCCCATCCTGTCACAGAGCTGCATCATCTCCTCACTATTTGGATAATGACTTGTGCGGAACGAATTGGCTCCTATCCATTTCAGCAGGCCTAAATCCTTGGTCATGAGAGCCATGTCCGTTCCACGTCCACGGGATCCACCCTCTTCGTGTTTGCCAAATCCTTTTAAATACACCGGCTTTTCATTCAGTAGAATCCTGCAGTCTCTGATGGACACCTCCCGAAAACCAAATATCTCCGTATATTCATCTACGTTCCCGGATTTGCTCTGTAAGCGTACCCAAAGACGGTACAGGTACGGATCTTGTGTATCCCACAGCCTGGGAGCTTCCACACGCCCGCTCCCACTGTATCCGGTTCCCGTATACACACATCTTCCCTCAGCGTCAAGTACTCGGACTGTGACCTTGGCCTTATCGGCACTCTCTCCTTCTGCCTGTATCTTCCAGTAAACACTCCCATCCATTTTTCCGTATACTTCGATATCTTCGATATACACATCTGGGGTCGTATAGATCCATACCGGGCGCATAATGCCGGAATAATTGTAAAAATCAAAGTTTGGGAGATTCACTGTTCTTTGTTCAAGCCCCGGAAACTCTTCCTCCACCACTCTTCCGCATGGAAGTGTCGTGTAATCAACAATATTATTCACAAATACAGTAAGAAGGTTCTCTCCCACCCTGCTCTGCTTTGATATCTCAAAGGAAAACGGGAGAAAACCTCCTTTATGTGAACCGAGGAGTTCACCATTTAACCATACCTCCGCCGTATGCGTCACAGCACCAAATCTGAGAAATAGCCTCCCCTGTTTCACAGGGTTCGTGACAGTAAAAGTTCTCTGATAAACCATATCTCCCACATGATCTGCAAAGTCTCTTCCCGGATAGATATCATTGTAGGAGGAGGGAACTGGCATAGGCATACTGTCTTTAAGCCGTCTGCCCGCGTCCCTCTCTTCTTTCTTCTTCAATAGTTTAAAATCCCAGATTCCATTCAGTTCAAAGACCATACGGCTCGAAGTCATTCTTGGATATAACATGATAGAATTCCCTCCATATATATAAATACCAGTACTGTTACTTTTTGCTTTCCTGAACAGAGGTATTTTATCCTTTGATACCACTGCTTGCAATTCCCTGTACAAACTGTTTCTGTCCAATAAGGAAAATCACGGCAACCGGAATCAATGCCAATACAGAAACTGCAAACACAAGCCCATACTCCGTCGAATACTGTCCGATGAACATTCTGATGCCAAGCTGAATCGTCTTTTTCGACTCCGTATTGAAGTAAATCATCGGCCCCATATAATCATTCCATATGGTTACAAAGCTAAAAATAACCAGTGTCGTGACAGAGCCCTTGGTCAGAGGAAGGGCGATTCTTACATAGTTCCCATATTCTGACAGGCCGTCGATTCTTGCGGCTTCAAGAAGTTCATCTGGAATTGAGATAAACGCCTGCCGCATCAAAAACACTCCAAATGGGATAAAGCTTTGCATCAGAACATAGCCGATATGCGAATCCACCAGATGCAGTGAATTCATCAAAGAATACTGTGGCAGCATGTACACCTGCCACGGGATTGCCATCGTAGCCACATAAAAGAGAAAAAGTACATTTCTCCCTTTAAATCTGCATTTTGCAAAACCATATGCCGCAAAACTGGACGTAACCACCTGAATGAGCGTAATCAGCACGGTTAGTTTGACTGTATTTAATGTAAAGGTCACAAGTGGAATCTTCTCCCAGACTTTCGTGTAATTGCTCCACTGTGGATTCTGCGGAATCCATTTTATTGGTACCGAGAAAACCTCGCTGTCGATCTTAAGCGATGCTGAGATCATCCAGATCAGTGGGGTAAGGGTAATCACTGTCAATCCGATGAGCAATATGTAGATAAGCGTCATTTTTACAGGACTCTTCTTTTTTACCATATCTTTCACCACCTTTTAATAATTTACAAATTTCTTCTCAGCTTTAAACTGGAAGACTGTAAGCAGGCTCACGATCACAAACAGTATCATCGCAGCCGCCGAAGATTTGCCGTAATCCCAGGAAATAAATGCCTGATTGTAAATATACTGCGACAACATCGTGGATGATGTGCCCGGACCTCCGTTTGTCATCAGATATACCAGATCAAATACTTTAAAGGAATTGATGATCAGCATCATCACAACAAAAAATGTACTCGGGCTTAGCAGCGGCCATGTAATCTTTTTAAAAAGCGTCCAGCCTTTTGCCCCATCTATCTGTGCTGCTTCGTAGAGACTCTCATCAATACTCTGAAGCCCAGACAGATAGATGATCATAAAATATCCCATATTTCGCCATACGTTCACAAGAATCAGTCCCGGGATAACCCATGTCGTAGAAGCCAGCCATCTGGGTGGAGAAGCAATTCCGATAAATTTCAATAATTCATTGATCGGACCATAATCCGGCTGCAGCATCGCATTCCACACAACAGAGATTGCCACAACAGATGCCACATAGGGAAAGAACAGTGCACATCGAAAGATTCCTCTTGCCTTGATCTTCTGATTCAAAAGCAGCGCCAGACCTAGCGAAGCCAGCATTGAGAACAATACTGTGAAGATAGAAAAATAGGCCGTCTTCCAGATCGCACCTCGAAAAACTCTGTCTTTGAAGATATCAATAAAGTTATCAAAACCCGCAAATTTCATCGGATTAAATCCATCCCAGTGTGAGAAACTCAAGATCAGCGAAAACATTACCGGGATAAACGTAAAGATAAAAAATCCAATAAAGTTTGGAAGAATAAAAGAATATCCGATGATATTCTGTCTTACGCCAAGGGACAGTCCCTTACGTTTTCTTTTTCCATTCCCTTTCATTTATTCTCCTTTCCGATTCTCATGGCTTTGTACAAGGTGGGCGGCAGTTTTTCTGCCGCCCACCAGTCCTGTATTCTTATTTGCCCTGAATTTCTTCTGAACGTGTACCCATCTCTGCAAGCACATCATCAATAGATTTTTCTCCAATCATAATCAGAGAGTGTTCTTCTGAAAGCATCTGATTCACTTCTGCTGAATTCGAATCAATCGGTCTGTCAAAAACGATAGATTTAGTTGCCATCGCTTCTGCCGCACCTTCAGGCATACCATCAAGAGCTGCCAGAGAATCCAAGGTTTTTTCATCCTGATATGCCGGCATCTGACCGTTCGCTATCAGTTTTTGTGATCCTTCTTCACCACAGGCATATTTGATAAACTCCCATGCCTCTTCTTTGTGTTTGGAATTCGCATTAACTCCCATCGGTGTTGTAGAGCCAATTGTATTTCCTGCCTCTACTCCGTCCGGATGCGGAAGAGTTGCTATTCCCCAGTTTACATCTGTCTCGCCGGCATTTACTTTCGCAATCATTGTTGATGAGAACCAGGTTCCCATAGGAAGTGTGGCAACAGTTCCCTGCTGGAACGGAGATGCGTAAGCGATATTACCTGTTTTCAGAGTAGAGTAATCCATGATCGTGCCTGCTTCCTGCATTCTCAAGGCCATCTCATAAGCCGGTTTCATAAAACTGTAGTCTGTATCGAGAATCGTATGTTTGCCATCCTGAACTGCCCAGTTCTGAACACATGCCTGCCATGTGTGAAGATAGCCGCCATAAATCTTGTCTGCTCCCTCCCCACTTGTCAGTTTCTCGCTCATCTCTTCCCAATCACTCCATGTCATATCATTTGACGGATATGCAACATTTGCCGCATCAAAGATGTCTTTATTGTAGTACAGCACGTAGTAGTCCGTCTTAAACGGAAGCGCTGTCTGTTTTTTGTCAAGATTGAAATCATCGTATCCTACAAACTTCGCTGTATCAAGACTATCCGCTTCAACATAAGATGTCAGATCTTCAAGCTGACCCTTATCCGCAAAAGATGGGGTTCCGTCCGGGTCTTTTATGTAAACGATATCGCAGTCAGCACCCCCGTTTAACATCGTAGACAATTTACTGACATACTCGGATGCCGCGATATCTACGATATTAATCTTGATGTTCTCATGTTTTGCCTCGAATCCATCCACAATATCGTTCAAATATGGCGTCGATGCGAGATCCCATACCGGAAATGTAAGAGTTACCTCTTCTGCTTTTTTGCTGCTGCCACTACTGCTATTCTGCTTGCTGTCCTGCTTGTTGTCTTTCTTGCTGTCATTGGATGATCCGCATCCTGCAAACATCGTTGTCGCTGCCATCATTGCTGCAAGACTAAGTGCCATTGCTTTTCTTGTTTTTTTGTACATAAACTTACCTCCTGCCTTTTTGGTGATTGGCCTCTCTCACTCAAACCTTTAAGATAGGTTCATTATACAAAGGCAGTCGAAAAAAAGAAATTTAAAATACTACTGAAAACCTACACTTTTTTTCACAACTACCCAATTTACTGTTATTTTTTTCATATAGTTGTATTTTTTTACTTCCACATCAACTGAGCATCCGTTTTTGATAGTCTGTAGGAGACATATGCATATATTTCCGGAATACTCTCGAAAAATAATATGCGTTTTCATATCCAAGTCTGCAGGCGATTTCTGTAATCATCATATCTTTTTCTTCCAGAAGGCGGCATGCATATTCAATCTTCGTGCTGTTGATGAAATCCATGAAACTTTGTCCATACTCTTTCTTAAAAATCGTGGAAAGATACCCGACGGATACCCCCACATAAGCAGCTGTTTCCTGAAGCCCTATGTGGGACTCGATATGATCCAACGCGTATCTGTGTGCCTTTTTTGCAAGCAAATTTCCCTGTGCAGTACCACTTCCGACCACGTCTGTCAGTGTATTGCGCAGCATAGAGAGCCACTCCAGAACCTGTTTCCGTGTACTAATATTTTCAATCACTGCGACACTGCTTACTTTTTCATACGAAGTCTTCTCTAAAATACCCAACTGTGCCAAAGCCTGGGAGGCTTCCCGGTTCAGCTCATTCAAAAGCCAGATGGCCTGACTCTTCTGGTGGACGGTATTGCTGATCCGCGCTTCTGCGCTGTCCATGATATTCTGAATTCCTTTCAGATTCCGCTGCACAATTTCCTGATAAACCTGCACACCAATCCCTTTGAGTCCCAACGGTTCGTAGCCAAGTTTCAGCCTTTCTTCTCTTCCAACTTCTTCCACTGTTCCAAGATAATACAATTCCTGAAGGCTCTGATATTCAACCGCACACTGTTTCCGATCCTCGTATCCTTCGTATATCTGCGTATGGTATACGTGGCACTCGGCCTGTGTAATGTTTTTTACTGTACTTGGCAGTTTGCGGGCAAAAATATCTGCATCTTTCTTCCAGTGTTCCTCTGCCCCTCCATGATGAATGAACAAAACAAGAGAATTCACTTCTCCGGTATCTAGAAAAAGATAATTGTTCTGGAAAATATTTTCTGCAATCTTTACTGCCAGTTCTCTGATCCATTCCATCAGTTCTGCCTTTTCTTTTTTCTCTGGTGGATGTTCACCTGTCAGCATCGTAAAATCAAAGGGAATATAAAAAAATGCATATTCCGAGAGTACACCTGACTCTTGTAACAATTTTTTATACGCTTCATCCGGCGAACTGCTGCGGAAAAACAGGACTTCCTGAAGTGCTTGGTCCACCATCTCTTCCCGATGTTTTTTTTCAAAATAGTCTGCTGCCTTCACTTCAATTAACTGTCCTCGCTTTTCCCGCTCTGCTTTTGCATGCTCCAGCGCCTTTTCAAGAAGCGGGCCTTCCAGCTGACTCTTCACAAGATAATCCACCGCCTGATACTGCAGAGCCTTTCTTGCCAAGTCAAACTCTTCCAAATTTGTAAGTACAATAAAAACAATATGTGGAAATTCTTCACCTACACGTTTCATCAAAGTGATGCCGTCCATCACCGGCATATTAATGTCTGCAAGTACAATATCCGGCTGTATCCTGCGGATCTGCTCCAGTGCATCCTGACCGTTACGTGCCGTCGCAGCCACGACACAGTTGTTTTTCTCCCAGTCTACAAGAAATTTGATTCCGGATAAGATGATTGTCTCATCGTCTACGATCATAACTTTGTACATTTGCTTCCTTCTCCTTTCTGCGTTGTTCCCACATAAATGTCTTATTCATCTTGATACCCTTCCTTAGGGATATGTATGGTCACTCTTGTGAAACTTCCTTTCTTACCTTCATAAATCAAACCATAATTCTGCCCATAGGTCATTTTCAAACGCTCGTCCACATTGACCACACCAATTCCACTCATAGCATTTTTATTCTTTTTCACTTTCAATATCTGTGAGAGCTCTTTCTGATCCATCCCAACTCCATTATCCTCAACAGATATATAAAGACTATTTTCTTTCTCCCATGCTTTTACACGGATCACCCCGTAAGTTCCTGTGGGCTCGATACCATGGAAAATCGCGTTTTCTATGATTGGCTGCATGGTCATTTTTACAATCAGACAATCCAAATACTCCTCCGGCACGCTGCATATGTAATCAAATATCTCCATATAGCGCACTTTCTGCAGATTGACATAATCCTGTACCAGCGAGAGTTCTTTCTTGAGTGTAATTTTATCCCCTACTCCTTTCGCCATATTGCGCAGAAGATTTTCCAGACTCATAACTGTATCTGCAATATTATTTGCTTTTTGTATTACCGCCATCCACCGCACAGAATCTAGTGTATTATAAAGAAAATGCGGATTGATCTGTGCCTGCAATGCATTCATCTCAAGCCTTTGTCTTTGTTCATACATCTTTTTTTGGCTTTTGATCAGACTGTTGATATGTCGGACAAGATGATTGAATTCTTTCCCGATCTTAGAGATTTCATCCTCCCCCTCTTCGATAGATGGATCCTCTGTCAAAACCTTTTCCTCTGCAAGACGGCTGATATGCCCGCTTAAACCCCGAAGCGGCTGTGTGACCTGCTTAGAAATGAGCCGTGACACTGCACTTCCCGCACACAGAACCATGATCACAGTGATTAGAAGCATATAGATAATATTGATGTTATCCGCTGAGTAAAAATTACTCTCGATTACTACCGTAATTTTAAGTGAAAAAGGTTGAAATGCAAGCGAATCTGTATATGTCCGACCTTTCAGCTTCCCGCTCCTTTGTATCTCCTGAAAATCCAGTGAAGAATACCACACGTTATGATCTTTCTTTTCACTCTCTATCATGATATTTGAGGATTCCCGATAGGGTTCCAGCAGATCCGAAAAGAGTCTGGTATTTAATTCCATATAAATAAAGCTGTTTTTTTCACGGTCAAGCGGATAAATATATATGAGTTTAGTCTCTTTACTGTCAATGACCGACTCTCCAATCTGTGCCACTGCTTTGCCATTGGAAATATCCTCCTGGAAAAGTTGATTTTCAAAGATCTGTCCCGCCTGGCTAATCCCCGTGGAGGCCGTTATCGATATCACCATGCCTTCTCGGTTCACGAGAGCCATACTATCCACGTAATCATTCACCGGGTTTCCCCTCAGGGAAGCTGCAAGGCTCTCCTGGGCATAAAGTGCATATTTCTTCGTCTCCATAGAATCAAGAGATGATTTTGACATCGCCCATCTGACAATAGAACTATTCTCCGCAATCAGAGCCAATGTATCTATATTATCCTTCGCATCCTCTAAATAAGAATAAATAACAGAAAGATAACCCTCCTCAACATCCTTTTGTTTCTCCATAAGTTGGTGTCCCAGCAGAGCGCTGATAACAATATTCGTCACAATACAAAAAGCCACGATAGGTGCCAGTATGGATAACAGCACCTTTGTCTGGAAGCTGTGCCGTATCTGACTTATAAGATTCCCCCTCCTCTCTTTTGCCTGTTTCCCCATCCTTATCCTTTATCCTTTCAATTTTCTTTATTTGTCAATTAGTATATTCTATTTTTCCTTGTAATTCAATAAATTTCCAGTTTATCCCATATCTTAGTTTCTACTTGACTTTTCAAAATAGTTCTGTTTCTCTCTTGACACAAACACTTTATTGATATATAATACTATTAAGAAATAACTATCGTAAAGAGGTTATATTATGATTAGACGCAAAACCATTCAATGTGACTTAGTTCTTCAGACTGTGAACAATCTCAGATGCCATGCAACTGCAGATGAGATATATGAAACAATCGTCAAAGAACACCCACGCATCAGTAAGGCAACCGTATATCGGAACCTGCAGCGGCTTTGTGAAATGGGGGAAATCCGTAAAAGGGAATTTCCTGGTGGAGCTGACCGTTATGACCACATCTGCAGTGATCACTATCATGCCAGATGCGTAAAATGTGGCCGTGTTTTTGATGTTGACATGGAATATATGAAGGATATTGAGCAATCTATCAGGGATGATCATGGGTTTATATTTACCGGACATGATATCATTTTTAAAGGCATATGCAAAGACTGCAGTAATAAGCAGCAGATATATGATGCAGATGCCCATTCATAACATAATTTAGTGCTTATACGGGAGCAAAAAACACCCGTAAATAATATAAAAGGAGAATGATACTATGAGAAGCATTACAACATTAGAATTGCAGTACGCACACAGGTTCTATGGATTTAAGGGGGAAGCACAGTATTTGCACGGCCACACAGGCACTCTAACAATTGAAGTAAATGACTCCGTTAATATGGGTGTTAATATGGTCTTTCCGTGTAATGAAATTAAGAAGACCGCATGGGAAGTCATGAAGAATTTTGATCATGCACTGGTTCTGCGAGAGGATGATCCTCTGCTGCCTGCAATTCTCGATGTTTATGAAAAACAGGGAATTAAAGACGGTGCACCGACCAATCAAATGAAAGGACCTGCTTTTAAGACAGAACTTGCAACCGCATATCCAGAATGTCGTTTGGTGGTTACAAAAGAGACAATGACTGTTGAGGGAATGATCAAGATTGTTTATGACTTGCTGAAGGATAAGCTGAACATTGCAAAACTTACCTTTACCAGCGGTGATAATGCAGCTTCTGAAGAATTTGAAACCAATAACCACATTGACCGTTGTCCTCTGTGTGGCATTGCTTTAGATGAAAACGGCGTGTGCCCCAAGTGCGGATATAAAAAATAATTGCAGTTATAAAGTGGGCATTTAGCAATTGTCTTTCTTGGTAACTAAAATGGGAGAATTCTGCACAAAGCATAATTCTCCCATTTTATGATATTTGAATCAAAAGCATTGTTGACATCGCATTCCTTTTTTTCCATGATACGACTTCCGCTGCCATATTTATAAAAATTATTTATCTCTCTTGACCTTACAATTGTATATTACTATAATTGTAACCAAGATAATGTTGTTATAACCACGAAAGGTGAAATATTATGAAAAAATTTGAATCACCCCTTTTTGCGGAATTATCGGAGGAAGAATACCATGATATGCGCAGCTGTGGGTGCATGAGAGAAAAAAATTACAAGAAAGATGAATGTATCCTACATACAGGAGAAAAAAATAATGAAGCCGGCGTTGTTCTATATGGCAGCGTCAATATAGAAAACATAGACCTCTGGGGAAAAAGGACGATACTGTCCAATATCGTCCAAGGACAGATATTCGGTGAAACTTACGCTATTACGGGAGATATCCTTCTGGTTGATGCTGTTGCCGCAGAAGACAGCAGAATACTTTTCTTAAATGGTGCCGGTATTGTACATGGTCATCATTCAGACAGAACCTGGCATAAAAAAGTCATTCTTAATTTACTGAGGATTTCAAACCGAAAAAATATCGAACTCTCTGCTCGCATATTCCAGACCTCGTTCAAGAAAACGCGGCCGCGTATCGAATCTTACCTTACAGCCGTTTCCCGGAAATCTAATGCCCGTGAATTCGATATTCCGTTTAACCGTCAGCAGCTTGCTGACTACTTAAATTTAGACCGCAGTGCTCTTTCCAAAGAGCTTATGCACATGCGTGACGAAGGACTTCTTGATTTCCATAAGAACCATTTTCGTCTTTATGAACTTATAGATGATTCTTTGGACTGATATGCCCTTAAACCACTCGATTTCTTGAGACCATCTTTTTATGTGCCTTTAGCTTCTTTATCGCCCAATCATAATGACTTGAAGCTGCACTGACAAAATAGGAGCCGAGGGTTGTTCCACCTGTCCATGCAAATACTCCTTTTGAAAAAAGCTCTTCATTCGTGTATGTTTTCATTTGTCCCATTAACTTTTCATGAGACTTCATAAGCATATTCTTTGCTTCCGAAAGGCTGGTACTCTGATGCCTGTCCCAGAACATCACATTCATATCACCATAGGTTCTCCATGTGTAGCCCTCCGGCAGAAAGGTTCTATGCTCACCTGCATTATTTGCCTCAATGCACGCAATCAGAAGTTGATGCCATTCGTACAAATGAATCAAAATATCTCTGAGATTCTTATCTCTTTTCCAATGTGCTTCTTTTTTGTTCTCATCTTTTGAAAAATCGAATTCTGTAGAAAGTTCTGCATCTGTCATCCCCTCTATCAGATTCATGAGTTTAGCATAACTTTCTGTCGCGGCAATTATCATATCTGATTTTGTCTGTGGTCTCGCCATAAGCCTATCCTCCTTTAATCTTGTGTTACAGCCAAATACAGTAAAGCTGCCGGTGGCAGGTTTGCTCGCATACTTTGGCATGGAGAAGAATCCTGTTCATCGCTCTTCGTAGGAACTTCACAATCTAAATATAACACAATAAACATGCCAGCTGTATGTCATGTAGGAGGGATAAGCAGGAGTCTCCTTACCTATTTGGATTTATATCCCGCTTCTCAACACCTTCTCCATCGGCTTGCCTTTTGCCACTTCATCCACCAGCTTGTCTAACCAGCGTATCTTTTGAATAAGTGGGTCTTCTATTTCCTCGACACGGATTCCGCAGATTACTCCGGTGATTTTAGAAGCGTTGGGATTAATGTCAGGAGCTTCAGCAAAGAATGCCTCAAAGTCTGCTTCTCTATTAATCTGAGACTGCAGTCCTTGTTCATCGTAACCGGTCAGCCATTGGATGACGGTATCGACTTCCGCTTTCGTACGCCCTTTCCGTTCAACCTTTTGTATGTACATGGGATAAACACTGGATACTTTCATTCTGTATACACGTTCGCTATTCACGCTTCACTCCTCCAATTGATTCTCTCTGGTCATACAGGTAATGTGCTCCGTTCTGATGTCATCCATCAGTTTCCAATGAATATCTTTATTCGTATGGTGATATACGAAGCCGCACTTTTCCTGTACTCGCTTTGATTTTTGATTACCATCAAAATAACCGCACCATAGCTTATCCAATTTCAATTCTTCAAATGCATAACGAATAAGCTCTTCGCAGGCTTCCGGGATAAGGCCTTGCCCCCAAAAAGGAACTCCAATCCAATATCCTATTTCTCCCTCATTGTTTGGAATATCGAGATTACTTGCTTCTCCAATCATCAATCCGATACTTCCAATCGCTTTGCCATCGCTTTTCAGGCAGACTGCATATGTCTCATCTGCAGACAAAACATCTTTTATTATTTCTCTGCTGTTATCCACACTGGTATGCGGCGGCCATCCGGCAACCGGGCCTACCTGTGGGTCTTTCGCATATCTGTATAGGTTCTCTGCATCCGATTCCAGCCACGGACGGAGAATCAATCGATTTGTATATAATTCCATCTGCTCCACCACCTTCTGATTTTGCTTTATGTTACCATGAAACTTAGCATTTGTCATTTTCTTTCTGCTTTTTATCCCCCGCCTGCGCCAAAAATACCCGCCAGAGAAATCAATCTCCAACGGGTACCGCCTGCCTCATTTGTACTATTTTAAGAACTCTGAAGTCTTAATTTACTTTTCATTTACTGCAATCCAGGTTTCGCAGGTATAGTTCGGATCATCGACCTTTTCTGATGGATACACTTCAAGCTCAATGCCTTGCCCATACTCATACCTGTCACTTTGCGGAAAGAACTCTGAAACAATCTTTTTGTAGGTTGTTACGAATGCTTCCGGCATCTTTCCCTTACAGGTAAATACCGCATAAGTATGAGCCGGAATCTCTACAATTTCCAGATTATCATGTACAACTGGTCTTCCGTCATACTCCACACCAATGCCATAAGGAAATTTCAATGCTTCCATACCTCCTGAAAAACAGATTCCGAGCATTCCCTCCATCTTTGGCATTTTGGGAAAATAACTGCATATCTCTCTTGTAGAACCATCCTCTGCACATGCATCCCAAAATGCACTGATATCTTTTGTCGCTGTCCCACTGGCCGGTTTCTCTACCGTCTTCATCATACCACTTTTTCATATCTGTCTCCTATTCCGTAAATGAGCCAATTTCAATTAAGTTTCCCTCCGGATCAGCGATATAACAAGTACGCTGTCCCCAAGGTTCTGTTGCAGGTTCCATGATACTTTGTGCTCCGGCTCTTACTACCTCCTCATAAGCTCTATCCACCGCCGCATAATTTTCCACACTCATTGCAATTTCATAATGTCCATTGACGCCCGTGCAGTAAGAAAACCCTCTGCCTGTCATCTTTTCAAAATCTTTTTTTCCATAAAGCAGAAACAGCGTTCCGTCCTTTTCCAAAAACACATTTGATGTATTTTCGTCCTCCTTAATCTCAAAACCAAGAACCTCTCTGTAAAATCTAATCATCACTGCCATATCATCTACCATAATTCCAAATCCGTCTAATTTCATTATCCTCATCCTTTCTCATAAATATTTATGATGCTTTTTGCAGTTTTCAGAAGTCCGTTCCGTGCACTTACAGGTTCAAGTACCTCCACCTTACTCCCAAAAGTAAGAAGCCAGCTGAACAGATTCTCAAAGTCGGTATAATCTGCCTGAAATAAAAGCCTGCCATCCTCCTGTTCTTTGAAGCAAGATGATCCAAATTCCTCTACCAGTCTCCATTTCACCTCGGGTGCAAACAGTGCCTTTACCTTGATTTCTCCCGGAAAAATCTTCTCCACCGATAGGTCCGGGAGCATTGCCTCTCTGGGCATAAACCCAATCTCACATTTTTCCGGCATATCCATCCGATTCAGCTTAAATAATCGAAAATCCTTTCTTTTTGTACACCATCCCCACACATACCAGCTTGACCACTTAAATATCAGGTAATAAGGTTCCACCTCTCTTACACTGTCACCACCCGGTGCAAAGTAATGAAATCGTAAAAGCTTTTTCGCCTCAATCGCATCCTGTATTAACTCAATCTTCGGGGCCAGGGCGGCCTTGTACCAGGAGGACAGATCAATCAGTATGGAATCCCTTCCGCTTACCAAATTCGATGATCCGATTTTAAGCTTCTCCATAAGCTGCCCATAATAACGGCTTCCGCTTACACTGTCCAGACTCCGAAGGCCCGCAAGGATCACCTGCATATCTTTGGAAGTCAGCAATGTACGATCCATCCGGTATCCATCCATAATGCAGATACCGCCTCCAGACCCCTGCATGGTATGAATCGGGATTCCTGCTTTACATAAATCTTCGATATCTCTGTTAATGGTTCTTCTTGATACCTCGAACTTTTCTGCCAGTTCTGGTGCCGTTACCCTTTCTTTCTGTAATAATACAGAAAGAATTCCAATCAGCCTGTCTATCTTCATAGGAACTCCTTGTATTTCGTATCATATCAAATCTAACACGACAGCTATGTGTCATGTTATTTTATCATTTTTTCTGAAATTAAAAAAGACCTGCAGATGTTGAAATGATTCCGACATCCGCAGGTTAACAACTGCCTGATTGTGTAACCTGTAAACCTATAATAATTCCCCCTGTTGATAGCATTTAAAAATATACTCTCTTGATTGATAATAAAAATCCGAATTAAAGTTTGAAATAGCATCACTTATCCATGAGTTATATACTTCAATCAATGTCTCAATAATATCATCTCCGCTTACATCCTCTATCAGTCTTTCATATACTTCTCCTATTGCCCAATAATCGGGTACTTCATATTTGCATGCTTTTATATTATCAAAATCTCCTACCGGAATTTTACGCATTTCAATATAGTCATCTGCAACTTTTTGGATTGGCTCACAATGAAGTGTCCCTGCATACTTATATATTCGCTTTAAATACTCTCTTCCCAAATATTCTATTACCTGTTTTCTCTGTAATTTGCATTGACGCCCTATATATTCAATTAGACTACAGGAAAAAAATAAATCGCTATCATTCTTCATCATATACTTCATCCCCTTTCATAAATTGAAGTGTAGTCAACGCCTTTGCTGTATGAAAGCTTATTTGATGTGTCGGTTTCTTAAATTTTGCCAACGCCCAGAACGCTTCTCGAGATATTTTTCCATCAACAAAGTTTTGAACATAGTTATATATAGTGTCATTTGCCATTGGACCTTCAACAATATCATAATCATGCGGTTTGCCAAGCCTGCAGGCCACAATGAAATCAAGCCATTCTTCAGTCATTTCATTAAATTGCAGAATCTCTAATGATGAATCTGGTTGAAATAAATATTCGTTGATAATTCCACGACCACTATATCTTACCGCCCATCTTTCTGCCTGCTCTTTCATTATGGTGCAATAAAATCCATAATAAAAATCCTTATTATACTTAGCAATTTTAATTACAGGGGATTGTACTATTTCCTGACTTCCATGATAAATAATCCCTTCTTTCACACTGAACCCCTCTTTTCTCTATATATTTTTCTTCTCTGCTTCATATATCTTATAGTTTAACAAAATAAGCAAAATAATAAAAGCCATTATCGCAGAAAATTCACCACTATTTAATGTTTATTTTATCACAGAAAACATACAATTACTTTTCTTTTTCACTCTAAGATAAAAAATCCCGCCCCTTTTCAAAAGGACGAGATTTATCTTCGAATCAGCACTTATGTTCTTCATTATAACGGCTTATTTCGTCTGTGATACATTCAAAAACACCCGGGAAAATTGATTCTGGAAGACCATAGGTAATACTTGGTATAAATCCTCCGCCCGGCCCATACTCCTCACATGCTCTTCTGGCTTCTTTTCTTACAACTTCTTCTTTCCAATCAGCCATATCAATAATTGAATCAATTCCACCCATCAGTATTAGCTTACCGTCAAGTTCTTTCTGAAGTTTCAGAATATTATTGCCCGGCAGAACTCCCTGCCACGTGGTAACATGAATATCCACCATGTCCGGGACAATGCTTTCACACCAGCTATCCGAGCGATGTACAACCTGTACTCCACGGGATGTAATATATCCATACAGTTTTTCATATCTGGGTTTAAGAAATTCGTCAAACACATCCTTGCTGAAGAAAAGTCTGTCCTTTCCTCCCCAGTCATCATGTGACAATATGACGTCAAGCTCCAAATGGTCAAGCAGCTGTTTCGCATATTCCATCTTGAATTCAAACAGATAATCGAAAAGTTCATTCATTGCTTCTGGTTCTAACAAAAAATTCATCAGAGTATCTTCAAAACCCATCAGGGAATGTGCTGTTTCAAAAATACCGCTGACCATCAGTCCTGTGGCTAATTTCTCTTTACGGTCAATTTTTGCAAGGTCTTCTTTTGCAGCCGCCCATTCTTCTTCCGTATGCTCTAAACCAGGCATTTTAATATATTTTTTCCACTCTGTAACATCCTGAATCACTTTTGTCTTCTCCGTAACATACGGCATTCCGGCATGCTCTCCTTTTTTCCAACGGATCGTCACACCAAAGGGATTTAATGTATCTTGTCCCTCAATATAGCAGCCAAAATAAAAATCATATAAAAGGGGATCACGCAGAACAAATTCAAAAGGCTCATACTGGTTAACCAGGCGTTCAGGCTTCTTTCCGTTACATAATGCCAGATAATTTTCACGGGCAGTCATCATGATAATACCTCCTGTTTTTTTAATACTACATTCATATTATAGATTCCCACAGGGTCTTGTGTAAATTCTTTAAATAATAGCAATTTCATATAGTATTTCCGATAAAGCGTAGGAATTCATATCATTTTCCCCGGCAGCCACCTACTCCATAAGGTAATAGGACCATAAAAGGAAAAAGCGCTGCATCGGATCATCAAAGTCCGCATCAACTAAATTCTTTATACGGTCCAGCCGGTAAATCAGTGTGGTTCGATGAATTTGAAGACTATTTGAAGTCCTTGTAAGACTCATATTATTTTCAAAATAAACTTTTAATGTCAAAGATAATTTTGCATGATGCTCTTTGTCATATTCATTTAATATCCCAATTTTTTTGCTGCTTACCATATCTTTAGGAATATCCCTCGTACTCTGAGCAAAAATATATTGAAGCACATAGTCATCAAATTTGAAACGCCAGAAGAAGCCGTCCTTTTGACTTCCAATTTCATAGGCCGCAACTGCCTGAAAATAAGAGTACCGAAGTTTTAAAAAATCTTTTCCTATCGAACTGATTCCGACTTTAAACAGACCCTCCCTTAAAAATCTTCATTTAAAAATCTCACTTTTCATAATTATAATAAAAATGCCCCTAAGAACTGGGACATTTTGAAGTATTTGCTGCGTGCCGTTCTAGCTAAATAAATAACTCGTCATAGATAAAGAACCCATTACGCAGCTGTTGTTATAGACCGATATCTTATCCTCCTGATCGGCGGCGCCCAATATGTATAAGATTGGGTTAAAGTGATCCGGCATAGGTACAGCTAACCTTGCCGTTTCTCCTAAATCCATATAATGAATGACATTTTCATAATTTCTATTTTTGATATTCTCTTTGATATAATCGTCGAACTGATAAGCCCAATCAAACCCTTTGTCATCCATTTCCCAGTCAACCCTCCGCAGATTATGAACGATATTTCCGGTACCAAACAGAAGAACGCCTTGTTGTCTTAAGGATTTCAGCTCCTTACCAATCTGATAATGCACCTCCGGCGGCGCAGAGGCATCTATACTGATTTGAAAGACTGGAATTTCCTTTTCGGGGTACATATGAACCAGCACAGACCAAGTCCCGTGGTCAATACCCCAGGAATTGTCAAATACACTTTGCCTGCTAATTAATCTTTTTACATCTCCTGCAAGTTTTGGATTACCGGGAGCATTATACAGAATCTCATATAGCTTTTCGGGAAATCCGTACATATCATAGACCGTCTTGGGATTTTCCTCGTTCATGATCCTAGTTCCTTTTGTAAACCAATGAGCTGAGATTGATATGATGGACTCTGGCTTAGGTATTTCCTTCACCATTTTTCCCCAGGTCCTGGTATAACTATTATCTTCTATTGCATTCATCGGCGAACCGTGGCCTATAAACAGCATCGGCATTTTAGACATATTGTCGGCTCCTTCTTTCTTTATAAATGTTAGTTAAGGTTTCCTTATAAATTCTTATCCACAATTTCTTTTAGAACAGGCAAAACATCCATTTCAAACCATGAATTCTTTTTCAGCCAGCCCAGATTTAAGGGAGACGGATGAACTAAGGGGAAATATTCCGGTAAATATTTTTGAAAATTTCTTACTGTTTCAGTTAAACTTTTCTCCAGTCTTTTATTTAAATAATATTTCTGTGCATAGCTGCCGATTAAAATTATGGTTTCAATATTGGGCATCTCATCCAGTAAACATGGATGCCATTTTTCTGCAAAGCCTTTTCTGGGCGGGACATCGCCGTTTTTCGCTTTTCCCGGATAATAGAAATCCATAGGCAGATGAGCAATCCGATCCGTATTATAAAATGTTTCGCGAGATACTCCCATCCATTCTCTTAATCGGTCTCCGCTTAAATCATTCCAAAACAACTGAGTTGCTTCTGCTTTACGTCCTGGTGCCTGTCCAACTATGACAATACGCGCATCTACAGAAGCTTTAAATAATGGTGGAATTCCCATTTTTGTATAGGATTCGTTCATTGGATCGGCTATAATTTCCTGTTTGATTTTTTCGAATGTCATCATATTCACTTCCATCTTTATTCTTTCCCCGAATGATTTCAATTATCCGGCTCTTTATTTAATATTTCTCTTTAATAAATTCTGTAACATCCGAGATCTCCGGAAACAAGCATGCTTTATTAATTGAAAATTTATCCAGCATTTTAAGGATGCTTTTTTTCTTTTGAGCTTCAATTATAAATACTTGAATCTTACCTTGTTCTGTATAGCGATACTTATTAAAGATAATCACACCCTAACATATTTTTTTACTGTTAATTACATTTTACATCAATTATCCGTATTTTTCCATCAAATAAATGGATATTCCGCTATATTTTCGAAGTCATTGTTCAATACATAGTAAACTTTATTTTCTCTGACAGAATACACAAAGGAAACTCTTGTTGCCCAAAGTCCTTCTTGCTTTACAGATTTCAATATATGAAATGCATTCGCAATGGAAAAGTCATTGTCACATTCTTCAAGTTGCTCGTCAGCTCTTTCAAATCTATCATCTCCAGACACAATATATGGCCTGGTTACCTTGGGACTTAACACCGAATAGTTTGTAATGAGCGAATACCCCGCTTGCTCTAATCGGTACCCCAATCCCGGCTCGATAATAAGCACACGCCCATCCATATCCGAAAGCATAGCCTGCATAGTAGCATCTGGAGCATAGACAATCTTGTTTTTTTGTACCAGATTCAGAACATCATCAAGTGAAAGTATTCCTTTGATGAAATCTTCTGTTAATTCAGAAATCGTAGAACACGTTCTGCTTGCAGTATATTTCCCATTTTCATTTCCGTTCACATAAAGCAGCGTACCCACATTACCGTTTTTATTTATTCCGTGAAAGGAATGATATTTGTTATCCGGCATTTTTATTCCAATATAAAACCGGTTTTTTTCTTTGATAATTGTATGTGTCCATACAGAGGGGTCAATATCAAAGTTAAATCCCACAATGGTATCATTTCCATTATAAACAAATCTCGTGCACATAAAATTAAATCTCCTTAATTCTGTCTCCCATATTTTACTGCTTTTTCCCAAACCCAATCCATCTTCCGTCAATATCTTCTAATACAAACTCTTTGTTATTATAGTCCGTTTCTTGAAGAGTACGGACAATTTTCGCACCTTTTGACAAAAATTCTTTTTGCAAGTCTTCCTGGGTATCCGCAATGATATAAAGATCATAGCCATATCCATATAACGCTCTGTTAGGAAAAACTTTTAAAGTATTTGCCTTTGTTAATATTATTTCCGTGTTATCACGGTAAAGACAAATATGTGCTTCTTTTGAATGTAAATACTTTTCAACCTTAAATCCCAAGACATTTGCATAATAATCCGCCGTTCTTTCTACATTGGGTGACGGTAATACGGCATGTGATTGCTGCAGCATTCGTTGTTCTCCTCTCATAAATATTTTCATATTAAGCGTAGCAAATCCGTTCTCCTACTTCAATACACGATACAGTTAGGTAGTGTTTCGTATATACAGAAAACCTGCCACTGGCAGCTTTCCTTGCATACTTTGGTATAAAATAAGAGGCTGCATATAGCAACCCCTCATTTATTTTAATGAGAATATATAATTTTTCTTATGGCATACACAGAAAGAGAATATTCCTCCGCAAGATTTTCAATAGAAATCCCGTTGTCATATTTCTGGATAATCTCCTTGTTCCTTGCATCGATTTCTTTCCGGGCACCCGACAATTCTCCCCAACTCCTATGCTGCCCCTTTTTTGCGGGAATATATAGATATCCGCCCTGTAAATATTCTTGCAGCTCCTTAACTAAGGCATCAGGAAGAATATCCATCGCATTTAAATATTTCATGCAGGCCTCCTCCTTGATAATTGTCATCAAGTTGCAAAGCCAGCACACGAATCAGCGACTATATTACTCTATGCAAAGATCGCCTGATTTTACTGGCTTTGCATAGAGAATTGCTTGATTTTTTTTCATAAGCCTGCACCTCTTTTCAAATATATCTTTATTGTCTTTAGAATCCAAATATGGATAATGTATTTAAGCCTTCTTCCAGTTTGTCGATAGTACCTATCAAATTCTGATATGTTGCTGTCCTATATCCTTATCTCTTTGCACAAACTTCGCCATACAGGTTCCCGTAACTTTTATTTTCATTCTGTAACAATAATATTTTTTCAATTGCTTGTAAAACACCGTTGTCATCATTGGATTTTGTGATAAACGTGGCCTTTTCTTTTATTTGATCAGATGCATTACGAACAGCAAAACTATATGTTGCTGCGTCCATTAATTCTATGTCATTTAATCCATCACCAAATGCCATTGTTTCATCCTTTGTTACATTCAATATTTTTTGAAGCTGATGTACCGTCGTTCCTTTATGAACATTATAATTTGAAATGTCAATCCAAGCTGCTTCAGATGCTACAATATATGCTTTATCTTTAAATTCTAAAAGCTGTTTCACATGTTCAAAACATCTTAATTTAGCATCGAAAACTGTAATTTTAACGAAATCTTCTTTGATCTCTCGGAAATTATCCAAAACTTTGACTACAGCATAAGATTGACGTAGTTTTTCCACAATTTCTTTATCTACAGTTGACTTTATGAACGCAGATGTAGGTGTACATGCTATGATCGTATGATCAGAAGCAATAGATTCGAGCTTATCGATTATATTTATTCCCAACGAATTTGGTAAAAAAGATTCGTATACATATTCACCATTGTATTTTATACGAGTAGCGCTATCTCCTAATATCCAAATGTCTTTTGAATCTTCAAAGTTAAAAAGCTCTTCTACACGTTCACACTGTTTTCCTGTACATGCTGCAAAGGCAATATGATTGATATCCATGATTTTCTTTATCTTTTGATAATATTCTTTTTCGAAACTGCCTTTAGAATTTAGAAATGTTCCATCTAAATCAGTAATAATAAGTTTAATCATAATGACCTCCCTATCTATTTAAAGTGAAATTCCAATAGTTGCTTTATTCGTATTCTCCTCTTCATTACTTCCAAAGGCCGAATCTACTTTTCCAAATTATATCATGCAGATAGTTCATTTTCAATGTTACATGTTTTATCATTCTCAGTTCTAAAAACAAAAAACACCTTGGCACAAAGGCAAAAAAATGACCGATATAGGGATCATAGTCTTACAGCACAATTTTCATGAATGTCATATGAAAAACAGTCCCCAAAAGACTTTTACATCTTATGGGGATTATTGTTTTTTATAAGTTCTCTGCGAACTGTTTTCCGTATTCTTCTGCTTCGGCGAGAACACCTTCGTCCGGCACCCAGATTCTCTCGAATCCGTCATTTACGATTTCAAATCCACAGCCCTTTAGTGCTTCAGTCATCTGTTTAACTACACCGCCGCTCCAACCGTAGCTTCCGAAAGCTGCCGCTTTTTTCTTCTTAAAGCGAAGTCCCTTGATCATCTCCAGCATTCCTCCAATGGAATGCATAAATCCATAGTTGATGGCTGGCGATCCGACCAGAACTGCTTTGGATCGAAATACTTCTGTCACGATATCGTTCTTATCCTCTTTGCTGGCATTAAAAAGTTTGATCGTAATATCCGGCCTTACTTTGTATATCCCCCGTGCAATTGCCTCTCCGATTTTTCGTGTGGAATTCCACATGGTATCATACATGATTGTGACCTGATTCTCCTGATAAGCATCCGCCCATTCCAGATATTTTTCAACAATCTCCGTCGGATTTGACTTCCAGATGATTCCGTGACTCGGTGCAATCATATCAAGTGGCAGATTCATCGCGAGAATTTCATTGATTTTTTTCTTTGCCTGGTTCGCATAGAGGTTTAGAATGTTTGCCCAATACTTCATCGCCTCATGGTAAACTTCTTCTTTATTTACATCCTCATCAAACAAGGATTCCGAAGCAAAATGCTGACCAAAACCATCATTGGAAAATAGAATATGTTCGCCTTCTCCGGCATCCATATAGGTGAACATTGTATCCGGCCAGTGGAGCATCGGTGCCTCCACGAATGTAAGCGTAACATCACCGAGATCTAAGGTGCCACCTGTCTTCACGTTTACAAAGTTCCAATCTTCCGGATGATAGTGTCCTTTGATGATGCTCTCACCTTTCGCTGTGCAGTAGATCGGCGTATCCGGGATCTCTCGCATCAGTTCCGGTAAAGAACCAGAATGGTCGATTTCATTGTGATTCATCACAATATAGTCAATAGAAGAAAGATCAACCTCCTCTTGCAGACGGGATACAAACTCTTTATCATATGGCTGCCAGACTGTATCAATCAAAACTGTTTTTTCACTGCCACGTACAAGGTATGCATTGTATGAGGATCCATCATAAGTTGAGAGTTCATTTCCATGAAAGCTTTTCAGCTCCCAGTCTGTTTTTCCTACCCAGGTTACGTGATTTGAAACTTTTTTACCCATAGTAATCTGCCTCCATTCAAAACACTTTCTTTTGTTTGTTATGTCCAGTATAACACATCTCTCAGAAAGTTATGTGGTTATAACAACATTATAGGTAAAAACCTCTAATTGATCTTATGGCAGCAATATTGAATATTTCATCTTTTTGAATTGATGACCCCATATTCTCTTCAATACTTCCAAAAAAAAAAGGCATTATGCTGCGCTTTCCAACAGTGTACATTCATAGCTGGCAAGATACAGAAGACTTCGAAGTATATATTTCTGCACTTATTGGTTCCTTATGATTCTTCCTCCGTGTATGAATTCTTATTTGACAACATGTTTATAAAAGCTCTTGCCATCTGCCTCGGCGATTCGACAGCGTCGCTTTTCAACCACTGAATGGTTGTATTAAACATTGCCCCCGATAGAAAATATAGACGATAACGTTCCATAGACTTTTGTGGCATATCTCCGATGTTAAGCTCCGCAAACCGATTCATATCTTCCTGAAGGAAGGTTCCAAATCCATTGTCATACAATAACAGGATATAATCCTTTTGCTGCAAATAATGTTGGAGTGCCATGACTAATTTTGCCTCATTAAATATATCCGCAACAGATTCTGAGAACGTAATCATATGGGCAACTTCCTTGCGCTGACGCTCCATGTATGCCTCAATAATTCCTTCTTTTGATTCAAAATTCCGATAGTAAGATGCTCTTGCCACGCCAGAAACTCTGATGATATCAGAGACCGTTATTTCTGAAAACGATTTGTTTTTTAATAAAGTAAACAAAGCTTTTTCAATACTTTTTTTTACTCTTTCATTTTCAATCACTCTTTTATCCATGTCTTTCCTGTTTCCCCTTATCTATTTTATAAATGTTTTGAAGTTAGTCTCAACTAAAACATGATACATAATTGATGATATTGACTCAGGTAATCCCCTTGTTATTATATACTGATGTGATACAATTTGTCTATGATATATTTTAAGGAGGTACGATTTGAAAGACTACAAAGTAGAGTTTGATATTGACGGCAATTCCTACTCACAAGAGATGATTGAAGCATTTGAATTTGAACGAAATAAGCATGTTTTACATGAGATGATCTATCTTGGCGCAGAGGTTACAGACAATGGGAAATCTCTTTCTTATACCGACATTGATTTCTTAAGCAAAACAGATGCTGCCCGTCTTAATTTAGAAACCAAGGTAAAATTGGGAACCGATAAGCTTTTAGAACTATACAAAGATGAAATTACGAAAACAGACAAAATGTGGAAAGATATCATTTCCAATTATAAGGAGGGCGATCCCTATCAGCCCTGTGTTACCCATATGAAGGTCACTGGTGTTACCATGGATGACTTAGGCGAAGGGCTGATGCTCGCTATGGCGGGTGACGATTCATCACTGGCTGCCAATCCTGAACACTACGGACATGTCATGACTGAGGAGGTACCGGCAGGCTTTGAAGGAATGGGGATGTTTGGCGGACCTAATCTAATGAGAATCATGTTTGCGCCTGACATTAAAATTCCACTGGATATTCCTGAGGATTATCTGCCATTCACAATTGGGTATTCACAGCTTGGCGATGGAACCGATATGCACACTTTGGCAGCACACTATATCAAGGATACAGACGAGGGAATTGAGATGCTGCTCACCTGTTGTTTCCCACAAGGTACTCCTAAAGAACTTGTAGATGGTCATAAGATACATCTGGCCAGCGAATTCCTCGGTCTTGTGAAAATAGCAGCTGAAGAACTTTAATTGAATCAGAAATGGAGGACAACATTATGGCAAAATTCACAGAAGAAAGCACATTTGCAGAAGTATTAGAGACCACAGAAGGTACAGAAGTGGCAAGAAAACATTTGGGTGGCCTGTTAGACCGCCCATCTGTAGGAATGATGAAGAACAAACCACTTGGAGAACTTAAAAATATGATTCCATTGCCTCCCATCAAAAAGAAATTTGAAGCTATGGTAGATGAATTGTGTACACTGGAGTAGTTAAAATATCCCTACAGGACAGCTTCCTGTGGGGATATTTTTATACTGCGTACAGCAGAATCAAGACAAAAATTCTTCGATTTTAATCAGTCCCTTCTTCAGCTCTTTCTTTGATGGAACTCGCTGCTTCTCTAAAATAAAATCAATATTGCTCATCGCCAAATTGACAACCAAATAAATAGTGAAAGCATTTTCAGAAACATTTAATGTTTTCGCATATTCGCGCTTAAACAGACTGCGCAGTTTCGCATCGAAACTATTCATACCCAAATTAAGGGCACGGACAAGCATGATTTTTTTTCGATTTCCAATCAAATAAGCAGTCAATTCCTCATCAAAGAAAGAATAACTGTCGAATTTCTTCTCTTGTTCTCTTTTTTTTATATTCTGTTCAAAAGCATCTGCAAAATGCTCCAGATACTGATCGATGAGTTTTTCTGCCAATTCGTAAATATTTTCGTAATGAGCGTAAAATGTCGTTCGGTCAATCAAACTCTTTTTTGCAAGCTTTGCAATAGAAATATCATGAAAGGGTGTTGTCTCAAGTAACTTCAAAAAACTTTGTTGAAGCATTTGCTCGGTTCTTTCAAATCGTAAATCCGCCATTTTCATGTCCGCCTTCCTTTTATAGATATCTTTATTCTACAGGATGTTGCTTTACTCTACAAGTAGCCGTTCTATGTTGTTGTCATATTGCATGTATAATCTTATAATTTAGTTACAAAATAAATTTCAATGGAGGTATCCTAATGAACGACTTTAAAATAAAGTTCACTGTCGACGGACGTACTATTTCTGAAAAGGAGATATTGGAAATGGAACTCAGTCGTTATCACCATGTTTTCCACATATTTGATGAAAAGGAAATTCCCATTTCCTTAAATAATAAAACCTTATCCCTCAAGGAACTCTTAGATCTGCCACTTGAAAGTGCTAAGGTTGCTTTAGCCCAAACCCGGGAAAACATCGGTAAAGAAAAGACGCTGAAACTATTCAAACCGGAAATTGATCGAGGTGACCAGATGTGGAAAGATATCGCAGCTTCTTCCCGCACCGGAGTCAATTTTCAAGAATCATATGTCGAAGTGGAGACAGAAAACATCTCTTTAATCCAATTTCTGATGTTTAATCAAAGTTTAATGAAGACTAACAATTTGTATCTGCCATCTACAATCCATCCTGAGCATTACTATTTTGATGCTGATAAAACAGGGCGGCAGGTAATCATCGAAACCTTTGGCATGTATCAGGATCCATCCTATCTTGATTTGAAACCAGGAAGCAAAGAAGACTATCCGGTTAAACCTGGCAAAGATGTAGATATCGTGATGGCCGGAAAAACTTTTCTTCGCTCAAACGGTCAAGACACGAAGATGATGGGCATGCACCAATTGACGAACACCCCAACCGGTATGAAAGTAAAGTTGGGTGTATTTCTTCCTGAAAATGCACCAAAGGAAATTGGCGAAGGTCATAAATGGCATCTGATGGTCGAATTCAACAATGGTTTGCATATAGCTGCAAAACAACATCCTAATTTTATTCAAAAGAAAGTATTAGAGACAGCCATTAATCGGATGAAAAAAAACAACCAATAATTGAAATAATCTCTTTTCTCGATCCTTGTCAACGGCCCCGATTTTCTGTCATCTCTCTGATGATAGACATAGAATTTATCCCTTTATCCAAAGGGCATACACCCCCCAAACCAGGTACCTGGATGTTGATAATATAATTGGAAAAAGCCAGATGTATTCGCTGCTACATAAGTTGTATGCACTGAATATACCTGGCTTTAATCCTTTTGTAAGATTTTGGGATATGTTATTGTTTCTAAATTCGTTTTGATATGTCTAAACTAATCTGTTAGTTTATTAAAGAAAATAATATACTCATCAACGATTTTTTGGAAAAACTCAACTGTATCTTCTAAAAATTCCCCTTGTTCGTTAAGAGTATTTTGGACACTGCCAATATAAGCTTCGGGTTGTTGCAATACCAATACATCTAAAAATACTAATGACTGGCGTAAATGATGGTTCGCTCCAAATCCTGCAATTGGCCCTACAGAAGCGCTAACCACCAAGCCTGGTTTCTTAGCCCATACACTTTCGCCATACGGGCGAGATCCTACGTCTAGCGCATTTTTTATAGCTGCAGGGAGAGAACGATTGTATTCAGGGGTAAAAAAGAATACTCCATCCATTGTTTTCGCTGCTTCTCTAAACTTAGTCCATGCATCCGGAATTTTCCCTTCTACATCTAAATCTTCATTGTAAAGAGGCAATTCCCCAATTTCAAGAAATACTGCCTCAAATCCATCTGGCAATAAAGTTGCAAATTTTTTTGCTATTTTTTTGTTGTATGAGTCTTTTCTTAAACTCCCAACAATAAATCCAATTTTCCTTGCCATATCTTTTTCCTCCCTTAATAAGGTATTAATCAGGCATTTGTCAAATGCTGAAACCTCTTGATTTTATTAAGTTCTGTTGCTTCAATTATATAAATGATCTTGTACTTACGACAATTGTTTTATATAATATATTATATAGCAAAAAATAAATAATTCAATAGACAAACATATGCTTTTATTGCAAATACTATCTCCTAATTTTTCAGCATCATAGTAGTATGAATGGCATATCTTTTCTGCCTAATCAAAAAACTGTCTGATAAAGTCATTTGAATTTAATTTGCTTTGAACCTGATTATCCCAAATTTCTTTATCAAGAAGTTCCGACAATGGGTTTCCTAAAATTCTTTTAATTTTCCCTCTGTCAAAAAAATAGCTATTGTCAGAAAAATTGTATGTTATCTCCGACAAATTATCTATTGCAGACATAGCTGCAATAGAATTATAAACCATATTTTTTTTGATTCTTTCTTCCCCTACAACTCCAATGCTATCTGAATAGTTTACGGTCAATGAACGGGTATCAGAATTAATTTCAAATGTCTTTGGCAAATCATTTAGAGGTAACACGCTAAATAATTTTGTAACATTAGTGGCATCGCCCATATAACTGGTTCGATAATCTTCAATCGCTGTAATATCGTGCGTAGAAGCGTCAGATTGATTTTTTGTATATTTCTCTTCCCTTGCATTGTTTACTTTAAAAATCCCCAACTGAATCGTTCCGAACACAATGATCCCGACAGCCAAAAGGACAATAAAAATTTTGCTTTTCTTCACTCTCAACTTGATCCCCTTTCTACTGCTATTAAATAATAACTATGTTGTATTTATTTTACCTTAAAATACCCTACGGGTCATTATAAACCGTATGGTTGATAATGACAACGATTATTTCAGTTATTACTGTCTCTGAGGACAAAAAATCCCATGACTCGGCATTCGAATCATGGGCTGTTATCTTCTAACTTCCATTATTTTGTTTTAGGCAAACTGGGAATTTCCTTATAGTGATATTGTTTTTGGTTCTTCTGTGAACGATGATATCGTTGCAATACCGCTTGTAAAACAAAATACTGTCATTAAATTATCATCTACTGTATACATACTCGATAAAGCAGCAGTATTTTGATCCATCATCGCTACTCTTGCTTCTCTGCGGGTATCTTCTTCCACATTGCCAGCTACACGGATCCATTTCCCTTTACTCATACCGCAGATTTCAACATTCGCATTATTCTTCATCTGATGATATACATTTTTCTGATTATTCGTTACAAAATACAGCTTCCCTTCAAACTCTGCAACCGCACCAAACGGTCTAACTCGAGGCTGTCCATCTTCATTAGTTGCTAAATAAAATGTTCCACTGTCTCTTAAAAATTCTAATACTTCATTCATCATGATTACTCCTTCTCTTCTTGATAATTTTTGCCTATGAGTATATTATATATTGTAAGAGCAATTTCGCAAGTACGATATTTATTGATACCAGTATTTTTACTGATACTGTTCTTGAGAAAAGGAGAGCGCTATGGAAAAGAAACATTTATTTGGTAAATGCCCCTATGTTACATCGCAAAAAGTGTTGACTGGAAAATGGTCCATGTACATTATTTATCTACTGGAGCAGGCAGGAACCATTCGGTTCAATGAACTTCAACGACAAATGCCAGAAGAAATGACGCACACCACTTTATCCAGGCAACTAAAAGCCCTTGAAAATGAGGGACTAATCGTCCGTACAGAATATGCTCAAATACCCCCCAAAGTAGAATACTCACTTAGTGAGATCGGAGCAAAATTTTCTCCTGTGTTAAAGGCTTTAGAGGAGTGGGGTGATCAATACATTGCATATATGAAGCAAAAATAGTCAGTCCTGCATAATTCGGATTTTGGTTTCTGCTATCATACATCGGAGCAATTCTTTCAAGAGGTATAAAATTTATGCAAAGTAAAGTGTAAAGTCTGTTGTTAATCCGGCAAGACCTGCTGCAGCCATTGCTGCGCTAGATACAGGCAAGAGTATCTTTAGCGACTATAACGATGTACAGTTAATGATGGCAAACTTAGGATTTGGACGCAAATAAATGAATTCTACTCTGATTTTTGCGGTGCGCCGGAAAATTTTGTGTAAAAACAGATTCACGAACAGAGTGAAACAGGGAAAAAAGCGAGGGTTTGCCCTGCAAATCAGGGCGGTGGATTCGGCCGTGATTACCGTTCTTCCGGGCGGGGCAAACGCCCGTAGAATCAAGGTTTCCGCACCAGAAGGCAGGCAGTCTCAACGTGCACCGTCTGCGAAAACTGATCCACACCCCTGACTCTCTTCATCTCATACCCGTGTCTGCACAGATACTTCAGATCCCTTGCCAGGGTCGCCGAATCGCAGCTTACATACACAATTTTCTCCGGCTGCATCTGTATCATGGTGTCGAGTACACTCTCTTCGCAGCCTTTTCTCGGCGGATCCACGACGATGACGTCTGCATGGATCTGTTCCTTTTCATACTTATCCGGCAGCACATCTTCTGCCCTGCCTGTGAAAAACTTCGCATTTTCGATTTTATTTAATTTGGCGTTATGTCTAGCGTCTTTGATGGCCTCCGGTACGATTTCCACACCGTACACTTGTTTTGCTTTCTGCGCAAGAAAGAGCGATATCGTTCCGATCCCGCAGTACAGATCCCAGACGGTCTCGTCTCCATGCAGATCTGCATATTCGAGTGCCGTTTCATAGAGAACTTTTGTCTGGGCCGGATTTACCTGATAAAAGGACAACGGGGAGATCTGAAACTGGATTTTGCCAATATAATCAGTAATGTAGGTCTGTCCCCACAGCAGATCGATCTTATCACCCATGATGACATTCGTCTGCTTCGTATTCGTGCAGGTCGTGATGCTTGTCATCCCGGGAATTTCCCGCAGATCTTCTATCAAGTCTTCCGTTCTCGAAAGATTCTTTCCATTGATGACGAGACACACCATCACTTCCTTCGTCGAAAATCCATAGCGAATCAGGATATGGCGCACAAGACCATTTCCGGCTGCTTCATCATATGCCGTGATATGATTTCTCTCCATCCAGGCTATGACAATGTCAAGCACCTGTTCATTTTCTTTGACGCCCAGATAACATCTGCGATTATTGATAATGTTGTGTGTCCGTCCTGCGTAAAAACCTGTAATCAGATTTCCGTCTTTGTCTGCCCGTATCGGAAATACAGCTTTGTTCCTATAATAAAAGGGCTCATCCATTCCCAAAATGGGTTCTATCGGGATATCTGATTCCGGAAATCCTCCGATTCTGGTCAGGTTATTAAGAACTTTGTTCTGCTTGAAACGAAGCTGCTCTTCGTAGGACATGGCCTGAAGCTGACATCCACCACATGGTCTTGCGATGGGGCAAAGCGGCTCCACCCGGTAAGGCGAAGGAGTAACCACCTTCTCCAGATGAGCATAACCATAGTGTTTCTTCGCCTTCATGATCTTGACCTCAACTTCGTCACCAATCACTGCGTCTTTGACAAACAGCGTGTAGCCATCTGCCTTTCCGATCCCTTCCCCATCATTTCCCATATCCTCAATTTTCAGGGTCAAAACATCATTTTTTCTGTGATTCATCGCACACCTCAATCTCTAGCACTCAGAGGATTTTCTTATATTTGATTCGAAGAAACGGTTATAACCGAGCCATCCCCTGTTGTCTCCCGCTTTTTCGACGATCTCAGACATCGTCTCCATCTTGGCATCGGTATTGTCCGCAAGATTCAAAGCCAGTGCCTCCGGAAGAGCCGGTTTCTTCGGTGAACCATATTCCAGTTCTCCGTGATGTGCCAGAATACAGTGTTTCAGCTCAAGTTCAAGTTTTTGCGGAAATCCAGGGATCGTGAGTACCGCATCATGAATCATTTCCGCACCTATCATAATATGACCGAGAAGCTGTCCGTCATCGGTATAATCATTTGCCGGAAATGCTGAAAGTTCTTTTGTCTTCCCGATATCGTGGAATAGTGCAGAAGTAATCAAAAGGTCCCGGCTTAAAACCGGGTATGCATTTGCATAAAAATCGCACAGCCGGGTCACGCCAAGTGTATGCTGCAAAAGACCACCCAGAAAACCGTGATGCACGTTTTTAGCAGCAGAGCTTCCTTTGAAAGCCTTAATCAATTCCTCATCTTTTTCAAAATAATACGACAGCAGCTGTGAGTAATAAGGATTCTTTACGCTTCTTACAAACTGCAATAGCTCCTGGTACATCGTCTCTGTGTCGAATTTGCTCGTCGGAAGATAATCTGCAGGATTGTACTCGCCTTCATTTACCTTTCGCACTCTCTTGATGCTCACCTGCAGGGAGCCTGCAAAGCTAGTCACATCACCTACAACATCGATGTAATCTAAGGAATCAAAATCGCCGATCCCGTTGGAATTCGGCTCCCAGATCTTGCCGTCAATCGTTCCTGTCTTATCCTGAAGAACTACATTCTCGTAACACTTCCCGTTCTTCGTCACCGCTGGTTGT
Organism: Blautia liquoris; assembly: GCF_015159595.1. Classification (NCBI taxonomy): domain Bacteria; kingdom Bacillati; phylum Bacillota; class Clostridia; order Lachnospirales; family Lachnospiraceae; genus Blautia; species Blautia liquoris. The sequence goes on along the minus strand of NZ_CP063304.1, from coordinate 1,104,122 downwards.
TTGTGTTTACACAGATAAACACCTGTCATTCTGTTACCCTCATGTAATTCCTGAATATATTTCATCTTTTTACTTATTCTCCTATCTAAGTAGAGTCCATGCAATCATATACAAACGCATAATAAGGACATTCCTACTGCCTATGTATCCATTATTTTACCTGAAAACGTGACAAATTTCAAGAATCCTTAATTTTCTCCCACGGTAACCTCGAATGGGAGCTCTCCGTAGCCTTCTGCCCCTCTTCTCATGGCTGTTATTGCAACCTTCTGCCCTGGTTTGCACTTATCCATGCTGTCGTGATACTGTTTCAGTGAGGTGATTTTATCGTCATTAAACTTCACAATCACATCCTGTTCCTTGATCCCGGACTGCATCGCCGGAGAATCCGGCTGTATTGTTGTGACCAGCACTCCTTTGGGAATTCCGATCTTGTCTGCAATTTCTTTCGTGACATCCTGTCCCTTGATTCCGATATAGTTCAGCTGTTCATTATTCGACAATTTTTCGATCAGCGGCTTGATCTGCGACACTGCAAGAGCTGTGATGATATTTTTATCATCGGAACTGTAACTTTGTGCGATAATTCCCACAATCTCTCCATCCAGATTCACCAGAACACCGCTTCCTTCCTTACTTCCCATAATATCAGTAGTCAGCAAGTTATACTCGGTATCGATCGTTGAAATCTTATTGGTGACAGAAGTTATGATGCCATACGCTACAGAATCGCTGTAACCAATGGGATTTCCGACTGCAAGAATCGGCTCACCCTGAGACACACCATAAGAATTGCCAAGCGGCGAGATTTCCATCCCCTCACGAGTCTGCTGTTTAAGCTCCGACCTTGGAACTTTTAAGATCGAAAGCCCAGTGTTTGGATCATGTTTCAGGTAAGTCGCATCGATCACAGAACCGTCCCAGAACGTCACCTGAATCCGCTCTACATTCTCCACGACCCTATATTCCGTTAGTATGAAGAGATCTTGTCCATTGTCTGCAACTAGAAGCCCGGAAATCTGCTGCCTGTTCTCATAATTCTGATTAAAATAATCCATCCAGTTTGTGATGCCAATTACTGTCACGATGGCACGTTTCGGCTTTTCGGCCACGTCAAGCATTTCCTTGTACAGCCGTTTATACTCCACAAGTCCGATTTCGTCTGTTTTCGCCTCTTCCGTCGGCTGAGACTCTGACGTAGAGGAAGCAGATGAGGATGATACTGATGAGGAATTCGAGGCAGAAGAAGAATCTTCCGGCTGCGGTGCCACTGATGGATCCTCATCATTTGGAATGTCCACTTTCGGAGGTCTCATCTTCCCGTGAATCGCCGTCTGGGCATTCGGTTCCACCCATGCAAAGATCAGGGCAGCTGCCGCCCCAAAGAGTATTCCTGCCCCAAGAATCAGGGCGATTCGGGCCAGGATGTCTTTCTTATTCCATTTCTTTTTCTTGATACTTTCTTTGAGAAAATCAAAAGGCTTCTGATCATGATCCATAACCGTGTCTCCTACACATATTAAACTCTTCTTTAGGGTACATATGAGTATGATACTCAGACCCAATATCATGATTTTACCAAAGACTTATGAACATTCCATGAACTTTAATAGCAGTATACACCAAGGTTTAGTTATGCTATAATTGTGATAGTAAAATACGCTTGCAGCATGACAGCACAGTGCTATCAAAATGGATACACTTTTTTAGTGGCATTCCTTTATACGAAAATTAGAAACAAATAATTATTAGAACAAATATAAGGAATCAGATATGAACAAGAAAACATTAAAAACTTTGGAATATGATAAAATCATTGCCATGCTTGTCACACACGCCTCCTCTCCCATGGGAAAGGATTTGTGCCAAAAGCTTGTGCCTTCCGATGACATCAGTGAGATTCGCCGTCTTCAGCAAGAGACTCACGACGCCCTGTCGCGCCTGTTTCGAAAGGGGAGTCCCTCCTTTGGAAATGCAAAAGACATCCGTCCGTCTCTTTCGAGGCTTACAATCGGCAGCTCACTGAATATCACAGAGCTGCTTGCGATCTGTGATCTGCTGGAGAACGCCGGTCGTGTCAAATCCTACGGCCGCCATGAGAATGCAGATACCGGGGACGATGTCCTCGATCCACTTTTTTGTGCGTTGGAGCCGTTAAAACCGCTCTCCACACGGATCCGCAGCTGTATTCTTTCAGAAGATGAGATTGCAGATGATGCAAGCAGCAGGTTAAAGCAGATCCGCCGACAGATGAGACAGGCCGGAGAGAAGATTCACACTCAGCTCTCCTCCTTGCTCACAGGTTCTCTGCGAACCTATCTTCAGGACGCAGTTATCACCATGAGAAATGGCAGATATTGCGTTCCAGTCAAATCTGAATACCGGGCACAGGTTCCCGGCATGGTTCATGATCAGTCTTCAACAGGCTCCACCTTTTTCATCGAGCCTATGAGCATCGTTAAGCTGAACAACGACATCCGCGAACTGGAGACACAGGAAAAGGCCGAAATCGAGGTAATCTTGGCCGGACTTAGTCAGGAAACGTCCGAGCATATTGATACGATCCGATACAATCTTGAGAATCTGGTTGAATTGGACTTCATCTTCGCCAGAGCAAAGCTTGCCATGGACATGAATGCAAATGAACCAATGTTCAATACCGAGGGACGAATCCGGATCCGAAAAGGACGCCATCCCCTGATTGACAAAAAAAAGGTTGTTCCGATTGATGTCGTGCTTGGTGACGAATTCGATCTTCTGATCATCACGGGACCCAATACCGGCGGCAAAACGGTCTCCCTTAAGACTGTGGGTCTTTTGACTTTGATGGGTCAGTCTGGGCTTCACATTCCTGCACTGGACCGCTGTGAACTCGCCGTATTTCGCGAAGTGTATGCCGATATCGGCGATGAGCAGAGCATTGAACAGTCCCTAAGTACTTTTTCATCGCATATGACAAATGTTGTGAACTTTATTGATCAGGCCAACTCGGATTCTTTGGTTCTCTTTGATGAGCTTGGAGCGGGAACAGATCCGACAGAGGGTGCAGCCCTGGCGATCTCCATCCTCTCCTATCTTCATGCACAGGGGATCCGCACCATGGCGACCACTCACTACAGCGAATTGAAAGTCTATGCACTTTCCACCCCTCGTGTCGAGAATGCAAGCTGCGAATTCGATGTGGATACGTTGCGTCCTACCTACCGCCTTCTGATCGGCATACCAGGAAAAAGCAATGCATTTGCCATTTCGTCAAAGCTTGGACTTCCGAACTTTATCATCGATGAAGCAAAAAAACAGATCAGCAAGGAGGCGGAATCTTTCGAGGATGTGATCTCATCCCTTGAGGAAAGCCGCAAGACAATTGAAAAGGAACGTGCGGATCTGGATGCCTACAAGGATCAGATCAAAGATCTGAAAGCAAAGTTGGCAAAAAAGCAGGATCAGATGGATCAGCGAAAAGACAAGATGGTAAAAGAAGCCGCTGCCGAGGCGGAGAAAATCTTGCGGGATGCCAAGGAATATGCAGACAAGACGATGCGGGATTTTCAAAAGTTCGGTCGTGACCACATTGATGTCCGCGAGATGGAAAGACAGCGTCAGGCTCTTAGAGAAAAGATGAAAGAAGCTGAAGCAAAGAAGTCTGACTTCCAGAAAAAACCAAAATCCCAGAAGAAACTAAAACCTGAAGACCTGCACCTCGGCGATGCTGTACATGTTTTCAGTTTGAATCTGAATGGAACCGTCAGCTCACACCCGGACAACAAAGGATTCCTCTTTGTTCAGATGGGGATTATGCGCTCCAAAGTGCATATATCCGATCTGCAGCGAATTGATGAGACTGAGATCCAGACGCCTTCTATGCAAAAAACGGGATCCGGCAAGATCCGAATATCCAAATCGGCAAGCATTTCCCCGGAGATCAAACTTCTCGGAAAAACCGTGGACGAGGCTATTGCAGAACTTGATAAATATCTGGATGATGCCTATCTCTCACATCTTAAGACCGTCCGCGTCGTACACGGCAAGGGAACAGGTGCCTTGAGAAAAGGAATTCACAACTATCTGCGTCGTCAGAGACATGTCGCTGATTTTCACCTGGCAGAATACGGCGAAGGAGATGCCGGGGTTACCATCGTAAATTTTAAATGATACCAGGGTCAAAAGGTCCTGCGTTTCATGCTTGCATGAAAAAGCATGACCTTGGGACCCGAACAAACATGAGAAAGCAACCCGATTAGGGTGTATTTCGAATGTTTGTAGGATTACGTGAGCACAAAGTGCGGAGTAATCCGTGTATCATAGGGGTCAAATTACTTTTGACCCCAACATCTTTTAAATGATACCAGGGTCAAAAGGTTATCAGAATTGTAATTTGATTTAAGGAGGAGTAGATCTGATGGCACTGAAACAGAAAATATTGATCGTCGATGATGATGCCAATATCGCAGAGCTTATATCGCTTTATCTGACAAAGGAATGTTATGAATGTAAAATCGTATATGACGGGGAGGGCGCCATCAAAGAGAACGAGCTTTTTCACCCGAATCTGATCCTGCTTGATCTGATGCTTCCCGGCATGGACGGCTATCAGGTCTGCAGGGAAATTCGGCAGAATTCGAATGTACCAATCATCATGCTCTCCGCAAAAGGTGAGATCTTCGACAAGGTACTGGGCCTGGAGCTTGGTGCTGATGACTACATCATGAAGCCTTTCGATGCAAAAGAGCTGGTGGCAAGAGTTAAAGCAGTTCTCCGCCGTTTCCAGCCCTCTTCCATCCCTATGTCTGTCTCTCAGACGAATGGAAAATGCGTGGAATATCCCGACCTGATCATCAATCTCACCAACTATTCCGTTATTTATAAAGGAGAGACTGTTGAAATGCCGCCCAAAGAGCTGGAACTGCTTTATTTTCTGGCTTCCTCCCCTAATCAGGTGTTCACCAGAGAACAGCTTCTCGACCACATCTGGGGATATGAGTACATCGGGGACACGCGGACCGTGGACGTACATATTAAGCGTCTCAGAGAAAAGATCAAAGATCACAAAAGTTGGGCGATCAGTACCGTGTGGGGAATCGGATACAAATTCGAAGTAAAGGGGTAAAAAAGAAAAGCTCATGAAAAACAGACTCTACTCAAAGTTCTTAATCGTCTATGGAATGCTGGGAATTGCATGTTTCATTCTGATTTCCACTTTTGGCTCCCATCTGATTGGTCAAAAAGTGACGAATTCTGTCAGCGCATCACTCTATAAAGAGGCAGCGAAGATTGCAGAAAATCAGGGCTCACGCTATTACAAAGATAAGGATAGTCTGTCAGATACCTATGAGACTCTGAAATCCCTAAGTAATTATCAGAATTCACAGATCTGGATCCTCGGAACGACAGGTGACATCCTTCTGAATACCGAGATGCCTCTCGACGAAGAACATCTCGAGCATATTGACCATTTTGATCCTCTGGCTTTAGGATCCGATTTCTATTCCACGGGCCGCTTTTTTAATTACTTTGATCAGGAAATGCTGACTGTTATGATGCCGATCACCTCGAATCTTGTGACGAGAGGATATGTCGCCATACATACCGACATGGATGAGATTTACAGACAAAGGGAATCGATTCTCGCCGTCGTCTATCTGCTGTTCCTCGTGATTTATGCACTGTTCTTTCTTATTCTATTCCTGTTCTCTGTCTCTGTTTACCGGCCGTTGGCTAAGATCACGACAGGGGCAAGGGAATATGCAGACGGCAACCTCACCTATAATATTCCGGTCAGATCAAACGATGAGATGGGTTACCTTGCATCCACACTGAACTATATGTCTGACGAACTCAACAAGACGAATGAATACCAGCACAAATTTGTGGCGAATATCTCTCACGATTTTCGTTCTCCTCTGACCTCCATCAAGGGATATGTCGAGGCGATCAAGGATGGGACAATCCCTCAGGAAATGCAGGGAAAATATCTGGACATCGTACTTTTTGAGACAGAACGCCTGAATAAACTCACTAAAAGCATGCTGACGTTAAATGCCCTTGACCGCAAAGGCCAGTTTCTTGACATTACTTCTTTCGATATCAATGCCGTCATCAAGAATACCGCTGCTGCTTTTGAGGTTATCTGCACAAGCAAACGCATCACGATACAACTGCTGCTCGCGGCACAGACACTGTATGTATCTGCCGATATCGGAAAGATCCAGCAGGTTTTATATAATCTGATCGACAATGCAGTGAAATTCAGCGACAAAGACTCGACGATCTATGTAGAGACCACCGAAAAGCATGGTAAAGTGTTCGTATCCATCAAAGATACCGGGATGGGAATACCCAGTGAAAGTCTTCCAAAAATCTGGGATCGCTTTTATAAGACCGATGCTTCCCGCGGAAAGGACCGGAAGGGAACCGGACTAGGTCTTTCCATCGTAAAAGAAATCATCAATGCCCACAATCAGAACATCAATGTGATCAGCACCGAAGGCGTCGGAACCGAATTTGTTTTCACTCTTGACAAAGGAAAAACGCCCTCGATCGGCAGTCGGGGCGCATCATCATAGGTCATTTCCATCTATAGCTGCGAAGCTGACCTTCCAGTTTCATATGATCGAAATCATGCTGTCTTAGTGCCTCATAGAGAACAATGGACACAGAATTTGCAAGATTTAATGATCGAGTCTTTCCAATCATTGGAATCCTGATGGCAGTTTTCTGATTGTCATACAGGATGTCCTCAGGAATTCCTGCACTTTCTTTTCCAAACATGATGAAACAATTGTCTTCGTAATGTACATCCGAGTATACGTGAGGCCCTTTTGTCGTCGCATAGTAAATCACTGCACCTTCATTCTTCTTCAGGAAGTCATCATAATCCAGATATATCCTCACATCTAGCTCCTTCCAGTAATCCATCCCGGCACGTCTGATGGATTTTTCATTCAGCTTAAATCCCAGCGGTTCAATCAGATGAAGCGTGGCCCCTGCCGCCACACAGGTCCTTCCAATATTCCCCGTGTTTGATGGAATCTCTGGTTCATGCAGTACGATATTCATGTGTGCCATGTCTTATTCCTTTCTAATGTGAAGTTCTTTGAAGTACTTTTTCCATCTCCCCAAACTCCGGACGATTCAGATAGCGAAGTTCGGATCCATTTTTTAGGATTTTATCTTTCCCCTTTGTCGTGCGCCCTGCAACGGCCGCAGGAATTCCCCTGCTGTCCAATTCAGATACCAATTCATTTCCATCCTCTGAAACAATCAAAAGAGATCCTTTCGAGGAAATCTGATAGGGATTTACGTCAAAATATTCGCAGATTTCCACCGTCTCCTGACGAATCGGAATTTCCCTTAAGTTCACAGTAACTCCTGTCTTTCCCTCCTGTGCCAGCTTCCAGAGGGCTGCAAAAATACCGCCTTCTCCAAGTTCACAGACTGTAAAAGCACCGAATTCATCCGCGACCTCGCGCTCCGTATCGACTGAGAGATACTGTTCAAATTCCTTCGCAGCACGAATCAGGGCAGGGGGAAAAACTTCGAGGAGTTCGGCCTCTTTATTCTCTGCAAGGATGCAGGCGGCGCTCAGACCAATCCACTTGGTAATCACCAGATCCCGATGGGGAGCAATTGTTCCCGCGTTTGAATCATTAATTTTTATCGCCATATCATTATCATTCTTCATCAGACCCTGCTTTCGGTAAACTTGCACTCTGATACTGAGCCAAGACTTCATCCACCCGCTCGGGATCATTTGCGGTGATTGCATTCTCCAGCTTTTTAATCGCCTCTGTGCTGCCGCCTTTGATGCCCACACTTGTGAGATTCGGGGTCATGTTATAGGTACTTTCATTCACCTGCTCCCTTGTCTCTTGCCCATTTTCACTTACTATTTTCCAGAGCACAGCCTCTTTACCGATATGTCCGTCACGATACTCTTTTTGTCCAAAGGGAAGTTTACTGTCCTCACGAACTTGCGTATTGGGATCTGTAGTCTTTGTCGTCTCACTCTCAAAGGTAACTGTCCGGTTTTCACGATCCCTCGTCTCATGTCCGTAGACCAAGAAACCAAGTTCACCGTTTGATGCATAACCTTGAATGTAAATAGGTGCGTCTGTATTATTTTTAAATTTAAAATCCTTACTTCCCTCGGCGATCGCCGCATCCATGGATGGCTTTACATAATTCACCAACATAGAATGATTGAAACGCTCTGTCACCTCAAGTTCAGAACGTAAAACAGCCAGATACAATGTCGTTGAAACCTGGCAGATTCCCCCGCCATATGTGTCTACTACGCTTCCCATCTCATAAGAAGGTGCAGCTGCATAGCCGCTTTCCTCGTCAAACGGAGTAACTGATTCCAGAACCGAGAGCTCCTCTCCGGGATATAGAACCTTTCCGTTGAGCTTTTCCGTGCCGTTTTCAATATTGGTTCTCCGGTTTGCCAAACTTGATGAATAATCCGTGCTGCTCTCACCTAGGACATCTTTAACCTTAGAAAGCTGATTCTCATCCCCTTGTGCCGGTTTAATATCTGCATCCAGGGTGATCTGGGCATCCCCGCCCCTCCACTCATCAGAGAAAAAATTCATCACAGTTTTCACAGCTTTTTTCTCATTGAGTATAGCTCCGTCCTGCCCGGGAATCGGTGTAAATGTGCCATCTTTTTCACGTCTCAGTGACATGTTGATGGCAGGATGACTAAGCTGGCTGCACTGATCGGCTATCATGCTTTTCACTTTATCTTGATCAACCTGATACTGGATTTCAAGGACCAGCGGACCTTTTTTCATCTGACGGCCGGTCTCGAATCTTTCAAGGACATTTCCTCTTTGTCCGAGATCAACTGCACGTCGTGCGATTTTAGTGTCTTTCGCAAAAAGGCCTAGATCCCCTGCCATAATCGTGGTCCCATGCTTTCCCACATATAACTCAATCCTGCATTGTGAAAGTTCATCGATCTTTGCCTGTACAACTTGATCAATATCTTCCTCGGACATGCCAGAAATATTCACATTTTCAATATAGATGCCATCTAGAGCAGTCTGCTTGTCCGCTGTGGTATCCGCCTTAACAGTAAGGGCAGCTGTGATACACAGGCATACAGATATAATCAGACTTGCAATCCTTTTTTTCATTCGTGCCTCCTTTATATTTGTTTGTTGGGGCGCGAATTTTACAGTAAAAAGCTTAGTACCATTGGTACTACCATCGCCACTACCAGAATAACCGCCATTACGCCGGTGATTATTTTACGTCTCTTTGGATTCATCATGTCTTGCACCTCTCTATTCTGATTTATTTTCGAATTAATTATCGTTGCTTACATCTTATCTGTCACATCAATTATCCGTGCACTCCCATTGATTGGGTCTCTCTGCCGATAATCAAACAAAAAGGCCTTTGGCTGATCATAGATGGAAGTTACGACTTCCACATGCGTCATTTTCATCAACTGTTTCGCATCATAATTCTTATAATCGGGAAGGAGTTCTCTTGTCTCTTCCTCTTTTTTGAACAATTCTCTGAAAAAACGTTTGTATTCTTTTTGATCGGTGGCAAAGTCGGGACGACTCTTCGCATTTTCTCTGGCATAGATATCCAGCACGGCTAGTTCCTTAATGATATCTGTCTCTTTAGGAAAATGTTTCTGTAAAAACGCCATCAGAATCTCATAACGGCGGATTCGCGTGTGGGATGCGGCAAAGAAACCATGTTCTTCATAGTAGCTTCCCAGCTGCTCAAAGAAATAGAACATATTGTCGTACTTCTTTTCGATTCTGGCGAGCAGATTTGTGTACTGTCCGCTGTTGTAATAAACTTCTACCATTTCCTCGACCTGCTTTAAGCGGAGCACATCAAAGTAAGGAAGCCATCTTGTCGACAAAATCTCATAAGGCTCTTTCGCATGATATTTTCCCTCGTATTCCTCGATATGTGCTCCCATATAGGATCCTTTCAGCACTTTCAAAAAGCCAAGCTGCAGCTGTTCCGGATGCAGACGATATACATCCTGAAACGAGTTCGCAAAGCTGTCATAATCTTCATAGGGAAGACCTGCGATCAGATCCAGATGTTGATTGATGTTGTGGTATTTCTGGATCTCAAGAACCCGGCCGGCTACCTTTTGAAAATCCATCTTTCGGTGTATCTCTGCAACGGTTTCGGGGTTCGTCGACTGTACACCAATCTCAAGCTGTATGAGTCCCGGACGCATCCTCTTGAATAGCTGCAGTTCCTCTCTTGTGATTAGATCCGCCGCAATTTCAAAATGAAAGTTTGTAATGCCATTGTCCTGCTCAAGCAAAAACTTCCAGATCTCCATGGCATGCTCGCGATTACAATTGAAGGTCCGGTCTACAAACTTGACCTGATGCACTTGTCTGTCCAGAAAAAACCGGAGCTCTTTCTTCACCAAATTCACATCCCGGAATCTAAGTCTCTTATCCACAGATGACAGACAGTAGCTGCAGTTAAACGGACAGCCTCTGCTGGATTCATAATAGATGATTCGATGGTCGAAATAATCCAGATTCTCATACGGAAAAGGGACATCACTTAAGTCCATAATCTCGCAGTCAGGGTTTCTATAGATTTCGCCTTTCTCGCCCATGTAAGTAAGTCCACTGATATTTTCCAGCTTTTTATTACTCTCTTTACTTTTACAAAAATAAGCAGCCAGCCTGGCAAAAGTTTTCTCGCCCTCGCCTCGCATCACACCGTCAATGGCCGCATTCTCCTGCAGCACCTTGTCTGCATCAAAAGATACTTCAGGCCCCCCGACCCAAATCTTTGTCTTGGGAAGCACCTTATGAAGATCCATGATCAGCTCTCTCACAAATGAAATATTCCAGACATAGCAGGAAAAGCAGAGCAGATCCGGCTGATACTGAAAGATTCCTTTCATTATTTCATCTTTTTGCTGATTAATCGTGTATTCTGCGAGATCCACCGGTATCCCTTTGGTCTTTGCATAGGCCTTCAGAGAATAGACCGCCAGATTCGAATGAATATATTTTGCATTTACCGCGACAAGCAGTATTCGTCTCATGTTTTAAATTACCTCACTTCTTGCCTTATTCTATCACAAACGCATGGACGGGACAAGAAAGAGTATGAGAACCCACCTCCAAAAGCAGCCGGTCTTTACTTTTCTCTTATTTTTTTAACTGCAGTTCGAAACTTAATTGGGTTTCCATACATCAGCGTTCCAAATCGGAAAATTTTCGATGCGAGCATGCCGGTGAGCACACAGGAGACTCCAAGTATGACTGCGGATATCAGAACTTCAAGCTTTGATACAGTTCCCATGGCGACCCTGATAAACATACTGTTACAGGAAGTAAATGGCACAAAGGAGGCAATTTTCATCATCATGCTGTCCGGCATGTTCATTCCCATCACGGCGATGAGGAAGGCTACTATATAAATCATCATGACTGGCATAGAGCTTTTGCTGATATCTTCTGTCTTCGAGACCAGTGCTCCGAGCATCCCGAAGAGAAATGCATAGAGCAGATATCCCAGAATTCCGAATATAATAAATATCGCCCAGACATTTTTCGGAACGTCAAGCAGGAAATCCAGCTTATTATTCCACGCATCATGAAAAAAGCGATAAGAGAGCAGTCCTGCCCCTATGATAATTCCGCCTTGGAGCAAACTTGCAATCGCGCCTGCGATGACTTTCCCAAAGATCAGACTGTCGCTGTTGGTACTGGTTACCAGGATCTCGATTGCCCGATTGCTTTTTTCACTTGTCACGGAGGTAGCAATCATCTGACCATAGAAGATCACCATAATATACATTATGAATACCAAAACATATGTATATGCATAGTTCTTCGCACTGTCTTTTCCGAGAATCACTGTCTTAGATTCCAAAGGGGTATCAAATAACCTCTCAACTTCCGCGGCATCGATTCCCATCTTTGTCAGAACCTTCATCCGGTAATTACGGTTCATGGAAGTCTCAAAATCCTCCTGAATCGTGTCCGTCACAGATCTGTTTTCTACCACATATTGATACTGATTATCGTCAAGTATAATAAAACCAGCCTTCGCTTTACCTTTTCTCACGGCATCGTGCAGCTCCTGCTCATCGGAACAGTTGACCCAGTCATAATTCGGCATGGAATGTTCGAAATCATCGAGTTCACCAAGAGATTCATGTGTATCGAGAAGTGCAAGTTTAGTCTTATTGTCCTCCTCAGGATCTGCCTTTTTATTATTGTTACCCATAAAAAAGGTGGGGACAATGACAATTCCCGACAGGATAATTGCAAGCGCAAAAGTGGTGATAAGAAAACTTTTATTTTTCAGATAATTTCCAATTTCAAATTTCAGGACTACAAAAAACTGTTTCACATTATGAATCACCTTATTAATCACCTGCCTTTTTTACATCCAGTCTCATATTCGCACCTCCTGTTTATCTTCGTCTACTGAAGCGAAACAGCCAGTTTTTCCATCAGACTGCTCACTTTGATATGCTGCGGACAGGCTTTCTCACATTTGCGGCACTTTACACAGGCATCTGCCTTTGTTTCCAGTTCAGCGTATTCTTTCTTGGCCTTATCTTCCCCTGTGACAGCCGTGCCGTTATAGATGGCAAAGATACCCGGGATATCGATTCCGGACGGGCAGGGCATGCAATATCTGCACTTTGTACATCCGACGAGTGCCATGGTATCGAAGATTTCTTTCGCCTTCGGGAATATTTCTCTTTCTTTCTCACTGAGCATACCTGCAGAAGAACGACTGGCATATATCAGATTATCCCGAACTTGCTGCTCATTGCTCATACCACTTAAGAGCAGACTGACTTCCGGCTGATCCCACAGGAAATCGAGTGCCCATTCCACGGGCTTTTTCTCCACTTTAAAGGTCTCTGCCAGATGTGGTGCCACATCTGCTAGTTTTCCGCCGCGCAAGGGCTCCATGATCACTACGCCTAGTCCTTTATCGGATGCATATTTGAGGCCTTCTCTTCCGGCCTGATAGTTTACATCGACATAATTATACTGAATCTGACAGAATTCCCACCCATCGTAATAATCGATGATATCTTTAAAGGTATCCAAGTCGTCGTGAAAGGAAAATCCCAGATGTTTGATCTTTCCGGCCTCTTTTGCCTTTTGCATGCGGCCAGTCAGGTCAAACTTTTTGACAAGTTCTTCAAACCGTGGGCGATCCAGACCATGGAGCAGATAGAAATCAATGGAATCCACTCCAAGCCGCTTAAGCTGCTCATCCAGCAGTGTGTCAAAATCTTCGGCTTTTTTGATCAGCCAGACTGGAGATTTATCCGCTATATATACTTTGTCGCGATAGCCGTCTTTTAAGGCATTTTTATATAGTATTTCGCTCTCTCCATTGTGATAGGAATAAGCTGTATCCAGATAATTCACCCCTCCGTCAATCGCCGTGCGAATCATCCCAATCGCACGCTTTTGATCGATAACCTCTTTATCATTCACCTTTTTTGTGGGAAAACGCATTCCCCCCACTCCGAGTACAGAGACTTCTGCCCCTGTCTTTCCAAACTTTCGATATTTCATTAAGATGTTCTCCTCTCTTTCATCATCATTGTGCCTGTTTCTGAATCCACTGTTCCAGTATCGGTTTTGTCTTATCTACGACATAACCACTTCCGCCTCGGTCTTTGACATCCTGTACCATCGTGATCAGCAGGATTGGCTCTTTCAGGTTTGGATCGGTGGTAAAGACATCAAACCATCCAAGTTCTGTGCCGGAAGTGTCTTCCTTTGATTCTTTGATCTCTGCCGTTCCGGTCTTTCCGGCAAGTGATATGCTGTCCATCCGCGCTGCATGTCCCGTTCCGGCAGGGTTTTCGATGACCTGAATCAGGTCATCCTTTACTGTATTCGCGGCCTTGGGTGTAAATGCCCCTTCCACCCACTTTTCTGTTTCGAGTGACTCAGAAAACTCAAGTTTCGGCTTGATCATATCTCCCTCATTGGCAAATGCCGAATACATCGATGCCATATGAAGCGGGTTCACAAGCATCTGCCCCTGTCCATAGCCACTGTCGGCCAGAGTTACCTCATCGCTTAGATCTTCACCTTCATTTGCATACTGCGAATGTTTCATCACAATCTCAAATGGAATATCCTGCCCAAATCCCAACTTATCCAGCGATGAAGTCAATGTATCTTGTCCTGTCTTTAGTGCAGCTTTGGCAAAATAGATATTGTCCGAATAAATCATTGCATTTTGCAAGTTGGCTGGTCCGTCATAGGTATGTAGTGTGGTGATTTCGTAATTTCCCCAGCTGTCGTCTTTCTTCCAACTTGAAACCGATGGCCCGAGATCCTCGTCTGCCAAGAGCGTCCCGGTGCTCAGGCCCACACCGGCTATGATCGGTTTGAGGGAAGATCCCGGAACCCAGGAGGCACGAAAGCGGTTATACATCGGCTGTGCCGGGTCATCATTTATCTCTTTCCACTTCTCTTTTGACATTCCAAGGATGAAATCATTGTCATCGTATCCGGGAGCACTCACCAGAGCCAGAACTTCTCCCGTATATGGGTTCATTGCAACACTGGTACCTTGATCTCCCTGAAACGAATCATAAATCTGACCTTGCAGGTTAGAATCAATTGTAGTCTTGATGTCTTCTCCATCCTTTACTTCCTGTGAAACCAGGGTTTCCTTATTGTCTCCATTTTTATCGGCAATCCATATCTTGCATCCATCCGTGCCGTGAAGCCGATCCTCATAGAGAGTCTCAAGACCGCTTTTTCCGATCTTGCTCTGTGCCGTATAGCCTTTTTGGGAATGTTTTTTGAGGTCTTCGGCCGTGATGTTTTGAATATATCCAATCAGCAGAGAAGCTTTCTCACCCAGCGGATAAACCCGATCCTGGGCATCCGTTATCATCACTCCGGGAATTGCCAGAAGCTCGCTTTGCAGGGCAAAGTCCGGCGACTTCTGCTGCTCCTCCTGCGGCATGAGGGGTGAGAGTTTCTTGATATTCTTTACAGGAACAAAGCTGCCCGGAGTTACCCAGTTCTCTTTTAACTTCTTTTGAATCGTCTCGACGGGTATCTGAAGAAGATCGGATATATTCTGAAGATCTGCAGACGGATCGGTACTCATCTTTTCCGGCACGAGTCCTACGGACGAAACTTGCCCGTCTCCAGCCAGAAGTGATCCCTCCCGGTCAAAAATATTCCCACGCTTTGCGGCAACCGAGGAAACCCTAACGGTATCATCTCTTAAAAGATCTGGAAATATGATCTCATCATCCCACTGCAGATAGTATTTCCCGTCTTTTTTTGTAAAAGATGCCTGATTTTTAAAGTTCAGCTCTCCGGCCACTGTCTTCATATGTGTATCATACTGCAGTGCCTTGTCCTTTTCATCTTTTGTGACTTTAATTTTAATATCAGTGGCCTCAATTCCCTCATAGATATTCTGGCTTCGTCTGACAAAATCATCTTTTTTAATGTATGACTTACTCTGATCATCGAGCATCTCATACATCTTTTCATAATCGTGTTTTTCTATGTTTTTCATATAAGCTGTCAATGCCTGCGATCTTGTCTGTGCATACATGGTCCTGTAGCCAAGGTACCCTCCTGTGACGACACAGACGGCGATGGCCGCGATCCCCACTGACAGTATTACTTTTTTCTTCATGGATGCCTCCACAATCCTTCCATCTCATGTTGTCCGGACCCAAATGCATGCTTTTTTATGCAAGCATAAAACGCATGTATTTTTGACCCTTTGTTATCATTCTATCATGAAATTGGAAAAAAAGGAACGGGCAAACCGTTCCTTTTTCGTGTTTGTATATATGGTTTTTCCGCTTGGCATTATGCTGTTACGATGCGGTAATATGCCTTGGCTGTGAGTTTATAGACGACTGCATAGAAGACTGCGAAGATTATATAACACAGACCTGTCACCGTCATGTATAGTATTGGATTATTGAGCCCCAATACCAGAAGTAGTCTTCTCATGAGTGGAAAGGCAAATACCGTGTGAACCCCTGCCGTGATCAGCGGTAGGAAGAATACCATCAGTACCTGTGAATTGATTGAATGTTTTATTTCGCGCTCATCCATACCTACTTTCTGCATGATTTCGAATCTTGCACGGTCATCGTATCCCTCTGAGATTTGTTTGTAATAGATGATCAAAACCATGGCAACCAAAAACAGTAAGCTTAAGAAGATTCCGATAAAATACAGCCCGCTGTACATTCCGATAATATTATTGCGCCCGCTTTCGCGATCCTCCATCCTCTGTCCTGATTCTGTCAAACCTTCCTGTACTTGTTTTTGAAAGGCTGTCTTCTGACTCTTAGTCCCTTTCACATTGATACCATAAAAAGCTTTCATAGCTTCGAGATCGTTTACACTGGAATCTTCCAATTCCTTTTCCCGAAGATCAGTCAACTGCCGCATGACAGACGTATCTTTTACAATAATCACAAAGGTGTTTCCGATTTCATCCGATATCTGATCTCCGTGTTCTACAAAACTTTTTATATGTTCTTTAATATTAAAAGGTTTCCCGAGCAAGATAAGCATGTCTTCGTCATATGACTTTCCATCTGCATAGAGGAGGATCTGTCCATCTTCCAGCGTCTTATTGCTTTTGTTAATTCGGTTATAATCCTCAAGTGTTACAATACCGACATACCGCTCGTCCTCGCCTGTTCTCGTCAGCCTGGTGTCTAGTTTGTCCCCCTCTAATGCTCCATTCATAGGAAGATAATGATAATAGAACAAATCACTTGTCTCGACGCCACTTTTTTTGGCGGCTGTCCCGAAAACCTGAAGCATCTGTTCGGTATCATTCTCACCAGATTTGTATACAGAAAATACCGTATAGTCTCTCGGATAACGATTATCAATAATATTACTCATATCAGCGTATAAGGACACCGTGGTCGACACCATAAGCAGCACACCCGTGGAGAGGATTGCGATATTTGCAAGTCCAATCGCATTTTGTTTCATGCGAAAGATCATGCCGGATACAGGGACAAAGTGTTTTGTCTGATAGTAAAACTTCTTATTCTTCTTTAATCTCTTTAAAAAAGCAATGCTTCCCGACGTGAATGTAAGATACGTACCAGTCATAACGAGGATGATCGCGATCATCAGGATAAAAAATGCTGCCAGTGGGTCTTTGGTGGACACCGCAAGATAATATCCCCCCGCCAGGCATGCAAATCCGACAACTGTCATTAAGACCTTTGTATTAGGCTCGCGCTCTCCCACATTTCCTCCACGTAAGAGTTCAATCGGATTCGCCGTAAACACCTGGCGAAATGCGTTGAAAAAGATCAGTACCTGAATGACTATAAAAAAGAGAATTGTCGATTGAATTGCCCCTGCCGGTATCTCAAATCCCAGCAGTATGTCACCGTGAAGCATATTGGCGAGGAACAAAAACACAAGTTTATTGAGAAGAATGCCAGACAGAACACCTCCGATAATACTGATTCCCCCGATGGTAAAGTTCTCCCAGAAAACAATTTTTCCAATATGTCTTTTTTCCATACCAAGGATACTGTAAAGTCCAAACTCTTTCTTTCTGCGTTTCATGATAAAGCTGTTAATATAGAACAAGAAAATAAGAGCAAAGAACCCGACGATGACAGATCCGAATCCGAGCATTTCTCCCAGATAAGTACCGCCTTCCATTTTCTGCAGACTCTTTGAGAGCGTCAGGCTGCGAAGAATATAAAACATCGCAGTGATAAATGTGCTCATCAACAGATAAGGGACGTATATTTTTCCATTTTTACGTATATTCTGTGCCGCAAGTTTAAAATAGAATCCTCTGGTCATGATTTCTGGCCTCCTGTTGCAAGCAAGGTCAGTGTGTTGGAAATGCTCTCATACATTTCTTCGTTGCTCATGTCTCCTTTATAGATCTGATGATAGACAACGCCATCTTTGATAAACAGTATGCGATTCGCGTGACTAGCTGCTCTCGTACTGTGGGTGACCATCAATATCGTCTCACCTTTCCTGTTGATCTCTTCGAAAATATCGAGAAGCTGATCAGAAGATTTGGAATCCAGGGCCCCTGTCGGCTCATCCGCCAGGATAATCTGTGGATTTGTGATCAGTGCACGCGCAACCGCTGTCCTCTGCTTCTGTCCGCCTGACACTTCATATGGAAACTTATCCAGAATTTTTTCTATTCCAAGTGATCGGACAAGAGACTCCAGTTGTTTCTCCATCTCAGGATATTTCTTTCCCGCCAGAACAAGCGGAAGAAAGATGTTATCTCGGATGGAAAATGTATCGAGAAGATTAAAATCCTGGAATACGAATCCTAAATTTTCCCTTCGAAAAGCAGCCAGCTGTTTGTCGGGCACGGAAGTCATCTGTTTTCCGTCCAGATATACATCCCCCGTGGTTGGTTTATCCAATGTGGCGAGTATGTTGAGCAGTGTGGTCTTTCCGGAACCACTCTCACCCATGACTGCAACATATTCTCCCCTATCCACAGAAAAATCCACATCGCTTAGTGCCTGAACCTGATTGCCGCCAAATCTTGTCGTGTATATTTTTTTTACATGTTTTACCTGCAATAATGCCATGTTTTGTTACCTCACTTGTTTGTAATTTCTGATTTCACGAATTGCTTTGCATTTCGTGTTCCCGCAATTCTTTAATCATTATAACTTAGTAAATTCTCCCATTCCATAGATTTGGCTTACATAATCCTTACATTAACGTAAGTTTCCAAATAAAATCCATCTTGAATCCTTTCCAGACGAATAAAGGCACCGATTTCACCAATCGAAATCCCGTGCCTTGCACAACCACATCTTATTCCATTCTTTTCTGTGTCAGATAAAGCGTTACTTTTGTCCCCCTTCCAGATTCGGATTCTATTGTGATTCCGTGTCCAAGCATGTCCAGAGTATCTTTACAGAGTGCAAGTCCGACTCCCGTCGCCTTTTTATCCATCCTGCCATTTGCCCCGGTGTATCCCCATTCAAAGATACGGGGCAGATCCTCTTTTCGGATTCCAATCCCGGTGTCCTCTATGATAAGTGTCTTGTCGGGCTGCATCGTCCCATGGATGTCGATCTGCCCTCTACGGGTATATTTTACGGCATTGCTGATCAGCTGCTCGAGAACAAAGACAAACCATTTCTCATCCGTAATAATACTAAAATCAAGGTTATATGTCTTGACTGTCACGTCTTTTTTCGTGAATAAGGCCTGTGTATGGTCAAGCGCCTGCTCTGCCATATTCTTAACCGAATAGTCTTTTATCAGCAGATCATTTGTCGTGGCATGGATTCTCTGATACTGAAGAGCTGTTTCGACATACTGTTCAATTCGATAGAGTTCTCTCTTAAGAGATGGCTGATCCATCTCCTCTTCTTCCATCAATAGCCGCATACCGGCAATCGGCGTCTTAATCTGATGAGACCACTTTGTATAATAGCGGTCAGCGCGATTTAAACTCTCCTGAAATTCCTGCTCACTCTTTTCACATCGTTCATTTAGAATTCCAACCAGACTTGTGTACAATTCTTCCACGTAATTCTCGGAATTTGGGAGCTCGCTGACTACCGTCCTTGCATTTTTGAGTGCACTTTCGAGCAAACCGCATGTTTGTTTATATTTCACGTATCTTATCGTCTCCAGAATAGCTACGGCGGCCTGAAGAAGAACCACTGTATAAATCGAAATTTCAATCGAAACATGATAGGCAGCACACAGCAGGAAGAACAAGCCCGAAGCTGCCGCATCCACGATCCACACTGCTCGTTCCTTCCTGAAAAACCCCTTCATTCGTCCTCCTTTTTTGCAATACGATATCCAATTCCTTTTTTTGTCTCGATAAAATCAACAACTCCTGCTTCTTCCAGTCGTTTTCGAAGCCTGGTCACATTAACAGTCAGTGTATTGTCATCGATAAAATGATCCGTATCCCACAGTTCCTTCATAATTTCATCACGGGACACAATTTGTCCCGCTTCTTCCATCAGAATTTTCAGAATCTTAAATTCGTTTTTGGTCAGTTCCAGTGTCTGCCCGTCTTTTGAAATCGTGTTATCTAACAGAGACAGCGTGACACCTCCTGCTTCTAGTTCTTCCGCTTCCTGCGTGAAATCATACGTTCTGCGAAGCATCGCCTGAATCTTCGCTGTGATGACATCCAGATTAAAAGGTTTCGCTATAAAATCATCGGCACCCATGTTGATTGCCATCACAAGGTTCATGTCATCACTGGCAGAAGAAATAAATAGGATCGGTGTTTTGCTGATCTTTCGAATCTCGGTGCACCAATAAAACCCATTGTAACTTGGCAGAGAGATATCCATCAGTACAAGATCAGGCTGATCCCTCTCAAACTGCTCCATGACCCGATTGAAATCTTCCACCGCCAGAACCTGGTATCCCCATTTTTTCAGCTGACGTTCCAATACTTCCGTGATGGTGAGATCATCCTCCACCAGCATTATCTTGAACATATGACAACACGCTCCTTGTATCAGGTTGCAAGACCATGAATCTTATTCATAATCCGTTCTTTTTCAGTGCCCTCGGCCGGCGTCGGCTGATAGTTGTTGATTGAAGTGGCAGAAGACAGACTGCACGGAATGATTTCTTTATTGTCATCTGCTGCCACCTCGTCTCCCGTAATCGTAAATGTCTGGCGGTAGATCATCGTGTCTTTATCCGAAGGATTCTTGTTTCCGCCAAAGCAGAAATTGCCCAGACTGTAGCAAATATATCGGCCGTTGTACTCCTCCACCCCTTGAAGGACATGCGGATGGTGCCCCAAAACCAGATGTGCGCCTGCATCAATCGCCGCATGCGCCAATTCTTTTTGCACTGCTTCCGGTTCATATTCTCGCTCAATTCCCCAGTGAAAGCTGGCAATAATCAGCTGTGCTCCCTGTTGTTTTAATGAATTGATATTGTCAAGCATTCCCTGTTTGCAGCCAATTCCATCTTTTAAAACATAAGTACCCAAAAGACCTATTTTCACGCCTTTTTTTTCAACAATAGCCGTGCGCTCATAGCCGAATGTGGTGATTCCTGCTGCCTCAACATTTGTGATCGTGTCCTGAAAGCTCTGTTCCCCATAATCTTTGCTGTGATTATTCGCAAGATTAACCGCCTCCACAGATCCTCTCGTCAAAATCTCCGTGTAGGAGGGATCTCCGCGAAATGCAAACTTCTTATCGGCACGTTCACCCGCACTGCTCAAAGTTCCTTCCAGATTGACAATCGTGAGATCATCGGAAGAAAAGATATCTTTGACATTAGAAAGAAAATATCCAGGATCGGAGACTTCATTATATTTTGACACAAAATTTGTGCCGGGATCAAAATTTTCATCTGTTCCAAGCGTGCAGTCACCCGCAGCACTGATCGTGATAGTCACAGGCTCGGGTTTTGTCTGTTCCTCCATCTTGCGTGTCCCGGTATCGGTATTGTTTTCCTCTGCCCTTTTCGTTTCCCCTTTTGCTGGCTGTTTCTCTGGTTTCTTTGCTATCGTCTGTTTACTTTCCTTATACTGGTCTGCAGCCAGTGCAATGACCGCCGAAGCACATATTACACTCAGGACACAGAGGACGAAGAGCTTTCTGCGCACTTCTTTTACTCTTTGTCTCCTTCGAAGTTCCTTTTGTCTCTGATTCATAAAAATAACCCTCTCATCTTTCGTGTGAAAATTTATACACAGATTGTTACGCTCTTCGAGCTCTCACAATCTTAGTACCATCATGATGTAGGGGTCAAAAGTAATTTGACCCCTATGATACACGGATTACTCCGCACTTTGTGCTCACGTAATCCTACAAACATTCGAAATACACCCTAATCGGGTTGCTTTCTCATGTTTGTGCGGGTCCCAAAGTCATGCTTTTTCATGCAAGCATGAAAAGCATGACCTTTTGACCCTGGTACCATCAAATCAATTGTACCATGCTTTTGCATTGTGTACAATAAAACTTGCCCGCCCGGACCTTATGTGTTATCATAAAATATAGGGATTTATATTGAACTTAAACTACGATTTGTCACGAAAGGAAGGAGGCCTCCCTTGAAAGTACATGAATCTGCAGAAGATTATCTGGAAACTATATTAATTCTAAGCCAACGACAGCCCTCTGTCCGCTCGATCGACATTGCCACAGAGCTTGGCTATTCAAAGCCCAGCGTCAGTGTTGCGATGAAACACCTAAGGGAGAACGGCAACATCACGGTAGATGACGAAGGACATATCAAACTGACTCCATCAGGTCTTACAATTGCCGCAAAGATCTATGAACGACATACAATCATCTCCCAGATTCTGGAGAAGATGGGCGTTAATCCCAAAATAGCTGCAGAGGATGCATGCCGGATCGAACATGTAATCAGTACCGAAAGTTTCGCTGCAGTAAAAAAATATATTAAAGAACATAACTTATTGGAAAATACAGAAATATAATTGATACCAGGGTCAAAATGTCCTGCGTTTCATGCTCGCATGAAAAAGCATGACCTTGGAATCCGTGTATCATAGGGGGCAAATTACTTTTGACCCCAACATCATATAATTGTCTGTAATGTAAGATATAAGAGAAGAACAAGGCTTGTTCTTCTCTTTTCTTCTATTCTTTTTGATCCATCAACGATGATAATACTCGTCAACTGCATTCTGAAGTATTTCCTGAACTTTGTCAATTCCCATCGACTTTAACGTATCAAGATAAGTATCAAACCCATCCAAAGATTCTTCACCGCGGACATATTTAATGATCATTTCATCACGATATGTTATAAGTTCACTTAACAGACTGGAATATTCTCCGGCGCTTTCGGCATTTATCGTAATTTTTGGCATTTTATAATCTTTGGCGTTATTGTCGCCCCATTTTTTCAGAGCGTCTTTTTGCCGATCATCCTGATAATATTGAAGCAAATAATCCTTATCTTGGACAAAGGGACCATTACCATATGCCAGCTCATATTCTGAAAGAGCCTGCTGAGCAGTCAAACCGTCCGGATTTTTGAGGATGAGATCTGTGAATTTCGGTTTGCCATCAACCATCTCATAGCTTTTTCCTTCAATTCCAAAGTTATATAACATATGACCCTCTTTTGTATATCCAAAGTTAAAATATTTTGCTACTGTTTCCGGATCTTTACAAGCTGTAGTGATCACGTTGACAGCGCCTACCACATCTGTATTATAATGCCCATACTTTGGCGTATCGCCTTTTGTGCCCACAAGATTCTTGATTCCGGCAAGAGAATAATTCTTATCCTCTCTGTTTGTGGAAAGCAGATTTCCCATAAAACTACCTGCAGTACCCGACGAAGCGCCAGACTTTCCGGTCAGTATATTTGCTTCTACCGTATCGCTGTCCACTGTGGAAAAGTTTGGATCTAGGAGCCCCTCAGAATATAGTTGATTCAGCCATGTCAGTACATCTTTAAATTCCGGCTGCTCATATCCGATGACCACTTTTCCATCATCGACATAATTATCCGCACAGACAAGATGAAAGGGAGAAGTTATAACACCTCTCTGAAGCATTTCAATTAGTGTCTCACTTCTGATGCATAATGGAACCTCAGCACCCTTTTTGTCTTTAAAAGCTTCAAGCATATCGTAAAATTCATCGGGTGTTTCAGGAAGCTCAATCCCCAGTTCCCTGCACCAGTCATCTCTCACAAGCATCCCATATCCACCTTTTAGGATCTCGTCTCCCAGTATAAACGCAAAACCATAAATATCACCTTCGGGTGTTTTGACTTGTTTTAAAATCTCCGGATTTTCGCTGATAGCTTTCCAGTAATCGGGCGCATTCTTTTTTACAAATTCTTCGCTCATCGGATAAATCAGTCCATCTTGAATTGCTTTTGACTCATCACCCGTATAATTCAGTTGAAAATTATATCCAATTGCATCTGGAAGCTCTCCCGACGCCAACAAAAGGTTCATGGCCTCTTTGTTCTCCACGTGAACCATATCCAAGTCAAAACCAGTGCGTTTTTCAAGTTCCTGACCTAAAGGAAGCTTGTCAAATGAATCATAACGGTCACTCCATGCTCCTGTAAGCTCCATCCCATAAGTGAAATTTCCAGCACCTTTTACCGGATAACTGACTTCTTCAGATTTAGATGGAGCCGATTCTTCCCTTTGTGTTTTCGTTTTTGAACTATCGCCTGTGCCGACCGGCGTCTCCTCCTTTTCCCCACATCCCACAAGCAAGCCTGCCGCAGCTGTTCCTGCTGCCAATAACATCATACCATTTTTGAAAGATAACCTTGTCCCCATATCATTTTCCTCCTTCTTTCAAACTACAGGCAATCAATCCTCTGTTCTCCGTCTATTGTCATCTATCTGTCAGATCATTGCCTTCTGATTGTAATATGTATATCTGATCTTGATGATTTCTGAAGTGGCAAAAGGCACAAAAGGAGGACAAAATGTAGCCATGAGTAATCTCATTTACATTTTGTCCTCTTTCATGTACAATTTATCAGTTTTGCTTTTACTGTTTTATCCCATACCAGACTGGTCTTTTCCCATAGAGATTGGCCAGAGATCCGGTTACTTGAATGTTAAGATGATTCGAACCTTTATGAAGGTATTCTTTTATCTCGAATTCCTGCGGGGGCCAGAAACCCACATCAACAAATTCGCCGTTTACTGTCAACGTGGCCATTTCCTTTGCATGAATACATATCTTAATTTGATCGTGATCCAGCTCGTCGTCGGTTATCTCAAGTTTTGCATGATATGTTTTTATGACGTTTGCCTCATCTTCTTTTTCCAAAACAAAATCAGGTTTCAAGGTAATCATATTCTCAATTTTATCCGGGAGATCCTGATACTTTGAATCCTTGCATGCAAACAGCAAGAGGCTGCCGCAGACAGGAAGGTTTAGAAAATTATCTACTTTTGCCAGTTTACCGTTCCAGAGATCATAACTTGCGACTGACTGAACCGTCGGTAGTGTCAGCCGTGTCTCTATTGCCTGATCTCCTTCATTTACCAGAAGCCAGCACTCTGTTCCCAAGCGATTAAAGTGTGCCACTCTCAGATTTGGACAGGGAGGATTACAGAAACAGTCACATGCTTTATTTGGCCAAGTCAGATATTTTGGTTTCTGCGGGTTCACCACTTTTTTAAACTGGGAGATATCTCCTGCCACAAACGGATAGTAGTGATCATGATACCAAAGACCATCCTGAGTCACCTTGCAGTCGCACCAGACACTGTCAGGCAGGTACTGGAAGCCGATTTGGTGTTCGAATAATGGTTTTACATCTTCTGGTCTTAAGTCCCGGTTATGGCACAGGACTGCTGTCGAAGCGTACATATCGCAGTCTGTCATCAAAAAAGAGAGACGTTTCATATAGGTCGACCATTTTTCATAGTATTTCCACCAGATATTGTGCGGACCGACGTCCGGCGGACGCTCTTCCTTTCTCTTTCCTTCGATACTATAATAAAATGCGTGAGGGATAAACAGATTTACACCCCGCACGGCAAGCCAGTCAATATACCACTTGAGATCCTGACCCGACATCTGCCAGGGATTGCCATCCTTATTGCATGCACCAAAGCACTCATTCGAATTTCTTCTGCGTCCCATGATTCGAGCTGCATCTGCACTGCATTTTGCCATTGTGGAATTTATACCGGTTGTACCTCCTGTTTCGGGTCCAAACATTCTTAGTACCAAATCTTGTCCCGGTATATGAAAATACTTTTCGACCTCAATATCATCGCTTTGATGCGGATGTCCCATCAGCGAAATCCCATGTTTTTCGCACCAAAGTGAAAGCTTTTTGTAATAGACATCTCCCTCTCGTTCCAGAATTAATCGATCATATAAAATCGTATCTTGATTTTTTCCACCGTGAAACATCTCTATGAGATTGGCAAGATTCCCACCCGCACTTACAAAATCTGATGCAAATCCATGCGTCCATGGGAACAGGTCTTTTTCATGATTTCTTCCCAGAATACTGGGTTCATCGGTGAAAAACCCAATCACCGTATTGCCAAAATAGAGTTTCAACTCTCTATAGTATGCTTCATGAGTCAACATAAGGAATCTATCGACTGCTTTCGGATTTAAGATATCTGCACTTGGCGGCGCATTGGCTTCTCCGTCATCCTCACCCCAGTGAAGACCTCGGATCGTGCCCCTGCTCTTTCGCGCAACCAGATACTCTTTCTCATCATAAGCCAGTAATTCATCACCCTGTCTGGGTCTTGAAACAAGTGCGATGCCCTCGCTTGCAAGTTGCGGATGGTTTTCAACTACCTTTCCTCCTGCCGAGCCGGATGGGTACATTCCCTCATCATACAAGACAACCTTCATTTCCAGACGAGCTGCAGTTTCCACCGCTGTCCGAATATAGTGAAAATAAGTGTCACTCAGATATTCAACTCTTTTCGCCAGCCCCATTCTCGGATGAAGGACGACTGCATTGACACCCTTATCAGAGAAATCCTGCAGCTGACGTTCTATTTCATGATCATCTAAATCACCGTTTAAAAACCAGAATGGTATTGGTGTGAATTCCCTTGGCGGGTGTGTAAGTTTACGTAATAATTCCAATCATTTCCCCCTCTCTGCACTCTGTTTTTCCCGATAATGATGCGTGTCTTCAAGCATCATATCTTTGACCTTTAACAACCTAACCTGAGAGCTTCTCTCATTCTCATCAAGTTTCATTGAGATGTACCTTATATTTTCCAGCGTCCCAGGAATGATAATATGTTCCAGAGCATTTACGCGTCTTCTTGTTTTCTCAATTTCAGCAGCTATCAACTGACAGGTTTTTTCTTTTTCTGCCAGATTTATCATCTTGGGAAATACATCTGCAAGAGATTTCACTGCATCGTCAAGATCTCCGGATGTAAATGCATAACCATAGGAATAGATATCATTACTGTCTGCTCTTCGTGTTTCATAGTGAAACACGGGAACGTCGACACTCATGATATTTTTCCTGTCAGCCGCAAGCGATATCTCTTGCTTCGGTGACATCAATGCAGTGTGAAGTGCTTCCTTTGACATCGCAGAGCCGGCAATTACAAAATTAGTATTCGCTCTTTTTATTCCCGCCTCCACCTGATTCCGGAGCTCCATATTTTCTTTGACTAAGATCAGAAACTGACGCATTAATTCATCCCGTTTGTCTTTGAGAAGTTTATAGCCTCGATTCGCGGTACTCAGTTTCTTCTTTTGTCTTGTCAATTCCATTCTGGTCGGATTTACCTGGGTTTTTGCCATATGACCTCACCTCGTATCATAATATGATGTTGGGGTCAAAAGTAATTTGACCCCATATGATACACGGATTACTCCGCACTTTGTGCTCACGTAATCCTACAAACATTCGAAATACACCCTAATCGGGTTGCTTTCTCATGTTTGTTCGGGTCCCAAGGTCATGCTTTTTCATGCAAGCATGAAACGCAGGACCTTTTGACCCTGGTATCATAATATTGATCCAAAAACTTTTCATTAATTCGTTTTAGTTCACCCTTTGGAAGCATTCCAAGCAACTTCCACCCAATATCAAGTGTCTCATCGATACTGCGCTTTGTGCGATAACCTTGATTTAGATATTCCCTTTCAAATGCATCGGCAAATCGCGCGTATAACAGATCCATGTTGGAGAGTGCCGCCTCTCCCAGAATCACCATCAATTCTTTGGCATCTTTTCCACGGGCATATGCTGCAAATAACTGATTCATAGTATCGGAATGATCCGCTCTGGTTCTTCCCTCTCCGATTCCTTTATCTTTCAGACGCGACAAAGAGGGAAGAACATCAATGGGTGGAATGATACCTTTATGATATAAATCACGGCTCAGAATAATCTGTCCTTCTGTGATATACCCTGTCAAGTCAGGAATCGGATGCGTTTTGTCATCCTCGGGCATTGTCAGAATCGGAATCATCGTGATCGAACCTTCCTTTCCTTTCTGACGTCCGGCGCGCTCATATAAAGAAGCCAGATCTGTATACATATAGCCCGGATAGCCTCTCCTTCCCGGGACTTCTTTTCGCGCCGCAGAAACCTCACGCAGTGCATCAGCATAATTTGTGATATCAGTCATAATCACAAGAACATGCATTCCTTTTTCAAAAGCCAAGTACTCAGCTGCTGTCAGTGCCATCCTGGGGGTGGCGATTCGCTCCACCGCCGGGTCATTAGCCAGATTGACAAAGAGGACTGTCCGGTCAATTGCTCCAGACTCTTTGAAACTTTCGATAAAGAAATTGGATTCCTCAAAAGTGATTCCCATCGCAGCAAACACAACGGCAAATTTTTCACCTGTCCCCAGAACTTTTGCCTGTCTGGCAATCTGCGCGGCAAGTTGCGCATGCGGAAGACCCGATGCAGAAAAGATCGGAAGTTTTTGTCCGCGAACTAACGTATTAAGACCATCTATGGCGGAAATCCCTGTCTGAATAAATTCCTGCGGATAGTTTCTCGCCGCCGGATTTATAGGAAGTCCATTGATATCCCTTCGCTCTTTTGGCAAAATCTCAGGCCCCTCATCGATCGGACTGCCCAGACCATTAAAGACTCTTCCCAGCATATCCGCAGAAACTCCCAGTTCCATGGAGTGACCTAAAAATCTGACTTTGCTGTTTGATAGATTAATACCGGCAGAGTTTTCAAAAAGCTGCAAAAGAGCTGTCGCACCGTCAACCTCTAAAACTTTGCACCTTCGCTTGTCACCATTTGCCAGCTCAATCTCTCCAAGCTCATCATAATTGACATGATCCACACCCTGAACCAGAACAAGCGGTCCGGCAACTTCCTGTATTGTTTTGTATTCCTTCGGCATTTACAGTTCCTCCTTTCGCAGCAATTTCAGTGCCTGATCATGAATTTCATCCTTAATCTTATTATATTCAGATTCCATTCCTTCTTCCGGCACATATTTAAATCTTCCGACATCTTCACGAACCGGCAGACTTATAATAGGATTAAGCTCCGCTCCCTGTTCGAGAGCGTCAACTGCCTCTTTGTAATAACCAAGGATCAGTTTCATCAACATATACTGCTTTTTTAAGGAACTGTAAGTATCCGTCTCATGAAAAGAGTTCTGATGCAGAAAATCCTCACGAATTGATCGAGAAGTCTCCATCTTCAGCCTGTCAGCCGGAGAGAGTGCATCGATCCCTACCATTTTAACGATCTCATCCAGCTCTGACTCGTCCTGAAGAAGAGCCATCATCTCTTGTCTACATTTCATCCAGTCCTGCTTCACAGACTCGTTAAACCACTTTTCCATATCATCAAGATATAAAGAATAGCTCTTCAGCCAGTTGACCGCGGGAAAATGACGTTCGGCTGCCAGGTCTGCATCCAGGCTCCAGAATACCTTGACGATACGAAGTGTCGCCTGAGAGACCGGTTCCGAGATATCTCCGCCGGGAGGTGAAACGGCACCAATTACAGTCAGCGCACCTTCCCGATTATCCTTTCCCAGAGAGATCACATCCCCTGCACGTTCATAAAACTGTGCAAGACGGCTTCCCAGATAAGCCGGGTATCCTTCCTCACCGGGCATTTCTTCGAGTCGTCCTGACATTTCCCTCAAGGCCTCCGCCCAGCGGGATGTCGAATCCGCCATCAGTGCGACGGAATATCCCATATCGCGGAAATATTCCGCTATGGTAATTCCCGTATAGATAGAAGCTTCTCGGGCCGCCACAGGCATATCCGACGTATTTGCAATTAAAACAGTTCTTTTCATCAGAGATTCGCCTGTCCTCGGATCGATGAGCTCCGGAAATTCGTTTAATACATCTGTCATTTCATTTCCACGTTCGCCACATCCGATATAGACCACAATGTCAGCTTCTGCCCACTTTGCAAGTTGATGCTGAATTACTGTTTTACCACTTCCAAATGGCCCCGGTACTGCTGCAACTCCTCCGGCCGCTATCGGAAAAAAGGTATCGATGACTCTTTGCCCTGTGACGAGTGGTTTGTTTGGAGCCAGCTTTTTCTGATACGGCCTTCCGACACGTACCGGCCACTTCTGCATCATAGCTAACTCCTTATCTCCCTGCTCTGTGCCAATTACTGCAATCACATCGTCAACCTTATAACAGCCTTCCCTGATTTCTTTCACTATTCCTTTAATTTTGGGCGGAACCATAATCTTTTGTGTAACCACCACTGTTTCCTCGACTGTCCCGAGGACATCTCCTGCTTCTACCTCATCCCCTGCAGCGACTGCCGCAGTAAATTTCCATTCTTTCTCCCGGTCCAGGGATGGCACTTCCACCCCTCGTTTCAGATTATTGCCAGTTAACTTTCTGATCTCTTCCAGTGGCCTCTCAATTCCATCGTATATATTTGAGATCAGTCCCGGTCCTAATTCAACAGAGAGTGGAACTCCCATAGACTCAACTGGCTCTCCCGGCCCAAGACCTGATGTCTCCTCATATACCTGTATCGAAGCCTCGTCACCATGAATCTCTATTATTTCACCGATCAGTCTTTGTTCACTGACTCGGACAACATCAAACATGTTCGCATCCTGCATCCCTGTTGCGGTGACTAACGGACCTGCCACTTTTTTTATGACACCGGTACTCATACTTTATATTCCTCCTCTCCATAAAATATCCGCGCCTACTGCCTGTTCCACACTTTTTTTAACATTTTTGATGCCTGCACCCGTATTACCCATGACCCCCGGAATCTGTATGATGGCCGGCAAATACCTTTCGCGGTATTTATCTATCTCATCTGTCAGTTTTGCGGCCATTTCCTCGGTGATGTAGATAACTGCATAATCTCTATCTGCCACTTCTTTGAGTACTTTCCTGCCCTCGTCTTCATCTTGCACAGGATAGGTCTCAAGTCCCAGAGCAGCAAAGCCATAGATACTTTCGTGTGCACCGATCACCGCTATCTTATACATACATCACCCGTATCCTTTCTCGTATTGATTCCTCCGGAAGTTTATTTTTCTTCCAGGTAAGAATCATGCGAACTGTACTGATTTCATTTTCTCTTGCCAGCACATAGGCGATGAGCGGGCCCGTCGTAAATGGATTATATTTCTGAGGAGAGATACACGCAAGGATGCGATTATCGCACCAGCGTTCAAAGGCTGAATTCGATTCTTTGGCTGCATCGACTGCTTCGGAAAAACCGGTTTCAGAAAGATATTCACAGATAGCATCAAAACCAGAAACAGAGGCCATTGATAATTTGTCCAAATCCAGCAAATCACACTCGGCCAGTGCACGATCCAGAAACGATTTGGTCTTACCAGTCTTTGCAGCTCTGAAAGCGATCTTCATGTCTGCCGAAGAGACGAAGTTTTCGGCATAGGCCCAAATCATGTCACTTCCGGAACTTTTTCCCATCTGGCGAACTGCCTCTAACAGTGCGCGATCTACAATAATATCACACAGCTGGCCATCTCGTGTCTGAAGCATGACCTTCAGTGCCTCGGCTGCTGCTTCCTGCATATGTTCAGGGAGTTTTTCAAAGTCCTTTTCATATACAATGCGCAGCATCTCTTCTTTCGGGATAGCGGTTTTTTCATAATATACATTTACAGGAGAAGGTCCTGTAACGGTCTCTTTAACAGCCGCCTTCAGGTTGTGATACAAATTCTGGCAGGCCAGCACATCAAACGTTGCCATATCCACTTTCATGTCTCTGATCAAGTCCCATATTTTCTCACGCTCTGCCCTTAGAATGTTTTGTGCATCTGATCTGTGATCCGGCGTCCCCCATCCTTTATCTGTCAGAAATGCCAGACAGCTTTCATATGTTTTGCAGGCCATCAGCTGATCAATATCGCTTTGTGTCAACAGACTATTTTCCAGTACGCGAATCCTTGCAACTGCATACGCATTCGAATGATCAGCCATCGCTTTCCTCCCATAATATTTTGTTCACCTGATCTTTCAGGCAATCTTTTTTCGCTTCTATAATAGATTGAAACGTACAGTTTTCCTCTACTTTCCCATATATCAAAAGAAACCCGTCGCTGATCTGGCCGGGCACATCTGAAATTGTCAAAGAGCCGCCTTTTTTTCCCGCCAGCTGTTCAATCGAATATCGAAAATCGCCGGGCATTCTTTCTAAATCGTGAATGTTTAAAATCATCTGTCCTTCTTCGCTGTGACAGTACCTTTCAAATAATCGCTCTAATGTCTTAAAATAGATCCCCGTCTCCTGGTTTTTCATCTGATGGTAAGCCTTATCAATCATTTCCTCAATTATCAACTGTTTTTCCTGCAGAACAGCTCTGTTAAACCTCTGCTCCCTGACTGAAGCCTCTCTGTCGCTGTAGTCCTGAAGTTCTTTTTCCATGGATGCGATGAACTCTCTTTTCCTCTGGTCACATTCCTTCTTAGACTTTGCCAGTATTTTGGTTTTCTCTTTCTCCGCCTTGTCCAGTATCTGATCGGTTTCCTCCCTGGCCTCATCAAGAATCTGTTCTGTAATCTTTTCCAAACCGTTCATAATAGTCCCCTCCCCTTATACAGGAATGGAGCTGACTGCAATGATAGATATCAGCAGAGCAAAGATTGCATAGGTCTCAACCATAGACGGAAACAGCATCGCTTTGCCAAACTGATCTGGCTTTTTGGCTATTATCCCAATAGAAGCTACGGAAGCATCACCCTGCTGCCTCGCGGAGATCAAACCCACAACACCAACCGGAAGGCAGGCAAAGAAAATCATCAGACCCGTCTGGCCGGAGATTGAAACTAAATTTCCTCCAAAAAGACCAATTTTGGAGATCGTGACAAAAGCTACCAAAAGTCCATAAATCCCCTGTGTACCAGGCAGTAACTGTAAGAGCAGGCACTTTGCAAATTTTGACGGATCCTCCGTGACCACACCCGCCGCTGCCTGACCGGCTGCAGACACACCATAGGCAGAACCAATGCCGGCAAGACCTGCCGCTGCCACCGCTCCTAATACTGCCCACACAATACCTAAATCGTTCATCTGATTTTTCCTCCTTCTATTTCTACATACTTTGTATTTGCCCAAAAAGGTTTAAACTCCCTTCCACCGCCATCATAAAATTTTCCAAAAAACTCCACATACTGTAGTCTGCATGTGTGGACATATGCCCCGAGCAGATTGATTCCAAGATTCAACATGTGACCGCCTATAAATATAAGAATAAAAAATATGACACCAATTGGTCCGTTTCCCACCATACTCCCCATCTGATTGATGACAGACGCAATCACACCTGTGGCAAGCCCCAAAGCTAAAAGCCTTGAATAGGAGAGTACATCAGAAACCCATCCTGTGATGTTATACAGATCATAGGCGCCAAGTGCAATTCTAAGGAGAAAGTTCTTCTTATCCCTTCCCGAAAACAAAAGAATTCCAATCGCACCGATAGCAGCTGATACTCTTGCAATCACATTTACAGTCGGGCGAAAAGTGAATTTCATCTGTGAAATTGACTCAAAAAGAGAAGTGGGAAGCAGTATAAAGATCAGTCCTAAAAGGAGCATCGTCCAAAATACTACTTTACAGAGAAATCCCATATAGTCTTTCTCTCTCAGACACATATATCCTTTGATCGCAAGACCTGTAAACATGTGGATACAGCCAAAAAGCATGGAATATACCAGCATTTTCATCGGATTATTCAATGGAGCAAACCAAAGTGCCGGAAGAAGAGATTCACCTTCAGCCAACTTCACATGGAAAAATGTTTTTGCAATCACATCGATTGCATCCCCGAAAATTCCTCCGAACATCAATCCCCAGAAGACAGTGGAGAGTCCGCACCAGAAAAACAGTTGAATTGATTTCTTCATATTTTCACTCATCCTCGGAAATTTGATCAAAGCCACCCCGCATACAATCGATACGATCGCTCCATAAGCAGCATCCGACAACATAATTCCAAACAGAAAAACATAAAAGATTGTCATGATAAATGTAGGATCTGTCTCTCCCTTATGAGGCAGACCAAATGATGACAGCACACCCTCCCCGCAACGGGAAAATTGGTTATTTTGAAGAATCACCGGGGCGTTCTCATCCTCTTTGATCGATTCTATGCTGACAGCCGCACCATATTGGGTCTCAAGTTCTTTCTTTAGCGTATCGGCATATGTTTCCGGAATATACCCGCCGATGGCAAACACACTTTTTGTCTGTGGCAGTATCCCGAGAACTTCATACTTTTCTGCTCTGAGCCTGTAATAATCAGACATCAGTCTCAAATGATCTCTTTCACGTTTCATCTCTCGTATTTCTTTTGAGAGATCATCAATCTGTGAGCGGACCTCTTTCATCTCGTTTTCGATTTTGGAGAGTTCATCAGCTGGTTTTCGCCTGATGATCATGGAGGGCCGGGCAAACCCAAGCTTCTTCAGAGCATCTTCAAGTTCCTGTTCCTCTTTTCTCAGACAGACAAGAGCAAGATACGTCCTGTCCTGATCCTTCGATAGTACCTCAATCTCGAATCTTTCAAGATCCGGCGCTGTCTTAGCCAGCCTTTCAAGAACCTGAGCTTCATCCAAAGGTTCCTGCAGCGTACCTGTAAAAAATGAACATCTTTTTGTTCCGGAAGTGTTCATAGGTACCGTAAGATTCATCCATGGGTTTAATTCCTCTATCTGATTTTCGTATTTTAATATTCCGGTTTTTAATGCAGCGATCTTCTTATCTATATTGACAATATTTTCGGCCGTCTTCGAGTGTTGAGACCGCATGGGAGCCGCAATTTCGTAGATATCGCCATGTAATCTGTCCCGGCCGGCAAGACCTGCAAAAATCGAGGTCTTTTCAGGTGCATAGTGATCTAATATCTCCAGTGCATGTTCTGCCAGGTGTACTCTGTTTTGAAATGCATTCTTTGCCCCGGAAGTATCCATCTGTTCAAACTCTTCTTTTGAATCTAAGTCAACTTCCATCCAGCCAAGCTCCTGAAGAAGTTCCAGAATAGACTTCCGGTTCTGTTTCATAGCACATATGCTGATGCGCCGCATCCGCACTACCGCCATAACCGGTACCTCCTTTCAAAGATTGATCTTCGTACTATAACTCCCCGATGATGGAAATCAATGTCTCAGTAACCGGATCCGACTTTTGATACGCCTTCTCTCTAAATCTTTCAAGATAAACTCTTATCTTCTCCTGTGCTTTTTCATCTTCCTTGGCTTCTTTGTCCTTTAAACTCTGCCATCTGGACTGTCTTGTTTTTTCCAAATCGGCTTCCAGCTTCTTTTGCTGCAAATCGGCTTCATGGACAGCCTCTTCAAGAATCTGGCTGCTTTTTTTTCTCGCTTCTTCAATCTTCTTGTCTGCCTCTTCCTCTGATTCCTGTACAGAATGCAGTATCGAATCAATCATAGATTCACCCCCCTACTTTTTATTGTTGATAACTTCCTGGTAATTAGAGTTACAGGATCGGAAAATGGTTTCTATATAACAAAAAATAGAGTGAAAAGCTCGATAAACGAGCTTCCCACCCCAGAAGCTTACCTTCTTGAAAATAAGTATCAAAATACTCATCCAACCGGATCTAAAAAATTCTGTTAAATTATATCGTCCATCTATATCCGAAACTCTAACATCCATCAATTTCTATTAATTATAATATCTTGAATTATCTGATATGTCAATAGTTTATTAATGTTTTCTATTTTTTTATGCAATTGTTACTATGAATTGCCCCAAACTTCATGTTTTCATATTCATTCAATTTGTTTCACCAAGTATCGTCCGACGATGCTTGGAAATTCTGTGATATCTCTAATATATGCAAAATCTTTGCCGAATATCATCCGTTCAGCCGAAAGATCCTGCTCTTCCCCTGCAAATACTCCAAGCACAGAAATTCCCTGTCCGCGCAGCTTTCGCACTTCCATTGCGGTGTCTGAAATAGCGTATTTGTCTTTGTACGGCATAGGATTCTTGTTACCCGGTCGGTTCACGACCACATCATATGGCTTCCCGTCACTTAACACGATCAGAATCTTATGCTCTTCCTCTCTTAGAGAAAGCTGCGATCCGACTGCTTTGACTGCAAGCCCATCCCGATTATTCGCCGATGTCATATAATCGAAAATCCGTTCATTCATCTTTCTGTCATCTTCATAATCCCGAAATCGCTGTAAAACCGTATAATCCCAGAAAGTACAATAGCTGGTTACCCGGTGTGATATAGACAGGTTACTGAGCGTCTCACTGATGGTATAAGCCTGGATTGCCACTTGTCCCTGGCGTTTTCGCTGAGATCCGCTGGCGTCAATCAACACGTCCACGACAAAATCCATAGAATCCTGTTTATTCTCATGTATGAAAAGGCGGGGGTCATGGCATCTTCCCACTTTCCACATCTGCGATGGGTTGATGACTCCTGCATCAGACCGGACAAAATCCTGTTGGTCGTGCAGCATCATGGCACGTTTCAGCATATCCGTCAGAATCCGTATATTTCTTTTCACAATCCAGTGATTGTCATGATATTGAAAACGATTCTTATCCCTCAGTTTTCTAGCATATTCCAACTGATAATTCTTTTTGACCGGATTCCTCAGGATTCCCTCCGTAAAATACAGACTGCATTCATCATGAATCCCGCGGCACATCTGATTGTTGACAGATTTCTCTTCCTGAGGGGTGAGATAGGATTTTCCGTAATTCAGCTGCACATAGAGATTCATCTTTTCAAGAGCGGCCTCATCCACGACCAGTACTTTCTTTTGCTTCTTCTCTTTGACCTCAGGAGATTCCGGTTCTTCCTTCTCATCCCTGATATCAAGTGTCGCCATGGATTCGTTGATGCGTTTTAGATATACTTCCAGATTCTCTTCATACATTTCCTCCGACAGATAGTCCTGCCAGGAATATTCTTTCAGCTCGTCAAGCGTCACCGCAAGGACTTTTGAAAGGCTGCCCTTCTTCTTTTCAAAATCCGGCTCCACAATCTGATTATAAAGTGCATCAATCACACGGATCACCTGACTGGTATTCTCCGTATCTTTCAGGGAACGGATCAGGTCCAGACTTTGCATATTCTTCTTTGTGGAAATGACACTTCCATCCAATACCTCGCGAAGGTAAGCCAATTCCAGCATACCCACAGAAGATGACGACAAAGCCTTAAAATCCTGATTCAGAATTTCCTCACAGGCTTTTTTTCGAATTGCTTTGACTCCCTCTCTCTCTTTCATCAGACGGTCGCAGACGGCTTCATCGATACATAAAGAAGAAAGCATAAGAAGCGGTGCCTCTTCCGCCTGCATAAAGACCTTTTTCACAAGATACATGGATAACTGCTCCCGGTCCAGGTATCTGGCGTATGCGCCTTGTTTGATATTGTCATATATCGCCGTATTCTGGGAAGTCAGAAAACTCTCGACATCTGGTTTTACTTCGAGTGTATAATCTCCGCTTACAGTCCATACGAGATTTTTGATTCTGTTTTCCAATTCTAAGCGACTTTCGTCGACTGTTTCCTTTTCGAAAAGTTCATCGCCCGGATAATCTTCTCTCATATGCTTTGCCTCCAACTATTTAAAAGACATCTCCAGGTGTCCAATCCTCCGGTATCCGTGTCATCACCACATCCTGTACAATTTCCTTTTCAAAAATATCGAAACATTTGTTTGTGATTCCCATCTTTGCCGCGAGTGCAGGTTTAAGCCCCTGTCGTATCGTCCCTATGGCACCGGTCATTCCGCGAAGATCCACAGGTTTTGTGGAAATCTCTCCATGTTCAGCCTTCAGCTGGAGATCCAAAAATAAGCCCGCCCATTGTTTTTTTGCACGGTCTTTCATATCCGGAAACATCTGATCTAAGATGAGCATCAGTGTGTCCTCGGTCTGGGACGGCATATCTATGACAAGAAACCGTGATACAAGCGCTTCATTTAACTCTTTGGTCCCCGCATAGCCATAATTCATAGTCCCGATGAAGCGCGTTGCCGGATGAAGGTCAATCTTCTCATACCCGGGCACATCAATGCTTCGGCGGTAATCTAACGTTGCATGTAATACGGATACGGCATCATTTTTAGCCATATTGATTTCATCCAGAACGCCAAATCCTCCATATTCGGCACAGCGGTATATGCTGCCTTTGCGCAGGGAAACCTCGTCATCTAGAAATGTATCCGTCCCGATCAGCTCTGCACTTGATGTATTCACATGGAAGGATACATTATAAGAGGGTCTTCCAAAAGCCCACGCGAGGTTTTCAGCCAGAACATTCTTACCGGTTGCTTTGGAACCGGTGAGCAGCAGATTCTCACCCTCCAGAAGTGCTGCAAGAGCCATCTCCAGCACTTCCCTTCCAAAATAAGGTATAGAAGGCTTTAATACACGGTTTTTTACATCTTCACTCACACTAAATTTTTCGCGAAACTTTGATACCGCATCAAGCAGCCCCAAATCTACGCCTTGTATCTCAAAATTCTTTAATTCTTTCGTCACTATTTTCCCTCCGCTACGTAAGTTTAATACTATGTTGGGGTCAAAAGTAATTTAACCCCATCATTATACTATTGTACCAAATTCTGAGTACAATTCCTAGCATTTTGTAAAGCCTGGCGCTGCCAACTCCAAACAGCCTGCATATGTATAGACGATAAGTCAAAGAATATGTTAGTCAAATGTTACCCATTTGTTACCGATTTGCAAAAAAAAGAACACCCTTTCGGATGTCCTTAATTCTTGAAAGCCACATGTTTACTGGCTTTTTAGTACGTGCGTTAGAAGATTCGAACTCCCGGCCTTTTGGTCCGTAGCCAAACGCTCTATCCAGCTGAGCTAAACGCACATCTATTATGTTATGGTTTCTAACAACAGTATATATAATACCTCTAAAAATATAATTTGTCAACAATTATTTTGTTTTTTCAAATTTAACAATTTTCTTCTTGATTTTCTTTTTTTTCAATTACAAAGAGGCGGTTCAGCCCTTCTTGCCAGGGATATTGAAATTCCAGATAGGTCTTTATTTTTCCAAGCTTTGAAAATTGCTTCTTCCAGTAATCGGTGGTTGACTGTCTCAGGTGTAAAACCCCTTCCTCTTCATAGAGGTTGTCTCCTTTTTTTTCATATCCAAAAGATGCCAGCTCTTCTTTCGAATAATAGGGATTCATTTTGACAAACCAATATCCGCCATCTGTCAGAAGTCTGTCAAGTCTATGTACCGTCTCTTTGGATACCTCTTTTGGCATTACATCGAGAACGTTTGAAATAATAATACCATCGAACCCCCCTCTCTGAAACTGTTCCAGAAGTTCATCCCCACCGAAAAAAAAGCGGACATTTTGATAATCACTTATCTGAGCAGTCTCTTTTGCGAATGCAATACCTCTTGCGGCTCTATCAATCCCTGTAATATGATGTTCCGGGTGATACTGAAGGCACTGAAAAGAAATATCCCCTGTCCCGCAGCCAAAATCCAAAACATTATTCGTCCGATCTGAAAACTCCATCAAAGCTTCATCGAACATCGGCTCCACACTTAGATTTATTCCCCTCAAGTCCACCGGCTCATACTCTTCAAAAATTTTATTCCACATATCTGTTTCACGATCGTAAGCTTTCATATATATGTCTGCCTTCTATTTTAAATTTTCATACTGAAGTTATAGCACTATAGACAGGAGTTGTCAATCTTCACGATTAAGCACAAGGCGAAGAATACTGTTATGCTCTATCTGGGTAATCACTACATTTTTTTCGGAAAGTGTTGTCCGAGCATATGAACAGTCGCTTTCCAGCCCTCATATTTCACTTCCCATCGCTCTCTGTCTTGTGCGGGATGGTAAAATTCACGATCCATAGATCCAAAGAGTTTATCCTCTTCATATAGTCCTGCTGATATTCCGGCCATATATGCAGCACCGATACCGGACAGTTCTTCTTCGTATGGAACGCTTATCTTTTTGTCAGCAATATCACTTTGGAATTGCATCAAATATTTGTTCTTCGTGGGACCCCCATCTACTCTAAGTTCAGTTATCTTCTGATTCGTGTCCAGCTCCATAGCTGTTAAAAGATCCGTTATCTGATAAGCAATACAGTCTAATCCGGCTTTCACGATTTCTGCCTTTCCTGTCAGCCTGCTCATTCCGCTGATACAGGCTCTCGCATTCTCATCCCAATAAGGTGCTCCCAGTCCTGTAAATGCCGGAACAAGATATGTAGTATCTCCGGGGTTAGCCAAAAAAGCTAATCCCTCAGTTTCATCCGCCGAGACTATAAGCCCCAAATCATCTTTCATCCATGAGATGACTGCTCCTGTATAGTTCAGATTCCCCTCCAAAACATAATTGACTTTTCCCGACCTTTTCCATGCAAGAGAGGTCACCATCCCATGAGTACTTTGAATCAGATTCTCCCCCGTATTCAGCATCAGTGAGGAACCTGTTCCATAAGTGGCTTTTATCATACCGGGCTTTTGACATCCCTGGCCAAATAAAGCTCCATGGGAATCTCCCAGAACACCGCAGATCGGAACACCCTTATCAAACAATCCGCCCATTCTTGTATATCCAAATATTTCATCCGAACCGCACACTTCCGGAAGACATATCATAGGGACTCCAAATATCCTGCAAAGCTCTTCATCCCATTTTAAAGAATGGATGTTAAATAACTGAGTACGAGACGCATTCGAGTAATCTGTTCGAAACACATGGTCATTCGTCAATTTATAGATCAGCCAGCTGTCTATTGTGCCAAGGCATAGTTTTCCCGTCCCGGCTAGTCTTGTCCTGTCTATAGATGAATCCGTATTATCTTTCTTTTGAAGGAGCCAGGACATCTTCGGAGCCGGAAAATACGGAGACAAAGGTATCCCCGTTTTTTCTCTGACGATCTCTGCATATCCTCTTTTCTTCAGATCTTGACTAATAGAGCCTGCCCTTTTACACTGCCAGACAATTGCATCATCGAGCGGTTTCCCGGAATCCCTGTCCCAGACTGCAGTTGTTTCCCTCTGATTGCTAATCCCGATTCCTGCTATCTGCCGTGAATTGATACCTGATTTATGAAATAACTGTTTTACAGTTTCAAGCGTATTATGGTATATCTCATCCAAGTCATGAGATACCCATCCCTTGTCATTAACAATTTGTCGATGAGATTTATCCGTTCGCAGTAAAAGACGGCCATTCTGATCAAACAGTAATGCTTTCGTCCCCTGCGTGCTTTGATCAATTCCTATGATATACTTTAATTCGCTCAACTTAACAGATCCACCGCTTTCTTTACAATTCCCTGCGTATTAAGTTCATAATAATCAAACACTTCCTGTGAAGTACCGGTTATCACCGGTGCATCCGGCAAAGTCATGTTAACTACTTTACGTGGGCAATTACTTCCAATAACTTGACTGACCATAGAACCCAAACCTCCAAAAGGAGAATGTTCTTCAATGGTAAGTACCGCCTTTACAGGTCTTGCTGCCTGTATCAGGGTTTCTTTATCTAAAGGTTTCACACAATACATATCCAACAAAGCAGCATGAATACCTTTTTTCTTCAGTTCAGCTACCGCTTCAAATGCCGGTTTTACCATCTCACCGCAGGCAACCAGAAGAATATCTTTGCCCTGTGCTAAAACAGCGGCCTGATCCATTTTAAATGAAATATTATCCTCCTGATAAATATCTTCAACGGCATTTCTGCCTACTCGGACATAAGCGGGTTTCTCATCTTCTAATAAGGCCTCAATCAGTTTTTTCGTCTGAAAACGATCGCTTGGAAGGTATACCCGCATATTAGGCAATGCGGACATTGCGGCAATATCAGAAATCGAATGATGACTCATTCCCAATGCCCCATAGCTGACGCCACCGCTGATTCCGATTAAAGTTACATTTGTATCAGAGTAGGCACAGTCAATCTTAGCCTGTTCATAGCTCCTTGTGGTCAGAAAACAGGCTGGTGAAGCCGCAAATGCCTTTTTCCCACAGCTTGCAAGTCCTGCTGAAATACCCACAAGATTTTGTTCTGCAATTCCTATTTCAAAAAACTGTCCCGGAAACTCATTCGCAAAAGGTGTCAAAGAGGCACTTCCTCTGGAATCACTGCACAACACAACAATATCTTTGTCTTTCTTTGCTTTCTCCATCAACACTTCACAAATAGCCTGTTTGTTCGGAATATTGTTCATGCCCAAGTCTCCTTTCTCTGCTCAAGATCTTTTTGAATCTGTGTGTACTCTTCCTGTGTAGGCACCTTATGATGCCATTCTGCCTTGCCCTCCATAACCGGTGACCCATAACCTTTCACGGTATTCGCTATGAGAATCGTTGGCTTTGTTTTATACTCTCGTGCAGAGGCAAAAGCATCTGTCAAAGAAGCAATATCATTTCCCTTTACACTGATCACATGCCATCCGAATGCCGACCATCTGTCTGCCTGATCATCCTGGCTCATAACAGTCTCTGTATTTCCGGAAATCTGAAGTCTGTTTCGATCAACAACTGCACACAAATTATCGAGTTTATAATGTCCGGCCGCCATAGCGGCCTCCCAGACCG
Source organism: Blautia liquoris (assembly GCF_015159595.1). Lineage (NCBI taxonomy): Bacteria > Bacillati > Bacillota > Clostridia > Lachnospirales > Lachnospiraceae > Blautia > Blautia liquoris. The sequence continues at coordinate 1,061,606 of NZ_CP063304.1, read as the reverse complement.
AGCCTTCCGCCAACTCTCCATCGCCCATTACCGTATAGACTCGATAGTCTTTTTGATCCATTTTTCCTGCTAAAGCCATTCCTACACTGACAGAAAGTCCATGTCCTAAAGATCCGGAGTTCATCTCAATACCAGGAAGTTTATTGTTGGGATGACCTATGTATTGACTGCCAAACTTTGAATACTTACGGATCACCTCATCCATAGGGAAAAATCCCTTTTGAGCCAAAACAGTATAGTAAGCCTCAACGCAATGCCCTTTACTTAATATAAAGCGATCCCGGTTGGCACTTTTAGCATTTTTAGGGGTGATATTCATTTCTTGAAAGTAGAGTGTAACAAGAATGTCCATAACACTCATGTCTCCCCCTGTATGGCCTGTTTTTCCTTCCTCAATCATTTCAATTACTTTTTTCCTGAGTTCAAATGACAATCTTTCCAATTCTCTAATATCGTTCATCTTTTCCCCTTTCAGAAACGGAATCATTCCCCTCTTAGATATGCTTTAACATTTTCCTCAATTGGGTCGTAAAAATCAGGTGTCACCCCAAGGTATTTACAAGACTCGTAGAGCACAGGTACTACATCCTTGTGAATGCCCACACAGTGATGAATGTATGGTCCCTCCACCAACTTTGCCTCCAACCGTTTTAGGTTTTCCACTTCAATCCATACATACGTTCCTTTGGTGTAAGGCCCCTCGATACCTTTCGCATTGCCCAAAAGCAGAGAATATTCCCCATTGTCACCATCAAAACGGGCAATCGTCATGTCCCCCAGTTTTGCTTTTGCTTCTACTGCACCCGGATGGTCGAATGCGAGCGGGTATCCGATTGTAGGTTTCTCCTGTGCCACAGAGATCGGCCATAATCCACAATGCTGCAGCAATTCTCCATTATCATTATCCGGATGACGTACTGTCCAGTCTGCAAAGAAGCCTCTTTTTTCATTCATAGAAGCCGCTTCCACGATCAACTGCGTAATAGCACCATGAATATCTGTTTCACAGACAACAGGAAGTCCCTCCTCATCTAACAATGAATTTGCAGCACATGGCATGATGCCAATCTCATCCTGAAGTGCATTCCAGCATTGTATTGCAGCCGCATTGCAGCCATATTTATCCGCCAGTTTTCTCATCGCTATCTTTAATATGGCGACCTGTTCAAGCTCCTTTGGCCTGACTTTGATACAGTAATGAGATCTGCAATAATCAAGTACCTGTTTGATTTCATCAGGCTCCTTATCTTTTACTTCTTTCATCTGTGCCGTAAGTTCCGGCATGGGAATCGGCGATAGCTGGATATTAAACTTCTCTAAAAGTTCCCCCTCGTTACACATGGTAGACCAGAAGTCAAATGGCCTTGGAGCAATCTGAAGGATTCTTGTATGTCTGAATACATCCACAACATTACACACCGCAAGAAAATCCATCAGGCCTCTTTCAAACTCAGGATCCTCCAGACGGCAGTTATTCATATATGTAAAGGGTACCTGAAACCTCCTGAGGACTTTTCCGGTCGCAAACAGGCCACACTGGCTGTCTCTCAGACGAATCCCATTTTCATCCGGTCTCTCATCTCTGGGACCCCATAAAAGTACAGGTACGTTCAGATCTCTCGCCAGTCTGGCACAGACATATTCGGTGCCAAAATTTGTATGAGGAAAGAATACTCCCTTTACATTCTCTTTTCGAAACTTTTCTTCGATTTTTTCCCTGTCTGCTTCATCATAAAATAAGCCTTCTTCATTGATGTCTGTGATATCGACGAATTCCACATTCAATTCTCTCAAACGTTTTCTGGTCAAATCTGCATACTTTATGGCATCAGGTGCGCTAAATATGCTTCTTCTTGTGGGTGCAAATCCTATTCTAATTTTTTTCATCTGAGTCCTCCTCTGACTATGCCCTATAATTTAGTATAATTTTTAAATATCATTTAATTCTTACTTAATTTTATTAAATATTTCTGCTTTTGTCAAGATAGTATTCAATTAACAGTATGCGAATCGTAGAACAAACTCTATGGTTTTGATGAATCCATAATTTAATTTCACAGTTGACTTCTCACCAGAATCATATTAAAATGATGCAAGGTCAAAAGTGTTTTGACACTGATGATACACAGATTATTTTATTATTTATTGAACTTACATTAATTTAGAAAGGTAATATTTAGATGAATATTTCTGCAAAGGAATTGGCTAACCTTGTTCATGTTTCTCCTGCTACAGTGTCTATGGTTTTTAATAATAAGCCGGGTATCAGCGAATCAACAAGAGAGCTCGTATTAAAAACAGCTCGCGAATACGGATATAAGCTTAAAGACCCTTCCACTTGCGAGGCAGAATCCGGAGTAATTCAACTGATCTGTTATAAAAAGCACGGAAAAATTGCAGCAGATACTCCTTTCTTTTCTCAGATGACTGAGGGAATCACGAATGAATGTACACGTCAGAATTGTGCATTACACGTATCATATTTCTACGAAAACATGGATACCTCGAAACAACTAGAGAGTTTAAACAGCGTTGACTGTATCGGAATTTTACTTCTGGCCACCGAGATGAAAAAGGAGGACTTTAACAAATTCAAAAACTTTTCTGTACCCATTGTGGTACTGGATTGTTATTATGATGAGATTAACTACGATTGCGTGTTAATTAATAATATTCAGGGAGCTTTTAATGCCACTAGCCACTTGATTAAATGCGGGCATAAGAATATTGGATACCTGCATTCTAATATTGACATCAGCAACTTTTCCGAAAGAGCGGACGGATATTATAAAGCTCTTCGTGCTTGTGATATCAGCACCTCTCATCCTTATGTACACTTGATTACTCCGACATCAGAGGAGGGGTATCAGGACATGATAAATATTTTAAATCAAAAAACAGATTTAGCTGATGCTTATTTCGCAGATAACGATATCATAGCCGCTGCAGCCATGAAAGCATTCAGAGAAAATGGCATTCGAATCCCTGAGGATATATCTATCATTGGATTTGATGACATGCCGCTTTGTGATATGATGGTTCCATCTTTGTCCACAATGCGCGTCAAGAAAAAAGAATTAGGCGCAACAGCTGTTCAGCGGCTCATGGACCGTGTTTCTGATAATCACAGAGAGTCGTTAAAAATGTCCATGAGTACAAAACTGATCAAAAGAGACAGCGTTTCTAAATTAACACGCTGACGCTTTCGATAACTTTCCACTTATCACAAAAGTTTTTTTTGCTTTCAGGTTCACAGGCCTCTTGATATTGTCTAAAAGTATCATACATTGGCAGTCTGAATCTGCAGTCAGACTGGCTGTGTATTTTTTGTTCTTCCATACGATATCTACGGTAATTGCACCCCTTGCCCGCAAGCCTCTTACTGTGCCTTCTTCCCACTCCGGGGGCAGGCAGGGGAGGAACTGAACAACTCCATTATGACTTTGAAGCAGCATCTCAGCAATACAGCTGGTAAGTCCAGTGTTTCCATCGAGCTCATAAACCTGATCAGACACATGAGTGCCTCTGGTTGGAGGGTGTATGATAAACCCGTTCGGTTCAAGTAAATTTTCCAACATTCTGCTGATATGATACCATGCCTTTTTCGGATTATGAAGCCTTGCCTCATAAAGTGCCAGCATGGATCTCGCCCATCCTGTATCTTCCCAATTTTCCTCCGGCGTGATTTTATTTTGGATGGTAACCTCCGCTGCTTTTGACAATTTTTCGTTTTCAGGAGTAATTTGTGCAAACGGAAAGATTCCCAACAGATGGCTCGTATGTCTGTGCCAGGAGTCCATAACAGGATAATCATGATTATATTCAGCAATACTGCCATCGCTCAAAATCCGGTATGGGAGAAGTCTTTCTTTGATTAATGAAACTCTTCTTAAAAGCTCCGTATCTTCTTGCAGAACGTCACAAGCTTTTTGATATAGATCAAACAGTTCACGGATCATTGTGATTTCGTATGTACATCCCATGCTCATGTAATATATTTTATTATTTAGGAGAAACCCATTTTCGGGAGATATCGAAGGCCCACTGGTAAAATATCCGCTGCTTTTATCTTCCGTGACATAATCTGCGAAAAATCTCACTGCTCCTTCTATTACAGGCATAGCTTCTTTTTCCAGGAAAACCGTATCTGAGGTAAATTGATAATGCTCCCACATCTGAGTTAAGATCCATACACCTCCTGTCGGGCAGGGGGACAGCGGTGTTGCCCAATATGGAGCCGTATATGCCCATGCATTAGAAACTATCTCCCCTGCCCAGCCCGGATATCCATAACTTGTCTTTGCCGTCATCTCACCTGATACAGCAAGTTTTTTTATCCATCTAAATAAGTTTGATGAGACGGATGAAAGATTTGTCACCTCTGAAGGCCAATAATTCATCTGTGTATTGATATCTAGATGCATGTCGCAAGTCCATCCGATCCTGCAGGCAACATTATCATTCCAGATCCCCTGAAGATTTGCCGGCAATTTTGAATCCTCACGGCAGCTGGAATATAGGAGATATCGCCCCATCTGGTACATAAGTGGAATAGATTTGACAAATTCATCTTTCTCGCCTCGAATCTCAAGCGTATTCCTTTTAAAAAGCGATCTCATATCTGCCTCATGTGATTCCCGTAATTGCTTACAAGATGTTCGCCTGACGTCATCGAGAGTCTTACAAACTCTCTGGCGGATCATCTCTTTTCCAATCTTTCCACCATCCAGAACAAAGTCGGTTTCCATACTTAGATAGCATCTCACATAAGAAGCTTTTTGAACCTTTAACGCATCTTGGAAACACTGTACAGTCCCATCGGTAACAATTCGCAATTCTCCATACAGGCATACCCCAGTTCTTCCATCACTATGTAAAGGCTCTAATGCCTGACAGTCAAATTGTATCTTTGATGGACTACAGACAATCCTATCCCCATCTCTGGGCGAATGAAAATGTATGCGCAAATGTATATTATGAGATGTCTGAGCAATTTGATAAAACAAGATATTGTTTACATGAGAGGCAAAAGATTCCGTGCAGGTTCTTTCTCCTCCTGTTTCCCATGATGCCAGGGCAGCCCCGGTTTCGATATTCAAGGTTCTGCTATAGTTATCCACAGGCATTTCTCTCTCTCTATCTATCAAGAGACTTCCGACCGGAAGATTTGTACCGTAGTTATTTCTATTACCATAAAACTTCTTCGAGATCTGATGGGCTTGTTCATATTTTCCTTGTTGAATCAACTCACGCATCTGCTGGAAGGCAATTGAGGCCCCAGGTTGGTTATCATTCTTCATGCTCTCACACCCACTAAAGAATGAGTTCTCGGATAGTTCAATTTTCTCTGTTTTTACTCCTCCATATACCATAGCACCTATATGTCCGTTTCCGATGGCATATGCTTCACCAAATCGTTTCGCCGGTTCTTTTCTGACAATTTTCATATTATTCTTTGACAGCACCCGATGTCATCCCTCCGATGATATATTTCTGACCTAGTAAGTAAACAATCACAACTGGCAGACAAGTTAATACGATATCCGCAAATATATAATTCCAATAGCTTTTGTTTTTTCCGAAAAACTGATAAACAGCCATGGTCATCGGAAACATGGAACTATTATTTGATAAATATAAGGGTGTTAAAAAATCACTCCAAATCCCCATAAACTGCAGGATAAAACATGTCACAAGGGTAGGTTTGAGCATTGGAACAATAATCTTATAAAACAATGTTACAGGCCCCGCCCCATCAATAATCGCCGCTTCATCAAGTTCCACGGGAAGTGACGTGACAAAATTACGAATTGTAAAAATACAAAATGGAATCATTGAGCTTGTAAATACAACGATAATTCCAAGTCTCGTATTTGCCAGCCCGGTCCGGTTCAATACCTTTACCAGGGTTACATAGTTGACTGGGAAAAACAAACCACACAAAATAAAATAATAAAGAAAGTTATTTAGCTTTGTCCTGTTACGGCAAATGACGAATGCACCCATAGCACAGCAGATGACCCCTATCGTAGTAGAAACAAATGCATAAAGAAAGCTATTTGCAAATCCCTGAAAAAGTCTTCCTTTCTCAATCACCTCAAGATAATTTCTAAAGACCCACTGTTTGGGAAGTGAAAGGCTCATCCTTGCCGCTTCACTCTTTGTCTTAAAAGAATTAATGATAACCATGTAAAACGGAACAATAACGATCAGGCTCATGATAATACATACAATCTGTTTTAATAAAGTCTGTATTTTTCTCTTCATCACTGCTGTACCTCCTTTTTACTCATAACCTTTACTACGACCACACCAATCACTGCGGTTATGATAAGCAAGATTGAGTTTAAAGCAGTTGACATCCCGTATTGACCCGTTGAGTAAAGTTGGTAAGCATATGTAGTGATCACTTCTGTCGCATGCCCTGGACCGCCATTTGTGAGAACATATATAATATCAAACACTTTTAAGCCATATGTAAGGCCAAACACTAAGTTAATCATAATGGAACCGGAAAGCATAGGAAGTGTAATATGCCTTAGTCTCTGCCAGAAGTTCGCACCATCGATCTCAGCTGCCTCATAATATGATCTCGGTATTGTATTCAACCCCGCTAAAAATATGGTCATAACATAGCCGATACCTCTCCATGCATCTACCCCAAATATTGATTTCCAGACAACATCTAAGTCCGACAACCATTTCTGTTTCATAAAACCCAGATGGAAAAAGTCCAGCGCTGTATTTAAAAGCCCTGTATTATAGTTAAATATAGATTTAAAAGTAAGACCAATGATAAGAAACGGTAATATGGATGGAAGGTAAAGAATCGTTCTATATACATTCTTTCCTCTAAGACCTTCTTGTAACATGATTGCTATGAACAGTGCAGGTATCAGTTTAATCACATTGGAAATCACAGTAAATTTCAGTGTATTAAAGATTCCTGAGGCATAATCTTTGTTCGAGGTAAAAATGTCTTTATAATTTTGAATTCCGACAAAATTAATTTTATCAAGACTTCTGGCATTCCAGTCAGTAAAAGAATAGAGCAGACCCAAAACACTGGGTAGTAAAAAGAATACAATATATAGTGTTAGCGGAATAATCAGAAACCATTGCGGATAAATTCTTTTTTTATTCATATTAGTTATACTTCCTTTTTCTTGAATTTTACGTAATGTAATGCCGAAGAAGCTTTGTCCTCCGGCATTACATTTTCATTAAAATATTAAGACCAAAAGTTCTCTGACTATTTCGCCCAATCCGGGTCTTCAGCAACCTTAGCCGCTTCTGCCCTGTTGACATCCATATTTTTTAATACAGTGTTCGCATCCATCTGCCCGGTACAATAGGCTATCATATCCTGACCAAACTGCATCCAGTAGTCATTTGTATATTTGGTGCCATTTTGCAGAACAGAGGTCTTCATCTTCTCTTCCGGAATATCAGACATGAATTCTTCTTCCTCTGGCAGCCAATGTTGTTTCAGCTTGTCATCATTCACATCAAGGTTCGTATATGACGGCGAATTATCCAAAATTTCTTGAAGACTCTTCGTTGTAGTCACAAATTTAAAAAATTCTTTAACCAATTCGGGATGTTCGCTGCCCTTATAGCCAAACATTGTAGGACCTGCAGGGCTCGTGGGGAAATAAGTATTCTCAGCGAGTGGTTCAAGAAACATACCAAACTCATCTGAAGTGCCTGTCTCATCTTGAATTTGCTTAATCGTGGACGAATTTGCCAGAGCCATTGCACAATTTCTGTCTCCGAATTCGTTTATCATATTTGTGCTGTCCGTACCAATCCAATCTTCTCCGAAATATCCCTTATCCGATAATTCTTTAAATTCTTCTAAAACTTTAATCATAAGCTTGTTATCTGCGAATGTTGCCTCATTCTTATTCAGTTTATCATACAATCCCGGCTGATCAGCTTCATAAGCCCCGCCAATTTGGAAAAACGCCAGCTGATGCTGCCATCCGTCTGCCCCTGGCATAAGCCATGGAGTAATTCCTTCATCAGATAGCTTCATACAGACATCCAGCAGCTCCTCGTATGTCTTTGGTGCAGTCAGATTCAGTTCTTCAAACATCGTTTTATTATATACCATCACGTATTCTAGCGAATTATGCCAGATCTGCAGGCCATATAATTTGCCGTCATATTCACAGGATGGAATTCTGGTTTCCGGAATTACCGATTTCCATTCTGCATCGGAAAAATCAATACAGTATTTCTCGGGATCTACAATCTGTGATGCAATAGCAAAGGGGTTTGACTGAATCCAAAAAATATCGGTACAGGAATCTGTTGTCAATTTCGAAGAAAGTAAATCACCATATTGATCCGCAGGTATCGTCTGTAAATCCACCGTGACATCATAGGTATCTTCAAAACGTTTGATTGTTTCATCATAACGGTTATCCATCCATCCTGCGGAAACCATGATGCTTAGCTCCTCTCCTGCATATTCCTTATTGTCCTTTGTATCCTCTTCGCTTTTCGATGCTTCCGATTTTACTGCATCATTTGTTTCTTTCGTTTTATCGGCATTCCCACATCCTGCTGCAAAAGCCCCAGCCATCATGATGCTGATAAAAACACTAATCGTTCTCCTTTTCATCTTTGATATCTCCTTTTTTCTTAATAGTTAAATTATACTCTGTACATTTTATTGAAGTCTATAGATATTTTTAAACACTATTTGTACTTTTTTTACTAAAATGATATAATAGGTTAACAGGGTAAAGGAGATAGCGGAATGAAGAAAAATCCTGTCAACATGCAGAAAAAGATTTTTAAAACTTACCTTATCATCACAGCTTTTATTTTAATTGTTTTTACTTTGTTTTTCTATTTCTATGTATCAAGAAAACTTATAAATGAGGAAAAACAAGCCCTTAATGAAGTCAACTCTTCCATTCAAACTCAGGTTGAGTATTCCATTCAAGGTATGGATATTGTGTCCAATAATATTAATTACAGCAGTCTGATTGGAGAAAAATTAAATCCGGACTTCAGTTTAAACACGGAACATGGTTCCTTAAAAGAACTGTCTGATCTGCTTTCCTCCATCAACGGCACCGATGTTCGAACAGATCTTATCAACCTGTTTGATCTGTCCGGAAATAAAATTTCTTATGGCCTATTAACACGAACTGATAGGGTGGATTTGGATTCTCTCCCCTGGCTGAAGAAAACTCTCAGCCTGAATGGGAGAAAATATATAAGTTTGCCACAGTATAGTGAAAAAACCATGAATTTCTCTAACTGGTCTCTTTCACTCTATAGAACATTCACCAACTCTCATGGCAGAACAATTGGAATGATAGAAACCAATAAAAGCTGCAAGAGCGTCTTCCAGGTAATACAAAGATACAAAAAGAAATCAAATCAGTCGGCTGATGTATATATCTTCTCAGATAGCGGAAAGATAATTTATCCATATGATTCAGACAACATTGACCATAAAGCCTGCAGAAAGTATTATAATATTGCAAGTTCTGCAGCTTCTGCAACAGCCAAAAACAATACAGTCATCCAAAACAACACAAAGGGAACGAATGAAATTCTTAGCTATTCCTATTCTCCTTATACCGGATGGACTTATTTACTAATTCAGCAAGAAGATGTTATTTTACAGCCTGTACATACAATGGTAAAGTTTTTACTATTCTTCAGCTTTCTTCTGATGCTCTCAACATTTCCTTTGTCTTATATCATGTCGAAAAACCTTGTCAATCCTATCAAATATTTAAGACACATGATTCAATCGATGGAAATCAGAACATTGGGTGAGATAAAGGATTTGACATATCATTCGAACATACAAGAGACAGAGGAGCTCTATCAGGCTTTTTATCATATGAGTCTTCGATTGAAAGAGTCTATGGATGAGTTGGTGAAAACCAGACAACAGGAGGAAAAATCACAATATCTTGCTCTTCAGTCACAGATTAATCCGCACTTTTATTACAACTCGCTTTCCAGCATCAGTGTACTTGCTGAGAATGGGCAGCCCGACGAGATTGTCACCATGTGCAAAAATTTATCAACGATTATGCGTTATATCACTGACGGTTCATCCATGACCGTTACACTTAAGGAAGAAGTGGACTACGTAAACAGATATCTGTATTGTATGAAAATACGGTATCAGTCGAGTCTAAACTACTCTGTAACTATTGAAGATGCCCTGATGGATACTCCTGTCCCTAAACTCTTACTCCAGCCTTTAGTTGAAAATGCATTAAAGTATGGGACGGAGTCTATCCCTCCGTGGAATATCTCTGTTGTAGGGAAAATATATAAGGACCGGTGGCAAATTGATGTTTTGGATTCCGGACCTGGTTTTACGGACGAATCCATTCAACAATTACATCAAAAAATAAAAGAAGTCTCTTCAAGACATGGAATACCCTCCCTGCAGATTGGCGGGATGGGCATCATTAATATCTACTGCAGGTGGAAGCTCTATTGTGGCGAAAACACACTTTTCTCTTTTGAAAATACCAGGGAGGGTCACGGAAAAGTCTCCATCGGCTGTTATAATAAATCTGAGCAAACCATGAATAGAAAAAAGGAGGTGCAATAATCTTATGTATTCATCACAGTATACCGTCATAATTGCGGAGGATGAGGAATTACTGTTGACTAATCTTGTTTCGAAGATAAACAATCTTGGCACTGATTTTATTGTAACTGGTCAATCTCAAACGGGTATTCAAGCGTATGATCTGGTGAAAGAACTGCAGCCGGATCTATTAATCACTGATATTCGTATGCCCATCATGGATGGGCTTACGTTGATTAAAAACGTAAAAGAATATTACCCCATGACACAATTTATTATAACCAGTGGATTTTCTGATTTTGATTATGCAAAATCAGCTATATCACTAGGGGTTTCTGAATATCTTTTAAAACCCATTGATTCCGATGAACTAAAAAAAGCTTTGTCCAAAGTGGAGGATTACTTTTCAAGTGAAGAGAATAATTATATCGCAAGCTTTAGTCAGGCATCTTCACGAAGCACCCCCGACGAAATTGCTGAGATGGTAAGAGATTATATTGTCAAAAATTATGCATCTGAAATCAATCTTAATCTGATGGCAAAATCTCTTCACTACAGTTCAAGTTATTTGACCAAAATATTTTGTTCACGCTATCAATGCACGCCCTCAAAATATCTTATCAACTTACGTATTCAAAAAGCCCGCAGCCTTCTTTCCCACCATCCGGAATATACAATCCGTCAAGTGGGTGAGTCCGTGGGATATACGGACCAAGGCTACTTTAGCAGGATATTCAAACGGCAGACCGGTGTCAGTCCTTTTGAGTATCGGGAGATGCAGATACATCCATAATTGTGACTGTATACCTTTCTTCTTTTGGCTGCCTGTGGTATGTCCCTGAAACATTCTCTACTTTGAACGTCCTGGCGTCATTGTTCCATACGGCTCTTGTAAGAGTATATACGTCTTTTTCAAAATTATAGTTGTCTCCTTCATCATCATATAATTCAAATGACGCATCCTTACCCGGGTATATCCAATATTCGATTCCTTTTTCCGGAATATCATCTGCATATTGAAGCCCTCTTGCCGTCGGAATTATGGAGCCTTCTTTGACAAAAAGAGGAATCCGGTCCAGGGGGGCAGGTACCGTGACTTTCTGTCCTCCAGTGAAGCCTTCATTCGTCCAGAAATCGTACCAATTACATCCTGCCGGCAAGTAACATTCCCTTTGTTTTACAGAAGATAGCTCCTTACTGTTCGCCTCATAATACATTGGCTGTGTCACCGGGCATACCAGTATAGATGGCCCGAACATAAACTCATCACATATCTCTCTTGCTTTTTCATCGTCAAGAAAATCAAATACCAGACTCCGCATGATTGTTCCATGATTTCTATGTACGTTTGCCGCAGCGGAATATATATATGGCATTAATTGGTATCTTAAATTAATAAATTTCTCAATTGCATCATAAAATATCGTTCCTCTTTTTCCAAAATTCCATATTTCACGTGGGGTATCCGTTCCATGTGAGCGGAACATCGGAAGAAAGCAGGCAAATTCAAGCCACCGTGTATAAAGTTCACAATATCCCAAGTCATTGATGCCATCATCATATTCCCCGCACCAAAACCATTTTGGCGAAGGATCCAAATTGGCTCCGCAGCCTCTGTTTTGCCATTTTGATCCGACAGTGAAGAATCCGCCAATGTCTAGAGTCCAATACGGATAACCACTAAGTCCGACATTCAATCCCTCTACGATCTGTTTTTTCAATGTATCCCACGAAGCATAGATATCTCCGGACCAAAGAACAGCGCCATACTTGCTGCCTGAGAGATAACCTGACCTTGTGAGATTAAGCACCCGCTTTTTATCCGTCGTTTTTCGTTGGTTTTCATACATTCCCTTCGCATGTAACAGAGCAAAAATATTTGCTTTGTCAGCTCCGAGAAATTTTTTATGGTCCTCTCCGACTAACACATATCGCTCCCAGGGCTCCCGTTTCACAGGTCCATTCCAGTCAGCACCCGTAAAAGGTTCTGTGGAATCACACCACCAGGAATCAAAGCCCTGATCAAAAAGTCCTTCTTTCGCCTGTTTCCAATATAGGGATCTTGCATGTTCATCGAATACATTATAAGTAGAGTTATCACTTAACAGATATCCCTGCTCGAGAAATTCTGTATAATTCTCTCCGCCTTTATTCATATTCGGCCACACAGAAACCATAGAATGCACATGCATCTTTTTTAATTTTTCTGCACAATCTTTCATATTTCCATAGCGGTTTTGATCCAGAATCTTCTCTCCCCATTTTCCAGGCTCCCAGGAGTTCCAATCCTGAACAACACAATCTATGGGCACATCTAATTCGCGGTACTTTTTTGCAACTTCAACCAATTCATCTGCAGAATGATACTGTTCTTTTGATTGTATGTATCCATATGCCCATTTGGGAAGCATCGCTGAGCGGCCGGTTAGTTCTCGGATATCACTGACGAGATCATCCATACAAGTTCCTGTAATAAAGTAATAATCCATTTGGTCAATACTATCCATGTAGAGATAAGACCCTCTCTCATCATCATTAAAGGTCATCAGCGAACAACAATCCACAAGTATTCCATATCGTCTTGTAGATAAAAAAACAGGCATTGGAATCCTCATATTGTGTTGATATAGATATTGAACATGATGTCTGTAATTGTAAATCCCCTCTTCCCCTTGCCCGAGGCCATATATGCCTTCATCATCTGCAAAAGAGAATTTCAACTGTCCCCGAAAGGTGGTTCCAACACTTTTCGGCTTTAAATTGGATATAAAATTCCGCTCACCATCCACTGTCTTTTTTCGTTCAATTACAGGTGCTTCACCCCCTGTTGTGTATTGAACTTTATTGATCTGGGTAAGTGTTTTACCTGCCTCCTGAAGATATGTGGTTCCAGTCAAAGCATCTTTCCAGCACATAAGACCAGTATCTTTTTCGATTTCCACACACATACTGGAAGTGATTAGCTTTACACACTTTTCATCTTCTGTCACTTGAAAACCCACATTTGTTTTTTCTTTTTTTTCAATCAGATAAGAATCCTCATTAATATCCTTCCTTTTTGTGTATACACATCTGATGATCCTTTCACTGATCGGTCTAAGACATATCTGTTCCTCATGAAACCGTATTGTCGCCTCATAATCATTGTAATTCCAACTGGATATTTTCATATTTTTCACCCCATATATTTGTAAATTCAGAAGAAGTCAGAATTCCTCATATGTCAATTATGTAATTTCTACTGCGATTCGTCTATGAACAATTCTCTCCTGATTTTGTACTTGTTTTACTCCAATTCATATTCACGCATCAATTCTGAGACTTTCACCGGCATTCCTGTTGTAAGAGAACGTTTCATCGCCTCCATAATACCAATCGTATGAATTGCCTCAGAAAGATCTGGCTTTGGAGTCATGTTTTTCTGTAAACACCTTGCAAAGTATTCAATATAATTCTGATATTCTCCGGCATGATGATTTTCTTTCTCAAAGCGGAAATAGAAATCATGTTTGTCATCATAAGTTTCCATTCTGTCATGCCTGCCGGTTTCATCTATGGTTCTTTCATAATATTTTAATTTGCTGTATCCACCCCTTGAAATACCTGTTGTTCCCCGCAAGGTACACTCAATTGGGAATTCTATGTTCCCGTCAAGACATGGACTTCCATAGGCTCCCTCTACTGTAGCAAAATGACCGCTTTTATCTTTCATAACAAAAGACATCGTATCTTCCGTATGAATATTATAGCTTTTCATATTGGGACTCACAGATCCGTATCCAAAAACCTCTTCAATCTCAGGGATATACCACGTCGCAAGGTCCACTGCATGTATCATAAAATTATACATCCACGAAAATCCAGGCTGCCTGCTCCAGTCTCGTTCCAAAAACCAACGAGAATCGTTTTTATAATGTGTTTCGACAGAGATTAACTCCCCAATATTTTTTTCTTCATATAGTTCTCTCTGACGTTTTAAAGGTTCAAAAAATCTGCTGCTCTGACCGACAAAAACCAATTTTCCAGATTCTTTCTCACATCCAACTAAATCTTTTGCCTGGTCAAGCCCTATCATTACCGGCTTTGTGCAAATCACATGCTTACCTGCTTTTAATGCCTGTTTGATATGCTTGGCGTGAAATTGATCCGGCGTATAGATTCCAATGACATCAATACTATCATCTGCTAACATATCTTCATATCTTGTTGTATATTTAGACAAACCAAACTCTTTTACGCGCTTTTTGCAAAGTTCATCATTTAAATCACAGATGTTTCCCAATTCATAATAAGAACTTTTTTGTACTGCTGAAATTACGCTGCGGCCTTCTCCTAGCCCTAACACTCCCATTACCAGTTTATCATCTTTCATTACGACCCTTCTTTCTATAAACTCCAGACTTTTCTACCTACATAGCATGGCACTTTTATCAAGTTTACTTTATCTATAGTTTATACAGAAATGTATACCCTTTCTTCCAGTATTTTTATCGAAATTTATATTATTTTACGATTTTTAGTCAGATAGGTTTACATGAATACAAAAAAATATTATAATTGATTTATATAAAAGAAAAAGCGTGAGACATGAAAATATAAGCAAAGGAATCTCATATAGATGAATATTTATCAGGCAGATTTTAATTTTTCCACAAAAAATCCGTTTATCCTAGAAACGTTAACCCTAAACAGAAGTGATAATGCAGACAGCGATTTTCATTGGCACTCCTGTATAGAAATCACGCTTATTAAAAGAGGGATTGGAATCTATAATGTTAAAGAAAAAACCTTTTCCGTCTCCCAGGGGGATTTTGTCATATTTAATCCAATGGAAGCACATGGATGGGAAGTTTTGAGTGCTCAGATGGAAGTGATAGTTATCCTTTTTCCAACTGAGTTAAGCACAAACCTAATAGATTCCTCACACAATAAAGTCATAACCGACTTTATGATATATGGCGTTAGTTTTTATAATAAGATAGAAAAGAGTTCTGAGCATTATCCAGAATTCCTTGAAACTTTTCATTCAATACTTGTCGAGGATCAAACGCGGAAGATAGGATATGATCTTATCATAAAGTCTGATATTCTAAAATTATTTATCCATCTAATAAGATACTTTAAAGCTTCTCCTGATTCTCCCGAGAATTACAGAAATCGAGAGAGCGGAATGTTACGCCTGAAAAAGGTGTTTCAATATCTATATAGCAACTACAATGAAAAAGTTACATTACAGCAAATGGCATCCCTTTGTTATATGACTCCCTCCTATTTTTCTTCTTATTTTCATCAGACAATGAATTGTACATTCACCCGATATCTAAACGGAATAAGAGTCCAACAGGCACAAAAGCTTCTTTACACAACGGAAAAAAGCATATTAGATATTGCCAACGAATGTGGATTCCCTAATCTGTCAAACTTCTATAGAACATACAAAGATTACACAGGGTTCTCTCCAGGAAAGGAGAGAACCCGCATAGAGGACAGTACCGCCTGAGAAAACTCCCTTCAAATATCATGCAGCTTACGATACTCCATAATCCTATGCCAGTCATATCGGGTTAGATCGTGCGTTCCCTCTCGTAAATGATAGCCAATATTCCCCTTATGATATACATCGCCTGCTTTCGGATAAGCGTCCGCTGTCTCAATTCCTTGTTTGCCATAAATTTGATATATCTTATTGACAGCAATGGCATTTAAAAATTCAGATGTGGGGTCTGACCATAAATCCTGTTTTGCGCTTGCTATATAAAGATTTCTAGGTGCAATCAAAGCAGTCAAAAAATGTTGGTCAAAAGGCATCTGATTTTCCTTTTCCATATATTGAAAAAAATTGCTGCAGAACCAAAGTCTGGATCCCTCACCATATAAATTCCTGATTCTCTCCCCGGTTTTCCCGCGAAATAAGGCAGCCCCTCCTGCTCCGGATTCATTGGCAGCGGTTAGCCCAAAGCGTTCATCAAAAGCCCCTGCCACCAGAGCAGCCTTGCCTAATCTTGAATGCCCCATAACAGCAACTCTGGCTGCATCTATCTCTTCGTGAAAAAGCAGATAATCAAGAATCCTGGAAGCTCCCCAGGCCCACATTCTAAGCTTTCCCCAACTGTCAAAGGAATTCCTTGAAGCAAATCTTCCCAGTCCATTATGGTGGCCGTCATAATAATCAGGTGCCATGTCCTGATAATATATATTCGCAATTGCATATCCATGATCTATAATTTCTTCTCCTATACCATCAGCAATCGCTGCTGAAAATGAAAGATAAAGAAACAATGGCGGTTCTTTCCGTTTTTTTGGTAATACCAAGGTGAAAGGAAAGGACATGACGCTGTAACTCGATTTTATTGTCAATTGAATCGTTTTCATGTCTGCCTTTCCTCCATAAGCATTCCCGTCTTCTAAAAGGCATGCTCCATCTGTGACAGTCTCAAATCGCGGAGGGTACCCAATAAATTCTCTGCTTAAGATCTCTTTTAATTCAATTCTTCTTTGTTCCCAATCATCCCTGCCTGTTATCATTTCTCCTGTCTGAAGTTGGAGAAGATTCGGCAAATCACGATTCTCTAACTCTTTTTGCAGGAAACTCATACTATTTCACCTTCTATAAGTTTTATCATCAGTTGATCTAATCCGGGATTATATCCAATTCTCCCATTACAGCATAATGTTACAAGTATGACCGTACCCATTCCAATCCTGCATATTTTTACAATTGGTTTTCTGGGTTTAGGTCCTAATTGAGATTCCGTTGGCTTTTTATCGTATGTATAGACGATATCTCTGCCGGGGATTGTTGTCTCGATCGTACAGCTGGCAGTCGCATCTACATAACCTTTTTTATTGTTGTATACCATCTCTATTGAATACTTTTCATATACATCCAAGGCGGCTGCGAAAAACACTTCTGTACCAGGACGTGTGCTCACTTGATATTCAAACAATTGAAAGGCCGGGGTATCTTCTGTCATAAGTAAAATTCCCCTTCCCCCACTTTTTATATAGTTTTCAAATTTAGCTAAAATGTCAGAATCAAATTTGCTCAGCATCCATACGTCGAGTGTTTCACCTATGATTTTTTTCTTCTTCGTATACACTAGTTTATCAGCGAGATCCTGCGCTGCTCTGCCATAGACATACGATTCAATCTCTGTAGATTGTCTTCGATAAATCTGCAAATTTAGTGTCTCTTGATTTAACAAGATGTAATTCTCGTCAAAGATTCCAGCTTTTATAATAACTGTTCGATTCTGCTCTTTCCTTTGTTGAAATCTGACATTGATTTTTCCGGCATAACACGCATTTGCTGCATCTGCTTCTGCAGCCTTCTCAAATGTCTGATAAGGTCTGTCCTCGCCCTCTTCAAAAATTTCTGCAATGATTGTAAGGTTTCTATTCTCAGCCGTATCATTCAAAAGCCATGCTTCAATATCGACAACTTCATCATCATACACGTGATTTCGGCCTGTATATAAATTTATTCTCAGCGGGATTAAAGCTTTCTGATAAGCAAAGTAAGCTCTTTTTGGATTCCTTTCGCAGTCAACCAGTGCTTTCATCCAGCCGGCGGGCCAGGCATCAATCAAGAGATGAATGGCGGTTTGGTTGATGATGTCGGCCCTTCTTCGAAATGCATCCGTCATTAGTCTGGTCGCTTTCGCCTGGTGTTCCTGGCTTTTTACTATCCAATCATGAACGTTTTGCTGCTCTTTATACCAATCCCCATGGACCAAATACGTTTGCGATTTCACAATTTTATCTGGATACCAGTTGCCATCCACGCTGTCTTTTAACCATTCTTTCGGATATCGCTTATTCATAACATCTTCATTATCAAGTCCCTCTGCACCATATTCGCCACAACCTGTCATCCATCCTTCTTTAACTGGCGGAAGATATCCCCTCATAAGTTTCCCAATTGGCTCACCATGATTTGTATACCACATGGTATAACAGTGAAAATCCGGCATACCTTCAAGCGTTGGACCATCGTAGTCACCTTCTGCATTCTTAACCACGCGATCCGGATTCTCAATGTAGATAACCTTTCTTGCTGCTTGAAAGAACGCTTCCAATTCATCTCTTTGCAGATGTCGATGTCCTTTCATTTCATATCTCTTAGAAAACTTATCCTCAGGATTTTCTGTACGGCGAATACACATGGGCTCATTGATGAACGTCACCATGCAGGTGGATACATGTCCTCGAACTAAATGTTCCATTTCTCCAACCTGCTTTAAAGCCTCCGATACTTGTGGTCTTCGCAAAAAACCAAACAATGGAAAATCGCACTGATTCATCATTCCCAGCATATCAAAGTAATCGTAAATTTCGTCTTGAACAGGTCTTTGTGTGATGCGGTAAAAGTTCATATGACAAAGCTTAGCGATCAGAATATCATCAATCAGCTGCGAGATGTTTCCGCTCATTGCACATTGCTGCAAATTTCCCATCTCATTGGCACCTCTTAATACAATTGGCCTATTGTTTAAATAAAATTTTCCCTTTGGTGTACAACTCTCATCACTGACAAATTTTTTCATACCAAAGTTTCTGATTCGCTCGGATATGGCATGCTCATCTTTTTTAACTTCAATGAAAGCTCCATATAACCATGGTTCATCCGGGCACCATAATCTATAATCTTTTACAGGAATACGATATCTATATTCATTCTTCCCTGGGCCTATATAGGAGATGTGTGCAGTTAATTCTCCAATTTGTTTTCCAACATAATTTCTTGGCATCAGCCTGATGCAAAACTCGTAATCCTCTTTTACTTCTAAAGTATAATTATGTACCCCTATTCGAAGCTCCACATAATCCAAATCAATTTCCGGGCGTACAAAAATATCATCGACATATATCTCCGGCCGGACTTGTAATTCTACCTTTCCAAATATCCCGGCACCAGCCGGACAATGATGCCATCCCAAATCAGAATCATCCCATCCGGGACCGGTCGCTGCGTATATTTTATCGCCATCCAGGACCGGCCCTGTCCCAAGAATCGGAATCTCGTTCTTACACAAGACAATGAGCTCATTGTCTTCTTCCAGATACTTTGTAATATCAAAAGAAAAAGGTGCAAAAATCCCTTCATGGCTCCCGATATAATTTCCATTCAGATACACCTTGGCAATATAATCCACGCACTGAAAGCGTAGAACAACCCGATCTTTCTCCTGGCATGATTGAATCTCTTGATTCAGAAGAGCTAAAGAAAACTCATATTTATAATAAGCCTCCCAGTTCCCATCTTCTTCGGCAGGTCCCTTATAATCAGGAATTCGAACGTGTGTCCACTTTTTCTCAGGATCGTTCTGATTCATAAAAACTTCATTCTGCTCCAGATAACGAAACTCGAAATCTTCTAACTGGATAGTCTTAATTTGCAGATTCATCTTTGGAAGGTAATTCTTCAAAAAGGGTTTGGACCAAATCCTAAGTCTATCCAAATCTTGCTTAAATTGTTCTTGTTGTTCCTCCCAGGAGGGATCTTTTTGCCAGGGAACATGAAATTTTGGCCGGCTGACCTCCTCAAGCTGAACCTCACGCAGCAATGGTGCCGGAACCTCTCGATCCTTATGTTTATCTGGATGTTTTGTCATCGCTATGCTTTGAAAAAAATCCTGACCCATATCTTCACCTCTCTTACTGACTTATCTTTTCTTTCATTCCAACTTAGTCGGATTACATTCGTATATAACTTGCAATTCCTGATTTTAACTTTAACGTCTGAACCTTATCATGATAATGAAATTCAACTTGCTGGTCCTTGTCAGGAATTACCATACACTCTTTTAACTTTGAATCCTCCCAGACGACATCTGCTGTCATACCTCCGCGAAGTCTGACACCTCTTAACTCTCCTTTCTTCCATTTTGACGGAAGTGCAGGCAGAATATCAATATATCCTCCATGAGACTGAATTAACGCTTCCAGGATCGCCTCAACAATGCCAAAATTCCCATCAATTTGAAACGGCGGATGAACATCAAGTAAATTACCCTGAACTGAGTTTTGTAAAAATTCTATGAGATTATTGAAAACCATATCTCCATCTTTGAGTCTGGCAAAAAAGCAGGCAATCCACGCCTTACTCCATCCCGTATGACCACCGCCATGGGAAAGCCGATATTCGATTGTCTTTCTTGCCGCTTCGAATAATTCCGGTTTTTGTTCAACAATTTCATTTCCCGGATGTAAACCGTACATATGAGAAATATGGCGATGTCCCGGCTCGCATTCTTCATAATCTTGATACCACTCCATAATATGGCCATCTTTTGATATCCGGGTAGGAGGCAGTTTCGTCAACATATTTTGTATGATTTTACGGTCTTTTTCATCATCTATTCCAACAATCCCGGAGCCTTCCAGATACCAGGTAAATAATTGTCTCAATATCATATTATCCATTGTTGGAGACATTGATAATGCACCTTTTTCACCGGCAGATGAGCGATATGTATTTTCAGGTGATACAGATGGCCCCGTCAGCAGATACCCATCCTCATCTTCATAAAGATAGTCTTCAAAAAAGCGAATCGCTTCTCTCATTACCGGCAGTGCCCTCTCTTTTAAAAATTTCTCATCCTGAGTAAATAAATAATGTTCATACAGATGCAAAGACAGCCACGCCCCTCCCATTACCCAGAACGGAGAAGCGTCAAAAATACCTTCTATATCCGTACTCGCCCATAGATTTGTATTATGATGAGCGCAGAATCCACGACATCCATACACTTCTTTCGCTGTAACTTTCCCACTTTCAACCAGACGATCTAATAAATCAAACAGTGGCATATGACATTCCGGAAGATTACATTTTTCAACAAACCAATAATTCATCTCCTCATTAATATTAATGGTAAATTCACACTGCCATGGCGGTTCATAGCTGCCGTTCCAAATTCCCTGTAAGTTAGCGGGAAGTACACAATTGTAAGAGCTTGAAATCATCAAATATTTTGCAAAATTAAATAGCAATAAAGTTAAGTAGTCCAGATATGTCTGATCTCCTTTTTTTAGACTGTCTAATAATTGATCTGTTGGCAACTCAGAGGGAAAAGATTCGCACGACATATCGTTCGATGTATGATTAAGAGATAAGCTGGTGCGATTGAATAATTCTCCATATTCTTCCATATGTTCCTTTTTCATCTTAGAAAACCCAGATCTTACGGCTTTGTCAAGGTTATCCATACACTCTTCTTTGTACCGCGCATTACCGGCAAAATCTGTCTTTGTCGATAAATATATATACACTTCTTTTGCCTGTTCGCAGTAAACAAAATCGCCCATAGTGCTCACTTTTCCGCCCTTGGCAGTCATTCGCACCCCTGTGAAATAGCTTACACCGCCAACACCATTGATTCCCCAGTTACCTACTGTGTTGTCATCTATTTTTCCTGTGTTTTCTTCAAAGGGCTTTCGGCTCATATTAGCGCTTAAAGTCAATCCTTTTTCTCCGTCACTCGTAAGCCTGATTGCCAAAACATGATATCTCTCACTGACAAAATGTTCTCGTATATAAGTAACACCATCCATCGTATATTGAACTGTGGCAATTCCATGGTCAATATCCAATTCTCTTCTATACTTTGTATATTTTGTCTGGTTCCCCATATAACAAAGGCGAAGATCACCTGCCGGCTGATAAGGATTGTTATACTTCGGCGTGGATGTCATAGACATTTTTGCAAGGAAAGCGGCTTCTGATACCCTGCCTTTTTGAAGTAGTTGTCTGATTTTATTTATGTTTGATTTCGTTTCCGGATTCCTTCTATTTCTTTTTGGTCCATACCACAGGGTTTCTTCATTAATAAAGATCGTTTCTTCATTCACCTTACCCATAACCATAGCTCCGATACGGCCATTACCAATTGGCAGCCCATCATCCCATCGTCTGGCTGCTTTATCCAGGAATATTATATTACGACAGTTCACAAATACCCTCCCTATACACTTTTCATTGCAATTAAATACCCATTTCTATCAATTTTATGTTTTCCTTTCAGAACTTTTCCGGAAAGGCAGTCAATAAACATTCCCGACACATGAATTTCCGTTTCTTCACTGTTGAAATTAAAAATAAAGTATACATCTTTTCCTTCATATCTGCGGCGGACAACTTCAACCTTATCATTTCCAGATAGCTCATGAATAAAAATTCCATTGTTTTTACATATATTCAAAAGAAAAGTTTTTAGATCTTCTTTGCAAAAATCCGTTCCAATATAATAAGCCATTCCTTTGCCAAAACTATTTCTGGCAATCACACCTTTATCCTTTTTATAGTCAGTCAGATATTTGCCGGCCAGTTCACTGTCATCTGATAAAATCTCACTCCATATTTCATCAGTGGTTGTGATGGAACAATCACCCTCTTCTATCTTTAAGTGATTATGATTGTTCTCAAAAACTGGTTCTACTTCTTCTACCGTAGTTCCAAATAAATCACTCAAACCGGAAGGAAGAGATCCTACATACCCGACATTGTCTATATTTTTTACACTTGTCAAAAAAGTGCCAAGAAGAATTCCTCCGTGACTTACATAATTTTTTAATTTTTCTCTCATCTCTAACGACAGGACAAATCCTGTAGGTAAAATCATTATTTTATACTGGTCAAAATCCTGATCATAGGATATTACATCTGAGTTAACCCCTACTTCCGACAAACTTTGATAGATTTTTCTGCAATAGTCAAAATAATAAAAAGAGGAATCATTAACAGGTTTTATCCGCAGTGCCCAATGAGTGTCGTAATCCAGACAAATCGCCACTTCGTTTACAAACTTAGAATTAGAGATGATTGGTTCAATCTTTCTTAATACTTCTGCTGTTTCCTTCATCTCATAATATCTTCTTCTTGGTACTCCGTCTGCATCTACAATCGCATAGTTTAATTGTTCTGCCCCTATGGGAAAAGTTCTGAATTGAAAATGCAGCATCATCTGAGCTCCATGAGCAAAAGATTGGATTACGGCCTGTTTCAGAGCTCCGGGATTAGGCTGCAGGCGGCCTGAACCGCCAAGTCTATGTCCGCCTCCTGACATAAACTCCATGACCCAAAAAGGCTTTCCCGCCTTTATCCCTCTTGCAAATGCATAAGGAAATGAATCCACAGCAGTATCCCGTAATCCCGGGTAGTAATCAAAACCATAGCAGTCTAATTCTTTTGTACTTTTATAATAATCAATGCTGTTAGTCGCAATCCCTGTTGCATTGGTAGTGACAGGATACTTCGTATATTTTTTTAGAATTTTAGTTTGCAGATTCTGGAATTCAATAAGAGAATCACTGGAAAATCTCTCGAAATCAAGGCGAACCGTGGGATTTTCATAGAATGCATGAATCTGTTGCTGTGCACCTACTTCAATCGTGTTTACAGGTGGATTAATCTGCGAAAAATCATTACATTCCTGAGACCAAAAGACAGCGCCACTTCTCCGATTGAAGTTTTCAATATTTTTATATTTATTTTTTAACCAGTTACGAAATTTCTCACTACATGTCGGACAAACACATCTGCCAGTTCCTTCTTGTGCTAATTCATTGTCAATTTGAAATCCGGCAACATAAGGATTCCCACCGTAATGTTCTCCAATTTTTTCCGTAATAAGAGCAGAATATTTCCGGAACGATTTATTATTATAACAATAGTGCCTCCTGCCGCCAAAAGGTCTTCGTACTCCCCGGTTATCCATATATAAAATATCCGGATGTTTTTCAACTAACCAAGCCGGGGGGCAGGCGGTCGGTGTACATATAATTGTCTTTATACCATCCATCCCCAAATTCTCAATCACCAAATCCAACCATTCAAAATGAAACTCTCCTTCATTTGGTTCAAATCTGTTCCATGCAAATTCTCCCATTCTGACAGTATTAATGCCAGATTCTTTTATTAATCGAATGTCATGTTCCAGCTCAGCTTTTGTTTTATGCTCTGGATAGTATGAAACGCCGTAATACATAGTTAATACCTTCCTATTCCTTTCCAGTAAAATAGATCTCCTGTTCCTTTGGTTGTTGATGTTCCTTGTCTAACTTTAACTTAAGGATTGTATCTACCTCATTTTCTCTCTCTTTTGGAAGTCTTATCTTAATACCCTCTTTATTTTGCCTATATTCACATTTTTCACCATTAAAAGTAGTACATGCTATAATGTTTTCCGAAATGCTTGGAAGTGTTACATCCATAAACTTTTGAGTATCTAAAACATGTAAATATATTGTATCGTTTTTATAGGTTGTCCCATAGACATTGTCTGATGGCTGGATTGGTCCGCCCCTTGTTCCATAGATGCTTTCTCCATACTTTCTTAGCCAGTCACCAATCTCTCTGACTCGATCCGTCACTTCCTTCGATAGCTTTCCGTTTTTATCAGGGCCCACATTGAGAAGGAGATTACCATCTCTGCATACTACATCCACCAGCATTTTAATTAACCATTCAAAGCTGGAAACTGGATCATTCTCCATCCATCCCCAGGAAGAACCGCTGCATATGCACATGTTTTTTTCCCAGGGAACAGGAATAATATTTCCTTTCATCTCATGAGAACCCTCATCACAATAAAAGTCTCCTTCCCATCCGGAACGTGGATTAATCATCGTTTTTGGATTATACTTACGTACAATTTTATTTAATTTTACAGGTTCCCAAAACCATGCACTGGAAGTATCACTTCCCTTATGCGCTAACCACGCGCCGTCATACCACATGATATCAATAGGACCATATCTGCTGCATAATTCCTCCACTTGACCGTAGCATTGCTGTTTCATAAGCCTGGCATTTTCTGATTTTCCTTCCGGATCAAAATATCCGGGAAAACGCCAATCCATCGGAGAATAGTATAATCCCACTCTTAGACCCGCTTCTCTGCATGCATCCACATATTCTTTTACAAAATCTCGCTTTGACGCGGTATTATAACTCGTAAATCCTTCATAACATGAAGGGCTGTCCCAAAGGGAAAACCCATCATGATGTTTTGTAACCATTATCATATATTTAGCACCAAGATCTTTTGCGAGACCTGTCAGCTCTGTCATTTTAAAATCTTTCGGATTGAATTCATCAGCTAACGACTCATACTCTTCTTTTGGAATTTGTTCATTGAAGTAGGCCCACTCTCCTCTGCCCAGAATTGAATACAACCCCCAGTGAACAAACATTCCAATTTTCGCATCTCTCCACCACTGAATATCTTCCTTTGAAAGCTTTAATCCCGGGCTCTTGACCCCACCTAAACTCTTTAAGTTAATCGAGCTTTTTAACATAGATTTTAATTCTGCACCTGTCATTTCCCTAGGCATATTATTTCCCATACAAAAATCTCCTTAATCATATCCTCTATTTATACAGCCAATCTAAGGTTCGAAAACTTTCTTTTTCAAAGCCAACATTTCTTGGAACTAGTTTCGCCTCTTTCGGAACAATACCGGCGATGATATAAGCTCCAGTGCCCAAATAGATATCATGAATCCCTTTTTCGTATAAAAATGCATGTACATTAACGGAAGCACAACCTTCTGCCTTAATCGCATTTTGATAAACTGCTGCAAGACCGCCACGATCATCTGCATGCGTATTCGTTTCCAAATCCGGAACCTGAAGCCACTCAATCCCTTTAGAGTTAAAATATCCAATCAGAACATAGCAGTCTTCTTGTAGATCCACTGTAACAGTTACACCACTTGTTATAGATTCACCCATACGAAAACGAATCCCGGTTAGTCCGTCTAACTCTGGCGCGATATCCTGAATCTTACTTTCACTGTCTGTAAATAAGCTTTCACCTTTTCTCACTATGTAGCATTCACTATTTGATGACCTCAGATTAAATTTTGCCTTTGGAAGAAGTTTTGCATCTACAAGATTTAACTTGGCTGTTGGATAAATCCCTCTTTTCAACTTATCTAGGTTCTTATGAAAGTTCGCTGCTTCTTCCTCATATAAAGGAAGGCACTGCACCCAATGTCCATATTTTTCACCGTCGGGAAACGGTATTTTCCTTTGACGTGTCTGCATACTATTGGCATATAGGTAAGTGTCTTTTGTTAAATCAGCAAGCTTTCTATATTCCTCGACGCTTTTATCCAGATATTTAGATGCTTCTTCTAACAGTGCAAGATCGCCGGCACAATTTTCATCCATCGTATATTTGTATTCCAATATCAACATGGCTGCTTTTATTTTAGCGATGTAGTTCCTTGTCATAAGACGAATGCTCTCAATATCATTAAAAATTCTTTTTATTTCTTCATTGTCCATCGGAAGGATTTCCCTTGCCAACAAGCAGGAATTCTCCACCTTTTCCAGAAGGTCATTCAATTCATCGATTAAATCGTATGGCGTTTCTCCGATATGTACAGCATTTTTAAGCTCGTTTTTGACATAATCATCCGGCTGCTCTCCTACCCTTGCTACCGATGTCCAAAGTTCTTTATTGGGACGGTATTTCACCACATTGGTAAGCTGACTCATCAGCATTCCCAAGCTCAAGGTTTGCCTGTTTCCTTCTGTGATACCTACGCGGCCAAGAATTTTTGGTGCACAATTTGCTGCGGTATCCATGATATCTAACAGCAGCCTTGCTCCACTGCGATCACAATGATAATGCTTTGATACTTGTTCTATCCAATACAATTTCTCTGTCTCTTCTGAACGGTCTGGGTTCCACGCATAACGAAACCAGGAGGAAAACCACATCCAGTCACGTTTCACTTGTTTCAAACGAGGCTCAACTTTATCAGGAGAATATGGCCAGTCCCAATAGAACAATGGATAAAGATGCAATCCATTCGCACCAAGCCGATTCATTCCGGCTTGTACACATTTCTGAATATAGGATGGTGCATTAAACTGAAAGGGTTCCAAATCAGCCAGAATATGTACATTCATAATATGGGTTGTCCCAAGACTACTTAAGCTCTCATGGATCTTTTGCCAATTTCCTTTAGGAAAATAGGTAGTAAGACTTTCTCCATTGTATTTCCACATTGTATAGAGATTGGAATATAATTCCTTAGCTCCATTCATAGCCCCAATAGGATCACAGTCATGCCCTCTTAAGATAATTGGCGGCTCTTCTTTTATTCCAGCCTCTTTTATTCCCTGCTTCACGGCCGGAATAATTGTTTTTACAAACCAATCAGTTTTATTTTGAGTCCCACGTAATGCTTCACCTAAGCAGACCATCAGGCCAATATTCGGATAACTCTTGATAAATTCAGTAATCGATTTGGATGTATAATCAGCAACCAAAGGATTAATATTACTTTGCAGCAAATCCAAATTGTGTTTTTGTGCAAACGGATAAGGAATATGAATATTGTAAAACTTTAATACGACCCATATACCTCTTTTATCGCACTCCTTGGTCAGCCATCCAAATATCTTTTTATTTAACTGAAACTCCTCCTCTGTTACTTCTAACGCTTCCGGATAATCAGGAACTTTTACAAAGGAAGAAAAAGGATGTCCGCTCCAGATATATAAAACATTACAACGTTCTTTTAACATCATATCCAGAAACTCTTCCCACATTTCAAGATCATAAAACCAGGGAAACCGCTCAGGCGTTACCGGATATTCATAGGTTAATCTGGGCGGCTCGATTTTAGTTTTTTGCAGACCAATGCATGGCCCACGCAGCTTAAAGGTCGGCGCATCGTAAAAAGCCAACTCCATTGGGATCATGCCTTCTTGTAATATTCTCTCTTTTAATTCCAGGCATCCATATAATGCTCCAACATCACTGCCGCCAACTACCAGGGTTAATTTTCCCGGACAACTTTCGAGATATAAACCTTCTTCTTTGGGCTTTCTGGAATGATAAATAAGTATCTCTCTTTCTTCCATCCAGGAAATAAATGGATCCTTTTTGTTTACTCCAATGTATATTTTTTCTCCTACTATCTTTCTATATTTTTCCGGATTTTCAGGCACCGGTTTGAATTCCACACAATATCCTGCATTCACTAATGCATTTTCCAGTTGAGTAATTCCAAAAGAAATTCTCTTGTTTTCTTTCTTGTTCAATAATATCGTCGCTTTTTTCACGCTATCCTCCATTCTTATGCATACCGAAATGACTCTCATCCACTTGTCAAGAAACTACTGTCATTCATATTTTTCCACTTTGTTCAAAGAATCTTTCCACTCCTTTTGATAATATTGTTCTACCTGATCCATTCCAAGTTCTTTTCCATTGACCACCATCTCTTCCCACAATTGCTCAAATGTTTCTTCATTCTCTGCATAGATCATTTCCCACGAGAGATTCCGTACAACTTCCCCGATTGATTCAATCTTTAATTTCATCTCATTCGAGGCAACTGGAATCATATTCACTGCCATCGTAGATTTTGCAACCATATCATGATCATACAGATACTCGCCGATTGTATCACTGTTCAGTTTTTCATTTACCTCCTTTTGAAGATTCGTCATATTATGTTTGCGGCTGGAAGGCCAATATCGATAACTGATTGTGTAATTATCTTCCATCACAGTTGAAGCCTGAAGAGCTATAGCATTAAATGGGTAAATTCCGTCCTGATAAACTCCGCCCCCCTCTACAGGCATTGTTTTCTCTGTTTTATGTTCTATCACATCCCACCCCTCTTTGGTGACATAAGGCTCCCCATCTTTCGAATATTCCCATATGCTGTCTTTGGGACCATTATAGAGAAAGTGCTCCACTTGCGGATCGTAAAGCCAATTCAAAAATTCGCATGCCTTGTCTATGTTTTTACAATTCTTACTGATAGAAAAATACCAGTTTCTTCCTATTGTCTGATCGGGAGCCTCATATATTTTCATATCATTGGCAAGAATGTTTGCATAACCATCCGGGCTTTTTTTGTTGTTTACATGACCTGATGAGGCGTCATTATAATTACCTGTCAGCCATGAAAACCAGGAAAACATGATTCTTCCATCGCTATATTTCTTTTCAAGATTGCTAAAACTCTGAGTTCTGGAGTCAGGATCCAGTAGTCCCTTTTGATTTGCAGAAAAATAGAAATGGAGTGCTCGTTTATAAAAGCTGTCCTGATTCAATATCGAATGTGTCTCCCTGGTTATAACGTTTGTCTCCATCAGCGGACACACGTACTCTGTATCAATCCCATAAAAATAAGAAAGTGCGGCAACCTCAAGCGCCGAATATTTATCCCAATCTGAGAACAATGAAAATCCATACGTCGATTCGCCGCTTTCATTACTGGGTTTCTCTTTTACCATCTTTTCCACCACACTTAGATAATCTTCCAACGTATCTATATCTGGTGTGCCCGCTTTTTTATAAGCATCCCATTGAAGCAGAGGCATCCAATTATATGCGTTGTCCGATACCGGTCCTATTGAGGTCGGCATAATAAACAGTTTTTTACTTTTATCACTGTTATGTTCTTTAGAATAGGCAATCGCTTTCTCATAGTAAGAGGACTCAAAGATAGAGGGAAGTTTTTCCCTGTAATCGTCTAACGGAAGCAAGAGTCCCGCATCCATTGCCAACTGAGCCTGATCCAGTGCCTTAAAGCCGACAATATCCGGCAAGGTACCCGAAGATATATATTGTTTCAACTTCTGTTCTACCTGATTTCCCCCAGTGGCATAAAAGTCGATTTTAATATTCATATCATTGTATAGTTTTTGTGCTGCCCATCCCTTCCAGATTCCTGAATCTGTGGAAAGTGACTGTTGAACAAATGCACTCAAAACAACATCCTGATCTTTCTCATCCTTGTTTTTAGCGTTTGAAGTGCAGCCCGACAGCAGCAAAGCGAAACTCGTCAGGATAGCAAAACTGCTTTTTAACTTCACCAACTTACCCGATCTAATATTTTTCATACCTTCTCCTGTTAATCTTGCATTCATCTTTTTCAGCTGATATAATTCAATTGTATGTACCATTTTAGAACATGTCAAATACTTTTGATAACAGGGGGATATTCATGCTAAAAAAACTGACTTCAAGCTATTACTCAAAGATGCTTCTGACTTGTATCATCATGGTATGTACAATTACGATATCGCTGTTTTCGCTTAGTAGTTCACTGATCAAAAACAAGGAAAAGTCCGATTACCTGAGGGATTATGAGATAGAGCTCAGCAATCTCTCCTCAATTCTTGCATCAAAGATAGACTCTCTGGCCAATAATCTTGCGCCCGTATTTTCGAGCAATACAAGATACCATGACCTTTGTTCTTTCTATAAGAAAGATGGGCAGATTAACTCTGCCTTATACTACTCTATTGTCCAGATGTCTCAGGAAATTTGTCGCTACAACCAGTACTGCCGGGGAATCCTGTTTCGCACAAACCACGGAAATTTGTTCCAGTATAATATAAATTATGACACAATTGTTCCCTTATCCTCCAGCCATAATTCTTTTGATTTTGCCCCATACCAGTTACAGATATTGACAGACTCTCAGTTAACTTCATTAAGTGATAATTTTGAAAAACCTGACGATCATATTTATGGATTATCCGCTACAATTTTTGACTATGACAGTGAACAGCTTACCTCCTTTGGTCAGTTGATTATTTTATATTCATCTTCCGAGTTTACAAACTCTGTCACTATTACACATATGGATGAGAGAAGCATATTTTCGATCGTGGATGATAAGAATCATATCATCTATTCCTCTGACGGCAGCTATCCTGCAGATACTTCCCGTAAACCCATGGATATGCCGTCAACGGAAAAGGAGAACAGCAAATACTATCACGCATCAATTTACAACCCCAAATATGCATATCATACCACATACAAGGTCCCTTCGAATTTAATCAAAAGAAGCTACATTCAGATAACACTGGCATTGCTGGCAGTTATCATCTGTCTTTCTATCATTCTGATTTATTTGTTTTTCATTCGCAACACTGAGAAAAAAACCAGAGTTATTCAAAATGCTATGACTTTAGTCGGGAAGAACAATCTTGACTATAGACTAAATGTTCCCAAAAGTAACGATGAATTCACAAAGATTGCCATCAGTTTTAATCGAATGTGTGATGAACTGCAGCAAAATGTTGAGAAGGCATATATTTATGAAATCTCCGAAAAGAAAGCAGAATTATATGCTATGCAGACAAGCATCAATCCACATTTTCTTTACAACACACTTGAACAGATCCGAGTTCAGATTATGCAGGGAAAATATTCAGCTGCTTCACAAATGCTATTGCTCCTCTCTAAACTTTATCGAAATCAGACTCGGCGCAAGTTTTACGTTTCAATCGGTGAAGAGTTGAGTCTGTGTGAAAATCTGATCAATCTCTACCTGTGCCGATATGATAATTTTGAATACGAATTTATAATATCCAACTCGCTGAAAATCTATGGTATTCCAAAGAATACCCTTCAGCCTTTAATCGAAAACTTTTTCTCTCATGGTCTCATACATGAACGAGATGACAATCTGTTAACCATCATGATACAGACAATTGTCATAGAAGGAAAAGAATATCTGGAGTTCCAAATCGAAGATAACGGTATCACTATTTCTGCCGAAGAACAGCGTCTCCTGGAGGAAAAACTTGCTCAGCCTGTCCTAAGCAGGAATGAAGATAACGGGTTTGCACTGTCTAATGTCAATACCCGTCTCAAGCTTGTATTTGGAAACGATTCAAGACTCCATATCGGTACCCGTGATAGCAAGGAAGGATTCAGGGTATCTTTTATGATACCTCCAATCCTTCCTGAAGATCTTGGAGAATAATCACTTTGTTTCTTCAGCTGATTCCTTAAACTCTTTTTGTATTGCTTTATAATCCGAAGAATCTACAATTCCTTTTACAAAGGATTTCCATTCTTTCTCATCAATCTGTCCCATAACATACTGAGTGCACATCGTATTTACATCGTCGGTGAGAACACTCCACTGTTTGTTATATGTATCTGACTGCAGGTTTTGTGTTTCATTTTTCATTTTAGTATCTGCGAGATCTTTATACACAAAATCCTTTATTTCTTTTGCTCTGGTAATATTCTCATCCGATGCTCTCTTCGCCCCATCTCTCATAAATTTGTCTGCAATCATATCTGCATCTTTCTTTAGAAAGATCTGATTCCACGCTCCAACGTATCCGTCCTGTCCGGATTCCTTAATCAGGTTTTCAGAAGTATCAATTGTCCCATCATCTTTCAAGACGTAATGAATGCCTTCAACACCAAAAGCCATAACCTTGTCATATCCGGGATACTGTTCTTCCGTTCCATCAAAAGCCGTCAGAATCTTCTCTATCTTTTCTTTCGAGCATTTTGAACTGATTGCAATACAAGAGTCTACATCTGTATAATTCGGACTTACCGTATATGCTTTGGGCCCTTTCACAGGCATCAGGCACCACGCTTTGTAATCGTCTGGTGTACTATCATCAAAAATTTTACTACTCGTACGGTCAGATGACTGATTCCAATTATACCATGTTGATAATAACGCTACGGAATTTCCAGCCTTCCATTTTGAAGTATCCGAATTATTCAAAGCGAATTCCGGATCTATTGCACCGGCATCATATAATGCCTTCATCCAGTTTAAGAAGTCAATATATTCATCCTTAAACTGCATATACTGAAATTCTCCGTTCTTATCTACTGCCCAGTCACTTTGTCCGGTAAAAGCAGTGGCAAATGCCTTGACTCTGTCATCCATGAATTTGTCCCCAAAATATTCCAGGGCATATATCTTTTTTCCTTCTCCATCTGAAGCTGCTTTGGATAACTGTATCAGCCAGTCTTTCAATTCATCCATTGTAGCAGGCTCTTTTTCAAAACCGTATTTTTCCATCAGATCTTTGCGTACTTCAATACCTGAATTCTGTCCGCTCTCAGCTTTCGATCTGGGAAGAATGTAAATACCATCCTTATACTTTGTTTGATCCCACATTTTATCATCCCAGTTTTTCATGACTGCATTTGTCTCGGCAATCCCTTTTCCATCATCAAACAAATAGGGTGTTAAATCCACAAAGTCACCTGCCTCGATTGCCTGAGTAAAGATCGGATAATAATAGGAGCCATTCCCCATCTTACTGACCTGAATCACGTCTGGTATGCTCCCCGAAGAAATCAAGGTATTAACCTTTTGGTCATAATCTTCATAGTTAATCCATTCAATATCAAGATTCACGCCAAGGAGATCCTCCCAGTATTTTTCCATTTCGCTGTTCTGTACCGGACCATATCCCCAATCTATGCCCATGACTGAGATTGTAGATGAATCGCTTCCTTTTTCCTTTGAACCTTTGTTCTCGGATTTCTCTGTTTCCGTTTTTGAGCTGGCTGCGGCAGATGATTTATCATCCTTTTTCCCACATCCCATAACTGACCCGGCAATCATAAGTGAGATCACACCCATTGCAACATGTTTTTTCATACTTGCATCCATAAAACATACTCCTCCTAAAAATTTATATATTCAACAATCAGAAGCTGATACAATTTTACTTCTAATGTTAAATTCTGGACGCGGTTATCCTTTTACCGCACCAACCATCATCCCTGCCTGAAAATATTTCTGTAAAAAAGGATAGATGATCAGGACAGGAAGAACAACTATCACGACTGCAGCCATACGCATGATTTCCTGCGGAATCGCATTTGCGACTGCGACTTCGACATCAACGACATCCGAAATATTCGAAGACAACACCACTTTTTGCACATATACCTGAAGAGTCGACTTGCTCGTGGATGTCATGTACATGATCGAATTAAAGTATGTATTCCAGTAACTGACAAAAGCAAAGAGCGTCATAGTCGCCATCATGGCCTTTGAAAGGGGTAAAATAATTTTCCCAAAAATACCCACCTGTCCACATCCATCAATTTTTGCCGCTTCTTCCAACTCAATCGGCAGTGACTGAAAAAAGG
The DNA here is from genome assembly GCF_015159595.1 of Blautia liquoris. Lineage (NCBI taxonomy): Bacteria > Bacillati > Bacillota > Clostridia > Lachnospirales > Lachnospiraceae > Blautia > Blautia liquoris. The sequence continues at coordinate 1,027,112 of NZ_CP063304.1, read as the reverse complement.
ATCGCATAACCATGATGGTCCACGCGCCACATACAGATGGCAAGATACAGGCCAGATAGTTATCAATTAAACCTAACAACTTTATATTCATAAAATTAGGTACCATACCAGCTGTAAAGAGCATAGTCAACATTACATATCTATTTAAGAACTTTTTCCCAGGTATCGGTTTTGAAAGCAGGTATGCCAGACCAGCATTTACTAAAACATTGAGTGGAGTTCCGCTAGCTGTAATGATAACCGTCGACTTCAAAGAATTAATAAATCCTGTTCCGCTCAAAATCAATTTATAAGCCTCTAAAGACCATTTTTTAGGCCACAGCGTAAATTTTCCTGCAACATAAACACTGGGATCTGTAAATGAGAGGACCAAAACGTACAAAAACGGAAGAATCATACAGCCTGCTAATATCAATAGTAAAATCCATAAGATTGCCTGATATATGTTTTCTCTGATCCTCATACCTAGTTTGTTTCTGCTTTTTTGATTCTTTTTTTGACTGACACTCATTTCATATGTCATTATATTATTCCTCCTCTTACTTTGGCCCTCATACAATCCCCTCATATCCTTTTCGGTTTGTAATCCAGTTTGTAAAAACTACCAAAATGGTGTTAACCACCGATTTAAACATTCCAATTGCAGTAGTGTAAGAATACTGTGTGCTTCCAGTCGCTATACTATTGTTAAAAATATAAGTCTCGAATACTTCCAGACGTGATTTCACCATAGCATTGTTCATGAGGAAGACCTGTTCGAAATCTACGGATATAATAGAGCCCATTCGCAAAATCAACATAACCATCACCGTAGGCATAATACTCGGTAACGTGATTTTCATCATACACTGAAAGCGGCCGGCTCCGTCCATCCTTGCTGCTTCATATAAACTTTGATCTATTCCGGAAATAGCGGCAAGATACACAATTGAATTCCACCCTACGCTCTTCCACAATGACTGAATTACAATGATTAAATAAATCCATTTGTCGCTGAAAAGATAGGCCGTTGGTTCATTTCCCATCATCATGGATATTTTGTTTACAACTCCCTGCTCGGTCGACAGCAGAAAGAATGTCAGACTTGCCACAATTGCCCAAGACAGAAAATGTGGTAAATAAATTGAGGTCTGTACAAATTTCTTGAATTTTGCATTGCGAACCTCGTTAATAATCATGGCCAAAAAAATGGGCACAGGAAAGGTCAATAAGTTTAGCCCGCTGATCACCAGAGTGTTCCTTAACATTTTATAGAACTTTGGATCTTGAAATAAGTTTTTGAAATGTGTTAATCCCACCCATTGGCTTCCAAGTATCCCGATATGAGGATTGTAATCCTGAAATGCCATCAGCAGTCCTCTCATAGGCATGTACGAAAATAAAAACAAAATAACGATTCCAGGTAACCCCAAAAGATAAACTCCACGATATTCATGAAGCTGTTTCTTAATTGATGTCCGCGGTTTTTCTGCGTGATATTGCTTAGCTTTCATTATCAATTCCTCCAACCTTCATATTCCATATAACTAGTATAACGGTGATAATGCTTTTGTAATATAGTAAACATTCAATATTTTTGAACAAATTCCATATTCTTAAACTTGACTTTAGTAAATCTATCCTATAATATAAGTGATACCAGGGTCAAAAGGTCCTGCGTTTCATGCTTGCATGAAAAAGCATGACCTTGGGACCCGAACAAACATGAGAAAGCAACCCGATTAGGGTGTATTTCGAATGTTGGTAGGATTACGTGAGCACAAAGTGCGGAGTAATCCGTGTATCATAGGGGTCAAATTACTTTTGACCCCAACATCATATAAGTAATGTCAGGTCAAAAAGTTATGTAAGTGCCCGATTAGGGTATTTGTCCATGAAAACTAAGATTGGGGAATAATTTATGTATCGAGTTGTTGTTGTCGATGATGAAGCATTTGTTATTGAGGGATTTAGAGCAGTTATAGACTGGTCTGGTTTTAACTGTGAACTCGTCAAGTCTGCCACTGATCCATTTGATGCTCTGGATTATATAGAAAAACATTCCGTTGATATACTAATAACTGATATTTCGATGCCGCAGATGGATGGCATAGAATTAATTAAAAAGGCGCATGAAAGTAATCCTGTACTGTCTATTTTGGTATTGTCTGCATATGATAATTTTGAATATGTACGTTCGGCTATGCGTAATGGCGCTGAAAACTATTTATTAAAACCTCTTGATCAAAATGAACTTGCAGAATCACTAAGTCAGATAGTATCGCATATGAAAGAGAGGACAGCATTATCAGATACCTATGGTTCTAGTATGCTTACATTTCGAAGTAACTTTATAGAGGAATGGGTTAAGGGTACTCTTGATGAAGATGATTTTATAACACGAGCTCAAATGTTGGGAGTCAATCTCTACCTGGATAACTATACAGTTATTATTTTTACTGTTCCGACTAACTTGTCGAGCGGCAATGAAAAGATGTCCATGCTTTTCGATTTTATGCTCAAACTGATTATCAAGACTTATGTTGCACATTTTTATTTTGAGACTCCTTCCTGCCTAGTCTGTGTTATCAGCAGCAATAAGGATTCTGATACCATTAATAAATTCGTAGAAAAGATAAATAAGGCAAGAATTATCTTTGATTTTCCGTTCTTTACTTCTGTGGGTAATACAGTTGATAATTATGAAGATGTGACTCTCAGCTTCAGAAACGCCAGTAAGTTCCTATATTTGAAGGACACAGCCTTAACCAGTATCATCTGTTATGCACATAAGCTTGCACCTTCAACGATTAACGTCATCGAACAGGAATTTACGTCAATTTCGAAAGAGGATTATCTGGAACAAATATCCCGACTTTTCTGGGAAAACAACACCGGCCATTATTATTCTATGCTGTTGGAGATTCTCTATTGGGGTACTGCCAAAACAAACTCACCGAAACAGACTGAACCTGAGATAGTAAATTTACTTAGAAGTATGAAATTTAATTTCGGCAGTGTCGAGGATTATCTTGAAATCATTGCATCATTTATAGATATCTGTTATAAGATTATTCGCACAAGAGAGAATCACCAGAATCTGTCATTCCCATGTGTAGATGCTGTGATTACAGCTGTCCACGATTTTTCCGACAAGGATATTTCGTTGAAATCTCTGGCAGCCCGCATGAACATGAACTCTTCCTATTTAGGAAGTATCTTTCACCAACAAACAGGATATTATTTTAATGATTATCTCAATGAAGAACGACTGAAATATGCTGCAGATCTCATAAAAAACTCTGATGAGAAATTAAAAGACATTGTCAACAAATCAGGTTTTTCGAGCCAAACTTACTTTAACAGAAAATTCAAAGCAAAATTTGGTCTGTCACCTAATACATATCGAAGAGAGTATAAAATAGAAAACTTAAAATAAAATAAATCGAAGAAAGAATGTGCCCAGACACATTCTTTCTTCGATTGAAGTCTCCTGTGAAAACTAAGGGTTTAACTAGAAGGTACCTTGTACATCGCTCCAATTTTTTTCCGCGTAGTCCATCAGCACATGAGCCTGATCGATAGGCATATCATCAAAATAAAGAAATAATCCTTTCGAACCATATTTTTTTACAATTCGCTCTGTATTGCGAATCCAGTCATCAATATCCCCTGAATAGACTTTGATCCACAGCTGCTTTCCGGCGGCCCTGGCTTTATCATAGATCACATCCCAGTCTTTTAGTGTTCCATCCGGCCCATGATCCCCACTAGTCCACTGTAAGGCGTCAATTCCATCCACCTGCATGATCGAATCCATATGTTTAATTGCATCAGGACCATCAAGATGATATAATACATGATCCAGCGGAATTGTTGCTTGTTTTAGTGAATCTAAAACAAAGGTATCAAAATAATCAGGTGACAGCAGTGCGGAAAAATCGCATTGTAATTTTTGAGTTTTTCCGCTTCCAAAAATTTGAAATACTGTATAAGCGCTTCCTTCATCATATTGCGCATACTGATAAAAGGCATCGTAATACTGTTGGTAACAATTCGTTACTTCCTGTACTCTTTTTACTATTTCATCCTCATCTTCAATCATATCGTAGAGAAGATTCATGGCCCCCCTCAGGGATGCAAGTACATCTACATTCTCCATAAGATCCGGAATAGCTATCGGAAAATCATCCTTGATTAACTTTTTACACTGATCAAAAAGCGAAATATGCTTTTTAAACCACTTGTTTTCCGGATCAAACTTCAACTCAGGTAAGGCTGACCAGTCATCCACACAATCCTGAAACCAGACAGTATTATCTCTTAGTTCAATTTCACTGCCTAAATATGCTGCCAGAGAACCAGGGCCAAAATCAGCATTTAGATTAGGAAAACTCTCGCCAAGAAATTCATGCGTTTCACAATAATATCGGTATCTTCTCACAATACTATCCGGATCATAATATTTCTCTTCTAAACTCTTTGATTTGATATCAGCCGGTAAATGGAAAGGATAATTCCCTTCTTTAACACCCGTAACCCTCATAATAGGTCTTCCGGTATTTTCACCTTTCCAGTAATCTTCAAATCTTTGTTTCGTAGCTTCCCAGTCTTTCTTATACTCCATCAAAATATTCCTCCTGTACATTATTTACCTTTACTATACCAAGACAGGAAAAAATATACTTGTAATATATCTTTGTATTTTTGCACGATATTTGGGTACTACTTACTATATTTCTTTCGATACTCTCCCGGTGCACAACCCATAGTTTTTTTAAACACGCGATTAAAATACGAAACACTGTTAAAGCCAGTCTCCATTGCCACCTCTGTGACAGACATCTGTGTTGTTGTCAGCAGCAGGCATGCATAATCTGTTCGTAATTGATCAATATATTCAAAAATTCTGAGATGGAAAAAGTCCTTAAAGCACGTACAGAGGTAACTTTTATTCATCATTGCCACTTCTGCCAGTTCATCAAGGTTCAATTGCTCAAGATAGTTTTCATGTAGATAGTCAATAACCGGTTGAAGCCTCGTATAGGTTTTATTTCGAAAAGATTTATCCGCGCCGCGAGAATAATTGTGTAGATTCAAGCGGTATAAATCTGCCATGAACAACCGTATCCACGAACTAATAAAAAGCTGCCATCCGTCCTTTTTTTGCATATATTCGTCCTTCATCTGATTCAGAATACCATGCAAATCACAATACCCCTCATCAGAATTTCTGATACAATTTCCATTTCCGAAATTTCCGGAAAAGAAGGGTTCGACAAATTGGTATCCCTGATGTCTGTCCCACAATAAAGAAGGATCGAAAACGAAGACATCAAGCAGAAGCGTCCCATCATGTACTGCCATGTGCCGTTCTCTGTTGTTTATAACATAAATATCTCCCGTTTGAATCTCATACTCCTTTTCTTCGATCAAATAATATCCTGCACCCTTTTGTACAGAATTGATTTCCAGAAAATCATGGGAGTGTAAATACATCTGACGAGAGTCAGTGGTAAACATAGCATAGGGAAAATCAGTTTCCAGTCTCAGTTCGTCTTTTTTATAAATCATGCTCTTTCAACCTTGAAAATAAAGCAAGCTTCGAGTATAAATCTTCTAATATCAATCTGGAATCAATTTTTTCATATACACGAATCGGACGATACCGATTGGTATGAATATAGTTCATATCTGTTCCAATCGTCGGAGCCTGCACCCATTGAAAAGAAAAACGATCCTCATATATAATTAGCCCTACAGCCGGAGAATCTCCTAAAACCCAACTTTCTCCACTTCTGAATGAACTCTTTTTTGGTTGTTCCGTCATTGCGTGTTCCATCAGTTGTTCACATAGGTACCTTCCGATTTTTCCACAGGGACGGACTCTATATTCTAATTCTGCAAAAGATACCGGCATCATCTCATAAACATTCTTAGGCACCTGCCAAAGTTCGATCTCAGAAGACAAAACAATATTAGCGGCACTAATATCATTGCCAAGATTGAATTCGTCCCCTCCGTTCGGATATGCTCCGCCGCCAATCCAGATAACCGTCATTCGCTTTGCAATTCTAGGTTCCATTAAGTAGGCACTTGCAAGATCCGTGAGTGGGCCCAAGAAGATTGCGTACAAAGGTCTCTCATCATCTCTCATAGCCTCTTGTATAATGAAATGGGCGCCTTCACTTTCCACAGACGCAGTCCTGTTGTCCATGGCATGAGATGCTCCATGTAAAATCGGTATACTCCCTGTAAAACCCATCTTATCAACGACTGTTTCTAATTCAGCTACACTTTTTTCCATTCCATTTGGATCGCGAGTCCCATAATGAGCTCCAATTAATCCTACATTTTCAATTTTAGGGCTTAGCAGAGCCTGAACTATAGCAAAGTCATCATCTGCTTCATTCTTTGCGTCAGTATCCGTAATCAATCGGACAATTTTTTCTTCCGGTACTTGAAATTTATAACTCTGATATCTCATGTAAATCCCCTTTCATACACGAAATCATCCATATAGTTAGAAAGCAAATGTCATATATCGATGGCATTTGCTTTCTATATTACAGGTGTGATTAGTAGTTTTGCTATACACAGATTGTTACGCTCTATGAGCTCTCACAATCTTACAAACATTCTTTCATAACCTCATAGGTGCCCTTTTCTCTTGCTGTTATGAGGTCTTTCGTCACATCATCGAGAAGCCCTGTGATCTGTGTCAGATCCTCGCCCCAGAAATCTGTGTTCGACAGAACTGCCTTTGCGATATCGGCTGCACTGTCATCTTTATGTGCGTCGAAGAATTCCAGTACATAACGGTCATCTTTGATTTCATATTCGTTGTCTTTGCGCACACCGATCAGCGCATTTTCCTCCAGACGTTTCCCTGTGTAGAACTGAATGTAAAATGCAAGTGAGGCAGAGATGCATGTTGGAATCTTTCCGAATTTGTCGACATATCCCTTTAAGGATGGCATAACTCTTGCTTTCCACTTTGAAGTAGAATTCAAAGAGATTGCCAAAAGCGCATGATCTACAAATGGATTGTTAAAGCGTTCTTTGACTGCGGCGGCGAATTCTTTGAGTTCCTCTTCCGGCAGAGTCAGTGTCGGGATAATCTCATCGTAGATGGTCTTATTCATAAACCCGCTGATCACATCATCATTCATGCAGTCCCTGACAATATCCTGTCCTGCAAGATACGCACCCAGAACGAAGGAAGTATGGGCACCGTTTAAAATACGTACCTTTCTCTGTTTGTATGGTTTGTGATCCTTACAGATGATGACTGGAAGGCCTGCCTTTTCAAATGGAAGCTCTTCTTTGAGACTATCTGGTCCTTCAATTACCCAGAATCCGAATACTTCACCGGTATCAATTAAATTATCTTCATATCCTAATTCTTCACAAATCTGTTTTGCTTCATTCCTCGGATAACCTGTAACAATACGGTCAACAAGTGTAGAGCAGAAAATATTTTCTTCCTTCACCCATGTTTTGAATTCGTCTCCCAGATCCCACTGGTCGATATACGAAAGCACGCATTTTTCCAGTTCTTTTCCGTTATCATCAATCAGCTCACAGGAAAGAATGACAAATCCCTTTCCTTTTTCTGTTCCGAAGTTTTTGAAACGTTCGTATAAGAACTGTGTCAGCTTTCCCGGATAGCTGGATGCCGGTACATCTTCGAATTTACAGGAGGGATCGTATACGATTCCCGCCTCTGTTGTGTTGCAGGTGATATATCTCAGGTCTGGATTCTTTGCACAGTCCAAAACTGCCTGATAATTTTCATATGGATTCAGGCATCGGCTGACACTGGAAATTACACGCTTGTCATTTACCTTTTTCCCATCCTCGAACCCGCGCAAAAACAGTGTATAAAGGCCTTCCTGTTCGTTGATCATGTCAGCCATTCCGGATCCGATTGGCTGACAGAGTACTACTTTTCCGTTAAAGCCGACACGTTCGTTGAGAAGATCAAACCAGTAGTCGACAAATGCACGGAGGAAGTTTCCCTCTCCAAACTGGAGGACTCTCTCTGGTGCATCCTCTAATAAATATCCATCATACCCCTGCTCTTTTAATGTTTTGTAACACAATTTCTTCATTATTTTTACCTCACTTATTTAACGTTAATTAGTGTTAATAATTGTAGGGTCAAAAGGTCCTGCGTTTCATGCTTGCATGAAAAAACATGACCTTGGGACCCGAACAAACATGAGAAGGCAACCCGATTAGGTTTTTACAGGGTTACGCCCCGTTTAAATATTGCCATGTCATGGAAACCATTCTGCTCGGATTTCACCGGTTCGCCGGATGCTACTTTGATCACATAGTCAAACAACTTATCAGCAGTCTCATCAATCGTCTCATCCTGCACGATTCTTCCGCAGCTGAAGTCGATCCAGTTCTTTTTTTTCTCAGCCATCGGTGTGTTCGTGGCGATCTTGATTGTAGGAACCGGTGATGCAAAGGGAGTACCGCGTCCGGTTGTGAATAATACAATCTGAGCCCCACTTGCCGCCAGTGCTGTGGCTGCTACCAGGTCATTGCCAGGTGCACTTAGGAGATTGAGACCTTTTTTTCGGACAACCTCTCCATAAGAGAGAACTCCCTGGACAGCGGCGCTTCCACTCTTTTGCACACAGCCTAAAGATTTATCTTCCAAAGTGGAAATACCACCTTTTTTATTTCCCGGTGACGGATTTTCATATATAGTCTGATTGTGACTCTTGAAATAGTTCTTAAAATCGTTGATCAGATCAACGGTTTCGTGAAAGATTTCTTCATTTGCACAACGGTTCATCAAAAGTGTCTCTGCGCCAAACATCTCCGGAACCTCTGTCAGCATAGTTGTACCACCTTTTGAAACTATAATATCCGAGAATTTCCCTACCGTAGGATTCGCTGTGATTCCGGACAATCCGTCGGAGCCGCCGCACTTTAATCCGATAATCAGTTCGCTCGCACTGATCGGCTCACGTTTGTCTTCTTTTGCAATATCCGCCAATTCTTTTATTATCTCAAGCGCGGACGCGATCTCATCCTCTGTATCCTGAGCGGAAAGGAAACGAATTCGCTTATCATCATAATCGCCGATATAATCCTTCATCACGCCGATATTGCTGTTTTCACATCCAAGACCGAGTACCAGAACCCCTCCGGCATTCGGATGAAGAATCAGATCGCCCAGAATGGTACGAGTATACTCCTGATCATCTCCCATCTGTGAGCATCCGTATGGATGTGGAAATGCACAGATTGCCTCGACAGAACCTGAGACATACTGCTGAGCCTGGCGTTCAATCGCCTGTGCTACATTGTTCACACATCCGACGGTCGGAATGATCCAGATCTCATTGCGGACACCTACTTTGCCATTCGCTCTTTGATACCCCATAAATTTGACATCTTTGGTGGGCTCAATATCCGTCGGCACTTTGTGGTAGGTATATTCCAAAAGATCTCCGAGTCCCGTCTTCAGATTATGTGTGTGGATCCACTGCCCTTCTTTGATATCTTCTTTTGCAATTCCAATCGGACTGCCATATTTGATCACTTTTTCTCCGGCTTTGATATCTGTAAGGGCAAACTTGTGTCCCTGCATAATATCTTCCCTCAAAGTGATCTCTCTGCCATCGATGACACACTTTTTGCCGGCACTTAGGGGAACTAGTGCCACGGCAGTCATATCGTCAGGATTAATCTTCAGATATTCCAATCGTCTTTCCTCCATTTTATACACTCCTTAGCTACTCTATATTCGAAGCCGCCCACTTTTTGGCTGTCTTCTCTTCTTCTGCCAAACCCTGTTATGTAAGGGCTTACAATAATAAGTACACCATTTTTGGCAAAATGTCAATATTATTTTGTAAAGTTTTTAAAATTAAGTTGATTTTTCCAATTATCACGCTTATAATGATGGAAGAAGTAAGAATGCAAGGATGTAAGTGCTTACATTCCCAGTATCCTTTCTCATGAACTTTCAGCAGTGCAACAAGAATACTAAGTTTTAACAAGCTAAGGGGAATTCATATGAACATTTACGATATTTCCCAGAAGGCCGGTGTGTCTATCGCAACGGTATCCAGGGTATTAAATAACAGCAAAAACGTCAGTGACAAGACACGACAGCGGGTATTATCTGTCATGAGAGAAGAAGGCTATCAGCCGAACGCTTTCGCACGTGGACTCACACTCAACACAATGCAGACCGTAGGCTTATTATGCGCAGACACCTCAGATCCCTATCTTGGAAGTGCAATCTCTTATCTGGAGCAGAAACTGCGTGCTCACAACTACGAGTCACTGCTTTGCTGCACAGGATATGAGCAGGCACAGAAAAAGAAATGTCTCGAGATGCTTCTCGCAAGACATGTGGATGCCCTCGTGCTGATCGGATCCAGCTTTATCGAGCAAACCACAGGGAAGAACGAATATCTTCATCGAGCGGCCTCACAGATGCCCGTCGTGATCTTAAATGGTTCCTTAAAGGGAGAGAACATCTATAGTTCTCTCTGTGATGACACAGAGGCTGTCAGTAATGCCGCCATCCGCCTGATCAGAAGTGGCTGCGAACTTCCTGTTTTTCTCTATCGGGCAGATACATTAAGTGGACTTAAGAAAAAAGAAGGTTTTATCAAAGCTCTTGAACTGACAGGACGGCCTGTCTTAGAGGATCAGATTGTGATGTCCTCCGGAACTGTGACTGAGGCAAGAGACTGTCTCTTAAATCTTCATAAGAGCCTGCCTTTTGATGCCGTACTCGCAGCTGACGATGAACTTGCCATCGGCGCAATCAAATTTGCAAAAAAGGCTCGTTTAAGAATTCCGGATGATTTATCTGTCGTTGGCTATAATAATTCTATGCTCGCCGAATGCTGTGACCCTGAGCTCACCAGCATTGACAACCGTCTGGAATATCTTTGCAGCACATCTGTATCCCTGCTTATGAACCTGCTGAATGGAAAAAACGCTCCGGATAAAACCGTAATATCTGCTGATATCGTAGTCCGGGACACTACAAAAACATCTTTTAAGGAGGATTTTTAAATTATGAAATCATTTTTAGACGAAGATTTCCTGCTGTCAACCGAAACAGCACAGAAACTATACCACGACTATGCCAAACATATGCCGATCGTGGATTATCACTGTCATATTGATCCGGCAGAAATCGCAGAAAATAAACAGTTCGACAATATCACCGAGGTATGGCTTGGCGGAGACCATTATAAATGGCGTCAGATGCGATCTAACGGAATTGATGAAAAATACATCACCGGTGATGCGAGCCCGAGAGAAAAATTTCAGAAATGGGCAGAGACATTGGAAAAAGCCATTGGAAATCCTCTCTACCAGTGGAGTCATCTGGAGCTTCGCAGATACTTCGGATATGAAGGCGTATTAAACGGAGATACCGCAGAGGAAGTGTGGAACTTGTGCAATGAAAAACTCCATACCCCCGAGATGTCCGTGAGAGGCCTGATTAAAATGTCTAATGTCAGACTGCTCTGCACGACAGATGATCCTGCAGATGATTTACACTGGCATCAGGTTTTAAAAGCAGATAACTCTTTTGATGTTAAAGTTCTGCCGGCATGGCGTCCGGACAAAGCGATGAATCTCGAGAAAGATACTTATCTCGATTACATCAAACAACTTTCCGATGCTGCAGGTATAAAAATTAAAGACATGGCTTCTATGAAAGAAGCACTGATCAAACGTATGGATTACTTTGCAGAAAATGGGTGTTGTGTATCGGATCATGCTTTGACATATATCTACTTCGCTCCTGCCACGGAAGAAGAAGTTAATATCATCTTCACAAAACGTCTGTCCGGAGACAGTATCACTTCCGAAGAACAGCTGAAGTTCAAGACTGCCTTTATGCAGTTTGTGGCAAAGGAATATCACAAGAGAAACTGGGTAATGCAGATTCACTTTGGATGCAAGAGAGACAATAATGACCTGATGTTCAAAAAATTAGGTCCGGATACCGGATATGACTGCATCGACAACTATGCACCGTCTGCCACAGCCGCAGACTTCCTGAATTCTCTCGTTGCAACAGATGAACTTCCAAAAACTATTCTCTACTCGTTGAACCCGAACGACAATGCTTACATTGGTTCACTGATCGGATGCTTCCAGGATTCCTCCGCTGTTGGAAAGATTCAGCAGGGTTCTGCATGGTGGTTCAATGATCATAAACATGGAATGACTGAGCAAATGACATCTCTTGCCAACTTAGGTCTGCTTGGAAACTTCATAGGCATGCTCACAGATTCCAGAAGCTTCCTGTCTTACACAAGACATGAATATTTCCGCAGGGTACTTTGTGAGCTGATCGGAGGATGGGTAGAAAACGGAGAATATCCGGCTGACTACAAAGCCCTTGAAACAATCGTTAAGGGAATCTCCTACAATAACGCTGTACGCTATTTCGCATTCCCGGTAGACGAGGCATAACTCTTCCGGTGATTGTGATATAACAATTAAAAATCAAGTAAGTAAAAGGGTCTTTCTCACGTTTGGATTTTCGTGTGAAAGGCCCTTTTATTTTTATAATACAGCAGACTGCCCTTTACCGCTTCCAGCTTATACGAACAGCATTCCAACCATTCTTACTATAAAAGCGACGATCCAGGCAACCGTACACTGAAGAACTACAATTCCTGCCGCCCATTTGCCGCCAAGTTCTCTCTTGATTGATGCAACCGCTGCAACACATGGTGTATACAGCAGACAGAACACCAGCATAGATGCCGCTGCCAGTGGCTCCATCGCTTTCAGCAGTGCTGCAGTACTTCCAAATAAAACAGAAAGTGTAGAAACCACGCTCTCTTTTGCAAGGAATCCGACAATCAGCGAGGTACTAATTCTCCAGTCTCCCAGTCCCAGGGGTTTAAAGATCGGTGCGATAAATCCTGCAACCAATGCCAGAATACTGTCCTTGGAATCAGATACCATGTTCAGATGCAGATCAAAAGTCTGCAGGAACCATATCACAATTGTGGCGATAAAGATCACTGTAAATGCCCTCTGAAGGAAGTCTTTTGCTTTCTCCCAGAGGAGTCTTAATACATTCTTTGCACCTGGCAGACGGTAGTTTGGAAGTTCCATGACGAATGGAACTGCTTCGCCTTTGAATATGCTGCTTTTCGAGATCAGGGCCGTGAGAATTCCAACTACAATACCCAGAAAATACAGACAAACCATAATAAGGCCTGCATGCTTCGGAAAAAATGCTGCTGTGAAGAATCCATAGATTGGAAGTTTCGCGGTACAACTCATAAAAGGTATCAGCGTGATCGTCATCTTCCGATCTCTCTCTGATGGCAGGGTTCGGCTGGACATAACCGCCGGCACAGAACATCCGAAACCGATAAGCATCGGCACAATGCTTCTTCCGGATAACCCGATCTTTCGCAGAAGTTTATCCATTACAAATGCAACCCTTGCCATATATCCTGTGTCTTCAAGTAATGACAGGAAGAAGAACAATGTCACGATAATGGGCAGAAAACTTAAGACACTGCCAACACCGTTAAAGATACCGTCTACGACCAGTGAATGTAACGCTTCATTGACATTCCACGATGTAAGCCCTATGTCCACAAGCTTTGTCAGCCATTCGATGAAGGTTTCCAGTTTATCCTGAAGAAATGATCCAATTACGTTGAAGGTCAGATAGAAAACCATTCCCATAATCACTATGAAAGATGGAATCGCCGTATATCTTCCAGTAAGTATCCGGTCAAGCCTGCGGCTTCTCTCCCGCTCTTTGCTCTCTTTCGGTTTGATCACACAGCTGTCAACCAGTTTCTGAATAAAGGAGAAACGCATATCGGCGATCGCCGCCGTACGATCCAGACCCCGTTCCGTCTCCATCTGAGTGATAATATGTTCAATCGCCTCTTCTTCATTTTGATCAAGAGCAAGTGCACCGGTAATTCGCTTGTCTCCTTCGATAATCTTGGTCGCAGCAAACCGAACGGGAATATCTGCCGCTTTTGCATGGTCTTCGATCAAATGCATAATTCCGTGCAGACATCTGTGTACAGCACCGCCGTGATCATTTTCATCACAGAAATCTTTTCTGCCTGGGCGCTCCTGATATTTTGCTATGTGAACGGCATGTTGAATAAGTTCATCAATCCCGTCGTTTTTCGCCGCGGAGATCGGAACCACCGGAATCCCAAGCATCTCCTCCATCTCATTGATCTTCACAGAACCGCCGTTACCCGTCACCTCATCCATCATATTAAGTGCAAGCACAACAGGCACATCCAGATCCATCAGCTGCATTGTCAGATAGAGATTTCTCTCCATATTCGTCGCATCCACAATATTGATGATACCCTTTGGCTTTTCGTTCAGGATGAACTGCAAAGAGACAACTTCCTCGCTGCTGTAAGGGGACAGGGAATAGATCCCGGGCAGGTCCGTCACCAAAGTATCCGGATGTCGCTTGATTGTTCCGCTTTTTTTATCCACCGTAACACCGGGGAAGTTGCCAACATGTTGGTTAGATCCGGTTAATTGATTAAACAGTGTTGTCTTTCCGCTGTTCTGATTACCTGCAAGCGCAAATGTGAGCACCGTGCCGTCTGGAAGAGGGTGCTCATCCGCTTTTACATGGAATCTTCCTCCCTCCCCGAGACCGGGGTGCTCGATATGCATATCCAAAACTTCTTTTGCTTTTTCTTTTGTCTGTTCTGCTTTTTCTCTGGTTTTTTTATGTGACAGCTGAATCTTGATCTTTTCTGCATCCGTTAAGCGCAGTGTAAGCTCATAACCGTGAATACGCAATTCCATGGGATCACCCATCGGTGCATATTTTTCAAGTGTGACCTCCACACCCGGGATCACGCCCATATCGAGAAAATGCTGCCGAAGCGGACCTTCACCGCCAACAGTTTCAATCACTGCTGACTGGCCAATTTCCAATTCTTTTAATGTCATGACTGATCTTTCCTTCCCTATTTCTTTTAGGAAAATTTCCTTTCAGAAGATAATCCTTTTCAGAGACATCTCTCTAATAGTTAGTGTAAGCTTACGTTTTTAAATTGTCAAGTTTTAATTCAAATATGCTTTCATGCTGCGAAGTGCACTTTTCTCTAAACGGCTGACCTGTGCCTGTGAGATTCCTATCTCATCCGCCACCTCCATCTGTGTTTTTCCTTCATAAAAACGAAGGTTTATAATATGTCTTTCTCTCTTGGCAAGTCTATCAAGCGCATCGGATAAAGCAAGATTCTGAACCCAGTTTTCTTCCTTATTCTTTTTATCGCTGACTTGATCCATGACGTATAGAGTATCACCGCCCTCTGTATAAACCGGATCATAAAGGCTCATAGGACTCTGAATCGCATCCAGCGCATAGACAATATCCTCTTTATCAATTCCAATTTCATCCGCTATTTCCATAATGGTAGGTTCTTTCATATTTCGTTTCATATACATATCGCGAGCATTGATCGCTTTGTAAGCGGTATCCCGAAGTGACCGCGAAACACGAATGGCATTATTATCTCGCAGATAACGGCGTATCTCACCGATAATCATTGGAACTGCATAGGTTGAGAACTTCACGTTCATTGTAGTGTCAAAATTGTCAATCGCTTTAATAAGTCCGATACATCCGATCTGAAACAGATCATCCGCGTTCTCGTTGCTGCTCGAAAAACGCTTGATCACGCTTAAGACAAGTCTCAGATTACCTTTGATGTAACGCTGTCTGGCTTCCTCATCTCCCTCTTTCACTTTGAAAAGAAGAGTCTCTTTTTCTTCGTTCGTCAGAATCGGAAGCTTTGCCGTATTCACACCACATATTTCAACTTTATTAAGTGCCATAACAAGAATCCTCCTATTTCTATTTTCTATGATACCAGAGTCAAAAGATGTGGTATCGTGTTTTTGTCTTTAATAAAATGATTCTCATTCTGGTGTCTAAGTATGCGTTTTGGGACGAAATTTAATAAAGTTTTAGCCCTTGACAAGACAAAAACACCCTCTTTTGCGCCACTGCATCAATAAAAATACAGTGCGAAAAAAGGGTGTTTATGCATTCCGCGGTCATTCGTACTTAACGATTTCGCGTCTTAGCTGTTTCATGATTCGTTTTTCCAGTCTGGAGATATATGACTGAGATATTCCCAGCAAGTCAGCGACTTCCTTTTGTGTCTTTTCTTTTCCCTCAGGCATGTTTATTCCAAATCTGAGTTTAACGATTGTCTGTTCTCTGTCATTTAGCTTTCCAATCGCTTTTCCAAGAAGTTTCTTTTCAACTTCGTCTTCAATTCCCTTGTATATAATGTCTTCATCGGTTCCCAATATGTCAGACAACAAGAGTTCATTGCCGTCCCAGTCTACATTCAGTGGTTCATCGATAGAGACTTCCATCTTTGTCTTATTATTTCTGCGCAGATACATAAGAATCTCATTCTCGATGCATCTAGACGCATAGGTCGCCAGTTTTATTTTCTTTTCTGCGTTGAATGTATTGATCGCTTTGATCAGTCCAATGGTTCCAATAGATATCAGATCTTCAATACCAACTCCGGTATTATCGAATTTCTGCGCAATGTACACGACCAGTCTTAGATTATGTTCAATTAGCTTACTTCTGGCGGCTTCGGCTTCACTTGTCTCCCCTGAAAGCTGGGAGATTGCCCGCGCCTCATCTGTGGCACCAAGCGGTTCCGGCAGAACATCATTTCCACCTATATAAAAAAGTTCACCCGGTTTCTTATACATCACCGTTTGAAATCTGGGCAGCATGCGAAGCCGAAAATGGCTTGGCAGCGTAGCTTGCATCAACATATATGAATTCCTCCTAACTGTCTATTAGATTCGGGTTCAAAATCATCTGATAGCTCCGGAGAGAAGAACTATAGGTTTTATCGACAGCAATTACCGGGTGAGTAATCACTTTTTGTACACCATTTTGTTTCAGATACATCGTATCCAGAACAACAGCAGGGAGCAGTCCCATCTCACAGCCTACACATTTGTATGGAATATAGTGAGGCTTTAATGTCAAAAGAAGTTCTGGTTTATCACAGATATCTTTTTGACAGAATTTAGCAAGCTCCTCTGCGGCTTCCTCTGAAAGCAGTTCCTTTACAGGCACAATGTCAATGACTGACACATAGCTTTGCAAAGTGGTATCCCAAAGCATATTGCCTGTATCGTAAAGTCCCCTCAGATGTATTTCTCTTCCGCCCTGGAAAAGAGTGACATCGCAGATACGCTGCTGTTTTCTTTTCAGTCTGTTACAAATCCAGGAAACAAGACTGATACAGCAATATGCTGCAGCCGTCGTAACAACGAATGCCCTCACACCTGTCGCACCTGTCATTCTTCTTAAGTTTGAGAACAACATCCCCATACCCGCACTCCCTGTATAGAACAGGCAGATACCTCGTACCAGGAGTTTTCCATCTTTGATTTTGCAGCCAAATCTTACCATTAAAGTATTTGCAGCCACAGAAACCAGTATCGTACTTATCATGCTGTATCGGTACAGCAGTATTATGCATACAGATGCTGCTGATGAAACCGCAGCAGACAGCAAACTTCGAAGGTGCGTGGCAGAACATCCAAGAAGTTTGTTTGTAATGCGTAATAATGCATAGTTCATCACGAGATTCTCTAAGAAATAAACATCCAGATAGAATTCGTAATACAAAAGCACCCCCCTGCAGACTTATGAGTACTTACTGGAGCAACAAATACTATTATAGACATTACCCTTTGTTAATTTTGTCAAAACAGGGCAGCTATTCCAAAGAAAAGTTCGACACAAATCCACTTTTAACGCAGCACACAACAAAACAATAAGAGCAAAAAAGCGAAAGTCAAAAGCAATATTTTCTTTCATCAAAAAAGGTTATACCACAAAGCCTGTATTACTGCTTTGTGGTATAACCTTTTTTGACCTGCCAAGTTCTTCATCACTGTTTTGCTGTGCTGTTATAAATCGTCGCCAGAATATGTCTCATCTCACTGAGCGGAATCTGACCAGGTGCAGACACATCAACTGCCGATGCGAATGTTATGGCAGAACCAAAGACTCCGCCGCCGATTCTGCTGATTTTCCCCAAGTTCCCCATAGACATAGTCACTACAGGCTTTTGGGTATTATCGGATACCTGACGTGTCACTTCAAATAAGCGCAGGATATCCTCTGGCGTTTTCGGCATCATGGCAAGCTTAAGGATATCTGCCCCACACTCATCCATACCGTATAAAATCTCAGCCATTTTCTCACTCTCATATGTGATTTGGAAATTATGATTTGACCCGACAACCTTGCCATTCAGGTGATGGATCTGTCTGATCATTGAGCAGGCATTAAAGTCTTTTCGGTAAACCTCTACATCAATCAGATCCGCCTTTGCCTGCTGTGCAACAGCGATATTTAACGTCTGATACTCCCAAACGCTGATTTCTTTATTTCCGCCCTCTTCAACTGAACGGAATGTAAATATAACGGGAATCCCCCCAAAAATTCCAGAGAGACTCTCAAGGATTTGAAGTGCACTCTCTCCCTTCAGAACATCTTCATAGTAATCACTTCGCCATTCTACAAGATCCGGTTGGCTTCTGGCAATAATCTCACTTTGTGATAAGATCTCTTCCCTGCTCTTACCCGTAATAGGAACGCATATCCTGGGAATCCCATCTCCAAGAGTTATGCTTTTTATTCTTAAACTCATCTCAAACCTCAAAGTACATCTTTCTGATCCGATCAACTGGCATCATATGACCTGTCCATAACCGAAAGGATTCTGCACCCTGATAAAGCAGCATATACATTCCATTGAATGTATGGCAGCCTACAGATCGTGCCAATTTTAAGAGTTTCGTCTCTTTTGGCTCGTAGATCAGATCACTTACAATCAAACCGGGCCGTAATAAAGAGGAATCCTCGATCAGCGAATGATCCACATCCGGCGACATCCCCACAGGGGTGCCGTTTACCAAAATCGCACTTTGCAGGATGCAGCTTTGAAGACTTTCAACATCCCCCTGTTCATACAGAAGTACTTCGCAGGATGTCTCTTCATTTAGCCTTTTTGCCAGTTTCTCGGTTCTGTCGTAATAAGTGCTTTCTCTTCGCAAAAATATATGAATTCTTTTTACTCCATCAAGTGCCGCCTGCGCACATACCGCAGTCGCAGCACCACCGTTTCCAAGCACAGTCATCTCCTGACCAATAATATCATACCCTGCAGCATGTGCAGAACGCATAAATCCCACACCGTCTGTATTGCATCCTGTGAGAACACCTCCATCATTGATCACCGTGTTCACCGCTCCGATCAGGCTGGCAGCAGGCGACAGATGATCCATCAGAGAGACTATTCTGTTCTTATTCGGCATCGTAACATTAAACCCTCTGATGCCGCATGCTTTCAGTCCTTCCACTGCAGTTTTCAGGCAGTTCTCTTTCACGTCAAAACAAAGATAGACGTAGTCGAGTCCAAGTACACGAAAGGATTCATTGTGCATAAGCGGAGAGATACTGTGCGCCACCGGGCTTCCAAGAAGCCCCGTTAATTTTGTATTTCCGCTGATCTTCATTTCACACCTCAAATAGCTGAAGCAGGGTGCCTTTCAAAAGCCCCTGCTCTGATATGTTCATGTTAAGATTATGTTTATCGACTGCGATTCTTCAAAAAGTCCGGAATTTGGATATCCTTCTTCGGTACATTGCTTGTCACCTGACCGGATGCCGGTCTTGGCTGAGAAGACGTGCCAGAATTAGGCATATTCAGAGAAGGCATCTTGAATCCAGGATTACTATTCGTCTTTTGTTTATTTTCCGAAGCTTTTCTGGATGCAGATACACTTGCCTGTTTTGCTGTTGAATCATCCAGACCTGTTGCGATCACAGTGATCTTACAGGTATCTGTCAAAGAATCGTCATACATCGCACCAAAGATGATATTCGCATCTTCTCCGGCCAGATTCTGTACATAGCTTGCGGCATCGTTGGCATCCATAAGAGAGATATCACCGGAAATGTTGATGATAACATGGGTTGCACCTTCGATTGTAGTCTCAAGAAGCGGACTGGAAACGGCCTGCTGTACAGCTTCGAGAGCTTTGTCGTCTCCCTTTGACTCTCCGATACCAATATGGGCGATACCCTTGTCCGTCATAACGGTCTGAACATCTGCAAAATCCAGATTAATCAGTGCCGGCAGATTGATCAGGTCTGTAATGCCCTGTACTGCCTGCTGAAGAACTTCATCGGCCTTTTTCAGAGCTTCCGGCATGGTAGTTCTGCGGTCAACAATCTCAAGAAGTTTGTCATTCGGGATCACAATCAATGTATCCACGTTCTGCTTTAATTTATCAATTCCCATAAGGGCATTACTCATACGGGTCTTTGCCTCGAATCTGAACGGTTTTGTGACAACGCCGACCGTCAAGATACCCATCTCTTTTGCGATCCCGGCCACAATCGGAGCCCCACCGGTACCAGTTCCTCCGCCCATACCACAGGTGACGAATACCATATCTGCACCTTCCAATATTTGCTTTATCTCTTCAACGCTCTCTTCCGCAGCTTTCTCACCAATTTCCGGTTTTGCCCCGGCACCAAGACCTTTTGTCAGTTTCTCCCCAATCTGAAGAACGGTAGGAGCTTTGCATAAAGCTAATGCCTGTTTATCGGTATTGACACCGACAAACTCCACCCCTCCTATTGTTTCATCGACCATGCGGTTAACTGCATTGTTCCCAGCGCCACCGACACCGATGACGATAATCTTTGCGGACGATTCCGCTTCATTTGTCATAATTTCTAACAAGGTACTTCCTCCTTCACGGCATATGCCTATTTCTACTACCCGGCCGGGTAAGCTTTTGTCCTGATCATTTGTTTTTCTTTACACATACACGGATTGCTCCGTGTTTCACACTCCCACAATCCTGCAACATTCGAAGTCCGCCCTGATTGGGCTCCCTTGTCATGTTGTTCGGGTTCCAAAGTCATGTTGCATATAGTATTATAATATCTTTTCTTCAAGGATTAATCAACTCTTTTTTTACTTTTTCACTCTTTTTTTACTTTTTCGTAATGTTTCACAACCCCTGACAGACTGGCGATTCATTCTTTATCGAAAATAATGTTCTGAGTATCAGACTTATAGTCTTCCAGATGAAGGGTGCCTGATTCATTCGACAGCTCGGGGATGATCGCCACAGCTCTGGTCATCTTATCTTCTAATCTTTCGTCTTTTCCAAGATTCACTCTAATATTTCCGTAATGTAGTGTAAAATCATCTTGTCCGGACAGTTCAACGCTGTCGGGTTTCATGCTGTACTTGTCAAACATTCTCATAAGTTCCAGAATGCTGTCGAGAACCCGAACGTCTTTTACCTTTATTTTTGTTCCCTCTTTCTCGCTGTTAAACTCAAGTCCCGTGATCAGCGGGACATCTTCATATTCTTTATACTTGTCGGAGGTTTTCTGTTCCGTCTCCTCTTTTGGCATCGTCTGCAACACTGTTCCTTTTTTATCAAAATAATAATAAAAGCCCTCATACTCCACATATCCAATGGGATATCTCTCACTGACATGAAGGATAATTGAATTATGATTCAAATACTCAACATCTACAGACTCTATCACTGTCCGCCTGCCATATGTGATGTGGCTCTTTAATCTTGACATCAGGAAAGTATTCCAGGAGAATGGTTCCTTCATAACCATACCCTTGATCTCATCATCTGTGCAGCGTTTATTTCCCTCAACCTGAACATTCATCGTATAAAAGATAATGATAAACAGCAAAACTCCCATTAAAAAAATCCCGCCAGCCATAGCTCTGATCAAGCGTTTCTTTCTCTTGGGCAGTCCTCTTTTCCTTTTGTGTCCCATGAAATCCTCCACAAGTCATTCATTCATTCAACCTTTTTTTTGATTCTCCCACCTAGGCTTCGAA
This sequence comes from Blautia liquoris, assembly GCF_015159595.1. Classification (NCBI taxonomy): domain Bacteria; kingdom Bacillati; phylum Bacillota; class Clostridia; order Lachnospirales; family Lachnospiraceae; genus Blautia; species Blautia liquoris. The sequence continues at coordinate 1,005,162 of NZ_CP063304.1, read as the reverse complement.
TATCGCCGCAGATGTCCTGATATCCGCGCTCTATATGGCGAATTCCAGAAATTCGAGTGGTTCCTTTCGCACAAAGCCCGGCCAGAACCAGGGCCGCACCGCCTCTTAAATCAAAGGCTTCGACATCTGCGCCATAGAGAGAGCATCCATGAACAATCGCCGTGCTTTTCTCTATCCGGATATCTGCACCCATTTTTCTCATCTGCAGGGCTGCTTTAAAACGGTTTTCAAATATTGTCTCATTCACCTGACTCACCCCTGTCACTCCGGCGCATACAGCCAAAAGAGGGGATTGAAGATCCGTGGGAAATCCCGGATATTCTTCGGTTTCAAGATACGCAGCCGGATACTTAAGGTTCCGACTGTCCGATATTAGTTTACCACCTTTTACTTCATATTGTCCACCCATTTTATGATATACTGAAAGAAGAGCACTCATCTCTTCATCTGGCGCCTGATCCAGTATAATTTGTCCTCGGGTCGCCGCCCCGGCCAGAAGATAAGTTCCCGCGACAATTCGGTCCGCAGGCACCTGGAAAGTGGTTTGGGTCAATACGGAAACCCCTTTGATACAGATTCTCCCACTCTTTTCGCCTTCTATCTCCGCCCCCATGGCTCGTAACAGACGGCACAGATGAACAATCTCCGGCTCTTTCGCGCAGTTTTCAAGAATCGTCACTCCATCGGCACAGACGGCTGCCAGAACAGCATTCTCTGTAGCCCCCACACTGCGCCGTTCGAATCTGTAGAATCCTCCTTTCATTTCATCAGCATATCCTGTAATCATACCATCTTCCACTTTAAGGTGTGCTCCCAATGCCTCCAGAACCATCAGATGTAAGTCGACAGGTCTTTTTCCAATTGTACACCCACCGGGCAGCCCGATTCGGACTTTTTTCGTTCTGCCAAGCAACGCCCCCATTAAAATAACAGAGGAGCGCATCTTATCGGCATACGCTCCCGGTACAGCTTCTGAATCTATTTGACTGCAGTCTATATATATATCATCGGCATCCCTTTTAATCCCGGCGCCGATACTCTTTAAAATCCGTTCCATGCATCGCACATCCAGAATGTCAGGACAACCTTTCAGGCAAAGTGTTCCTCTTTGCAGCAGTGCGGCTGCCATCATGGGAAGGACAGCATTTTTTGACCCCTGAATACGAACTTCTCCATCCAGAGGAATTCCCCCTTCAATTTCATATAGGCCCAATGCTTTTAACTCCCGTCAGTCTTCTCTCAATATAGTATGCAGCTGTCACATTCTTTGACACGGCATTATACAGGTGTGAGTGTGTGCCTGCATAACAAGGGATCTGATCTCATAAACTAATGAAAAAGACGCATGTATAATGCTGAAGGGTCCGCTATGAAGAAAAAATACAGTATTGACTATACTCTGCTTGTTCTTGTCATGATTTTGATCATCTGCGGTCTTGTCCTTCTTTTTTCAACCAGTGCCTATAACGGCCGGGTCAAATTCCATGACAGTGCATATTATTTCAAAAAGCAGTTATTTGCAACTGCCCTGGGATTTTTCGCCATGATCATCGTCTCCCGAATGGATTACCACAAACTTCTGGCACTGGCTCCTGCTCTTTATGTTCTCTCACTTTTACTGTCTCTGGCTGTACTTTTCTTCGGTGATGAGTACAACGGTTCCAGGCGGTGGCTCTCCATAGGCCCTCTGTCTTTTCAGCCTTCAGAATATGCAAAGCTTGCCGTCATACTCTTTCTGGCCTATGTCATCGACCGCTCAAAGAGAAAAACCACAGGCATCTGGTTCATGATCATGATTCTGGTGAGTGTGCTCCCGATCGTTGCTCTCGTGGGATCCAATAACCTGAGTACTGCTATCATCATCCTTGGTATTGCCGTTATCACGATCTTCGTCTCCAACCCACACTATCTTCCTTTTATAGGAATCGGCTGTGCGGGTGTAGGATTAGTGACAGTCTTTCTCGGGATGGAAAGTTATCGCATGGAACGGCTTGCCATATGGCGGAATCCGGAAGCTTATGAAAAAGGCTTTCAGACAATCCAGGGGCTATACGCCATCGGAAGTGGGGGAGTCTTTGGAAAAGGATTGGGAAGTTCTCTTCAAAAACTTGGTTTTGTTCCTGAGGCGCAAAACGATATGATCTTCTCCATCATATGTGAAGAAACCGGTCTCGTCGGAGCAAGTCTTGTGATCCTCATCTTTGTGCTGCTGGTCTGGAGGCTGATGGTGATATCCACTCACGCCCCTGATCTGCCCGGAGCACTGATTGCCGCAGGCATCATGGGACATATGGCAATTCAGGTAATATTAAATATCGCAGTTGTCACAAACACAATACCAAACACGGGAATTACGCTGCCCTTCATAAGTTACGGCGGCACCTCTGTCTTGTTTCTCTTAAGTGAGATGGGGCTGGCGTTGTCTGTCAGCCGTCAGATGTTATAGGTTTCTTACATACTCTTTAAACTTGTCCCCGCGCTGCTCATAGCTGTCGAATTGTCCCCAGCTGGCACAGGCGGGGGACAAAAGCACTGCATCTCCTGGCAGTGCAAGTGCAGCACATCTTGACACAGCCTCCTCCAGATTCTCACACAAAATAATGTTATCCGCAGGGAATGAACCTGCCCGTGCCGCCTGTGCAATCTTCTCCTTTGTCTGTCCGATGAGCACCAGATACTTTACCTTGCCGTTGAATGCGCGAATCCAGCTGTCATAGGATGACTCCTTGTCAAATCCGCCCCCAATCAGAAGTGTCGGTCTGTTCATCGCCTGAATCCCTTTGATTGCAGCGTCTGGATTTGTGCCTTTCGAATCATTATAATATGTAACGTGGTTTTTCTCTGTTACATATTCAATCCGGTGTTCTACACCTTTAAACTTTTTGACGGTCTCTTTAATACAGGAAAGCGGAACTCCGATGCACAGAGCCATGGCGGCAGCTGTCATCACATTTTCATAATTGTGAAGCCCCAGAATCTTAAGCTTGGCAGTATCCACCACTTCTTGTTCAGCTTGTCCATCCCGGTACATGATATGTCCTTGGTCCAGGTATATACCGCTCTTAAGAACACGTTCAGATGAGAAATATATTACTCTTGGCTTGATCGTCTCACCAAATTTTCTCAAAACCTCATCTTCATAGTTCAAGATGCAATAGTCATCAGATGTCTGGTTACTTGCAATCAGTTCTTTCACACGGATATATTCTTCCATCGTATGATGACGATTCATATGATCCTCTGTGATATTGGTAATTGCACTGACTTTTGGATGGAATGTGCTGATCGTCTCCAGCTGAAAACTGGAAATCTCAGCTACCGTTACAGAATTCCTGGTTTCTTCTGCCGCTACTTTCGTATAGGGAATCCCGATATTGCCGACTACGAATGTCTCCGGATGATAATTCTTCATAATCTCTCCCAATAGTGTCGTCGTCGTTGTCTTTCCATTTGTACCCGTAACAGCCATCAATATACCCGATCCAAATCGGTAAGCCAGTTCCACTTCACCCCAGATCGGGATGCCGGCATCTCTGAGCTTTTCTACAACGGGCAGATCTGTAGGGACTCCGGGGCTTAACACTACCAGTTCTATTTCACTTAGAAGTTTTTTCGGAAACTCTCCGGTTATCACCTGGAATTTTTCCGGTTTTAATTTATCATTCTCATCGTAAATAAAAGGACATGCTCTGACTTTCAGCAAAAGCGCAGCGGCACTCATACCGCTTTTTTTCGCTCCAAACACGCAGACCTTTTTCCCTTGTAAATTCATAACTTTTCCTCCTAAAATCAGCTATACCCCCAGTATCGCGACCAGCGCAAGCATCGCCGTAACTGTGGAAAACACTGCAACTATGCGTGTCTCCGACCACCCCACCAGTTCGAAATGGTGATGAATCGGCGTCATCTTAAATATTCTCTTTCCATGTGTTATCTTAAAATAAGTGACCTGCAGCATTACAGATACAATCTCAAACAAATATATAAATCCTACAATCGGAATAAAAAGCGGCATCTGAAGCATGTAGGCTGTTCCGGCCACAAATCCTCCCAGCGCAAGTGATCCGGTATCTCCCATAAATACCTTGGCCGGAAACACATTAAACATAAGAAAACCCGCCAACGCTCCGATTACAGCGCAGATCATCGGTTCAATTCCACTTCTCTCTCCAATTGCAATCACCATGAAAAAAGTGGCTACAATAACCGTCACGCTTGATGCAAGTCCGTCAAGACCATCTGTAAAATTTACCCCATTGACTGTTCCGAGAACTACAAAGAACAACAGCGGAATTGCCATCCAACCAATATCAAGCAATTTACCCGGATAAAATGGAATCTTCATGGAAAGTGGAACATCGGTATAATGAATCATATAGTACGCAAATATCGCAGTCACAACAATCTGACAGACTAGCTTCTGCCCCGCAAGGAGGCCGTCCGATCTTCTCATCACAACCTTTAAGTAATCATCCAAAAAACCAATCAAACCAAATCCCAATGTCAAAAACAAAACCGGGATAATCTTTGGATATTCTTTTACATAGAATAAGGTTGTAACTGTGGTAGATATCAAAAAGATCAGTCCGCCCATCGTGGGTGTCCCGGCCTTCTTAAGATGAGACTTTACGCCCTCTATCCGCTCCGTCTGATCTATTCCAAGTTTTCTAAGAAACGGTATGATGACCGGTCCCAGTACGATGCTTATGACAAATGCCAGGAGCACCGGGATTACTATGTTTTTATAATCCATACTCTCCTCCATTCGTGAACACTGCTTTAGTATATATCCTCGAAAGTTCGATTGCAAGGCATATTTATTCGCCATCCTCGCTCTTCACCGGCACTTCCGCCTTCTCAATTCCAAGATAAGGGAATATATTCTCGAATATCTCTCTCATGGCAGGTGCGGCTATCGTGCCTCCCCAATAGATCCCTTTCGGATTATTGATGAGTAAGAGACCCAGCACTTTTGGATTGTCTGTAGGTGCAAACCCCAGAAAAGAAGAGATGTAGCGATTCGCACTTCTCGGAAGAGTCTGAGACGTCGCCGTCTTGCCGCCAATTTTATATCCCTCGATTTTTGCATTTTTACCGGACCCTTCCGATACTACACTTTCCAGGATATCACACACCTCATCGGATATTTTCTCCGAAAGAATGCCTTCTTTTGTCTTGAATTTTAATTTTTCTACCAAATTATCATCATCATCAACCACCTCCACGCCAAAGTGTGGTGTGATCCTTGTTCCGCCATTGACTAAAGAGCTGGCTGTCGCGGCAAGCTGCATGGGTGTCACTTGAAAGCTCTGCCCGAAAGACATCGTGGCAAGTTCTACGGGACCGACATTTGATTTTTTATGCATGATCGTATTCGCCTCGCCCGGAAGATCAACACCGGTTTTATCCATCAGCCCGAATCTATTTAAATACTTGTAAAAATTATCGACTCCCAGTCGCAAACCTACATCAATAAAGACCGGATTGCAAGAATTCTGAGCTCCCTGCACGAAAGTTTCCGTGCCATGGCCGGTTCTCTTGTGACAGTGGATTCTCCTGTCTTCTACAACTCGATAACCGCCACAGGTGAATGTATCATCCGGTTTTACAACGCCCTCCTCGAGAGCTGCTGACATCGTAAAGACTTTAAAGCAGGATCCTGGCTCATATGTATCATTGATACAGGGGTTTCTCCACATCTGATTACACAAATCCTGAATCTTTTCTTCCGTCATCCCAGAAGTATCCACATCATAATTTAAGGTAAAGGGATCATTCAGATTAAATTCCGGCACACTCACACACGAGTAAATCTCTCCGTTTTGTGGATTCATAAGTAGAATTGAGACAGAATCCGCCTGATGTTCCTGCATGACCTTTTTTGCAGCCTGTTCACAGTAAAGTTGAATATTAGAGTCAATGCTTGTGCGCAGATTATAACCGGCAACTGGCTCCACACGGCTTTCTCCTATTGTGTCAAGCTCAATCCCTCTGGCATCTGTAGTAGTCAATATTTTCCCGTTAATCCCTTCGAGTACATCATCATATTTTACCTCAAGTCCGATGATTCCCTGATTATCAGATCCGGTAAATCCGAGGACGTGTGAAGCTAAGGTATCATACGGGTAGTACCTTTTAAAATCCTCATCCACTTTTACCCCGCTGTATCCGTATTCCCGGATGCGATCACCGACCTCCTTGTCCACATTTGTCTTCACACGCTCTATTGATGAACGTTTCTCCACTCGTTTCCTCGCTGTCTCTTCCGGAATCTCCAATTCCTTCACAAGCATTCGGATCACTGCACTTTGATCCTCAATCTGGGAGTGGATTACGGAAATTGTGCAGACCGTCTTGTTTGCCGCGAGAATTACTCCATTGCTGTCTAATATCTTCCCACGTGCGGCTTTTATATCCCTCTCTCGCTCGTGAAGCTGATCTGCCTTTTTTGAGTAGTAATCAGATCTGAATACCATCAGATATACAAGTCTGCCCACTAGTCCGATCAGCATAGCGGCACACAAAAAGAAGATGACAACTACTTTCTTCTTATTATAGGTCTTGTTTTTGCGCATAGATTCACCCCATAGAAACCATTAATAAACTATATGGTTTTTTCCATGGGGTTAGTACTTTTTCATTCATTCGTAATTTCCGCGTCAGAATTCGTCACACCACCGCTTAACATATTATTATTGCCTGCAGAGGTTTCACCTTCTGGTGGCTTTGGAACATTCTCATCCACAACGCCGTCGGCTTTGTTCGTAGTCGAATCTTTATCTGGTAGTTCAACAGCCGATGGATCTGCTGGAAAGATGTTCAGGTAAGGCAGAAGTTCCTTCATGATCTTTTTATAGATTTGCTGGGGATAGATACTATTGGCCTGAATGGCTGCATTCGGCTCATCTACCACAACATACAAAGCAACCTGCGGATGATCAAGTGGTGCGAATCCGATGAAGGATACCAGATATTTTTTGTCAGTTCTCGGAATCTTCTGAGCTGTACCAGTCTTTCCGCCCATGCTATATCCCGCCACTTTTGCTTTCGCACCCGATCCATCAGAGTCCATCACAGTGCCCAGATACTGCCGGACTTCATTACTGACTTCCGGAGATATCGTCTTTCTGACCATAACCGGATCTATGTTCTCTACGACGGCTCCCAAACTGTCTGTTACTGAACTCACCACATGGGGTTTATAATAGGTTCCTCCATTGATCACAGATGAAAATGCAGCAATTTCCTGAATCATCGTGCCGGTAAAACCTTGTCCAAACGCTGCCGTGGCAAGCTCTGTCGAACCTAAAGCCTGTTGCGTATGGAGAATTCCGCTCCCCTCCCCAGGCAGATCGATTCCGGTATAATCCCCGAAATTAAATATTTTCTGATACCTGAGAAAGTTTTCTGCTCCCATCTTTTCTGCGATGTCCATCATCGCAACATTACAGGAATGTTTCAGACTGTCACCAAGGGATAATGTCCCATGCCCATTGGGATAGATTGCACATTTGATTTTCAGACCCGATACAGTTTTAAATCCATTGCAGTGATAAGTATCATCTGCCGATATACTGCCGCTCTCGAGTGCAGCCGCAACCGTCATAGGCTTTACCGTGGAACCCGGTTCAAAAGTATCAGAGATACAGAAATTTCTCCAGATCTTATTCAATGCATCCAGCTGTGCCTTATCATCCATGGCCGCAATCTCTTCCGCCGAATAAAAGGGCTTCAGATCCCTTGGATTATTCAGATCATACCAGTCGGAAGAATCCATTCCCAGAATCTCTCCGGTATTAGGGTTCATTGCAATTACACCGACATTTTTTGCAGCGGCAGTTCCATTTGGTCCGTTGGCCATCTCATTTTCATATGATTCCAACGCATCTCTGATAATCTGCTGGATGTTCGCATCGATGGTGGAGATAACATTTTTCCCGTTTATGGGATCCTGGATCGTCTGTTCCACATCAGCATCAGAATTAAAGTATCCGAACTGGCGTCCATTCACTCCATTTAGCAGGCTGGAATAATAACCTTCGATTCCCCAGTCAGCCGTTATCCCGTCATAGGTGAATCCAATCAGATCACTGGCCATAGAATTCATGGGGTATCTTCTGACATAAGTCTCTTCAAACCATACTCCCTTCACTCTCTGGCGCATCAGTTTTTCTTTGTCACTTAGGCTCTTATTTTCCTCATTGTCCAGATCCAGATAGTCTTCAAACTTTTTCTTGTCTGTGATGGACAATTGTTTTTTTAGAATCTGATACTGGCTGTTTTTTGTTTTATCATCCTCCAGACGGGAACGGATATCGTCCTCATCAAGGCCCAGAACCTCAACCAGTGCCTTTACGGTTGGTTCCAGATAAATCTTAGCAGACTTGTCCTTCACTTTTACCTTGCTGTTTACGATCTTGCAGTCCAAAATCACGTTATAAACTTTTTCGCTGGCAGCAAGGATGGTGCCATTTCGATCCTGAATTTCACCTCTCTTAAAAGGAATTACACGGCTGCTATACTGCTGCTGTGTCTGATTCAGAACCTGACGTTTATAATCCTGATGATCGCTGGCATTGATATACGTAATTCGAAGTGCTAAACCGACTAAAGCCAGCACGACTAAGATGAATAGTCCTACCAGCTTTTTACTTATCCTGCCGTCTTTTTTTCTTTCCTTTATGATGTTTTGACGCTTCTTTGTCGTTCTTTTGCTCAATTTGCGTCCTCACTTACTTCGTATCCGGAACGTCCGAGTATTGTCTGACATAACCCTCCTGGTCTATGTTGTAATACCGAACCTGTGATTCATCTGCATATTGAAGACCGAGACGGTTAAGGGCTGCCTCTTTGACTTTATCCATATTGACAGATGCCATCACTGTATTATAATAAGCATCATTATCTGCTTTCAATTTGCTTAATTTACTCTCCAGGGACATTACTGTTTCATTCTGTGTCGTCATCTGAGCCTTAAGCTGCAGAAAATTAACACAGAGTGCTACCATAACTGTACATATCGCGGTCAGAAAAAGAACATATCCCCTGCTCATCTGCATAGCACGCTTGCGATTCCTGCTTGTCCTTTTGCTGACTTTTCTCTTCGGAAGCTCTACACTTTCTTCTTCCAATGGAAGATCGGAAAGTCTACGAACAGCACTTCCATCTTCATAAGTATCTCTGACATAACGATCCGCTCTTGAATCTACCCTTCTATTTGATCTTCTTGCCATAACGCACTCCTGACACCGGCAAACTCACTTTCTTCGTTCAAAAACCCGCAGTTTTGAACTTTTCGACCGCTTATTTGCCTCAATTTCTTCTCTTGTCGGTATAATCGGTTTACGGGTAAGCACTTTCCCCTTGGATTTTCTGCCGCATACACATACCGGAAACTCCGGCGGACAGATACAGGGATCTTCATTCTTCTTAAATGATGTCTTTACAATGCGGTCTTCCAGAGAATGAAAGGTAATCACACATAGTCTTCCTCCATCACTTAATAATTCGATCATTCCATCCAAAGAATCTTTCAGTACATCCAGTTCCTGATTCAGTTCAATTCGTATGGCCTGAAAAGTTCTCTTGGCCGGATGTCCGCCAGTGGCACGGACCTTGGCAGGTATGGCATGTTTGATGATCTCGATTAACTCCCCAGTCGTCTCGATCGCTGCCTCTTGTCTGGCGATACAGATATGCTTTGCTATGTTCTGTGCAAATCTCTCTTCGCCGTAATCCCTGATAATCCGATAAAGATCTTTCTCAGAATATTGATTTACGATATCGGCTGCGGTACGCTCTTGCCTTCGGTCCATACGCATGTCCAGCGGCGCATCTACTCTGTACGTAAACCCCCTGTCGGGAGAATCCAACTGAAAGGAAGAGACTCCCAAATCAAGCAGGATTCCATCTACCTGAGTAATACCCCTTATTTCAAGCTCCTCTTTCATATGGCAGTAATTGTTTCGAATAATCGTGATCTGGTCTTCATAGTCGCGAAGCCGTTCCCCAGCGGCATATATTGCATCTGCATCCTGATCAAAACCAATCAGCTGTCCCTTGTCTGACAATCTTTTACAGATCTCGAGAGCATGTCCTGCCCCTCCTATGGTCCCATCAATATAAATCCCATCCGATTTAATGTTAAGACTGTCAATCGTCTCTTTTAGTAACACCGATTTGTGTTTAAATTCCATTAAATTATCTCCTGATCAGAGTGTGATTCCCAGATCTGAAAGTCCTTCAGCGATCGAATCCATATCATCATAATCACTATTCGCGCTCCACTTGTTCTTACTCCAGATTTCAATTCGATTTATATTGCCTGTAAGGACTACTTCCTTTGTCAGACCAGCAAATTCCCGCAACGTCTGCGGTACGAGAATTCTCCCCTGCTTGTCCAGTTCGCAAGATGCTGCCCCGGCAACGAAGAAACGAGTAAAAGTTCTGGCATTCTTGTTCGTAAGTGGTAAGCTGCGTAATTGCTTTTCGAATGTTTCCCATTCATTCATGGGATAGATGGAGAGACACCCGTCCAATCCTTTTGTCAGAACGAACTCATCACCGAGCTGTTCACGAAATTTAGACGGGATAATCAGCCTCCCCTTTGGGTCAATCGTATGATTATACTCTCCCATGAACATAAGCAATTACCTCTCTTTGAAAATGAAAGTCTCCCCACTTTCATTCTTCGGATGCGTTTTGTCGTTCACTGCCACATTCCCTCCATTACGCACCACTTTTCACCACTTTGTACCACTTATGGGTCTATTCTAACTTAAAGCACAGGAAAAATCAAGGTATTTTTGAAGATTTTATGATACAAAACATTCTCAAAATACCCGAAGTTCGTGGGCTTTCGACAAAAAAAGAGGATAAACTTTATGCAAGTTTATCCTCTTGTGTAGTGGTTGTATAGCAACCATATGTTCCTACCAGATATGGTATGAATCCCGAACTATCATCACACATTAAACCGAAACAAGATCACATCGCCGTCTTTTACAATATAATCTTTTCCCTCCATCCGCACAAGTCCCTTGTCTCTTGCGCTGCTGTAAGATCCACAGTCTAACAGTTCCCGATAATTAATCACCTCGGCTTTGATAAATCCACGTTCGAAATCGGTGTGTATCTTTCCCGCTGCCTGTGGTGCTTTTGTATTCACTGGAATTGTCCATGCTCTGGTCTCATCTTCTCCGGCTGTCAGAAAGCTCATAAGTCCTAAAGTGCGGTAACTGGTCTCGATTAGTTTGTCAAGACCGGATTCCTTAAGCCCCAAATCTTCCAGAAATTCCTGTTTCTCATCTTCATCCAGTTCCGAAATTTCTGCTTCGATTTCAGCACAGATCACGAATACCTCACTGTTGTGGACAGACGCATACTCTCTCACGCTTTGAACGCATGGATTCGACGCTCCGTCATCCGCAAGATCGTCTTCGCCGACATTTGCTGCATAGATCACCGGCTTATCAGTCAGCAGATTATATTCCTTAATCCAGACCAGTTCATCCTCATCATCTGTTTTGAAGGAGATAGCATCTTTACCGTCCTCCAGATGTGCCTTCAGGCGTTTTTGCATGTCCAGTTCTTTCGCAGCCGCTTTATCCATACGGGCCGATTTTGCAGTTTTGGAAATTCTTCTGTCCAGAACCTCGATATCTGCAAAGATAAGTTCCAAATCTATCGTCTCGATGTCCCGTCCCGGATCAATAGAACCATCCACATGTACGACATTCTCATCCTCAAAGCAGCGGACAACATGCACGATTGCATCCACTTCGCGGATATTAGCCAAGAACTGATTACCAAGGCCCTCGCCTTTCGAGGCGCCCTTTACTAAACCGGCAATGTCAACAAACTCTACCGTTGCCGGTGTGACTTTTTTGGAATGATAAAAATCACCCAGTAATTTGATTCTTTCATCCGGTACCGGTACAATCCCTACATTAGGGTCTATCGTACAAAAGGGATAATTCGCCGATTCTGCTCCGGCTTTTGTCAGTGAATTAAACAGCGTACTTTTCCCAACATTTGGCAATCCAATAATTCCTAATTCCATAATAATCCTTTCTCTATCAGCTTTCTTTATCTACATAATTGTAAGACACTTTGTCTGTTCGCAATCCTGATGATACCACATTACGGTAAAGTTTAAAAGAGGCAGCCTTTGTAATCTCACAGTTTAGTCCTTAGACTGTATCATAAGCAGAATTCCGCTTTGAAACTCTACACTGGCATTATCTTCTGCAATTTCGTTGCTGAGTGAAAGACCGCAGCTTACATGCGTCAGATGATAACGTGTCAAAGGATATTTGAATCCTGTCAAGGTGAGATCTGTCACCTCATCACCCCAGGGAAAAAAAGACACGTAATTTCCGTACTGTTCTTCCCTTTTCAAAATGGCCGGACGAATCAGCGCCGTGATCAGATTATTCGGATCAATCAGATACATTCGAATTCCTTTTAACACCGCCAAAACCAGCAGCTGTATATTCGCAATCATATGATCTATGCGAGTTCCGGTTGCACCCAGAAGGTATATAGTGTCCACACCCAGATCAAGAGAAAGATGAAATGCTGCCTCTGTATCGGAATCATCCTTTTCCGGTTTGAGTCGACGAATAGAAATATCGGCGTCTGATTCATATCTTTCTAAGATTCCCCCGGGAAGACTGTCAAAATCACCCACAATATAATTCGGACGGATTCCCTGCTCACTGCAAAACTTTAGTCCCCTGTCTATGGCGGCTATCTGATCCCCTTCATGCCTTTTTATAAAATCGAGGACAAAATCTGGATCGATTCTGCCCCCGCTGATTAATATCATGTTCAACTTTTCTTTCCTGCTTTCCTGTTGTATTGGGCAAACTGTTCCTGAAACTTATGAATATGATCTGTGATATCGCCATGGAACACTGCAGAGCCGGCAACAATCACATTTGCCCCGGCATCCAGAACCGTATTGATGGTATCAAAATTAATTCCTCCATCTACCTCGATGTCTGCCTGATATCCCAAAGAATTTATCTTCTCTCTCAATCTTCGGATCTTGGAAGTACAAGAAGGAATGTACCTTTGGCCACCAAATCCGGGATTTACCGTCATCAAAAGAACCATGTCCACTTTATCGAGAACATATTCTAAGGTATCAAGAGAAGTTGCAGGATTTAACGCTACACCTGCCTTTGCACCACATTCATGAATCAAAGTAAGTGTGCGGTCGAGATGTGTACAGGCTTCGGTATGCACAGTGATCATGTCCGCTCCGCTTTTTGCAAACTCCTTGATATATCTCTCCGGTTTCTCAATCATCAGATGAACGTCAAGAAAAAGGGAGGTATGTTCTCTGACAGAACTGATCACGGGCATTCCCATAGATATGCTTGGTACAAACATCCCATCCATAACATCGACATGAAGCCACTTACATCCGGCCTTTTCAACCTGCATAATCTGTTTTTCCAGATTGTAAAAATCCGCTCCCAGGATAGAGGGTGACAACTGATACATTCTTAATATCTCCTTTTTTCTCTTTCTTTTTGTTCATTGTAAAAAGACACATAATTATCATATCTGGATGCAGATAGCACGCCGGCAGATACATCCTTTTTGACTTGACAGCCTGGTTCATGCACATGGACACAGCCGTTAAAACGACATCGGCCTTCATACGGTTCAAATTCCGGAAAATAAAACCGGAGTTTTTCGTCTGAAACATCAATAAGGTCCAGAGAACTAAACCCTGGTGTGTCCATGATAAATGTATCATTATCCACCAGGATGAGCTGTGAGTGCCTCGTCGTGTTCTTCCCACGTTTCAGTTTCTTACTGATCTCCCCTGTTTCCATCAGAACATTCTTTTGAAGAAGGTTCGTAATCGATGATTTTCCAACGCCAGAAGGACCTGATACAACTGTAGTTTTTCCCTGAAGTTTCTTTCTTATCTCGTCTATGCCCTCATTTTGCTTTGCACTGCAAAAAAGTACGTCATAACCGCACCCCAGGTAGATCTTTTCAAGCTCCGCAGCCTGGTCCTTGCAAACCAGATCCTCCTTGTTAAAACAAATCACGGCCGGAACATGCTGCAGCTCCATCATGAGAAGAAACCGATCTAAAAGGCCAATATTGGGTTTTGGGCTTTCCAGCGCAAAAATCACCATCGCCTGATCGGCATTTGCTACAGCCGGTCGTATCAGTTCATTCTTTCTCGGCAGAATCTGATATATATTTCCGGTCATTTCGCCAGAATCCAGAACTTCTATCTCAACATTGTCTCCCACAAGAGGTTTTTTCTTCTCTTTTCTGAATATGCCCTTTGCTTTACATTCATAGATGCCGGATTCTGCTACTACATAGTAGAATCCGGCAATTCCTTTTATTATTTTACCTGTCATATATGATATTTGTCATCAGCCCGCCTTATCGGGATCGTAGACCGTAAGTGTAATTGTTTTGCCAGATGCAAGTTTGCTCCCGTCTGGAACATCCTGTCCTACGATTTCACCTTTTCCGACTTTCCCCTCAGAAGTATATACAACTTTGACTGTTAGTCCGGAAGCTTCAAGTTTTGCTTTCACAGTCGAAACAGGAGACCCACTATAGTTACCAATCGGTACATCTGATGCGTTTGTGCTGTCACCCTCACCGTTTGTATTGCCCTTATTCGAATCGTCGTTATCATTCGGTTTCTCAGGTACAGGTGTCGATTTGGGCCCATTGCTTACAATCATTGAAATCTCTGAACCCGGAGCTACCTTGCTTCCCGGTGCCGGACTCGTTGTGATAACATTGCCTGCTGCAACGGAATCACTGTTCTGCTTTTCAACATGATCGGAAACAATCAGTCCCAGAGCCGCAAGTTTCGCTGTCGCATCAGCCTGACTGACACCGGTAATCTCACTTGGGACCTCTATCTGAGCTTTTCCTGTACTAATCTTGAAGTTAACCGTAGTATTCTTTTCTATCTTCTGTCCGGCAGCAATCTCCTGTGAAGATACTTTACCCTCTTCTACCGTGTCCGAATTTTCTTCGCCGGTGTATCTTCCGCCGAGATTGAGGCTGTTCAAAAGATCCATGGCTTCCTGCTGAGTTTTATTCGTAATATCCGGCACTGTAACCTGATTGTCTTCATTTGCAGGTTTTACAGGTTCTGTGTTTTCAGTTTTGTCTTTATCGGCTGCATCGTTATTGGAAGAATCCTTGTCCTTGTCCTCTTCTATCTGAGTTGGTTCCGGTGTAACTGTTGGCTTGTTCTTTTTTCCGGCCCCCATGATTCCTGCTGCTTTTGCTATGAAAAAGATCAGTATGACAACAATTAAAGCTCCGATAATAAAGCTCGCAATCGTTATTCCTTTTTCAAGTCCCGATTTTTCATCGTCATCGTCGTCATAATCATCGTAATCGTCATCGTCGTCATCATTTCCATCATAGTCCTCATCATCAGTGGAATCCAGATCCGCATACATATTCTCGGTGGTATCACCGCTGTCCCTTACCTGCGTATTTCGAATATCCTCCATCTCTTCCGGGGAGAGCATAACTGTCTTTGCATGTGAACTTAGCGGTGCAATACCCACAAAATTCCCCTGCGGGTCCATAAGTGAATGTTTCAGATCGTCAATTAGTTCCGTCATGTTGCTGTATCGGCGGTCCGGACTTTTCTGCGTACACTTTAATATGATCTGTTCCAGTGCATAGGGAAGACCCGGTGCATATTTTGACGGTGGAACGATTTCCTCCTGAAGGTGCTTGATGGCGATGGCCACCGTTGTCTCTCCGTCAAAAGGTACCCTTCCCGTTACCATCTCATAAAGTGTGATTCCCAGTGAATAGATATCACTCTTCTCGTTGCTGAATCCACCTCTTACCTGTTCCGGCGAACTATAGTGAACCGATCCCATCACATTTGAAGTTATGGTATTGGAATTTGTCGCCTTTGCAATACCAAAATCTGAAAGCTTTACCTTTCCATCCACAGAGATAATGATATTCTGTGGTTTGACATCCCTGTGGATAATTCCACGGTTATGGGCTGCCTGCAGTCCCAGTGATACCTGAATTGCAATGCTAGTCGCTTCTTTCACGCTCAGTTTACCTTTTCTGACAATATAATCTTTCAGCGTGATGCCCTCAACCAGTTCCATTACGATATAATAGAGACCATTTTCATCTCCGAAATCATAGACATTTACAATGTTCGGGTGTGAAAGCCCTGCTGCGGACTGGGCCTCTTTGCGAAATTTAGATATAAATGTCGGATCCTCCTGGAATTCCGATTTCATGACTTTGACAGCCACCATACGATTTAGTTTATTGTCGTTCGCTTTGTATACATCGGCCATGCCGCCGCCGCCGATACGATTGACGACCTCGTATCTTTTTCCTATTATTGTTCCCTCTTTTAACATTCTCTCACCTCGTTAGTAAATGGTTCGACGATGATAACTGTTATGTTATCTTTTCCGCCATTTGCATTTGCCATTTCAATCAGCTTCTGTGCCTTATTCCCCTCCTGAATCTGGATGGTCCCATAAATTTCTTCATCTGTAACCATATTTGTAAGTCCATCCGAGCACATCACAATCTGATCTTTCGGCTCCAATTTCACATCAAAAAAGTCAATATCGACTTCTTCACTTGTTCCTATTGCTCTAGTAATAATATTCTTATCCGGATGATTTCTTGCCTCTTCCGGAGTAAGCTCCCCAATTCTTACCATTTCTGCGATCAAAGAATGATCTCTCGTTATCTGTTTGAGGCTGTCAGCTCCAATATACAGCCTGCTGTCGCCGACATTCGCTATGTAGGCATAGCTGCCAACGATTGTAGCGACAACCATAGTAGTTCCCATTCCCGCCATAGAGGCATCCTTTTTTGCCTGCGTAAGCACCAGCTGATTGGCTGCTTCCATTCCATGGCGAAGTATCTTCACTGGATTAAAATTAGTGTCTTTTTGCACTGTCTCCACCAGCACCGATACGCCAAATCTTGAGGCAAAATCGCCTGCATTGTGTCCGCCCATACCGTCAGCAACAACAAACAGGTTCGGAAGATTACCTACCGGCTGTTCGGAAACATATACAAAATCCTGATTCATCTGCCTCTTTTGGCCGATGTCTGTTTCAGCATATACCTTCATGTCTCCCTCTCCTATTCGGATTTATCTATGTATTTTCGACGTAACTGTCCACAGGCACCGTCTATATCGCTGCCCATTTCTCTTCTAATAGTAACATTAATTCGGTATTTTTCAAGTTTATTTTTGAAATTTTCCATTACTTTTTTTTCTGACTTTACATAACTTCGCTCTCTGACGGGGTTCACGGGAATCAGATTTACGTGGCAATTTATGCCTTTTACGAGTGCCGCAAGCTGCGCCGCATCCGTCTCACTGTCATTCTTCCCGCCGACTAAGGCATATTCGAAAGTGATTCTTCGACCGGTTTTATGAAAATAATACCGGCATGCGTCGAGTTCTTCTTTGATTGTATATTTATTTGCAACCGGCATTAATTCTCTTCGTTTCTCGTCATTTGGAGCATGTAAAGACAAGGCCAGTGTGATCTGAAAATTTTCATCTGCCAGTTCATAAATCTTCGGAACGATTCCACAGGTCGAAACCGTGATATTTCTCTGACTTAAGTTCATACCGTTTTCATCGCTGATCAGCCGGATAAATCGAATAAGATGATCGAGATTCTCCAGTGGTTCTCCAGTGCCCATCACAACAACGTTTGACACTTTTTCACCAGTGATCCGGGTGATCTCATAGATCTGTTCCAGCATCTCGGATGCACTTAAGTTTCGGATCAGTCCTCCAATCGTGGATGCACAGAATCTACATCCCATTCGGCATCCCACCTGTGAGGAAATACAAACAGAATTCCCGTGATGATACTTCATCCACACGCTTTCTATCACATTTCCATCCTCCAGACGAAACAAGAACTTTTTGGTTCCGTCAATCTTCGACTCCTGAACCTCTAAAAGTTCTGGAATAACAAGGGGGTATCCGTTTATCAGCTGTTCTCTTAAGCTTTTTGAAAGATTTGTCATCTCGCCATAAGAGCGTGACTGTTTCTTATGAATCCAGTCGAAGAGCTGTCTTGCCACGTAGGGTTTCGCACCCAGACGCTCAGTCACCTGATACAGCTCGTCCATATATATAGATCCTATATCTAAATCATTAACAT
Organism: Blautia liquoris; assembly: GCF_015159595.1. Classification (NCBI taxonomy): domain Bacteria; kingdom Bacillati; phylum Bacillota; class Clostridia; order Lachnospirales; family Lachnospiraceae; genus Blautia; species Blautia liquoris. The sequence continues at coordinate 986,968 of NZ_CP063304.1, read as the reverse complement.
CTTCTATCATAAACTCTCCTGTTTCTTTAATCTTGCAAGAAAGAATCCATCACAGTCAAAACATCCCGGCAGCAGCTGCAGATAACCCTCTTTCGTTGTCATAAGATGTAGGTTCTCATCAAAATAAGGATCCAGTGACTCCAGTTGAAACGGAAAATGTTTGGTAAACCACATCACCTGATCAATATTTTCAGATTTTCCAATCGTACAGGTGCTGTAGATCAAGACACCGCCATCTTTCGTATAACGTGCAGCATTTTTTAGAATCTCTCTTTGGAGTTTTAATAGTGATTCTTGTTTCTCATGGGATGCCTTATATTTGATATCCGGCTTTTTCCCAATCACACCATATCCTGAACAGGGGACATCACAAAGGACAATATCTGCACAGCCTTCATCCTCTTGATAATATCTGGAAGCATCCTTAACTTGTGTTCGAATATTCTGTAGACCCAGCCGTTCAATATTATCTTGAATCAACCCTACTTTATAATCCGATATATCCCTGGATTCCACCATTCCTGTTCCGTTCAAAAGATCCGCAGCATGCAGACTCTTGCCACCAGGAGCAGCACACAGATCAAGGACGAAATCTCCGGCAGAGATACCTGCCGCCTGTGCCACAAGCATGGAACTCGGGTCCTGCACCTGAATATCCCCATCTGCAAATGCATCCAGACTAGCGAGATAATCATAATTCTCCAGGATATAAGCATCTTTGGCATAATTGGCTTTCGTCACCCTGACACCTTGCTTTTCCAATTTTTGTATTGTCTGCTCTGTATCATGACCAGTCCGGCTAAACCGAACCGTCAGGGGACGATGCTCTAAAAAAGAGCCTAAGATCTTTTCACAAGTCTCCTCTCCATATTCCCCGCACCATTGTTTTACCAGCATTTCCGGCATGGAATAACGGACAGATAAGTATCTTGCAGGGCTGGCACTTCGGTCCGGCCAGACGATATCATCTACCCGGCGGCTTATATTTCGAAGAACGCCGTTCACAAAACTTTTTAGATTACGGAAACCTTTCCTCTGGGCCAGCTTTACAGCTTCGTTTACAGCTGCCCTATCAGGCACGCTGTCCATATATCTCATCTGATATACCGACATTCTTAATATCTCGCGAATCACCGGCTTCATCTTCTTTACCTTAATATCTGATACACAGTCAATGATATAATCCAGCTGAATACGGTACTCAATCGTACCCTCACTGATACGGGTGATAAACGCGCGGTCGCATTTCGAGAGAAACTGATATTTATCAAGTACATTCCCAATTACAGTCTGACACTGCCTGCCTTCTCTGTCAGTCTCAAGTAATATCTCAAGTATTAATTCTCTTGTGTTAATTTCCATCTATATTGTCCCATCTAATATCTATCTTCGTCATTCGTCAGTCATCCCTGTTTCGAACACCGCCAGAAAGGATCAGCAGACGCAGAAGCTGTAGTAAAGAGCCAATAACTGCAGCCACATAAGTCATTGCCGCAGCCGTTAAAACTCTCCTTGTGCCCTTAATCTCCGCATCACCTAATATTCCTGTTGTATTGAGCATTTTTAATGCCCTCCCGGAAGCATTGAGCTCTACCGGAAGAGTGACGATCTGAAAAATCAGAGCGCCACAAAATAGTACAATTCCGGCCGTCACGAGTGGTTTCCATGAAAAAATCAATCCCACCAGAAAAAGCGGCCAGGATAACTGAGAACCGAAATTTGCCACCGGAACGATTGCACTTCTGACCTTGAGCGGGACATAATTTCTTGCATCCTGCACTGCATGGCCGCACTCATGGGCCGCCACTCCAATCGCTGCAATGGATGTACTCCCGTAAACAGACTGGGATAAACGCAGCACCTTATGTGACGGATCGTAATGATCCGTCAATTTCCCCGACACATGTTCAATTGTCACATCATAGATACCGGCTGACTGTAGAATTCGCTGTGCGGCCTGTGCTCCGGTAAGTCCGCTTGCGGCGTTTACCTGACTATACTTCGAAAATGTTGCATTCATTCTCGCAGAAAAAAATGCAGAGACAGCAAATGCTAGTATGATAAGTACATAAGTTGGATCAAGTCCCCAAAAAAGCATATTCATTCACTCCTTATATTCCTAATCTTGTGCCTGGGATTACCTCATAACCTCGTAAGAACGCATCACAGGTCATGCGCTTTTTCCCTTCCATCTGTATTTCCAAAAGCCTTATCTCACCATCTCCTGTCTGAACACGGATGCTTACTTCATCCGTCCCGGTCACAGTCCCGGGATCAATATCCGGCTTCTTTGTCCCCTCAGCTTTAGTCATCTCATCAGAAGTCGAAGCTTTCCAAATCTTAAGTGTTTTGCCTGACAGATGCGTATATGCACTCGGCCAAGGATTCATTCCACGGATCAGTCGCTCGATTTCCACAGCATCTTTGCTCCAGTCAATTAGTCCGTCGGATTTTTTTATCATTCTTGCATACTTGGTCGGACTTTCTTTAGGCTGTTTAAGCGGCGTAATCTGTCCGTTCTCCAGCTTTATGAGTGTGTCGACAAGCAGCCTGGCTCCCGCTTTTGACAACTTGTCAAACAAGCTGCCTCCCGTCTCGCCGGCATCAAGCGGCACAATTGCTTTCGAAAGAATATCTCCGGTATCAAGGCCTGCATTCATTTGCATAATTGTGACTCCGCTCTCCCTTTCACCATCGATGACTGCCCACTGGATCGGTGCCGCCCCACGGTATTTCGGCAGAAGGGAGGCATGGACATTGAGACATCCAAATGTCGGTATATCCAGAATACTCTGGGGAATAATCTGTCCAAATGCAGCGACTACCACAACATCCGGTTTCAGATGTTTTAATGTTTCTACAAATTCCGGGGCTCTCACCTTCACTGGCTGATAAATCGGAAGATTATGTGACACAGCCACACTTTTCACCGGTGTAGGATGCAGCTTTTTACCTCTTCCTCTCGGCCGGTCAGGCTGGGTTACAACACCGATCACTTCATGACCGGCTTTTTGAATCGCTTCCAAAGTTCCCACAGCAAAATCGGGCGTTCCCATAAAAACTATTCTCATTCATATCACCATTTTAATCCTCTTCAATTACTGTATTGTCTTTTAGCTCCCCCTGAACATGTGAAGTATACAAGATACCATCCAGGTGTTCACACTCGTGGCAGATTGCACGAGCCAGAAGATCTCTTCCCTCCAGCTCAAATGGTTTCATATCCACATCGTATGCTTTTACTTTTACATAATCCGGCCGTGTCACAATTCCGCACTTTCCCGGGAGACTCAGGCATCCTTCTTCTCCTGTCTGCTCTCCGGATGTCTCCAATATCTGGGGATTGATCAGTGCATGGGGAGTCCCATCCGTATCAATGACAACGATTCTCTTTAAGATTCCAACCTGAGGCGCTGCAAGTCCAACCCCCATTGCATCGTACATCGTCTCAAACATATCATCAACCAACTGCCTGATTCTGGGTGTAGCTTCCTTTACCGGACGGCACACCTTGTTCAGTACCGGATCTCCAAATTCTCTTATCTTTCTAATTGCCATTATCTTTCTTGTCCTTTCTTATCCTTAAATATCACTGAGGTTGGGGTCAAAAGTAATTTGACCCCATATGATACAAGGTCATGCTTTTTCATGCGAGCATGAAACGCAGGACCTTTTGACCCTGGTATCATATCAATTTATGTCGTACTGTATATATATGGGGTCGAAACCCTTATTGATCTCAATGTATCTTTCCAGGTATTCCCGAATTGCAACAAGTTTTTCTATCGACTCCTGTCTGATATAAAGCACATTTCTGTACATATCATTTATTTTAGAAACATTTTCCGCAGCCGGACCTATAATCTGGAATCCATCCTTATCACAGATCCGATCCAGGTATCTGCGAATGTAGTCCATCGCTTCTTTCAATGTATCTTCTCTGTCACACGAGCCATGGACTGCCAGTAAATTAGAAGCGGGCGGATATCCCATGACCCGGCGGTATGAGATCTCTTCCTGATAAAACTCCTCATAATCCTGATTGATCGCCGCCTGTATGCTGTAGTGTTCGGGATGGTAAGTCTGAATCACAGCTTCACCCGGAAGATTTCCCCTTCCGGACCGTCCCTCTGCCTGAACAAGCAGCTGATAAGTCCTCTCCGCTGCACGATAATTGCTGGCATATAAAGACAGATCCGCAGACAGCACACCCATCAACGTCACATTCGGGAAATCATGTCCCTTCACGATCATCTGAGTTCCAATCAGAATATCATATTCCTTCTCGGAGAATGCCTTAAGAATCTTCTGGTATCCTTCCTTTCCTCTCGTTGTATCCAGATCCATCCTCGCAATGCGTGCGCCTGGAAATCGCTTTGCAACCACCTGTTCAATCTGCTGCGTTCCGGCTCGGAATCCCCCGATATAAGGTGATCCGCACTTAGGGCAGTGACTGACCATCGTTGTTTCATAACCGCAGTAGTGGCATACCAGCTTTCCATTCGCATGGATGGTAAGCGAAACATCGCAATGCGGACACTTCATCACATGTCCGCACGAGCGGCAAGATACAAACCCTGCGTAACCCCTTCGATTCAGAAAGAGCATCGTCTGCTCCCCTGTCTCCAAACGCTTTTGTATTGCACTTTGAAGTCTTCGGCTCAGAATAGAGCGGTTTCCCTGTTTCAATTCTTCCCGCATATCCACCGAATATACTTTCGGCATACATGCTTCCTGATATCTGCTGTTCAGTTCAAATAGGGCATACTCACCTTTCTCACACCGATAGTAAGACTCCAGCGAAGGCGTTGCTGAACCGAGCACCACATGGGCTCCTTCAAGCCTTGCCCGCTCAATGGCAGTCTCTCTCGCATGATACCTCGGAGTCGATTCGCCCTTATAGGTTGTTTCATGCTCCTCATCTATGATAATAAGCCCCAGATTAGGAAATGGAGTAAACAGGGCAGACCTGGGGCCGATCACGATCTGTACCTGACCCTTTCTGGCTCGTTCCATCTGATCGAAACGCTCAGCCCGGGTCATCTTAGAATTCTGAACGGTTACCTGATCGTGAAAATAGCCATAAAACCGTCTGATATTCTGATAAGTCAGCGCAATTTCCGGAATCAGCAGAATTACCTGCTTCCCTTTTGACAGCATTTCCTCCATTAACTTCATATAAATCAGAGTCTTCCCGCTTCCCGTGACCCCTTTAATCAGGCAAGTTCTATTCTCATGTTTCCATTCTTCCAGAATCTGATCAAACACCGCATTCTGTTCTTTCGACATCTGAAGGACCGGGGTGCCCTGCATCCTGCTGTCTACCGGATTGCGGTACACAGTTCTGCTTTTGATGCTCAGCACTCCCTGTTCTTCCAGCGTTCGCATAACACCAGCTGAAACACGAAAATCCTTCAGGGCATCCTTATAGGCCATCTTTTGCTTTTCCATCAGTCCGGCAAGAACTCTTGCTCTCGCCTTCTGATTCTTCTTTTCATAATATTCGAGCCGTTCTGACGCCTGATTTTGACTCAGGTTTATAACAACATAACGTTCTTCCTTTTCACTGCCTTTTTTTCTTACAGGAATCACTGTTTTCAAGGACTGAATCATCGTGGATCCATAAGTTTTCTTCATCCATCCGGCCAGAGCGATCATCCTGGATAAAGCTGCGTCTTCTTCTGAATTAAGCGATTCCACTTCTTTCATCTTCTCTTTGGGATATTTCGGTGTCTGACTGATACCAATCACATAGCCCAGTATCCTCCGATTTCCATTTCCAAAGGGAATAAATACCTGACTTCCCACAGAAACATGGCCCTCCAGATTCTCTGGAATCTTATACTGAAACGTACGGTCCAGCTTTTCATGGGTGATATCCACGATTATATCGGCATAATTACTGCCCATAATGCCTCCTAATTATTCTTATCTTCCTGCAATATGTCAGCGATCAGTTCCCTCTCATCCATATGGTGCTTTGTAGTTCCGATAATCTGATAATCCTCATGTCCCTTCCCCGCAAGTACAATGATGTCGCCTGGTTCTCCATGATGAATCGCATAGGCGATTGCCTTTTTTCTGTCAGAGATCTCCACGTATCTTCCTTTCGTCTTATGGATACCTGTTTTGATATCCTCAATAATCGCCTGCGGATCTTCCTTTCTTGGATTATCCGAGGTAATGATTGTAAGATCAGCCATATTCCCGGAGATCTCTCCCATCTCAAAACGTCTGTCCCGGTCTCTGTTTCCGCCACATCCAAACAGACACACAATTCTATGGGGCTGATATTCCCGAAGAGATGATAACAGGCTTTCAAGACTCATGGAGTTGTGTGCATAGTCTATCATCAGCGTAAAATCATCCGAAACCCTCACCATCTCCATACGGCCTTTTACCTTTGCCTTTTTCAGTGCATCTATGATGTTCTGCTCGGACACCTGAAAATGTCGGCATATGGCAATCGCTGTAAGCGAATTATAAATGCTGAATTTTCCGGGAACATCGATTTCCACAGAAAAATGCATCAGACCTTCTACTGTATATGCGATGCCAAGATAGCCCGGGGTTTTGACCAGTCTGGGACTGATTGCCCGAAGATTGGCATCCTTATGAAAACCGTAAGTCTCTAACTTACAGGTATGCCCCTGGATCATCAGATCATAATGTTCATCATCGCGGTTTACAATTCCCACTTTGCACTGACTTAAAAGTTTCCTCTTACATGCCAGATATTCCGCAAAATTCTCATGCTCACCCGGTCCTATATGATCTGGCTCAATGTTCGTAAAGATTCCATAATCGAAGATAACTCCTGCCACACGGTCCATCTTCAATGCTTGTGAAGACACCTCCATCACGACACAGTCACATCCGGCATCGGCCATCCTTTTAAAATACTCCTGTACCAGATAGGATTCGGGCGTTGTGTTCTCAGACGGAATCACCTCGTCTGCTATAATCGTCTCGATCGTTCCGATCAGACCGACTTTATAACCGGCATTCTCAAGGATTGAACGCACCATGTAAGTAGTTGTAGTCTTTCCCTTTGTGCCTGTAATCCCAATCGTAGTAAGGCTCCCAGACGGATTGCCAAACCATGCGGCCGATATGAGAGCCAGAGCATATCTGCTGTTTTTCACTTTGATCACAGTGATATCTGCGGGTACATCAACGGCTTTTTCAACCACCAGAACCGATGCACCCTTTTCTGCTGCACCTTTGGCAAACTTGTGACCGTCCACCACAGCTCCCGGCATGCATACAAAAAGAGAGTCTTTGACAACCTTCCTTGAATCAAAGACTACTCCTTTCACCTCTCTTTTTAAACTACCCTGCAGGCACTCATAATCTAACTTTACTAATAGATCTGTTAGTTTCATATATTAATAATTCTCCCGATAATAATCGTAATAATGATACAATGGTCAAAAGGTTATGTATTTCATGCTTGTATCTTACCATAACTAACGGGTTATTTCAATATTCAGCTGAAAGAGACGGGTTATTTATAAAGTCAGGTTCCGGATCATCTTTTGCCGCATAAGTTAAATAAAAAGGCTATTTATGGAAATTTATACGGTGAAAGAGGGTGACACCCTCTATTCAATTGCCAGCCACTATGGTATTTCCGTAGATCGGCTGATCTATGACAATCAGTTAAATACAGATGGTATCCTTGCAGAGGGCCAGGCGCTTCTGATCCTGATTCCGAAACTGATTCACAGGGTAAAGCATGGTCAGTCGGTTACTTCTATCGCCGCGTCATATGATGTACCAGTCAAACAAATCTACCAGAACAATCCGTATTTACTGAATCAGAAGTATATTACAGAAGGTGATTTTATTGTTATCAGCTATACAGGTGAACCGTCCCTTAATTTAAAATCCACCGGATATGCTTATCCCTATATTCGTAAAGATATCCTAAGAGAAGCCCTGCTCTATCTGGATGAGCTGCGGATCTTCTCCTATGGATTCAATGAAAACGGCAATCTGATTCCTCCAGTTAATGAAGATCCGATTCTAACCGAAACAAAGGACTTTGGAGTGAGTCCTGTCCTGGTACTGACCCCTCTATCAGCCGAAGGAACTTTCAATAATCAGCTGGTGAAAGTCCTTGTGGAGAACAAAGACGCCCAGGAACAGCTTGCCAATGAATTACTGGAGGTCATGAGATCAAAAGGTTATGAAGGTGTCGATGTCGACTTTGAATATATACTTGCTGAAAACCGTGAGGGATATGCTGAATTCATCTCATATCTGAGTGAGAAACTGTCTGTGGAGGGTTTCCGGGTGTCTGTAAGTCTTGCACCGAAAATCTCTGCTGATCAGCCTGGAGTGCTGTACGAAGGTGTAGACTACCAGCTTCTCGGAGAAGCTGCAGACAGTGTATTTCTTATGACTTATGAGTGGGGATATACATAGAAGCATGTAAGATATATACAATTGCAGGGCATATTTAGATGGAGGATTTTTAACTGAATTCGTTTTTTGGAAACACAATCTCCACGCAAAACTCCTGCCCTTCGATTCTGGCCTGGATTTCTCCGTCCATACGGAGCACCAATTCCCTGGCAATCGATAGCCCAAGGCCGCTCGAAGTCTTGCTGCGTGCTTCATCCGCCTTATAAAACCGCTCAAATACCTGTGAGACATCGATTTCTTTTGCATCTTCCACCTGATTTTTTACTTGCAGGAAAATTTGTTCCTGCATGGAAAACAGGGCAATGCTGATTTTCTTTTGCCCATGGTCCAGTCCATTTTTTATAAGATTCTGCAGCACACGCCGAATCCCCGGTTCATTTCCCTTTATAAAAAGAAGCTTTTCTGATATGTGTATTTCTGGTTTGATTCCCCGTGCAGTCCATTCATTGTAGTAAGAAAAGATGGTGCTTTTTACGATTTTGTTGATACAGCAGGTGGTCAATTCTAAGTGAAATGTATCATTTTTCAGTTTCGTAAAGGTAAATAGCTCTTCCAGCATAGCCTTTAAACTGGTGATGCGTTCCTGTATGATTTTCATATACTGCTTCTGTTCCATGGGGCTTTCACAGTTTTCCATCAGTTGAACATATCCATCCAGTGAAGTCAGAGGGGTGCGGATATCATGGGAAAGGTTCGTATAGGTGTCCGAAATCATCTTTTCCTTTTGCAGATATTCCCTTTTCTCTCTTCTGCGCACTCCCATCCATTCATTTAAGAGATCCGCCAGTTCACCAATCCCGCCAAAATCTGTCTCCCTGGTAATCAACATATTGCTGTCATATTTCATCAGAAATGCCAATTGGCGGCAGATGTCCTTCACCTGCCGCTGATATTTCCAAAATAATGCCCCCTGTATCAAAATGATTGCTATCAATATCCCAAGCCATAGCTTCATGTTAGATATCTCTCTTTCCAAATACCCGTCCCGTGACCGCCGTCGCCCCAATTCCGAACACCGCTGCGACACAGACAGCCGCAAGAATGGATTTACTCCCCGGTGCCATAGGTAATAATGCAATCTTTCCTGTTACCGTATAATCGAACAATTGAAAATTCTTTGCTCCCAGCTTGTGGATAAAAACATCTACAACACTATAGATAAGTCCCATCAGATTCATACTCAGGCAAATAGAGATTGCCATACTAAGTACACTACTGTTCAGTATGACTGCAATTGCCATGCAAATCAGAACCAAGGCGTAATGCAGTAACATCTGTGTGAAAAAGTATTTCAGTAGATTGCTCTTGTCTCCCCACACCAAATAACCGAAGCATACCTGCTGCATTACAATCTGTAGAATCAGATATAAACACAAGCTTAATCCTGTATAAATAAAAAGTGCGATAGCTCTTGAAAAAATCAAATTTCCCCGGCTTTTGACCTGTCCCCCAATATTTTTGATATAACCGCTGTTAATATCCGCGCTCGAAAAAAGAACCGCAAAAATCAGTATAAATAACGCGATGAACTTTGATTGCAGATTTGCATATACCTGATCAAAGACCGTTACCTTCTCACCTGGCTGCGTGGGAAGCGATACAGACATTCCCAGATTTATCTCTTCCGATTCTTCGGATTGAACACTGCTTTCGGTCTGTTGGTTCAAAGCTTCCTTATTTAAATCCTGTGTATCTAATTTGGACATCCATGTAGTAAAAATGACCGCTGCTGCAATAAGAATCCAGATAACATAGGTACTTTTCGTCCGAAACATCCGATACAAATCCATTTTTATCATATTAAGCATTTTGGTTTCCCCCCGTCAGATTTAGAAAATATGTTTCCAGTTCTTCGCTGGTGATGGAAATTCCCCTCACCGGAATTCCCTCTTTTGCCAGCTCCATATTGATGCTGGCACTCTCATTCAAACGTTCAAAAATATGAATATGGCTTTTATCTGTCACCTGATAGTTGTTAAATCCCATTCTGTCTAAGACCGGAAGCGCTTGCTTTGGATGTTCCAGCGTGATTTCAATCCGCTCACTGCAGTGCTTCATCAGCTCCTCTCTTGTCAGCTCCTGCAAAAGACTGCCATTATGGATGATTCCATAATCCGTAGCGATTCTGGACAACTCCTCTAAAAGATGACTGGATATCAAAATCGTCATATTGCGCTCATCCCGGAGTTTTTGTATGGTATCTCTCACCTCCGCAATTCCCTGTGGGTCTAAACCATTTATAGGCTCATCAAGTACCAGGAGATCTGGTTCCCCTACCAACGCCAGCCCAATTCCCAGACGCTGCTTCATTCCCAAGGAAAACTGTTTGGTTTTCTTCTTACCTACATCTTCAAGACCAACTGTCCGCAAAATATCTTCGATATATCCTTTCTTTTTGATTCCGAACAGTTTACATTTAATATTCAGGTTTTCATACGCATTCATGCCACCGTATAATCCGGGGGCTTCAATCAGACATCCTACACGTGAACGGATTTGCTTTAGCTCTTTCCCGCTGTAGCCAAACATTTCAATTGTGCCGCTGGTAGGCTTTGACAGACCACTGATCATCTTCAGGCAAGTTGTCTTCCCGGCACCATTTCTGCCAATAAATCCATAAATGGCACCTTTTTTTATGTGGATATCCACCTGATCGACTGCATTATGATGGCCGTATTTCTTCGTCAGACCCTTTGTACTCAATAGTAACTCATTCAATTTTTCTGTCTCCTTTTTCTTATCTGCTGTTATCATACCGGAAAAATCTTAATCAAACGCAAATAAAAAGTAAAAAAAGAGTAAAGATTTCTCACGCATGCAGGCGGTATCCGATTCCCCACACCGTCTCAATGTATTCCTCTTCGGTAACCGTCTTGATTTTTTTTCGGATATTACTGATATGTACGTCCAGGGTCTTTGTCTCTCCCATATAATGTTCTTCCCAGGCGTATTCGAAGATATCTTCTTTACTGAATACCTGCTTCGGGTGCTTTATGAGCAATTCCAAGATTGCAAATTCCTGCTTTGTGATTTTCGGAAGGGAAGTGTCCGAAATCCGCACCTCAAAACTCTCCCTGTCCAGCATCAGTTCTTTATAAGATAGGTTACACGATTCCGGTTCCTGCTGTATATGACGAAGTTGTACCTGAATGCGTGCCAAAACCTCCTGTATCTCAAATGGTTTTGTGATATAATCGTCTGCCCCACTTGTAAGAAGTCCTATTTTTTCATCCAGGCTGTCTTTTGCCGTCAACACAATGACCGGAATATTCCCGGCTTTCCGAATTTCACGCAGTACTTCCTCCCCCGATATACCCGGCAGCATCAGATCCAGAAGAACCAGAGAACAGGCTGTCTGATTCATCTGCAATAACATCCTTGCCTCGGTACCCGAAAAAGCCTGGACGGTATGATACCCCGCCTGTCTTAATGCTGTTTTTAAAAGATTATTGATATCCGTATCATCCTCCACAATCAGAACTGTGGTCTTTTGCTCCATATTAATTTATCCTTATGCTGTTATTTTTTGTCGTATTTCCATTTCTAGTTCATTCGAAAGGTATTCATCGCCCATACAGTGTAGATCTGAGACTCCTTTAAAGAAGCAATGGTTTAAACCGCCATTGCTTTTCCTGCTGCAATATCCATCAACTCTCTTTCACTTTCGACCTCGCATAGGTACGGATATGTACGCATACGTTTCTCGAATTGAGCCTCTATCTTTTGTGCCTGATCGGCATTCTTCTCAAAAAGAAGAGCATACGCATATTCTGTGCGGATTACAGATGGGTTGTTTCGCATCTGTTTTATAAAGTTTATATATTCTTCGGTCCTAAGCTCCTCAATGAAATCGTTGTCTTTTTCCTCGATGAGTTCGCAAAAAATACGGTCACAGATTAATAGATTTCGAAGCAGTGGGATCATAGCTTTATCTGTACCAAGCAAATCGTCTATCAAAGCAGATGCTTCAGAAAATTGATGCATATCCATAAAACGGTTTACTGAAAAGACCGCTGTGGTTGCTGTTAGACTGTTGCTTATAGATTCTTTGTCCGGTACCGTAAACCATTCCCCAGGCATATCCTTAATCCGTATATTTTTTGATGTAGCCTCGTTCACTTTTAACTGTACCCAAAAGTCATGTAGCGCAACGGGATTGTTCCTAAGCATATATGCGTTGCGCCCATCATTATCAACAGCACCAATTCGCAAAGGAATCGCATTTATTAAAGCACTGACAATTCCAAATATACTCATGAATAAAAAGAACATGGAAACAAAATATACATTTTTCAAAACATAATATAATCCCCAAAAAACCGGGGCAGAAATCACATTAAACATAGAACCACCAAGATTATAGAGTACAAATGGTATTTTACCGTCCGCCATATCCGGAGGGACCATGAGGCACTGTCCGCCTGTTCCCTGGAGCGAATAACGCCGAAGTATTAATTTTCCATTATCATCTTTTATCCACATAAAATTTCCAATCCGAAAAGAGGAAAAACGGTATCCGGTCATTAGACCAAAAAACAGATGGCCTGCCTCATGAATAATGATCTGAAGAAAATAAGAAAAATATAGCAGGGCGAGAAGCACGAAAAATGTCCCTATATATTTCTCGGGAGATAACTCCCCTATGAGGGATTCCAAAAATAGTGCTATAATGATCCCACATATGACTGCAAATCCCATTGGAATCAATAGCGTTCGTATTTTCGCAAATTTTTTTGATTTGATTTTATCCTTTTTCATAAGCTCATGCACCTTTTTTTATACATTATTTATACCATACAAGACCGCTAAAGGCAATATCCATATTTGGGGGAAAAAGGGGCTGAAGAAAAAATAATGGTAAAGCTAAATCTCCTGTGGTATAATTGGCAAACAACTGTTCGAATGCCAAAATACGAAAAAAGCATAGATCAACCGAAAGTTGCGCAATAGTTGGTTGTGGCAACCTTCGTTTTTTAGTAGAATAGAGACAGAAAAAAGAAAGGAGAACAGAAAATGTTGGGTTATCAATTGGCAGCAATTGCAGTTTTAATAATCTATCTTGCAATTGCTGCTGCAGCTATCTATCTTCTTGTGCTGGTTATCAAAGCACTGAGAAAATATATCAATTCAAAAGAAGTCAGAGAGGAAAAACAGATTGTCAGAAAATCTCTGGCCGAGGCGCTTCGTGAAAATCGTGTGCGCTGTAAAATGACACAGGAATTTGTTTCTGAGACTCTGGGCGTCAGCCGACAGGCCGTTTCAAAATGGGAAAATGGAACTTCCGATCCAAGCACCTCGAACCTGATCGCCCTTGCCAATCTTTATGGAGTTTCTGCTGAAGAGTTATTAAAATCCGTCGAGGATAACTCCAGGGCAAAGCAATCGAAAAATAAAGAAGTGAAAAGGGAGGAAGGCGAATCATGAGGGTCCAACAACAATCCATGATTTGCGGTGATTCCTATGGCACTGTATAATGATGGAATGCCTCTGTATCTACAGATATAAAGGCATTCCATAAAATCACTTCTACTCCTGTCTTTTCAGTTTTGTAACCGCAAGACCCACACCCAGGCAGGCGGCCGCAAATAAGAGCTGAATCCCAAGGCCTTTCCAAATCGTAATTTTCATGCTATCTGACAGCCGTCCTGAAACAGACAGTAAATCATTAATCTTCTCATACCAATACACGGGCAGAAAAACTGCCACTTTCTTTACCTCAACACTTAACATGCTAAGTGGTATGAATGCACCACATAGAAATGACATTCCCAGAGAAAGCACATTGACGACTCCATTAATCGCTACTTTATCTTTCACTGTATTCCCCACTAAAAATGATATGGAAAGTGCTACCACCAGCAAGGCCAGACTGTTCATCAGATAGTAAGGAAGCAAGACATCTCCTGTAAATTCTTTTCCATACAAGATTGCAGTAAACAGCATACACATGCACCAGAAGCCCAGACCAATGACAGCAAATGCCAGAAAGGATTCCAGTGCCTCTCTTCTCCCCGATATAGCTGATGCACGCATTCTGTTTTTCACATCCTTATTATTAAATGCAGCAAGAATAAAGCTCAATACGTAGCTTAAGGCGGCAATCATGATATAGGGCAGGAATTGGAACAGATAGGAATGCATGGATGCTGCTCCACCATTTCCATTCGGATCTGCAAGCTTAACTATGCTCTTTTCCCGCTCCTGAATTGCTTTTTCTATCTCTTCGTCAGAGAATCCCGCAGCTTTATACGTTCTTAAATGATTCAGGAAACCACTTATCTGTTGTTCTACATATGCACCGGAATAAGTCCCTGGCCTTGCCGTTTCCTTTACAGCCGCTTCACCGGATATGAGCTTCTGCTCAAAATCTTTTGGAATCCACACAATATATTCAATGTTTCCATAATACATCTCCTCTTGAAGCAGTTCTTCATCATGTGAATATTCTTTTATATGATGCACGTCTTTTAGATATTCCTTTAACAGACGTGCCAGATTCCCTTTATCTTCATCTACAATCGCTACCTTGTTCTTTACCGCTGCAAAATTATCCAGTTCTTCACTGGTATATGTCTTTTGCATAAAAACAGCCATGGTAAAAAAGATGATAAAGTACATCAGCATCGTTCCGATATTTCGGCTGGTTATCTTCATATAGCCTTTAAACACTCTCATAGCACTCCTTTCTGACAATCAGGTAGGCTCCTGCAAGCATCAATATGCCAAGGACTGCCAGTGTACCAAGATCTCTGTAAAACCGCCTAGGATTATCATATACATTGATACAATAGAATGCGTCTGTAATCAATGCCGCCGGATTCACCCGATTCAAAAGGGGGGCATGTTTTTCCACAATATCCTTCATCCCTCCAACCATCAGACCTGACAAGAAGCCGCATGTCATGGAAACTCCCAGCATAATACCGACTTTGAGATTTTCCGTAATTCTTCCTGCACTTCCGACCAGGATTCCCAAAGACACACCAATCATACTGCCTATACCGGATACAAGCAGCATCTTACCCATCTCTCCGTCAAATCCGATTCCCAGAATAAATCTCAGGTAAAGAACCAGGATACTCACATTCACAAAATGAATGATAAATATTCCAAACATATCGGAAGCAATGATTTTTAATTTGTGTGTAGGCGTAATGCACCGCCTTGCCGCCAGTGGGGTTAAGTTGGCCTGCAGACCGAGAGCCGCATCAAACCCAAGAAAACAGCCGTACATACATGCCATCGCAATAAGCGCATAAAAATACTGAACATTTCCATCAATGGTCTTTCCTTTCAGGGATACGCTTTGCACCAGATTCTGATAATTGCTCATGCTGGAAATTGCAGCATTCATACCCTCCGGATGTATCTGCCCTATCTGCGTCATCATTTTGGCAGAATCTACATAACTGTTTAGAAGCGATTCCAGGATGCTCTCTTCTATCCCTTTTGCGGCAACGGTCAGACTTATCTGATCCTCTGTATAAAAGATCCCCTTTACCTCTTTTTCTTCCAGTGCTTTCGCCGCCACATCCTCTGTCATGTATTGAACCTGTATGATATCAGAATCACTTTCTTCTATTTCCTGCAGAAAGTGTTGAAAGTTGTCTGCTTCCTGACTCACTTCTCCCACAACCACTGCCACCGGGATCGTAGAGAAATCCGCTTCATCCATCTTTCCGATTGTAAAGTAAAACAGAGTTCCCAGAATAATCGGGAATAAAAGAGCCCAGAACATACTGGATCCATTTCTTAAGCTGGATTTAAATCTATATTTTAATAAATGCAGCATATCTCCCCCCTAATCTCTTAACTGCTTTCCCGTGATTTCCAGAAAAACATCATTCAGTGTCGGTAACTGAGAAGAAACCTGCCCAAAGGGGATTTCTTGCTCCTGCATATAATTCAGAATCCGTACCAGGTTGTGTCTTGCCTCACTGCAGCGGACAGTCAAAACATCCTCTTTATATTCAACCTGAAATACATGTCGGATTGCTCTTATATCCGACACCTGAGATTGCTCCAGTTGAATATTCTCTATGGTGATGGCTTCTCCGGTCTTAATCATCTTCTTCAGCTCCTCTTTCGTTCCTATGGCAATACTTCTTCCATGGTCCATAATCGCGATTCTGCTGCAGATTTGTTCTGCCTCCTCCATATAATGTGTAGTATAGATAATCGTAGAACCCTGTTTATTCAATTCCTGAATACCCTCGAGAATTTTATTGCGGCTTTGGGGATCTACAGCAACTGTTGGCTCATCCATGATAATCAGCCTGGGTTTATGTGCGATTCCACACGCAATATTTAATCTACGCAAAAGCCCTCCCGATAGTTTTTTGGGACGCATCTTCTCATAATTTTCCAAACCCACGAATGCAATCGCTTCCTGCACATATTGCTTTTTCTTATCACGCTCCTTAACATATAAGCCGCAGAAATAATCTATGTTTTCATATACCGTCAGTTCGTCAAATACTGCCACATTCTGAAGAATTACTCCGATCTGCCGTTTTACCTCATAGTTATCCGGCGTCATCTTCCTGCCAAAGATTTCGATATTTCCTTTATCGTATTTCAGCAGAGAAAGAAGACAGCCGATGGCCGTGGATTTTCCGGAACCATTCGGCCCCAGAAGCCCGAAAATCTCTCCTTCGTCAATTTCCAGGTTCAGATGATCCAAAGCCAGTAAATCTCCATATCTTTTTACCAGATTTTCTATTTTTATCATATTTTTCTCCTTGAATATCATGTTTCAGATTTTTCTTAATTATAATCGAACCTGCATCAGAAGTTAAGTGAGCGGTGTCAGAATATATTGTGACAAATGTCATCTGTATATTACTTTACTAATTCCCGGACACCCCTTATAATGATACCAGGGTTCAAAGGATATGCGTTTTATGTTTATAAAAGCAGGGGGATTCTTTATGCATCGCGCCATAGATTATGCTGTTTTAATCATCTACTGTTTTCTCTTGGTATTGTTCATTCCGGTGGATACTTCTTTTATTGCAGCTTTTTTGCTCACCGTTATTTTTACTTCTTCCATATATTGTATCGGCAAAAAGCAATACAGTTTCGCTGCCGCTGCTCTTTATACTTTTCTGGCACTGTTTTTTCCTTCTCTTTACATCTTTATTCCTGTTTTTCTGTACCACATGCTGCAGTATGAACTTTATGTTCCAATCGTAGTTAGTCTCCTTGGGCTTTGCTGGCATTTGTACGGAAAGTCGAACGAAGTTTTCTTTCTCATTTTATTCGGACTGCTTCTTTCCTTTGTACTTCAGAAGAAGACCACCGAATATCAGGCATTAAAGGCAAAATTCAGACAAACCCGCGACGATTCCACAGAGCTTAATCTATTGCTCGATCATAGAAATAAAACGCTTCTGGAGAAGCAGGATTACGAGGTTTATACTGCCACCCTGCGGGAGCGTAACCGCATAGCAAGGGAAATCCATGATAATGTGGGGCATATGCTGACCAGATCCATCCTCACACTCGGCGCAGTAAAGACTGTAAACAAACAAGAAGGGCTTTCTCCTCTTCTGGATACTTTCGAGCAGTCGTTGAATACCGCTATGGACAGTATCCGAAGCAGCGTACATGATTTGCATGATGAATCCATAGACTTAAGTGAGGTAATAAAAAGTCTGATCAGTGAGTTTACATTTGCCCCGGTAGAACTTGAATATGATATGGGACTTGATGTTCCAAAAGAAATCAAATATAGTTTTATCAGCATTACAAAAGAGGCTTTGACGAATGTCGCCCGGCACAGCAACGCCACCCGGGTACACATCACTATGAGAGAACACCCGGGCCTCTACCAGATCTCCATCCATGACAATGGAACAAAAGAAAGTACGGCTGCATCGACGGGTATCGGCATTTTAAATATGAGAGATCGAGTTGAAGCACTACAGGGACATATGCAAATCCTCCGGGAACATGGATTTAAACTTTTTATAACAATTCCGAAAACGTATAAAGACAGGAGACGATAACCATATGAGGCTTATACTAATCGATGATGATTGTCTGGTTACACAGGCTTTAAAAATTATATTGGAAACAAATGAAGATTTTCACATACTGGCAATCGGAACCACCGGGCAGGAAGCGATCACGCTTTTTAGAAAACATCGTCCGGACATCCTGCTTATGGACATCCGCATGAAGGGGATGGATGGGCTGGAGGCATCAGCTAAAATTCTTTCCGAATTTCCTGGAGCAAAAATCCTGCTGCTCACTACATTTTCCGACGATGAATACATAGTAAAAGCACTAAAACTCGGAGCGAAAGGTTATCTGTTAAAGCAAGATTATCCGAGTCTGCTCCCTGCCCTTGAAGCTGTCTGCAACGGTCAGACCGTCTTTGGAAGTGAGATTACAGAGAAGATACCAAACCTTCTTCATAATCATGCAAGTTTTGATTATACCAGATATGACATTCATGGACGAGAGTTGGATATTATTACTTTAATTGCAGAGGGGTATAGCAACAAAGAAATTGCGGATACACTTTATCTGAGCCAGGGTACTGTGCGGAATTACTTAAGTTCCATACTCGATAAGCTTCAGTTGAGAGACCGCACGCAATTAGCGGTATTTTATTATCAGCATGTGTCGTAACCCCCCTTGCTTTAGCTATGGGATATAAGAAACATACATAAAACGTCAGAAACCGAACTGTCTCGTAACAGACAGTCCGGCCACAACAGATAATCGTTCCTCATAGCATTTGTCAATCAATTTTTTCGCCCATATAACAGCGCAGCATCTCCGGATATGTAATTTGAGCCATGTACTTTAAGATTGCATAAATCTCTTCTTTCGTGGTGTCCCTGCAATAGTCATCATAGAACTTTGCAACAGCGGCTCCATTCTTTACGGTTTCTGTCAGCATTACAAAACCACCTTTCAGCTATTACTTTATTCTATGTCCGTACAGATTGTACGAATTTATAAGACGAGGCGGTAATTCTGAAAATGCTAAACTACACTTTGTCTATCTCAAACAAAATTATTCTTGATGTCAAACAATTTGTTTTCCAAAAATCATCAAATTCCATGTCAAAGAATATATAAATTAATGAAATGTTTTTTCATTTGTTTCGATCCAAGAAAGGAAATACATGAAAAGCGAAAATGAATATTTTATGTATTTACGCAAAAGCCGTGCAGATCGAGAAGCAGAATTGCATGGTGAAGGTGAAACCCTATCCCGCCATAAAAAGATTTTACTGGCCTTTGCCCAAAAGAACAACTTACATGTAACACAGATATATAAAGAAGTTGTCTCCGGAGAAACTATATCGGAACGTCCAGAAATACAAAACATGCTCGCAGAAATCGAGAAGGGTTATTGTACAGGTGTAATTGTCATAGAGGTGGAACGTCTGGCTCGTGGTGATACAAAGGATCAAGGTATCATAGCGGAAACATTCAAGTATTCAAACACAAAAATCATAACCCCGACAAAAACTTACGATCCAAATAATGAGTTTGACGAGGAATATTTTGAATTTGGACTGTTTATGTCCCGCCGTGAATATAAAACAATTAATCGCCGCATTCAAAATGGACGGATTGCATCTGCCAAAGAGGGAAAATTTCTGGGAAGTGTCGCCCCTTACGGATACCGCAAAGTTAAAATTAAGAATGACAAGGGTTATACCTTAGAACCGGATCCGAATACTGCGGATGTTGTGCGTATGATCTTTCAATGGTCCAAAAATGGGGTTTTACAAGGCAATGGTACCTACAGGCATTCAGGGTCTTCTTCCATCGCCAGAAAGCTAGACTCCATGCATATAGCGCCCCCTAAGGGGGATTACTGGTCTAGGGAAACGATCGCCGATATTTTACGCAATCCAGTATATATGGGTAAGATACGATGGTCAAATAAAAAAACAGTCCGTGTGATAAAAAACGGAACTATAAAAAAAGTGGAGATAAAGAACGATAATCCTATTTACGTGGACGGACTTCATGAGCCACTAATTACGGAACCACTTTTTGAAGCTGTACAAAAACAAAGATCTAAGAACAGAAAAACACCCCTGCAGATAAATGCATCCTTGAAGAATCCATTATCTGGTTTCGTTTATTGCGGAAAGTGCGGGCATCTTATGACGCGTCTTGGATCCAATTCACATACCCCGTACGATGCGCTCATCTGCCCGAACAAATACTGCGATAATATTTCCAGCCCCTTATATCTTGTAGAAGAAAAACTGATTCTATTTCTGAATGAATGGATAAAGGCCTATACGCTAAATTGGGATCTCTGTGAGCAGGATATTTTTCCTGTTGATGAGGAAATTCAATTAAAGAAGAAAGCTTTGACCACGGCGAGCCAAAAACTCAAAGACCTGAGAGATCAAAAGAACAATGTCTATACATTGCTGGAAAAGGGTATCTATACCATTGATGTCTTCAATGAGAGAAGCCGTGTACTAAAAGAACAGATTTGTCTGATGGAAAAAGATATTCAATTTTTAAATGATGACTACAAATCTACACAGACTGCGCAAGAATCGAAAGAAATCTTTTTACCATCTGTAAAAAATATCGTAAGTACCTATTGGTCTGTCAAAGACATAAAGATTAAGAATGATATGCTAAGAAGCATACTAATAAAAGTCGTATACCATAAGAATACTCCAAATAAAAAGGGGCAGCGTAATAACCCTGCCTTTACTCTTGACATCTATCCCAAAATACCTAAGGCAGAATCACTTATGTCTTAGGTGAGGATATACGTACGGACCACCTATGGCTGTCGCTCCGATCGACAAAGTCAGACAGGTGCTTGACTATGCAGTGAAAGAAATCCCCAGATATAAGATCTATATGGGAATTCCAAACTATGGATATGACTGGACACTCCCCTTTGAAAGGGGCGTATCCAGAGCAAGGGTGCTCGGTAATGTCGAAGCGATTGAACTTGCAATTCGAAACAGAGCCGATATTCTCTTTGATGAAACGGCACAATCGCCTCACTTTACGTATGTTATAGATCAAGTGCAGCATGAGGTATGGTTCGAGGATGTAAGAAGCATGAAAGTAAAGTATGAAACTGCAGGCGAATATCTGTTTTTTGGAATTGGATACTGGAATCTCATGAGACCGTTCCGTGCTAACTGGCTGCTTCTCAATCATTTGGTGAACCAGACTTAAGCATATACGAATTCTGATATAGCAAAAGAGCGGTACCAAAACATCTCTGCATTGGTCCGCTCTTAAAAATGAGGGGGGAGATAGTGAGTGGTTAATCAACTATCCAAGAAACATTATATCGACAATATGTGATCAAATTATGTCCACTTTATTAAAGTATTATAAATTTCAGCAATTTTCGGCAATTTCGTATATCAGCCGCTCGGAATCTTCCCAGGAAAGGCAGGGATCTGTGATGGACTTGCCATAGATATGATTCCCGTTTCCTATCTTCTGATTCCCAGGTTCTATATAGCTCTCAATCATGAGACCTTTCACAAGCTTTTTGATGTCAGCGGAATGTCCTCTGCTGTGCAGAACTTCTTTGGCGATCCGGATCTGTTCCTCATAATGTTTGTCAGAATTCGAATGGTTCGTATCTACAATCACAGCCGGATTTTTCAGATTAGTCTGCTGATATTTCTGCAGAAGAAGCTGAAGATCCTCATAGTGGTAATTCGGAATTGCATTACCATGTTTATTCACCGCACCCCGGAGGATTGTGTGTGCCAGCTGATTGCCATCTGTTTTTACTTCCCAGTTACGATATATGAATGTATGGTGTCCTTGTGCTGCAATCACTGAATTCAGCATCACAGAGAGATCACCGCTGGTCGGATTCTTCATACCGGCCGGTACATCAAACCCGGATACTGTGAGACGGTGTTCCTGATTCTCCACTGAACGTGCCCCTACTGCCACATAAGAGAGCAAATCGGACACATAACTCCAGTTTGACGGGTAGAGCATCTCGTCCGCCGGCGTAAGGCCGCTCTCCTCGATTGCCCGAATCAGAATCTTCCTCATAGCGACAAGTCCCTGAAGCAGGTTTGGTGCCTTTTCCGGATCCGGCTGGTGTACAATCCCCTTGTATCCCTGACCTGTAGTTCGCGGTTTATTCGTATATATACGTGGTATGATAATCAGCTTATCCTTCACTTTTTCCTGTACCGGAACAAGACGGCTGATATAATCACAGACTGAATCCTCATTATCTGCTGAACATGGTCCGATAATCACTAGAAACTTGTCCGACTCACCGGTAATTACGCTGGCAATTTCTCTGTCTCTTTCTTCCTTAATCTTGACTGATCTGCTTGTCAGAGGGTGTTCCTCACGTATCTGTTCCGGTGAAGGAAGCTCTTCCAGAAATGTAAAACTCATGAGCGTATCTCCTTTTATCATGTACTTGTAATACTCTACTTGCGTGGATGTGCTTTTGTATATACATCACGCATCTTGTAAATCCCCATATTCAGATACATATGTGTGGTGGAAATGTCCGAATGACCCAGCATTTCCTGAACACTTTTTAAATCCGCTCCATTCTGCAATAAATGAATGGCAAATGAATGCCTCAGAGTATGCGGTGTAATGTCTGCTACAATCCCAGCTTTATCTACATAACCCTTTAATACCTTCCAAAAGCCCTGACGGCTGATCGGTTTTCCTGAACAGTTCACGAAGAGATATTCCTCACTGTGAGCACCCAGGAGCACTCCCCTTGCCTCTTTTACGTAATTTTCCACTGCATGCTTTGCAGTATTTCCAAACGGTACAATTCTGTCTCTGTCGTGCTCCTGGCAGGTTATATAGCACAGACGCATATTGACATCCGACATCTTCAGATGAATCAACTCACTGACCCTTATTCCGGTTGCATATAACAGTTCCAGCATCGCCTTATCGCGAACTCCTTTAGGGGTGTTGGTATCCGGCTGGGAAAGGAGCAAGTCCACTTCCTCTACAGTCAAAATTTCCGGAGCTTTTTTTTCCACTTTCGGAGGCTTAAGGCCTTCCGTTGGATCAGTCTTTATATGATTCTCCTTCAACTGATATTGAAAAAAGGCCCGCATCGTGGCCACACTCCTTGAAACCGTTGAAGCGGCCAGATTTTGCCTCTCCAGATAAAGCATATATGAGTTCAGATTCGTATTCGTCACCATTTCTGCTGAATCAATCCCCTGCTGATCCAGCCAGGCAAACATTTTTCTCAAATCTCGTTCGTAGGAAACTTCTGTATTATGAGAAACCTTTTTCACGTTATGTAAATATTGTATAAACTCCTGAATTGCATTTATCATTACATTCACCTCAAATATCATTATTAAGATAAAAGCAATTCACCCTTCAAAACATTTAATGCCATTATATACACATATTTTTCAAAATGCAAATGCCAATTTTTCGCACTGTTAGCTCTCATCCTTGTATGACTCATAAATTAAACAAGATATCGAGATCTTATATCTTATGTCTACTACATCTTGTTAAAACATGATTTTAAAAAATTTTCCTGAATAAATTGACTATCACCGGATTTACATAGCATTCGACCAGTATACCCACGACAAGTAATAGTAATATCAAAACGCAGATGAGAAGATATTTACCATATTCTTTCATCCCGTCTATACTTTTTTTGCTGCTTTTTTCAGACATGAGGAATACCTGGTTAAAAAGAATCGCTATACCGGGAAGATAACAGATGATTGGAAGGAAAAGAGATCCCAGCAGATTAAGCATTCCCATGACCCCCAGCTGAAGAAGTGCTGCTGAGCAGATTAGACCGCCGAGGAATCCAAGCCAGATCAGTGCGAGATAAACCGCCGCCATACCACATGTCGTGAACCCAAGAACCATAAGCAGAACCGGCCCCCGAAGTCTCTCCCTTGTCAGATAATGGAGATAGTTCTTCACGCTTCCGTTGATCTTCATCCAACTTCCGGCATTTAAGATATTCAGTCCGGTAATCGCACCCGGGCGAATACTCCATGCCACATTTCCAAATATTATTCCTCCAAGAAATCCTCCAAGAAACATAAATAAGAAGATGCTTCCATAGGGCATCCTTGTGAATTTATAAAAATATCGTTTCAAATATCCTTTTTGCATAGAAATGCCCCCTTCTATTCATTGTATGAGTCTGGCCCATAACTTATGAACAGGGGGGACTTTTTTGAATTCTCAAGAATCAGATGATCTCGTCGTATAGCTCTTTTAGTGTCGGATAGATTTTTTTGAACTGTGTATATCTCTGATTATATTTTTGGACCAGTTCTTCTTCCGGTTCTATGGTATCCACAACTCTTATGAGCTGATCA
This sequence comes from Blautia liquoris, assembly GCF_015159595.1. Taxonomy (NCBI): domain Bacteria; kingdom Bacillati; phylum Bacillota; class Clostridia; order Lachnospirales; family Lachnospiraceae; genus Blautia; species Blautia liquoris. The sequence continues at coordinate 962,207 of NZ_CP063304.1, read as the reverse complement.
CAGGCATCAGATACACTGTCATATTCACCGCATGCCACTGCTGCCAGTATCGCTCCGCCGTAGCCTGGGCCTTCCTCTGATTCCGGAACATCCACTTTGATTCCAAGTACATTTGCGATGATCTTCTTCCACAACGCGCTTTTTGCCCCGCCGCCGCAGATCTTGGTCCGTCCAATTACAATTCCAAGAGATTTTGCAATCTCAAACGAGTCCCGAATGGCATATGCAACACCCTCCAGTACAGCCTGTGTCATATCTTCTCTGGTCGTATCCATCGTCATCCCGATAAAGGTGCCCCGGGCATTCGGGTTATTGTGCGGAGAACGCTCCCCCATCAGATAAGGAAGGAAAAACACATGATTTTCACCCAGATTTTTAATCTTTTCCTGCTCTTTGCCATAATCCTTCGTTTTGACAATTTCCTCCATCCACCATTTGTTACAGGATGCAGCACTGAGCATGCAGCCCATCAGATGAAAGTATCCGTCAGCATGATCAAACGAATGAAGACCATTGTACCGATCTACGCAAAACTTCTTACTCGGAATAAAAATCGTTCCGCTTGTTCCAAGGGAAATATTGCATTTTCCTTCACCGACTGTCCCGGTGCCCACGGCAGCGGCGGCATTATCCCCTGCCCCGGCAACGATTTTTACTGTCTTTGGAAAACCTAATTCATTCGCAATCTCCGGCTTGATTTCGCCCACAATGTCATAGCTCTCATATAACTTTGGAAGCATCTCTTCCCTGATATGACAGATATCAATCATTTCCTTCGACCAACATTTGTTTTCGACATCCAAAAGCAGCATACCGGATGCGTCTGAATAATCCGTACAATGCACTCCGGACAGCCGATAGGCGATATAGTCCTTCGGAAGCATGATCTTTGATATCTTTCTAAAATTCTCAGGCTCTTCTTCACGCATCCAAAGAATCTTCGGGGCTGTAAATCCGGCAAATGCGATATTCGCGGTATATTGGGAAAGTTTATCTTTCCCAATTACCTGATTCAGATAGTCAGTCTGTTTCTGACTACGTCCGTCGTTCCAGAGGATTGCAGGACGGATCACCTTGTCATCACTATCCAGAGTCACCAGGCCATGCATCTGTCCGCCGAAACTGATTCCCCCAATTTGGGACGTATCAAAGTCCCTGGTCAGTTCCCTCAGCCCTTCTATAACCGCTTTCCACCAGTCGTCCGGATTCTGCTCGGACCACCCAGTATGCGGGAAGAACAGTGGATATTCTTTGGAAATGATATTTTTGATCGCACCGCCGCCTTCCATCAGAAGGAGCTTTACCGCAGATGTTCCCAAATCAACGCCTATATAATACATATGTAATCTCCTGATTTTGATAAAGTGTATGGGTACCAGAGATTGCTCCGTGCTGTTACGCGCCTGCAATCCGTGTATCATAGGGGTCAAATTACTTTTGACCCCAACATCATGATATTTAAGCAAAAGGATTCTCAGTCGGATATCTCATGCCGGCCGGCTGATTATATCCGATCTCATTTACATCGACACCAATATATTTGAAGACTTCGAACAGTGCTTTCCCAAAATGTCCGAATGCCACAGCTCCATGATGCGGGAAGTTTTTCTCAATCAATACATGACGATAGAACCTGCCCATCTCCGGAATTGCAAAGATGCCGATGCCTCCGAATGATTTTGTGGCAACTGGCAGCACCTCACCTTGTGCAACGTAAGCCCGAAGTATGTTGTCCGCGGTACTCTGCAGACGATAGAATGTAATATCCCCCGGAATGATATCTCCTTCAAGAGTTCCCTGTGTCACTTCTTCCGGCAGACTTCTAGCCATAATCAGCTGATATTTCATGTTACATGAAGTCAGCTTACCTGAACATGTATTTCCGCAGTGGAATCCCATAAAAGTGTCTTTCTGGGTATACGGAAAGTTCCCCTTGATGCTTTCTTTATAGATATCCGCGGGTACCGTGTTGTTGATATCGAGGAGTGTAACCGCATCATCAGATACACAGGTTCCAACAAACTCACTAAGTGCTCCGTAAATATCTGTCTCGCACGCTACCGGGATTCCTCTTCCGGTCAGGCGGCTGTTGACATAACACGGGACGAATCCAAACTGTGTCTGGAAGGCCGGCCAACATTTCCCGGCAAGCGTCACATATTTGCGATACCCCTTATGTTCTTCAATCCAGTCCAGAAGTGTAATCTCATACTGGGCAAGTTTTGGAAGGATCTCCGGTTTATTATTGCCAGTCCCCAGCTCTTTTTCCATGTCTTTTATAACGTCAGGAATACGAGGATCTCCCGCATGCTTATTAAACGCCTCGAACAGGTCAAGCTCTGAGTTTTCTTCAATCTCAACCCCGAGATTTAAAAGTTGCTTGATCGGAGCATTACATGCCATAAAATTGAGCGGCCGCGGTCCAAAACTGATAATCTTAAGATCTTTCAGTCCGACAATCGCACGCGCAATGGGCACGAATTCGTGGATCATATCTGCACACTCATCAGCTGTTCCCACCGGATACTCCGGAATATATGCTTTAATATTGCGAAGTTTCAGATTATAACTTGCATTCAGCATCCCGCAATATGCGTCACCTCGTCCCTGAATCAGGTCATCACCGCTCTCTTCTGCTGCAGCTACGAACATCGACGGTCCGTCAAAATGCTTTGCAAGCAAAGTCTCGGAAATCTCCGGTCCAAAGTTCCCAAGATAGACAACCAATGCGTTACAGCCATTGGCTTTGACGTCTTCGAGTGCCTGAACCATATGAATCTCACTCTCTACGATGCATACAGGGCACTCATAGATGTCCGCTGCATCATATTTATTCTTATAAGCATCTACCAGTGCTTTTCTTCTGTTTACAGAAAGGCTCTCCGGAAAGCAGTCTCTGCTGACTGCTACAATACCAATTTTTACCTCAGGCATGTTGATCATAACTATGTACCTCCATACATTCAGCCCAATTTGGGCTGTTTTTTCGTTAACTATTGAATACCTTTACTGGTTACCTGTGTATTTCCTGTCACCTTGGAATCCGTCATCAAACTTCAAGATTTGCCCCTTTGAGTCCGACAAATGCTCCGTCTTTTTTGAGTCCGCTCTCTTCATGCGCAATCAGCCATTTATTCTTCGCTGTCATCAGACGGTCTTCGGGCATCTCTGTGTCAAGCTCAGGTTTCTCGGTGTTTGTCCCTCTGGGAAGAATGATTGCAGTTTGGAATCCTTCCTCCGTCAGATTGCACGGGGCATAGTGAAGTGTCGTGCCGTAAATCTCAACAGCAGTACCGGCCGGAACTTCAAACGCCTCCATCTTCGCAGTGTCATAGGTGAAATCCTCTTCAATGTCCTGTTCGCTTCCAAGAATCAGGATACAGCCCTGAACCGGAATATCCACCTCACTGTCTCTGTGATATTCCACCGCATTTAATTTATGATTGTTTCCATTGCAGTATCCAATCTGAATCGGCATCCCGCCGTAGATACTATTGCAAATAGTTGAAAATTCCGCACTTGCTTCGAGCGTATCAACACTCGCCACATATTCGACATCTTCGGTCAGCACAGTTTTGGCCAGACGCTTTAATAGATCCGGCGTATCAATCGGAAGAATCCTCCCGTATTTACGAAATGCCGGATCTGTCAGTTTCTTAATCTGCATGATTTGCTCCTTTCGCTTTTCTCTGATTCCATCATACGCCATGAATGAAAAAAAATCAATAATTCTTGCCTGATTTCATCAACTGGGATATAATATTCACAATACCCGCAATGACAGAAAGGAGTAGTTATGGATTATCAACAAGATTACGTGATGCGCCTGATTAAACAAATGATGCAGGCGGTTTCTAAAATTGTATTTAAAAAGACAGATACCGATATAGAAACCAAGTCGATCCACATAGACACCACCGAGGGGGAGCGCGAAGTTGATCTGCTTGCCCTTGCAGACAGAGGAAACATCAACGAAGCGGAAAATCTATTATATGATAGCCTTGATACCACTGATATGTCCCAGCTTCGTAAGGCTTTTGCTTTCTATGAACATATCAATGAATATCAAAATGATTTCCTCGAGGAGCACAATTACTCCAGAGAAGAGGTTCTTGACGGAATTAAAAATATCTCATCTGAGTTCGGAATCTCCGGTCTCGTAGATGCTCTCCTGTAAGAGGCATTCTTATTTATCTGAGGCAATTCCGCCATCATCAAAGTAGTTGATTCCCATTGATTTCTTTACCTCTGATAAGGTCTCCTCCGCTGCCCGTTTTGCTTTGATACTGCCGTCATGCAGCATCTGGTATATGGCGGCGGGGTCTTTTTCATATTCTTTTCTGCGATTCCTGATTGGTTCAAGTTCCTCCTGAAGTATATGATTCAGGAATTTTTTCACTTTCACATCCCCGAGGCCACCTCTTTTATAATGTTCTTTCAGTTCATCTAAGTTCTTATATTCCGGAAGATAACGGGCAAAGTGATCGTCCAAAGCAAATGCATCCAGATAGGTGAACACAGTATTTCCCTCAATCCTTCCAGGGTCTTCCACGCGGATATGATTGGGGTCTGTGAACATACTCATAATCTTCTTTTTGACATCCCCCGGCTCATCTGCAAGATAGATGCAATTACCCAGAGATTTACTCATCTTAGCATTTCCATCGATCCCGGGAAGCCTTAAACATGCCTTATTATCCGGAAGCAAAATCTCCGGTTCCACAAGGGTCTCACCGTAGATGGTGTTAAATTTGTGCACGATTTCTTTTGCCTGCTCAAGCATCGGTTCCTGATCCTCTCCAACTGGAACTGTAGTCGCGCGAAAAGCTGTGATATCGGCCGCCTGACTGATCGGATAAGTGAAAAATCCTACAGGAATACTCGTCTCGAAATCTCTTGCCTTGATCTCTGCCTTTACAGTAGGATTTCTCTGAAGACGCGATACCGTAACAAGATTCATATAATAGAATGACAGTTCACAAAGTTCCGGAATCTGTGACTGTATAAATATAACAGATTTTTCCGGATCCAGTCCTATTGCCAGATAATCGAGAGCCACCTCAAGAATATTCTGTCTCACCTTTTCAGGATTGTCGGCGTTATCTGTCAGTGCCTGCGCATCTGCAATCATGATAAAAACTTTGTCGAATTCTCCGGAGTTCTGCAGTTGTACTCTCCGCTTTAATGAACCTACATAATGTCCGATGTGAAGTCTTCCTGTAGGTCTGTCTGCTGTCAATATAATTTTTTCACTCATGATAATTAGTTCCTCCATTAATTATAAATCGTTTTTTCTTCTTTCCGGTAAAGAATGACCGCCGAGAAAGGATTTAGTTCCATCGTCAGATTGCCTGCCTGAATCTTTCTGGGTGAAAGCTTAGCAAAAAAACCAATGGCGTTAGTCTCAAATATCTCATCCATGGAAGTGTCGCGTGTTCGGTAGATTCCAGCCTCCCACACCGGTATCGTCACATTCGCCTGCTCTGCCCGGTTATTCACAACCACCACAATCTGTTCTGAGAGATTAAACCTCGCATAGGCGATGATATTGTAATCTTTATAGATAAACTTCAGACTGCCCCCGGTCAACACCGGATATTTCTTATGAATATAAGTGATATTCTTATAAAACCGAATTAGCTCATGGTCTTCGCTGCCCCATGGATACGTCCTTCTGTTGTCAGGATCAGTGAATCCGACCAGGCCTGCTTCATCCCCATAGTAGATTGTGGGTGCGCCAGGCCAGGTCATCTGCATCACGACAGCCTCGCGCAGAACAGCCTTGTTGACATTTAACTGTGCGGCATCACTTCCTTTATCAGCGAGCCTCCCGACCAGATGACTCGTTCTCGTGAGAAATCTGGAGTGGTCGTGGTTATCCAGTTCATTCATCGCACACTCTAATGACTGTCTGTGAAATTGTGCACAGTGATGGTTCATGGCACTGATAAATGCATCCGCATTGCCCAGCAGATCCTGTCGGAATTCGTCACTGTGTTTTTCCATACCGGTTAAAAACCAGGACACCGGCTCCATGAACGCATCATAATTCATAACTGTATCCCACTGGTCACCGGCAAGCCAGGACCTGGCATCTCCATAGTGTTCAGCTAAGACGATTGCATCCGGATTAGCCTCTTTAACTACCCTACGAAACTCTCTCCAAAACTTATGGTTAAACTCTAAAGAATGTCCCAGATCCGAGGCCACATCAAGTCTCCATCCATCAGCTAAATAAGGCGGAGAGACCCATTTGGCAGCGATTCGCATAATATCCTCCATAAGTTTTGATGAGTCTTCGTAGTTCAGCTTTGGAAGTGTAGGGTGTCCCCACCATCCGTCATAATATTCATTGTATGGCCATTCGTGCTCATTATAAAACTTAAAAAAGCTATGATAGGGACTATCCTTCGAGACGAATGCCCCTTTTTCATAGGTTTCCTGGTTCTCGTAGATCTGTTCCCGGTCCATCCACTTATTATAAGATCCGCAATGATTAAACACACCATCCAGGATCACTTTCATCCCTCGCTTATGGATTTCTTCTGTCAGCCTAATAAACAACCGGTTAGATGCCTCAAGATTTTTTTGGTTCGTCACCCGGTTGATATAACGCAGCGCATGCGTATTGTCAGTATCATCACCCTTTAAACATTCTCCCCCATCATCCACGATTTTTCCAAAATGCGGATCCACAAAGTCATAATCCTGTATATCATACTTATGATTGGATGGTGAAACAAAGATCGGATTCAGGTATACAACCTGAACACCCAGATCTTTCAGATAATCCAACTTGTCGATTACCCCCTGCAGATCTCCGCCATAAAAGTTTCCGACATCCATCGTTTCAGGTCTCTTTGACCATTCGTCAACTTTTCGGACTCTCCGGTCAATATAAAAATATTCATCACTTTGGACATCATTCGACGGATCCCCGTTGCAGAAACGGTCCACAAAGATCTGGTAGGTCACAGCTCCCCTGGCCCAATCCGGAGTTTTATAGCCCGGAATGATGCCAAAAGAATATTCTTCCTGCAGTTCTCTGGATACGCCAAGTTTATTATAATAACAATGGATCTTCCCACAGTTAATCTCAAAGTAGTAATAGAGCGGTTCATCTGTGACAGTCAGTTTATATTCATAGAAATCAAACCCATTCTTCGTCACAGAAACCTTCATCGGTTCCCTTAACTTTCCGCTGATCAGATAGACCGAATCCACATTGTTTCTGACCGTCCGAAAGCGAATTGTCACTGCATCACCTGCTTCAGGTTCGTATGGGATCCGAAACTGTCTGGTTTCATCGCTGTACAAACCGTGCTTATTAAACATCCCTCTCATCTGAGAGATATATTGCTGTTTCTTATCAATCTCCATACCTTAGCCTCATTTCCGTTCCCCTCAATGATACTTGTGATCCTTATATTATCATACCCTAATTTCAGGAATCAGACAACAAGTTTTTGATATGTCGAAAAAGGACAGTGCCGCCTGGCACTGTCCTTTTGGAGAAGGTATTTCTTCTTATGGGGTGTAGCAAAAACTATATAATGTATTGGGGGATTTTACAGTTATTATAGTACCATAACTCAGGCAAAAAGTCTCAACAAATTTCACAAAATTCGGTGTCGATTTTTGTCTATTTTTATTTTATCATCCCTCTACAGTTTTTGGCTCCTCTGCAAATATTGCCTCAAACTCCTGACGATTCAGCTTTTCTTTCGTCATCAGCTGTTTTGCAGCCTCATGGAGTACGTAAGAGTGTTCAGAGATAATCTTTCTTGCCTTCTCATGACACTCTTCAATGATGGCATGAACTTCTGCATCGATTGTGGACTGTACATCCTCGCTGAAATTCTTCGTATGCCCCCAGTCTCTTCCGATAAACACCTCATCTGAGTCCTCTTCACTGTAATCCACCAGCCCTAATTTGCCTGACATACCATACTTTGTAACCATGGCTTTTGCCGTCCTAGTCGCCTGTCTGATATCCTGCGAAGCCCCGGTGGTAATATCATCAAAAATCAGCTCCTCCGCCACACGTCCGCCAAGTGAAACCATGATGTACTGAAGCATCTTTCCCCTGGTATTGAACATTTCATCATTTTCAGGCTGAGGCATTGTATAACCTGCTGCCCCCTGCCCGGTAGGAATAATAGATATCGTATAGACCGGATCCATATCGGGAAGTACATGGAATAAAATCGCATGACCCGTCTCATGATAAGCAGTGATTCTTTTTTCTTTTTCTGAAATCACACGGCTCTTCTTCTCAGTTCCGATTCCAACTTTCACAAAGGCTGATTTGATATCGTCCTGCTTCAGATAAGCCCTGCCATCTTTAGCAGCCATGATTGCAGCCTCATTCAGGAGGTTCTCAAGCTCCGCACCCGTGAATCCTGCAGTCGTCTGGGCAATCTGTCTTAAATCCACATCCTCAGCAAATGGCTTGCCCTTGGCATGAACTTTTAAAATTTCCTCTCTTCCGTCGACATCAGGTGCACCGACAACGACTCTTCGGTCAAAACGTCCGGGCCTTAAGATTGCCGGATCCAGAATATCTACACGGTTTGTCGCCGCTATGACAATAATTCCCTCGTTGATACCAAATCCATCCATCTCGACAAGCAGCTGATTCAGAGTCTGTTCACGCTCATCATGTCCGCCGCCCATTCCGGTACCACGGCGTCTTGCAACTGCATCGATCTCGTCGATAAAGATAATGCATGGAGCATGTTTCTTTCCCTCTTCGAACAAATCTCTCACACGAGATGCCCCGACACCTACAAACATTTCGACAAAATCGGAACCGGATATGCTGAAAAATGGAACACCAGCCTCTCCGGCTACAGCTTTTGCAAGTAAGGTCTTACCGGTTCCCGGAGGTCCGACAAGTAATACCCCTTTGGGAATTCTGGCACCTACCTTTGTAAATTTCTCAGGTTTTTTCAGAAAATCCACAATCTCTTCCAGATCTTCTTTCTCCTCTTTTAGACCTGCAACGTCACGAAAGGTTGTTTTCGGATCATTCTTCGATGCAACTTTTGCATTACTCTTTCCAAAATCCATCATCTTCCCGCTGCTTCCGCCGCTGGCTCCCTGCATCATACGGCCCATCATCGTCATAACTAAGATTACCATCACCGCACTGATCAGAATTGGAAACACAATATTTAGAAAACTACTGTCATGTGGAACATCTTTCAGATTGTAGTTTGTAAATCCTGCATCTTTAAGTTGTTTCTCCAATTTACTGATATCACTGAACACATAGGTCGAGGTTTTGTCATCATCTGTTGTATAATACAGACTTCCCGTCGGAACTTCTCTGTTCTGGGAAATCTCGATCTGCTGAATGTTCCCCTTTTTTAAATCCTCTGTAAAAGTATTCTCTGAAACTGTCTGACCCCTCTTGATCAGTCCCGGAAGATACCCCAGTATGACAATTAATAGCAATGCCAATATGAGGTATCCGCCAACTCCTCTGGTTTGTTTTTTCAAAATATCTACCAAGCCTTTCCTTTAGTCTTCAAAATCAACCACACCGATGTAGGGGAGGTTTCTGTATTTTTGTGCATAGTCCAGTCCGTAACCGACGACAAACTGATCCGGAATCTCGAAACAGCAATACTGCGTCTGTATGTCTACGACACGCCTTTCGGGCTTATCAAGCAGAGTGCAGAGCTTTAAGCTCGCCGGATGTCTTTTTTCCAGAATGTCCATAAGATATCCCAGGGTTCTTCCAGAATCAATGATATCCTCAACAATCAATACATCCTTTCCCTCCAACGGTTCATCCAGATCCTTTATAATCTTGACAACCCCGCTGGAATTCATCTCATTGCCATAGCTGGATACCGACATAAAATCTAGGCTCACGGGAACCGTAATACGCTTAGACAGTTCACACATAAAAAACACTCCGCCCTTCAATACACAGATCATATGCAGCTTCTTGCCGGCATAATCCCGGCTTATCCGTTCTGCAACTTCGCGAATCCGGGCATCTATCTTTTCCTCGCTAATCAATTCCCGAATCTTTTCACTCATTCGTATTTCCTCCTGTTACTTGTATTTCTAATATCTGCTTTGTGTTTTCATCAACCTTTGCGGATTCACCAATCCGATATCCGACAACCCAGAGCACTTCGCTCCCGGATGTCAGCAACAGCAGCTGATCACGCTCATGTCTTGGAATCTTGCAGTCAATCAGATAATCTTTCAGCTTCTTATGACCACCCGAGGCATTTATCATAATATAATCACCGCTTTTTCTGGTACGAAACACGACATCTGGGTTTATTTTACCATAATCAAACCATTTCGTACATGTTTTTTCCGGAATTAATTGCCCGTTATAAGGAAAAACCTTTGCTTTCATACGAAAACTTCCCCACTGTATCTCCTGATCCAGCGGCAGTCTGTAAATTTCTCCAGCACGGATATCATTCTTGATCCATTTCATCGTGAGCTCTATATCATGATAATTTCGAACAGCCGTTATCTTATGAGGCAGATCAATCTGCTTTCCCACCGGTTCCTGCCACAACTTTAGCACACCTTCCACATGTTCTCTCGTAATATTTCTGCTTTCCCCACAGAGCGTTTGAATAGCACGCATCACTGCCGTTCTCTGCAGAACATGATCATATTGAAAAAAACTTTCCTTAATTTTTACTTTTATGATTTTATGAGAATCGAAAGCATCTGGACTACAGACGAATTCAATACTTTGATCAGATACCCTCTTCGCCTGTCTTTCAATATAATCTAACACTTCCAGAATGTCAAAGGATACAGCCGATATATGTGAAACGGTTTCCTTATTCACATGTTCCGTCAAATAGGACAGCACATGATGACGGATCCGATTTCTTGTATAATCATCCTCCGCATTCGTACTGTCCTCACAATATCTAATCTTATTTTTATTTAAATAATCTTCAATTTCCTTCCGGCTGACACATAAAAGTGGCCGGATTACGTTATCACGCACCGGCCGGATCGCTGCAAGCCCGTTAAGCGACGTCCCCCGAGCCAAATGGAACAAAAAAGTCTCAGTCAGATCATTTTGATGATGTGCAAGTGCAAGTTTTGTAGCTCCATGACGGTTCATACAGTCCGTATAAGCTTTTTTACGCACTAGCCTTCCCATCTCTTCTGTTCCCATATGTTTCTCCCTTGCCAGCTCCTGTACCGGATAAGAATATTCATAGAAGGGAATGTCGAGGGAACGGCATACATCTTTTGCATATCTGGCATCTCTTATGGCTTCCTCTCCTCTTATGTTGTGGTTGACATGCACAGCCTGAATTTGAATCCCCAGTTTTGTCTTCAGACGATTTAGCAACACCAACAGACATACGGAATCAGCGCCCCCCGACAAACCGACCAGACAGACATCGCCGGGAAAGAGCATAGTATGTTCTCTTATAAATTTATAAACACGAGCCTCAATCATATTATTACCTGTTTCCTATTTTTCCCAGACACCGGCAACGAGCACAGTCATGTCATCTTTGGCTTTATAGCCGCAGTATGCCATCACACGTTCCAGTATTGCACGACCGACCTCCTTAGGAGTTGTACTATGTATCTGCATAATAATTTCCTTCATAGTCTCCTCTTCTTCCGAAAGAGGCAGTGCATCTAAAACTCCATCCGTTACCATAATCAGGTAATCACCATTATACAGTTTTTTTGAAGCCGTGTCAAAATCCAGCTGCTGCACCAGGCCGGCTGCTATACTTGTGGAGGTGATTGTCTCCACCCACTGATCTCTTTTGATAAATGTGGTGGCAGCACCTGCTTTTAAGAATTCACAGACCCCACTGTACAGATCTAAAGAGCAAAGATCGACTGTCGAGAACATTCCGTCACTTCTTTGAAGCACCAGTGCGGAATTAATCATCTTTGCCGCAGCTTCTTTTGAAAAACCCGAGCTGATAAACTGCTCCATCAGATCCACAACCGCTTCGCTCTCCTTGTTGGCATCAAGCCCTGACCCCATTCCATCAGAGAGACACATGACGAATCGTCCGCCGTCATCGGTACAGATATAATTATCTCCGGAGATACTTTCGTTTGCTTTGGTCACCTTTGCAACTCCATATAAGACACGAAAATTTACATCTTCAATGAAAAGCACGGTATTATACTCTCCATTGATGATCGTATGGCCTTCTTTTACAGCCCGAAGGGTTGTCCCACAGATCTTCGATAAGATATTAGCAATTTCGTGTAATGTCACACACTGGCCTGCACGAGCGCGCATTGTGACGTATATCTGAATCTTATCCTCTGGTTTTTCCAGCATCCACATCTTCTTGACGATCACATGCTGTTTTCGGAGAACTTTTGTCACCTGATCCTCCAGATTGTCTGGGACAGTACTGATGCTGTAGATATCTTCTGCTGTCTTCTGCATAATGTTCGCCACCTCACCCAGCTGCTCTGCAACTGCAAGGCGGTTCTCAATCAGCTTATTATTCCAGACCAATGCCTGTCTCGAATGAAAAAAAAGCTGTTTCATGCGATCAAGGTAATGAGCCCCATCAATACAATGTATCATCCAGTCCCCTTGTGCACGTGTAATCTGATCCGGATCTCCCTCTTCCAGCGTCCCGATCAGATCACAAGCCTGTTGGTAATTGAGATGGTAGCAAAGTCTCCAGCAAGAGTCAAATTTAGCGCACCCATCACAGAGCTCTTCCTGAAGCTGCTTTAAGATCTCATCTTTTTCCTGATTCGATAAATGGTCTTTCCGATATGGCATGCTGTAGAATGTATTCGCCAGTTTCTGGAAAGAATGTGCATATTGTTCCATCTGTTCTTTCTGCGGGTGTTTGTCATAGATCTCCGATTCCACCCTGCCTTTTCTTGTCCTTAAAACAGTGAATGCCATGTCCCGTACAACCAGCAGACCGCCGATTGCGAACATGGCAATGATCCAACCCGGCATATAATACTCCTCCTCTTCACCCTGTACTAATGGAATATTATAACCGTTCAATTGTAAAAAAAATGTCAAAAGAACATAGAAATCAAAAAAACTTTTCGCCAAAAAATGCTTTCTGTTTCGACTCTTTACCTGCTACTTCGACTCTTTAAAGATAATCTCATTCTCCTTAACAAGACCAAGTTTTTCTTTCGCAGACTTTTCAAGATACTCATCGCTTTGCATATAATCAGAAAGACTGTTGATATCATCCGTTCTTTTGTTTTCTTTTTCTATCTGCTTTTCAAGCTTTGCAGTTCTCTCCTCATTCGCATGAATTTTCATCTTCATCGAATGGCCTTCAAATAGTAAAACTGCCAACAACATTGTCACAACAAAAGAAATACAGCACATAGCAGCTTTATTTTTTCTGCTTTTTGCGCTTTCGCGTCTTTTTTTGCCTGCCTTTTTTTTCTTCATCTGCTTCCTCACCCTTATTATTATTCCGGAAATGCCTCCCCAGGCCTTTTACTCCGGAACCGATCTTGCGTTTCACAAACATTTTACCTTGAAACAGACTAGATTTCAACCTTTTTATCACTTTTTTTACAATTTTCAGCGGTATTAAAAGTACTTTCCAAACCTTTTTAGACAAAAATGTAAAGAATCTTACAAAAACAGGGCTGATGCTGAAATAGCACGCCAGACTTCCGACCACAATCCCCGCCGCCAGATACCCTCTTAAGATACCACTGTTCTCCTTAAAGAACCTTGCAAACAGAAAAAGAGCGCAGAATATCCAGTAGACCAGATCTTCGAATGTTGTAAAAGCATTACTGTGTCTGATTACATTGCGGCAGATCTTAAGGATGTCATAGGTGAGTACCAGGAGGGCACCGTACCAGATAGATTTTGTAAACAGCAGAAGCTCTCTGCCCATATATGCGCTCATATATTTTACCCGAATAAATGCTTAATCAGGGAACCGTTCTTTTCTTTCGGTCCCTTAGAACTATATACAAGGCTTTCCACCTCTCCGTCCAGATCAACTTCACCCTCCGACAGCTGCAGCCGCCCGACATGTAAATTTTTTCCTTTTATGATCAGCCTCCCCTCGGTGGTATCCAGCAGGATTTCATTTTCATCAAAAGACAGCACGTCCACCACACCGCTTATGGTTCCGCTGCTTTTGTTCGTGAGCTTTATCTGATGCAGTCCGCCGGAATGTTCATCCATATAAAAAAAGCCTCCATATAACTTCTTTCTTATTATATGGGGGCTTTCACTTAACTATTACACTTTATAAATAGCGATACATCTTGTCGGCATCTTCTTTGCGAACAGTTTCCTGCACATTAAGAATCTCGACTTTTGCCGCTTTGCTTCCGAAGCGGATCTCCAGAATGTCTCCCGGCTTAACCTTCACAGATGCTTTGGCCGGACGGTCATTGACAAGAACACGTCCTGCATCACATGCTTCGTTTGCAACGGTTCTGCGTTTGATCAATCGGGATACTTTCAAAAACTTGTCTAATCGCATATGATTAATTCATCATATCTTTTAAAGCTTTTCCGGCTTTAAATTTCGGGGATTTGGAAGCTTTGATAATCATAGTCTCACCAGTCTGAGGATTTCTTCCCTCTCTCTCTCCACGTTCGGATACTTCAAACGTTCCAAAGCCAACCAGTTGTACCTTACCGCCTTTTTTCAATTCATCTGCTACCACATCTGTAAAAGCTTTCAAAGCAGCCTCTGCGTCTTTTTTTGATAACTGTGTCTGCTCAGCGATAGCTGCAACTAATTCTGTTTTGTTCATGAGTGATTCCTCCTGTACTTTCATCTAATTTAACTCTACAATTATTTATATACTCTGTATCTTCATTTGTCAAGGAATTTCCCGCATTTCTTAGCTTTTTAGAGGTTTTTTCCTATTTTTAGGTCACTCCATCATCTGTGCGATCAACTCCTTGGCATCTTTGCCCAGAACCTTGGATTTTTCATCGGCATCGCAAAGCGAGGTCCCCTTCACCCCATAATATATCTTAACTTTTGGCTCGGTCCCGGATGGTCTCACGCAAAGCCAGGCATCGTCGCTTAAATCAAAATATAGAACATTAGATGCGGGCAGGTTGGTGGGTTTTATGACTCCTGTACCCACATTTACTATCTTGTCCTCTTCGTAATCACGAAATGTGTGTACTTTATAATTTCCCAGCTTTTTTGGAGGATTCTTTCGAAGTGCTGACATAATCTTCTCGATCTTTTCCAGTCCCTCAATCCCCTCAAGTGTGATAGAGGAAATCTCATCTTTATAATAACCATATCTCTCATAAAGCGAGATCATGGCATCCCACAGCGTCATATTCTTCGTCTTATAGTATGCCGCTGCTTCACACAGAGCCATAGTTGCAACAATCGCATCTTTATCACGGGCATACGTACCGATCAGACATCCATAGGACTCTTCAAAGCCAAATAAATAACTTCCTTTTCCGCTTTTCTCGAATCCGAGGATCTGCTGCCCGATATACTTAAATCCTGTAAGAACTTCAATCAGCCTGACATGGTAATATTCTGCAATCGCATCTGCCATATTCGTCGTCACGATCGTCTTGATTAATGCACCGTCATCCGGAAGTCCGGTTATCACTTTCCTCTGTCCAATTTCGTAATCGGCAAGCAGGCATCCTGACATATTGCCGGTAAGAGTATGATATTCACCGTTTTTATCGCGAACTCGAACACCCAGACGATCTGCATCCGGATCTGTAGCCAGAACCAAATCCGCTCCCACTTCCTCTGCAAGCTGCAGACCCAGGTCGAATGCCTCGTCCGTTTCGGGATTCGGATAACTCACAGTCGGAAAATCACCATTTGGCAGCTCCTGCTCTTTTACAACATAGACATTTTCAAAGCCAAGTTCCTTAAGAACACGTCTCGCGGGTATATTTCCAGTTCCGTGAAGCGGTGAATAAACAATCTTGAGATCCTTTGCTGCCTCTTTGATGGCATCCATATGCAGAACCTGTTTTTTTAGCTCTGTAATGTAGGTGTCATCAATCTCAGAGCCGATGACCTGATATAATCCGGCTTTTTTTGCCTCCTCTTTGCTCATGGTCTTGACGGTTTTAAAGTCGGTCACTTTTTTTACCTCTGCCATGATCCCGGTATCATGCGGAGGTGTAATCTGTGCTCCATCCTGCCAATATACCTTGTAGCCGTTATATTTCGGCGGGTTATGACTGGCGGTGATATTGATTCCCGCAATACATCCCAGTTTCCGGACAGCAAAGGAAAGCTCCGGTGTCGGGCGAAGCGACTCAAAGATATATGCTTTGATTCCATTTGCAGCAAGACACAGAGCTGCCTCCCGGGCAAATTCCGGCGACATATGCCGGGAATCGTATGCGATTGCAACACCCCCTGACTTTTCATCCACAGAGTGGATATAGTTCGCCAGACCCTGAGTTGTCTTGCGGATGACATAGATATTCATGCGGTTTGTCCCTGCTCCGATGATGCCGCGCAGACCTGCGGTTCCAAATTCCAGATCTCTGTAGAAGCGTTCTTTGATCTCCTTATCATCATCGGCAATGGAACGCAGTTCATCCTTAGTTTTCTCATCAAAATATGGGTTGTTTAACCACGACTCATAAATCTCCTTATAGTCCATACATACCTCCATTTATAGTAATAGTATATAACATGATACCAGAATCAAGGTCCGTGGTATCATCGACATTCATACAGATGATTATATACCAAAACATAATAAAAGGGAATGTCTAGAAAGCATTTTTCAAAAAATACTGCCAACTGTCGTATTGTGCCTGAAGTTGATCGAGTTTTTCCATGTTTTTCCCCGAAATCCAGACCTTATTGTTATTCGAATAATGATTGACCAGTTTCCAAAATTTCCAGGGATAGGAAAGTCGAAGTCTCAAATCGTAAAGCTCAGCGTCAGATAAGGGTCTCACTTTCTGATAGGTCTCAAGCATCCCCACACCAAGCGCAATATCCCAGTTGTGTTTTTCCAATATCTTTCTCATAAAATGATAGAGGTCTGCCGTCTGAATGTCGTAGTTCCACTTATCAAAGTTCGTCACAATAGTTCTGTTTCCAGAAAATAATACATTATGTTGGTTATAGTCCCCGTGGCAGATGCTGCCGGCCTTCAGATTCTGTTCCCTTAAGGTTTCATAGCCCGAATGTTCTAGTTCCTCCACCATCTGTTCGCCACACTCCAAAAAAGGTTCAACGCTAAAGAGTAAGTTCATTTCAAATGAGTTCTTTTTTCTCCGTTTGAGAATATATTTTCTGGTTTTTCTTATCTCTGCATTATGCCGTGTGCATTCGTGAATCAAAGTTTCCCTTGTATACTCTTCTTTTACTTCAAGGCGCATCGCTTTATGTATAGATGCAAGAGTTTCCACCGCCTTCTCAATATCTGAGATAGAACGAGTGTCACACTCTTTGCCGGAATACCAGGCCCGGACTACGTATGCATGGTCCTCCCTGTCATAAGACAATAAGTTCCCGTCAAGATTTCTCAAAAGGCGGTCCAGATAAGGGAATCCCGCAGCTTTTACCTGCTCCATCAGCGTGTACTGTAAAGCAAGTTTGCCCTCGGTACTGCTGCAATCCTTAATGCTGACCCACCCTTCTTCTGTTTCGTAAAGCATGACGCCTCTGCCTTTGCAGGATGTCTTTGCTGTCAATCCATACTGTTCTAATATCCATAAACCACGATCGTACACGCATGCTCCCCCTTTTCATCAATAGAAGATTCCTTGTCTTTCTATCGTATGCAAAGGGAATTGGTATCATGCTAACAGCTGTATTACTTGTCTGTTTTATCTTCAGCGATGAGTGTATCTGCATAAAACAGAAGATAATCCCGCTGATTTTTCTCAGGACATTTCAATACTTGTTCCAGTGCCAGGTTGAGCATCTGTCCAATTCTGGGACCGGGTTTCACTCCCATAGAAATCAGATCCTGTCCTGTTAGTTTTAAGTTTTTCAGAGAATAACACTGTCCGGCATCTGTCACTTCTTCATAGCACTTCTTTACATCTGTAATTCTCTGCAATTTTTCCTTCCGATAATACCCACTTTGAGCCATGGTGTCTGCATACTGGACATCCAGCCATTTCAAAAAAAGATCCGGTCCAATCCTGTTGAGCATGACCCTGACGTTCTCCTGTGTCGCTTCCATCCGGTAATCATGCCACTTGATCAGATTCGTCACTTGATAGATCGTATCATTGTCCATTTTCAGCCTCTGCATCACTTTACGCGAAATCTCCATACCAGCCTGAGCATGACCTTTAAAATGATCAATTCCATCTGCGTCTGTGACACGGCAGGATGGTTTTCCCATGTCGTGAAAGAGCATCGTAAACCGAAGAATTTTGTCAGCGGGCACGTATTTCAGGCTTTCAATGGTGTGACGTCCCACTGGATAACAGTGATGCGGATTATTCTGAGGTGTGTGCATCATTGCGTCAAACTCTGGAAGAATCACCCTTGTAATTCCAAGATCATATGCATGTTCCATATATTCCGGGTGTCCGGATGTTAAAAGCTTGATCAGTTCCGCAGCAATCCGCTCCGCACTGATTTTTTTTAACGTATGAGCCATCCCACGGATTGCGTTATAGGTGTTCTGCTCTATACTGAAATCTAACTGAGCAGCGAATCTCAGTGCCCTTAGAATTCTCAGTGCATCCTCTCCAAAACGTTCTACAGGATCACCCACGCAGCGAATACAGCTTCTCTGCAGATCCGAAAGCCCTCCATAGAGGTCGACAAGTCCTTCTTTGTCATTATATGCCATCGCATTGATCGTAAAATCTCTGCGTTTTAAATCTTCCTCAAGAGAAGCAGTAAATGTAACCTCCTTTGGATGCCTTCCATCTTCATAATCACCATCGATACGATAAGTCGTCACTTCATGTGCATTCCCGCCAAAAAGCACCGTCACGGTTCCATGCTGCAGACCAGTATCAATGGTCCGGTTAAAAATCTCCTTTACCTGCCAGGGTGTCGCAGAAGTGGTAATATCCCAGTCGTCTGGTTTTCGGTTCAAAATATAGTCACGGACACAGCCGCCTACGGCATAAGCTTCATACCCTTTTGCCTGAAGACTGCTAATAATCGCATCCACACTTGCCGGTAATTTTAATTTCAATCCAATTTCCTCCATAATAGTAAAACCGCTTGTCAATTTTCTTTATTTTACCTTATATCACAAATAATATCAAACACAATCTTGATTTCTTATATATCTTATTGTAAGGGTCAAAAGTAAAACAGGACGGATTCAAATCCCGTCCTGCTGTACGTCCCATATATCGTGATTAACTCTGCTGTCTATTTACTTCAAATATCCTGAACCAGTCCGCCGCTTAACATATTCCACACCCACTCACAGAATGGAAGACATTATTTGACTGTTATTAATTGTAAGTTTGAAATCTTTCCAGTCATCCGTTAATAATTGTACTTCTTTCCACACTCCATTTTCAAACACATTTTCATGGAGCAAAATGTCATAACCATTGGTAAGCCTGATAAAATCAAACCTATATTGCCTGCCATTCCCCGAAGCATAGATATATATCATATCACCTTTTTGTTTTGTCCTGTCTATTTTTTCAACGATTTTCATATTATCCTCATAAACAATTTGAACCACTGCATCAGACAAATAAAACCAACTATGTACAGGAGCGCACAAAAAATCCTCGGGTATGTAGTCAATATCTTTTATTTTCCAGCCATCCTTTGGCGTTTTTTCTACTGTAACCAATCCATAATAATATGCAAAATAAGAACCTTTATTATATTCTTTATCATTATTTGCCTTTGGCCCCGTTATTAATTCAATTTCAATCAAATAATATTTTATGTTTTCCGGAGTATCCGGAGGGGCATAGGCGGGAACTATTTTTAAAAGTGTTGTATAACCAATGCCCTTAAATGAATCGATAAATTGATCTAAAGATATTTCCTTTTGCTTTTCCTTTGTAAGAAGCTCATATGCATAAGGATATGGCAGCCCTGATTCGCCAATAGAACCACACCCACCGGAATATCCTAACATATTTGAGGCAGCTCTAAGTATCCCGTAATATGCAAGCAATAAATCTTCGGGAGTTTCAAATTTTTTATTTATAAGCGGCGGCTCGTCATTTTCTTTTTCAAAGTCATGAAATGAATAGTGATCAGGTAACGGCAATTGTTTTGATGGTCTTTGAAATCGCTCACTAATCTTTGTATCCTGCTGATTTGAAATGGGTAATGCTTCTGCCATAATTGTGTGTAAAGAAGGGTGTAATCTGCCTCCTGACATTATATTATCATTAGAACTGGTTGAAATTATGAACACAATCAGTACGATTATCATGCAAAGGAAAATGCTAATACATAATAGAACCTTCTTTTTGTTAATCTTAAAAACCATAATAAAACCTCCCATATACTATATGAGAGGAATATTTTTTTAACCCCTAATTCCAAAGCCGATGCGTTTGGGGTTGACTTGTATAGTGCCATCCTCGGAGGTGTAACCCTGCTTTCTCTTTGATACATATTCTGCAGGGATGGATATGCATCCAGCATAGACTGCCGCTCCTTTATATTTCTTATAGTTTTATTGCCCTTGTTGAAAAAAAGGTTGGTATGTTATGCTCATGCAGATTTCCGGTACCATTGGTATCCTCATATAGGTCTGTGAGAATAAAACCAGCCTCTAGCTGTCCGCCAATCTGTTCCTCCAGGGTGTGAGAAAACTGTACCCCGCAATCTGACTCATTAAGTTGATTCATCTGGTTTTCATCTTTCAGTGGGTTAAAAGGCAATGTATTGACAAGAATTTTCTCATCATCATCAAAGATATAATTTATCCCATTATCAAGCCCTGCCAGAAAAATCCCACCAGACTTTAATACCCGATAACATTCTTTAAAAATTGGTTGTACTTCTTCAACATAGCAGTTTGACACCGGATGAAAAATCACGTCGAATTCGGCATCAGAAAATGGCAGTCTTTTTGTCATATCTGCCTTGATGATACGAACAGAATACCCTTCCCTGCCTGCCACCAACCGCTCACTCTCCAACTGCTTTTCAGAATAATCCAGAACGGTGCATTCCGATCCGAGAGCTGTAAATATTGGTATCTGCTGTCCGCCTCCACTGGCGAGTCCAAGGACTTTCTTCCCTTGAAGTTCTCCAAACCACTCATGAGGTACATACCTGGTCGGCGTCAGCAGAACATCCCAGATACCTTTTTTCGCATCCTCATAAATATCGTGGGAAATCGGTTTTCCCCATTCCCAGCCTTCTTTGACCCAGCTGTCAATTACTTTTGAATTTATTTCCTGGTAGTTCATAAGCGCGCCTCCTTTATCAAAGCTTCCATTATAGTATAACATACTACACGCAGTTCACAACTGCAAACAAACACACATACAATTCACAGGTTTTTTCAAGTGCCCTCTTGACAAACTTCCCTTCATATCTTACACTTATCACATGTAATTGACGTTGAAAAGGAACAGTACATGCACGATCATCTGCAGAGAGGGATTCGTCCGGTGAAAGATCCTGTTTGGAATGCATGGAACCCACCTTGGAGTTGTCTGTGAAAACAGAACGTAGCTGCTGCGTTAAAGCGTAGAAAAGAGAGTTGTGAGATAAATTAACAGCTAATCAGGGTGGTACCGCCGAAGAATAACTATCGGTCCCTTTTGCAGGGATGCGATGGTTTTTTTATGTCAATGCTGCTTTTATCTTACTGAAAGGGAGATTTTTATGGCAAAGGAAAAGAAACTTGTAGAAGCAATCACTTCCATGGAAGATGATTTTGCAAAGTGGTACACAGATGTTGTGCTGAAGGCCGAACTTACGGATTATACCAGTGTAAAGGGCTGTATGGTCATCAAACCTGCAGGCTATGCAATCTGGGAAAACATCCAAAACGAAGTTGACCGCCGTTTTAAAGAAACCGGTGTGGAAAATGTGTATCTTCCTATCTTCATTCCGGAAAGCCTTCTGGAAAAAGAAAAGGATCATGTGGAGGGATTCGCACCGGAAGTTGCCTGGGTAACTCAAGGGGGGCTTGAGCCGCTTCAGGAACGTCTATGCGTAAGGCCTACTTCGGAAACATTATTCTGTGACTTCTATTCAAAGGAAATACACTCTCACAGAGATCTTCCGAAGGTATACAATCAGTGGTGCTCGGTTGTCCGCTGGGAAAAGACAACGAGACCATTCCTACGCTCCAGAGAGTTTTTATGGCAGGAAGGGCATACAGCCCATGCCACTGCAGAAGAAGCCAAAGAAAGAACCATTCAAATGTTAAATGTCTACGCTGATTTCTGCGAAGAAGTACTTGCAATTCCTGTAATTAAGGGTCAAAAGACTGAGAAGGAAAAATTCTCAGGTGCTGAGTCTACCTATACAATCGAAGCCCTGATGCACGATGGAAAAGCCCTTCAGTCCGGAACCAGTCATTACTTCGGAGATGGTTTCGCACGTGCCTATGATATTCAATATACCGACAAAGACAACAAGCTGCAATATGTATATCAGACATCATTCGGACTGTCCACCCGTATCATTGGTGCCATCATTATGGTGCACGGTGATAACAGCGGCTTAAAACTTCCGCCGAAAATCGCTCCAACCCAGGTTATGGTTGTTCCGATCCGCCAGGATGCCCACGGTGTGATGGAGAAATCCCATGAAGTGGAAAAATCCCTCAAAGAAGCAGCGATTCGTGTAAAAGTTGATGATTCCGACAAGAGCCCGGGATGGAAGTTTTCCGAACAGGAAATGAGAGGTGTTCCACTTCGCATCGAACTCGGACCGAAGGATATCGAAAAAAATCAGGCTGTCCTGGTGCGCCGTGACACCAGAGAAAAAATGATTGTTTCCCTCGATGAACTTCCCGAAAAGACAGGGGAACTTTTGGATACGATTCAAAGTGATATGTATACCCGTGCATTAGAGCATCTCAACTCTCACACCTATGAGGCAAAGAGCTATCCGGAATTCCAGGCCACCATTGAACGCAAACCGGGCTTTGTCCGTGCAATGTGGTGCGGAGATGCGGCGTGTGAAGACAAGATCAGAGAAGATACCGGAGCTACCAGCCGCTGCATCCCCTTTGACCAAGAACCTATCGGCAAAACTTGTATCTGCTGTGGAAAACCGGCGAAGAAAATGGTATACTGGGGACGTGCTTATTAAAGCAGAGAATTCTAAAAGCACCATCAGAAGATTTATTTCTCTGATGGTGCTTTCTTATAACAGATTCGTCTACACCGTAATTGTAATCTCTCTGTGTGTAGGCTCATATTTTTGGAAACTCACTCTCGCAGCCTGGAACATCATCTTGGAAGCGATGACTTCGGGAGTCTTGTCGTACTTGTCGCAGTCATAGATCACAGTCTTAATCCCAGACTGAATAATTGCCTTGGCGCATTCATTGCAGGGAAAAAGGGATACATACATCTTCGCCCCTTCCAGGCTTCCTCCACGGTAATTCAAGATTGCGTTCAATTCACTGTGAGTTACATAGTAATACTTACTTCTAAGCGGATCTTCACCATCCCTTCCCCACGGGAATTCGTCATCCGAACAGCCGGTCGGCAGTCCATTATAACCCATGGAGAGGATCTTGTTATCAGGACTTACTATACAGGCTCCTACCTGCGAGTGTGGATCCTTCGAACGCATACCCGCAAGCTTTGCGACTGCCATAAAATATTCATCCCATGATATATAATCATTTCTTTTTTCGCTCATAAAAATCTCCCATGGCATACTGCCACTTTGTTACACTTCGTGCTCACACATGCACGTATTTTTATTTGGTCCCGAAGATACGATCGCCTGCGTCTCCAAGACCAGGTACAATATATCCATGGTCATTCAATTTCTCATCAAGGGCACCGATGTAGATATCCACATCCGAATGCTCTTTTTGCATTCTTTTGACACCTTCCGGTGCCGCGATGATGCACATAAAGTGAATCTTCTTTGCACCTTTCTCCTTCAGCATCGTAATTGCCGCTGAGGCTGAACCACCTGTCGCAAGCATCGGATCAATTACGAATACTTCACGGCTGGCAATATCAGAAGGAAGCTTACAGTAGTATTCAACCGGCTCTAGAGTTTCGGGATCACGATATAAACCAATATGTCCTACTTTCGCTGCCGGTATCATAGCCAACATGCCTTCTACCATGCCAAGACCAGCCCGCAGGATCGGAACAACTGCCATTTTCTTTCCTGCCAGCTCTTTTGCTGTGGTTTTTCCAATAGGAGTTTCAATATCAATATCGACTAATGGTAATTCTCTGGTCGCCTCAAACGACATCAGCATTGCTATCTCACTGATCATCTCCCGGAACTCTTTCGAGCTGGTCTCCGTTCTCCGGATGATTCCGATCTTGTGCTGAATTAAAGGGTGATCCATTACTACGATTTTTGCCATTTTCTTTTCTCCTTTTAACGTATGTTTTTATTGCTCGTTCTTAGCAGTTCTCTATCTTCTGTATTCTTCTCTTATGGCGGTCTTCATCTGAAAACGCCGTATTCAGGAATGTTTCTACAATCTTGACCGCAAGGCCCGGACCGACCACACGGCCGCCCATGGCGAGTACATTGGCATCGTTGTGTAACCTTGTCATTTCCGCGCAGTAACAATCCGTGCAGAGTGCCGCACGGATCCCCGGAATCCTGTTGGCCGTAATGGATACTCCAATACCGGTTCCACAGATCAATATTCCCTTGTCACATTCGCCGCTGACAATCGCCTGCGACACTTTTTTCGCATAATCCGGATAATCAACAGATTCGGTACCATAACAGCCGAAATCTTTATATTCCAGCTTCCCCTCATCAAGATAATTCTTCACTTCCTGCATCAGGTCATAACCACCGTGATCACATCCAAGTGCTATCATTTTCGTAATTCCTCCTCGTTCAGTTGTATCACTATCTCGGAAATCAGATTTTCGAGATTTTCATAACATTTTCCATAGGCAGCCAGCGGTTCTCCATAGAGAGTTCTGACATCCCCGCTCTGCCCAGCGAACTCCGCAATCGTCCAGACATTCATGGCATGCTCGAAACTTGCCCAGATCTTATCTTTTTGATCATCTTCCATCGTGAGTATCAGTGTTCTGTCATCGATATCTTCCTGCGTAAACGGAATTGCCGAGTGATCTTTCGTATTATAGCCATTGCTGATAAGCACGGCCTCTGCTTTTTGGTTTATGGGTTCCGGAAAGAGGACCACAAGCCCTCTAGACAGAATCTCAAGCTTTCCCATCATAACCTTGCTCTTCATAATAGCCTTGGCCATGGGAGCGCGTGTGGTATCGTCGGAATCCACAAATATTAATTTGTCATATTGTTTCAATCAACGTCACCTCAACTACACCTCAATCATTTTGTGGCCGGCTGCCTTAAGAAGACGATTCATAATGGCCTGTCCCATTCTGGGCGTATCAAAAGCCTCGGAATAAATATATTCCACACAGTCATCGTCAAACTCTCTTAGAATCTGATACAGATGCATGGCAATCGTATCTTCACTTGCGAGGGTTCCGATACACTTGATGTCACCGACCTGATATCTCTTCTTTGTCTCCTCTGTACAGATCACACCGACTTTTTTTCCGTCTTCAAGACATCTTGCAGCAAGCATATTAATCTTGTCTGCAACTTTACCTTCCGATCCTTTAATAATGGTAAGATCCCCTTTCGGAGCATAGTGTTTGTATCTCATCCCCGGAGCTTTTGGTCTTACTCTGCTGTTGGGTGACAGAATTCCCGGATCCACCAAAACCTCACCTAATACATCCACAAGCATCTTTCGATTAATGTAACCGGGGCGCAGAATTGTCGGAACCCCAACTGTAAAATCTACAATCGTGGATTCCAGACCAATATCTGTCATTCCGCCGTCTATGATCATATCAATCGTATCTGACAGATCGTCAATCACATGGCTTGCCAGGGTCGGGCTTGGCCGTCCGGAAGTGTTTGCACTGGGCGCAGCGATATACCCGCCGGAGCGTCTGATCAGCTCTCCTGCAATCTTATTAACAGGCATTCTGACCGCAACACTATCTAACCCTCCCGTAGTCTCAAAAGGTACGCAGTCCGCCTTGCTGAATATCATCGTAAGAGGACCGGGCCAATACTGTTTGGCCAAAAGTCTTGCCTTTTGAGGAACTTTCCTGACAATTTTATCCAGATGTTCCATATCCGCAATATGGACGATCAAAGGATTATCTGAAGGTCTTCCTTTTGCCGCATAAATCTTTTTAGAAGCAGCCGGATCCAGTGCATTCCCACCCAGACCATATACGGTCTCCGTAGGAAATGCAACCAGGCCGCCCGCTTTAAGAATCGATCCTGCTTTATCAAGTGCCGGTATATCCAGCTGATCTTCAGTCATCTTAGCTATTTGGGCTTTCATCAGTACTTTTTCTTCTTTCTGGCTTTGAGTCAATTTTTTCTTTAGACATTATACCATGTTCATATGTAAATGAAAAGACCTAGTGTGCTCTTACACAGAGTTTCGGCAAATGCAACAATTAACCCATTCAGGTGATCGTTTTTCCTGTTTTCTCCGATTTTTTGTCTGGCTTTATATATTCAAGAATTCCTTTACAGATTGAATCTGCAAGCTTTTGCTGATAATCTTTTGACTTCAGAAGTTCTGCCTCCTGTGGATTACTTAAGAAACCACATTCCACGATTGCAGCAGGAGCATCCGTCTTTTTCAGCAAGTAATAACTGGTATTTCCCTTTGCCATCCGGTGATTCGCCGGATCCACCCCTTCTACAAGAGAGGTTTGAAGATCCTCCGCCAGTTTTTTCCCTTCCGCGGAGTGTGTGAAATAAAAAACCTGTGCTCCTTTCACTTCTGGCGATGTATAGCTGTTCTGGTGAATGCTCACCACGCAGTCTGGCTTTTTCTCATGAATCAGTTCGACGCGGTTTTGCAGGTCCTGTACTTTTTTATTTTTACTCCCGGATTCATACAGCCCTTCATCAGAGTCTCTGGTAAGAATGACAAAAACGTCCTTTTTTTCGAGCTTTTTCTTGAGGAGCAGGGTGATCTGCAAATTAAGTTCCTTTTCTTTTTCGCCATGCACTCCGATTTTTCCCGGATCGGAACCGCCATGCCCTGCATCCAGAATCACTACAGCCTGACCGGCTCTTCGCTGGCTGACAAAGCGGGCACCTTCTTTTGAAATCTGCCAGACACCTGCTAACAGCAGAATCGCCATGACAAGTTCCATCCATGCTTTCTTCATGACATAAAAATCTCCCCTGACATCTTTCTAATAATCTATGCCAGGAGAGTTCTTTTAAGTAGAATTGATCAAACTTTATTTTCTTTCCTTGTATTATCTATGTTTTTATCCGATGTGTCAATGTCATGATCAGATTCGCTCAGCTCACCGTCATCATCATCAAAGATATCATCAATATCATCGGATTCTAATTCGAAAGCCTTGCTCTTTAAATCCGCGGCAGGCTCAGACTGTGTACTGACAATACGATTGACAGCCTTACATGCCTCCATAAATCGCCTTTGCACCTGGTTCACAAGTCCAACCATCTCTCCCAGTTCTTCCTGCACAGCCTGATAACGTTTCTCACCTTCTGCAACTTTTTCATCCACTTCTTTCTGAAAACCTTCCAGATATTGGTTTGCCTTTTCGTGAGATTGCTCGAGCATCTGACTGCTCTTTTCTTCGGCATCTTTTATGATGTCCTGAGCTCTGATCTGTGCATCGTAGACGAGCTTTCCTATGGTATCATAATTATCGATATAGGACTGATATTTTTCTTTAATGTCACGCTGTAAAACTTCATTCTCCTGTTTCGACTCGTTCAGTTTAGAAGTCAGTTCCTTTATTGTTTTCTCTTTCTCTTTGATGGTAGCCATAAGCCGTGTTTTCTCAGTGTAAGCCTCATCCTTTATCTTCGTGATTCCTTCTGCAACGTCTTCTTTATCATATCCCCCCATTAATGTGGTTTTAAACAAATCTCCGTTTGTATCCATATGTTATACTCCTCCTAACGTCTTTTGTGTTCCAGCACTGATTCATGTGTTATATCGATTAATGATATCCCATACAGTATTTCGCTCCATGCCAAGTCTCCATTCAGCGACACCGGCAAGTCCATACTTTTGAATTACCTTCATTTTCTCTTCTATGGACTGCTCATCTTCTACCCAGATGGTATATCTTGCCGAATCATCTTCTGAAATTGCGATATTCTGTCCTATCTTTTCATCCCATTTCTTAGTCATCTGATGTTCCTGCATATATCGGTCTGTGCCGTCCATGCCAAGCACTTCACTAGTCGGAAGTTCCTGTCCGAAAGCTTCTGTCCAGACCCGGGTATAAAATGGTATCGCATTAACCACTTTTTCTTTCGGAACCTCAGAAAGTGTCTGTTTGATTCCGTTTTCGACAAACAGAAGTGATGATACAGATCCGGCTTTATCACCTCCTGAAAAATGTTCATCATACCCCATGATAATCACGTAGTCCACAATTTTCCCCTGCGCCCCACGCTTATAATACCTATTATAATTCTGTGGAACCGGATTATCAACCGAAACCACAAGATTTCTTTGATGTGCCTGAATCGTAAGCTCTCTTAAAAACTGTAGGAAATGTGGAATGCTGTCTTTTGGAAGCTGCTCAAAATCAACATTGATCCCGTCCATACCACATGCACTGGCCTGGTCCATCAGCTGGGCAATGATTCTGCCTCTCGTCTGTGAGTTTTTTAGTGCTTCGGTTACAGACACGTTCTCATTGAAGTTATCAATCAGACCCCAGACCTCCAGTCCCATCTGATGTGCCTGATCTACATAGTCTCTGCTTGCGAGGGAGGAAATCGTTCCCCCATTGTCCAGAATCGAAAACCAGGTCGGAGAAACCGTATTGAGTCCTGATGTACGGGAAATAACTTCCTGCAGTGCCTGATTGGCCTCCTGAGATGTCACCTGATGGAAGCCCAGGTTTAGTTTATAATCTTTCGTAATGGAGGGAAATTCCAAGCCTGTGTCTGCAATATGATCCTCAGCCTTTTTTTGCTCAGAAATCGACTTATTCTCAACATATCCGATTGACCCTTTTTGTGTGCTCACCTTCGTCCAGTGATCAAGTTTCTCCAGGAAAACCAGTTTTTCACCTTTTTTCACATTCTCAAGAATATCACTTCTAATCCCGCCTCTTACTCTTACGGCAGCATCTTTTGTGACCGTCACCTGGTTCAGGCCCGACCATCTGGTACGGATCACAGCTCTTGCAGGTTTCTCATATACATTGACAACCATATCTGTATAACTTTTGATGTAATTGACAGCCAGATAATATGTATCGTTTTCTCTAATAAGTGCCGGTGCACCTTTTTCAGTTACATCCGAATCCGAAAGTGCCCGGATACCGGAGGGATCTGAAAGCAGCATCTGTTGGTTTATCTCATCCAGATAAAAATTTGTATCCAGAAAACTTTCAACATCACTGTAGCTCATATATACTTCTCCGTTTCGGAAAAGACCGGCAGATTTTTTGACTTCATCATTAATAATCAAAGCTGCCTGTGTCTCGTCTTCAAGGCCGTAATAGGCGGCAAGATCTGCTGATTTGCTGGTGGGAGTATAGCGCCTGATAATAAGACTTGCCACGCCCACAATTAACACTGCCAGAATCAAACCGATTACGATCAAGACCGGCATTACTCTTTTTTTCATGAACTACTTCCTCTCTCACGCTGCAGTTATTTGGATAAACCGCTTTCGTAAATCTGGTATTCTTATGACACCAGGGATTGCCTTGCATCTCGTGCTTTCGCTGCTGGTATCATATCCAGTATACAAGAACCACTGATTTTGAGCAAGTGGCAATTTGTACAAGACGACAAAAACCGACAGTGGTGTTGTGCTGAAGGGATCCACACGTTCAACTCCACTGTCGGTTTCCATTAGGATTCTTTTACAAAGATAAAATCAATTTGTCTGATCTGTCCTCCTTCTTCTATTATGTAATCTCGCATATACGTACCTTTCTCTTCGGCCACACATGCACATGCAATCTCTTCCGGACTGCTTTCGCTCCCCATAAGGCGAAGTGATATCTCATCGTGCTGCAGTTTTCTAAGTTCTGTCTTCAAATCAACTGCTTCAGACTTATAGTTCACCCTTTCCAACACCTTCTCTCTAGTCTGGCACATGTCCCATGACATATAAAGAATTACACACATGCGCCATTCCTGCGGTAGATTTTAAGAACGAAGGTAATGGATACATGGTCTGTTTAAAAACCTAATCTTTTCTGGAAAAAATAGATGTTATTTTCGATATCCTGTCAGAAAAACTGAAATGGCGAATCGCCTAATAAATTTGATATGTATAAAAAAATTGGACTACTGGTTAAGGGGCTTCACTTCCTCTCTTACCATGTACCCATTATTTTCTGTTCTTATAGTCTATTATAATCATATATTTGTTTTTTTCAAGTGTTTTTTATAAATTTTATTCTGGTCTTTTTCAGTATAGTTTTTGTGAATATCACTTGCGTAATCATATCAGATGGATTATAATAACGATAGATGCATTCGGACATGCGAATGCACTTGTCCACCCAAACAATTACAAGGAGGAATCTTATTATGGCTAAAGTCTCTAAAGATATGACCATTGGTGAATTAATCACATTAGATGAGAATATCCCTGCAATCCTGATGAGATCAGGGATGCATTGTATAGGCTGTCCTGCTTCTCTTGGAGAAACACTGGAAGAAGCAGCTATGGTTCACGGAATCGATGCGAATGACCTTCAAGATCAGATCAACGATTATCTGGCCGAAACAGCCGCAAATTAAATATTTTCAGCAAAAAACAGCCGCATATGATGCGGCTGTTTTTTGCTTTTTGCTTTGCCATTATAATTTCATCAGCTGTTGAAGTGCATTTCTTCTGATAATCTGGTTGTCATGTTCTCTTAAGTATGCCTCCGATATAGCAGAAACTTTTGTAACTGTTCCATATTCTGACAATATATTGCACACACGGTTAAAATCTTCCGGTGTGCTGTCACCTTGATGAAGTATCAGCTGGAAAGTATCCTGATTTGTATCTCTATACAAAGAGTTCTCCCCGGCAAAATATCCGTTAATCCCATGTGCTGCATCTATCACTTCATCCAAGCTCAGAAAACGGAATGCACGAATCAGGTCAACATTTGTATCCTTCCCGGATTGTTTACCTTCCTCATCCTGTTTCTCCTGAATATTCTTTTTTGCCTCAGTCAGCTTATGAAAAATATCAATGATATCATCGGCTCCGGTCATTTGCGGAAGACTCGCGCTGAAACTATCATCCGCATCCGGTGCAAATTTGGAAAAACGAGTATCTAATTCCTCCGGATCTTCGACTTTGGTGATGATCAGCATGATGCTGTCTGGTGATACCGGTATTGCCTCCACCATAAGCGGTGAATTATCGGAATCGAATCCCAGCTCACTTTGTGCCTGCTGCATCATATCCTGAAACAGATTCTTAGCTTTATCTGTCCCATAAGCCAATTCACTTAGTTTAATCTCTCGATTTGCCAAATCATCGCTGGTAAGCGTACAACGAATCTGATTGTCATTAATCTTCTCAATCTTCATATAATCACATCCTTTTTGATCGCGACAGCGAACTTTACATGGCTGCTTTGCTGCAACGATATTTATCCTATCGTTACATATAGTATATACCAAGTGGCTCAAATATGTAAAGAGCTTATGACTTTTTTAATATTTCTTTTACAGTTTACACTTGAAATCTCCGACCTAATATATTAGAATGTTTCATAGAGTTTGAAACAGACTCATCTTACATATAAGGAGGAAGAAACAATGGCACGTATGATTACGGATGAATGTGTTGCTTGTGGTACATGTGAAAGCGAATGTCCGGTTGAGGCAATTTCCGCTGGAGATGACAAGTACGAAATTGATGCTGATACTTGTATAGACTGTGGTGCATGTGAAGAAGTATGTCCGACAGGCGCAATTAAAGAAGCTGAATAATAAAAGAGCCGGTTCATCTGGAAATATATCCACTTGAACCGGCTTTTATTATTGTTCTTTTTTTTCTTTTTTGTGCACTGCTTTCGCTTTCGTTGATTTCAGTCTGCCTAATCTGTTTGTTTTTTCATTTTTCTCATTTTCTTGTGTTGCGGCCACTTGTCTGCGGGCAATCTGATGCTGTCGGATAGCCTCATCCACACGCTTATACCTTTCTTCTTGTCGTTTCGTCTTCTTAATTTCTCGCATCAGTTTTTCTAATATGCGATAAAATTCTGTTTTTCTCTCTTCGTCTTCCTCTGAAAAAACATCACCGTACATCATAGGCACAACTTCTTTAATTTCTTTGAGCTGCAGCCCTTTTTTCTTGAGTTCTTTGATGCCAAATAATATCCGGATATCTTTTGAAGTAAACAAACGATGGCCTCTCTCATTCCTGGCAATATGTAAGCAAAGCTCGTCCTCCCAGTACCTAAGTACCGAGGCACGTTCTTCTACCAGATTAGAGGTCTCCGTCATCGTATAGATGTCCCTCGACATAACCTAAAACCCCTTTTCCATAATTTTAATCCCGATGATAGCGTCGATTGCATGAGATGCATAATCTTTTGACCCTTGTATCACATTATAACATTACAGAAAGGAAATACAACAAAAACCGTTCGACAACTTTTGCTTACTTCTGCAGATTTGCGAATTTTGTGTAGTCCGGAAGCCAGACAAGGTTCACAGTCCCGATCGGACCATTTCTTTGTTTTGCAATAATAATCTCGGCAATTCCTTTATTTTCAGAATCCTTATTATAGTAGTCATCCCGGTAGATAAACATAACAACATCCGCATCCTGTTCAATTGCACCGGATTCTCGCAGATCCGAAAGCATCGGACGATGATCCGGACGTGACTCCACAGCTCGTGATAACTGAGACAATGCTATAACCGGTACATCTAATTCTCTGGCAAGTGCTTTCAATGAACGTGAAATCTCGGAAATTTCCTGCTGTCTGGATTCCCCATGCCCGCTCCCGTTCATAAGCTGCAGATAATCGATCATAACGATATCTAGGCCATGCTCCAGCTTATATTTTCTGCACTTCGATCTGAGTTCACGAACGGTAATGCCGGGCGTATCATCGATAATCAGATTCGAATCTCCAATCACCCCTGCACTTTCGATTAGCTTTGCCCAGTCTTCATCCTTCAAGTTTCCGTTTCTCATGCTTTGTGAATCAACTTTTGATTCCATGGAGAGCAGACGATTCATCAACTGTTCTTTGGACATCTCAAGTGAGAATACCGCCACAGATTTATTCTGTTTGAAGGCTATATATTGGGCCATGTTAAGGACCAGTGCTGTCTTCCCCATAGAGGGGCGAGCTGCTACCAGAATCAGATCTGACGGCTGAAATCCCGAGGTTTTATAGTCAAGATCCGTAAAACCAGTAGCAAGCCCTGTGACATTTCCCTTCACCTTGGAAGCTTTCTCGATATTCTCCAGACTATTCATAACCACCTGACGGATGGGCACAAAATCTTCGGAATTTCGCTCGCCAAGCAGCTGAAACATCTTCTTTTCTGTATCCTCAAGAATCGTCTCAACCGGCTCCCTATTCAGATAACATTCATTAGAAATCTCATCGGTGAGCTTAATCAGTCTGCGAAGAACAGATTTTTCACTGACAATCGACGCATAATACCTGATATTAGCAGAAGTAGGGACCGCCGAGAGCAGATCCCTCACGAATTCCATACTGCTAATCTCCGGCGGCACATCTTTTTCCTTTAAGCGATTCTGTAAAGTAATCAGATCGGCAGGCTTTCCCTCGTTAAATAACTCCACGATCGACTCAAAGACAATTCCATACTGATGCTGATAGAAATCATCACCGGTCAGTATTTCACAGGCAATGCTGATGGCCTCCCGCCCCATCAGCATTGAACCAATTACAGATTGCTCTGCCTCTACAGAATGTGGCAGTATTCTCTTTATGAGCGCTTCTTCCATTGATGCGCTTCCCCCTTAAGCTTCATTTATGACAACTTTAAGTTCAGCCGTGACATCCTTGTGTAATTTCACCGGAACCATCGTCGTTCCAAGTTCCTTAATCGGACTGGAAAGCTGCATTTTCTTTTTATCGAGATCGAACCCCAACTGCTTTTTTACTGCATCTGCAATTTCCTTTGTAGAGACACTTCCGAACGCACGGCCTCCCTCTCCGATTTTGATCTGTAAAGTCACCTGTAGTGCCTCTATCTTTTTTTTGAAGGCAAGAGCATCCTCATAATTTTGCTGTGCAATTCTATCTTCATTCTCTTTTTTTAGCTTGAATTCATTTTTATTCTTTGAGTTGGCCTCTACTGCCAGTTTCTTAGGCAAGAGCATATTTCTGGCGTATCCGTCACTTACCTTTACCATATCGCCTTTCTTTCCCAGTGATTTTACATCTTCAAGTAATATAACTTTCATCTTATATTTCTCCTCCATCCAGCATTTCTTTTAGCATATCTTTCAATATTTTAATTGCTTCCTGTAAATCGATTCCCTCAAACTGACATCCGGCTATATTGAGATGCCCGCCGCCACCAAGTCGCTCCATGATAATCTGGACGTTGACCTCATCGATCGCACGTGCACTCACGTAGATTTGATTATCATACTCTGTGAGAACAAAAGATGCTTTAACATCGACAATATTCAACAATTCATTTGCCGCCTGAGCACCCACAATCGTGGGACTTTCCACATAACCTGACGGGCAGACAGAGATTGCGAATGAATCCAGATACAGTTCGGCATTCATAATTGTCTCACCTTTTGCCCTGTAGTCTTCCATGTCTTCACGGAAAAGCTTTCGAACCCGGGAGACATCCGCCCCACAGCGTCTTAAGAAAGCAGCTGCCTCAAAGGTGCGCACCCCCGTCTTCTGCATAAAGTTATCAGTATCCACCATAATTCCTGCATAGATGCTGTCGGCCTCTATATTGCGTATCCGTACGCCATCGGCAAAATACTGCAAAATCTCTGCTACCATCTCGCAGGCTGAAGAAGCGTAAGGCTCAATATAAGACAGCGAGGAATTCTGAATCACTTCATTTCCCTGGCGGTGATGATCCAGAACGACAATTGTCTTCGTCAGACTGAGCAGTGCCTCACATTCTGTATAACTGGGTTTATTGACATCAACTACGACAACCATGGTATCTTCATTCGTGATTTCTTCTGCATCATGAGTAGAAATAAACATATCATCTTCGTATTCATTATCATCCAGATATCCTTTCATCAGCGGTCTAATCGAAGATGTCGGCGTATCAATCACGATGTAGGCTTTTTTATCCAGAGTTCTGGCCGCCCGATAAATTCCGATCGCTGAGCCGAATGCATCGACATCGATCATCTTGTGCCCCATAATCACAACATTTTCCTTGCTGCTCATCAATTCTTTTAAAGCATGAGCTTTCACTCTTGCCTTAACTCTCGTATTCTTCTCAACAGCCTGCGTTTTTCCACCGAAATAGGAAGTCTTGTCTCCTTCCTTCACCACGGCCTGATCACCGCCTCTTCCAAGAGCAAGGTCAATTCCAATATGAGCATATTCGGCATCTTTGGCATATGTTCCGGTATTTGCACCGATTCCGATGCTTAAAGTAACCGCCATCTTGTTGCCGATGTTTACCTTTTTGACTTCCTCCAGGATGGAAAAACGATCCTCTTTCATTTTATCAAGGGATTTCTGCCGAATTACAAAAAAATACTTGTCTTTCTCTGTCTTCTTGACAATTCCGTCTATATCATGAAAATACTTATTAATCTTTCTGTCGACCAGAGCAGTCAGCAGAGAACGCCTAACTTCTTCAACACTTTCCAGTGCCTCATCATAATTATCCAGATAGAGATAACCCGGCACCATCGTCTCTTCTTTATATTTTTTAATATATCTGTTGAGTTCGGTCTCATCGAACAAAAACAGCGCCACCAGATGATTATCCCGTCCGCTGACCTTAAGTACATCCGTCTTGTCGATCAGATCATCAATCACAACACTTTTTAGATTTACCCTGTAATTGCGCTGATTATAGACAATCAGAACACCACTTTCCCCTCCATTATCAGGAAGCTTATCTTGTGTGATCTGGGGAAATATGCTGGTGATAGATTTACGATATTTTTTTTCTTTTCCGGTGAGTTCAAGAAATTTGTAATTTCCCCACAAAAGGCGGCCCTGTGCATCCAAAATGGCATAAGGAACAGCCAGATTCTTGATCAGTTTATTCTGAACCTGACCATACTGTGCCGCAAACGTGATGAGATCACCCAGAATAACCGGCCTGCTGCGATAAAACAGTTCGATTGCAATCAGAATATAGACAGCCACAAAAAGAGTCATCACTACCCCTGCGCGCTTATTTATCATATAGATTGTGATATTCATGGCTATCAGCAAAACTGAAAGAAGAAAAGGCCATTTTAAATAAAAACTTAATCTTCCGTCTATCTTAAACTTGTTTTTATTTCTCATAATCTCTCCCGTTATATTTATCCGGCAGCCTATATACGCTGTCGTTTTGCGCTCATTCGAATACTTTTGAATAGTATAACATCATTTTGCGAATAAGGAAAGAACCAAATAAAAAGCTGTTCTGTCCGTTATAAAATCCTAAGATTCATCCAGACAGGACAGCTCTTGTTGTATAAGATTGAATTTTAATTAAATGGCAATTCCTCATCGATTCCATCCGGAATGTTCATAAATCCATCCGCTGACGCAGGTGCCTGTGATTGTGACTGCCCGGAATTTTCATTGTCAAATCCATCAAGCCCGGATGACTGGCTTCTATGTTCTTCGCTTGCTTTCTTGCTCTCGGCAAATTCCTGTTCTTCGACAACTACATCTGTCGTATAGACTTTCACACCATCGCGGTTCGTATAACTTCCAGTTTGGATTCTTCCGGAAACCACCATACGGATACCCTGACGAAGATACTTTTCAGCAAACTCAGCACTTCTTCCGAAAGCAACACAATTGATAAAATCCGCAGTCTGATCCCCGTCTCTTTTGAATCTTCTGTCGACAGCTAATGTATATCTCGCCACTGCGGTGGAATTCTCTCCGGCTGAATAGCGAATATCAGGATCTCTCGTCAATCTTCCCATTAATATAACTTTGTTCATCTGCACTTACCTCTACTTTTTCATATGTCTTAATCAGTTACGTTCTTTATATATCATGGAACTTCATCATAGCATAAATCATACTTATCGTCAATCATCCATGGATTTCGACTGCAGTTTTCTGGTGTTCTTTTCGACCAGTTTTCTGGAAATCATAATCTGATGGCCGCATCCAGTACACCTGAGCCGGAAATCAGCACCGACTCTTAAGATTTCCCAGTCTCTGCTTCCACAAGGATGTGGTTTTTTCAGGGTCACAATATCCCCAACCTGATAATCTAATCGTTCCATCAAACACACCTGCCTTTCCTTTCACTACCATGTGGACTCCAGAAATCCCTGAACTACAAAGCGACTCGTATCACTCCCTGTACAGGTTGTAAGTGTCACAGCCTGATCCTCCGTGGTAAATGCATGATCTATTCCTGGAATCTGGGTTTCCTGCACCATCTTATTCAGGTATTCGACGAACTGCTGATCGGGGATATCAAATAACGTATAGGTATCTCCGCTTACCGGTGTCACGTGGGCACTAAAGATCTCATAGCGGTATTTATGCTGTGGTGTTAAAATCCAGAAATAACGGCTGTCCTTATATTTTTCTTGTTCTTTTATAAATTTCAGTTTTCCAAACATAGACTTGTTTTTCATATTATGCCCATAGATAATGGTATGAGGATCACTGAAATCCGGTTTATTCATATAATCCATAAAGATAGAGCCGGCAAAATTCTTCTTTTTCTCAAATGTTGTGTGCAGGTACTGATCATTATCCTTCCCCTGAACAATCGGATAATTAATATCAAGAGCCTCCACAACCAGCCATCCGACAATGTCTGGATTCATACTCTGAAGAGACGCGAAATCCACATCCGGCGGCATATCATCGGGTTGTCCGGGTGCAGCTTTTACGGACACTGTTCCCACATTTGATTGCTTCTGATCTGACCGCCCGTAAGCAACTGCCTCGACTGCCTTATATTCATCCTCCCCGGCCTTATAATCCTGATAAATCATAAAAAGCTTGTATCCGGAAAATACAAACACTCCAATACACACAAGAATTCCAAGTGTGAGAAGTGTATTCAGCAGGCCGCCTTTCTTTTTATCTTTTCTCATATTGTCGTTCCTCTAAATGATAGAAATATAGCGTCCTCAATTCTTCCGAGGACGCTATGGTAGTTGCGGGGGCAGGATTTGAACCTGCGACCTCCGGGTTATGAGCCCGACGAGCCTCCAGACTGCTCCACCCCGCGGCAACAGTATCATCATACACCACAAAAGGAATCATGTCAACCCCTCGGCGATTTACATAATTCGTTCGAATATTCCTTTTGCCTGAGGCTCAATCGTCCTCTCCAGAAGTACACGGATCAGTTCTTCGCTCTTCTTTCCCTTTAGTCTTCCAAACATCAGATTGTTATTCATCTCATTCATGACCGAAGAAAGTCCTTCCATGATCAGATCCTTTCCGGGAGTTTCAAAGAATCTCATCTCTATCTCCTCTTTCCGAAAAAAAATCTTAATCCTCCGCCGGACTGCTTCTTCTAAAAAAGCAATATCCAGCTTTAAAACCAGCGTTTGATCTTCGTTATATGTGAGTTCAGCCTTTGTCCCAACAAGATAACTCTCCTCATGTATCCGAATCCATGTTTCCTCTGCCTTTTGAAATCCTGCCTTTATCTGATACCAGTTATCCCCTTCTAAAAACAAAAACCAGAACACACCCAAATCATATCGAAATGCAACCTTTCTCATTCCTTCTGTCAGATTATTATGCATTACCTGCATAATAAGAGGGAGAATGCCGATCGACTGCGGATCCATCGAGTAACAGTGTCCATCGATCCTGTTTAGAAATTCAGATGTGTCCAAATATTTATGTCTGTACCGATAGCTTTGCCGCCATCCTCCCCGTCTGAGTCGCATACCGGCACCCTCACTTTCCCGGGCATTTAATCTTCGAACCTCGCGGTTTAAAAAGTACCATCCGCTGCCATCTCCAGGCATACGCGCATCCAGAAAGCGTTCATCCGGATGATAGTCATTTGGAAAATATTTTCTTATGATGTCGAGCAGAATACAGTTCTGAAATAATTCATTGCTCCCTGCACAGGTAACCAAAACCATATCCATATCCGGGTAGACAATCACATTCTGTCCCAGCATTCCATTGAATTCAAAACTTCCCGGTCTGCTTTCCAGCCAGATCTGATAACCATAGCCATAAGTTCCCTCTGAACTTTCCACATGCTTGCTGACAGACTGTAAAACCCACTCCTTTGGAATCAGCTGTATACCGTTCCAGTTCCCCTTTTGAAGATATAACTGGCCCAGTTTTGCCATATCCTCAGGGCAAAGGAAAAGTCCCCATCCACCTTTGGTGATCCCCATCGGGCATGTCTCCCACAGATAGTTTTTTATACCTAACGGGGCAAAGAGCCGTGGTGTAAGATACTCTGTCAGTGTAAGCCCTGTGCGCTCAGTCACTATCGCAGACAACACATAGCTGTTCATGCTGTTATATTGAAACACAGTTCCCGGTTTTTCAGAGACAGGGGCATTCAAAAATCCTCCGAGCCAATCATTCCCGGAGACAATCCCTGATTCGTTGAACTGTACTCCGCTCGTCATAGTGAGGAGGTTTTCCACTGTGACCACTCCACGAAAAACCTTCTTTCGAGGTTTCATTCTCTCCTCAAATATCTTATAGATATTTTCGTCCAATGAGAGTTTTCCCTCGCCGATTAAAAGGCCGACTGCCATACCAGTGATACTTTTACACATGGAATGAGCGATATGCCAGATATCTCCCCGATAAGGAGCCACATGGCATTCACAGATCATTTTTCCGTGACGAAGAATCATCAGATGATGAAGATCAACCTTTTTGTTCTCGCCTAGCTCACGGAGCAATCCGGATAACCGTGCTGAAGAGATTCCCTGGCTTTCGGGGGCAGCACGCATAAATGGCTGCTCATACTTTACTTCTTTCGGATATTCACCTTTCTGTGGATGAAAATCAACTCGGCTGATACCGTCAGTTTTTCCCTGAATCATGTTCAACATCATCTCAGCTACTGCAAGTTGTACTCTGGCCATCTGACATCTCCTTTACAATTTCTGACATGAGGCAATCATATAGTTATCTCTTACCTTTTCTACCTGAAACTGATATCCTTCCGGGCCAGAAAGAATGTCTCCGTCCCAATTCAAAAGAAATGTGATATCCTGCGGCGGGATACGAAATCCACATCCTTCTGCCTTCACATAACTCTCTTTTAGCGTCCAGAACCTGTAGAATAATTCCTGCCGCTCTTTTGCAGAAACCTTTGCGCTCGCAAAAGTTTCCTGTTCTTTCGTACTTAAGACTTTATGCCAGATATTCTCTTTGAAAGAACGGATTCGTTCTATATCAACACCTAACGGGCGATCTCCGACGGCACAGGCTGCGAGGCCATGACTATGACTGATACTAATATAAATATCCGGATGAGAAACAAGATATGGTTTCCCCCTCTCATCCTTTGCAAGACTCCAGGTTTCGATACCATATGTTTCTCTCAGCATCCTCTCAAGCAGTGTTCGCGCCGCCTGGTGTTCTGTCTGGTGTTTGGTTTTTTTATCTTGCACCTTAAACACTTTTGTGTCAATTGTTATCATCTCTTGAAATTCCTTTGATAAATCAGCTGCTTTTATTCTGCCCACAATTGAGTAATGAATACGTTTATATATTTTCAAGATATTCGCGGGCACGAACAGAATTTTC
The DNA here is from genome assembly GCF_015159595.1 of Blautia liquoris. Lineage (NCBI taxonomy): Bacteria > Bacillati > Bacillota > Clostridia > Lachnospirales > Lachnospiraceae > Blautia > Blautia liquoris. The sequence goes on along the minus strand of NZ_CP063304.1, from coordinate 921,196 downwards.
AGGTGTACTGTCTTCAATCGTCGCCTGCAAATACGGTTTCTTATGCCTCTGCCAGGACAAAATCGCACCATATCCCATGTTTTTTGTCACACCTGGTGCCACTGAGATGATCTCACCGTCATGCACGTAATAATCTTTCGCATGAAGTACTGCAACATCATCCCCGTTCAGAGAGATCATTTTCTCAAAAAGTTCACCTTGCACGTCATGATTTTCTTCACACAGCAAATTGACCGGATCGAAGATCAGCTGCAGATTTGGTGAGGCGACAGCGTCCAGCACAGTTCTGGCACACTCCGGATTGTATACAATATGTTTCCACACCGGTTCAATTGCAAGTGTAACGCCAAATTGTTCTGCGTATTTTATGACTTTCTTAACATTATGAATAAATATATCCAACGCTTCCTTTGTATGGCATTCTGGACAAGGCTTATATTCTGTATTCGGTGCTCCGGTCTCTGTTCCTACAACATGTGCTCCCAGATAGGATGCAAAGCGGATATTTGCCTCGTATTCTTCCAAAATCTCGTTCAGCTGCCCCTGGTCTGGATTTGCCAGGTTCAGATAACAGCCATACACTGCCACATCCAGTTCATATTTTTTCAGGATTCTTTTCAGGTAAGCTGCCAGTCCGGGGGTAAGCCCTTCCCGTCCAATCTTATACTCCGAATACACAAGCTTTGATGCCAGATGAATGCAGGAAAAACCTCTCTTAGATGCAATCTTGATTCTCTCTTCGATCTTCACTGGCTCCAGATCGTGCAGCCTAATTCCAACTTGTAATGTACCCATCTCTTTTCCCCTTTCTTTTCGGACTGCTTATCTCAAAGTTTCGATATATGCCAAAATCAGAGGTGCAACCCCTTTGGCATCATTCTTCACAACAGGTTCTCTCATGTAATATTCAAAGGTTCCCTCACGATGGTCGGTATTGCCAAGACCCGCGACAAGACAGATGTGATCCATCTGAAGCTCATGGTCTTCTTCACTGAGACAAGTGCTGCAGACTCCGTCAAATGCACGCTTTCCATAATCGTAGTAAGAAGAGTCAAGGATACCCAGTCTTACCCCTTTCATAATCGCAAAGGCAAAGATTGAAGACCCGGAAGCCTCCGGATAGTTCGGCTCCATGCCAGGAAGATTGATCACCTGATACCACATACCTGTTTTTGTATCCTGATAGGGAAGCATGGCATCAATCAGCTCTAAGAACATCTGCTCGAGTTCATCTCTTTCTTTTTTGTATCCAAAAGCGTTTTCATCTTTGTTCAAAATCTCTATGGTATCCACTAAAGCCATGGCAAACCAGCCCTCTGCCCTGATCCAGAACTGGTCAGAAAGCCCCGTCACCTTGTCGCACCAGAACGATTCTCTCGACTCGTCAAAGGCATGATAATACAGGCCATTCCTGTTATTCTTCATATTCTGTTTTACATTTTGGAACTGATGAAAGATATCCGCACAATTTTTACCGTTGTTATACGACAGTTCGTACTGCAAATAGAACGGCTGAGCCATATAAAGGCCGTCCAGCCATACCTGATTCGGGTATATCTTTTTATGCCAGAAACTACCGCTCTTCGTGCGAGGCTGCCCCTCAAGCTGTGTGTAAATCAGATTCATCGCCCTCTTATATTTTTCCTTCTTTGTAAGATCATAAAGTTCAAACAACGTCTTACCGGCATTTACACTGTCGAGGTTATACTCTGTCACCGAGTATGAGCGGATACTCCCATCTTCATCGACGAATGCATCGATAAACTGGTCTGCAAACTCCAGATAACGCTTCTCGCCACTCAGAAAGTAAAATTCCAAAAGTGCCTTGATCATACAGCCATCCACATAGTTCCATTTATTCGCTTTTTTTCCGCCCCGAATTTTTTCAATATTCCAGGCAGGTGCATCCGGTGTGCTGTTTTCCATTAGTTCTTTGATATAACGATCTAACATCTCCATTTTCTCACCTCACCACTTTATCTACATTCTCTGTATGTATTGCTTCTGAATCTGCACCTTGTATATTAACATCGCAAAGTGTCAGTTTTTTGATGTTATTGGCATAGATTCCCATCTTTTTGATCTCATCCGAAACTCCATTCATCATGGCAGGTTTTCCAGCTTTTGCTTCTTTTGCATAGGTCACTCTTACGTGTTCCATATTGATCTCTTCGATCTTCTGTTCCGGAAGTCCGTAAAAGAACGCTGCCGCGACATGACAGTTATCGGCTTTTATATTTTTAAATGTCAGCTTTTTCACGGCTGGGGTGCGCTCATCCACCGGAAGTGCTTTCTTGCACTGAACATAATCCGTCTTTCCGTCAGGATCACAGAAATAAAAACAGTTAATCACAAACGGTGTCATGACATGGTCCATAACAATGTCTTCAAACAAAATATTGTCAATGACCGCATCTTTCCCACGCCCTCTTCTGGTCTTGATTCGGAGTCCACGGTCGGTGTTTAAGAACTTACAATTCATGGCCTTGAGATTTTTCACGCCCGCCGCCATCTCACTCCCTAGCGTGATTGAACCATGCCCGTCTCTCATACAGCACTGACGGATAATGATGTCCTCCGAAGGAGTCTTATACTTTGATCCCACCGCAATCTTTCCTGATTTCACCGCAATACAATCATCGCCGACAGAGAAATATACACCGGTGATCCTGACGTCCTTACAGGATTCCGGATCCAGTCCGTCTGTATTCGGGGAATCTTTCGGGCCCAGAATCTGCATCCCGATAAACTGCAGATGACGGCTGAAATACGGATGAACGTTCCAGCTTGGACTATTCTGCACTGTGATGCCGGCCACAACAATGTTTTCACACTGGTTCAGAAAGATCATTCTGGGTCTTGCGGCAATTTTGATGTCCTTCGGATTCTCCCACCAGTTCTTGTGGCTGGCATTTCCATCAACCACTCCTTCCCCATAGATCGTAACATCATTCACACGCACACCACAGATAATTCCGGAGAACATCGCCTGCGAATCTCCCTCCCAAGTTCCAAGAAGCATCTCTTCTTCGGATCTGTTTCCGGGAATTGTCCCCTGAAACACCGGGAATTTTTCCCGCTCGGTAAATGCTTTTAAGACGGCACCTTTTTCCAATTCCAGATTGAGATGATCCTTCAGGAAAAGAGTACTGATGCGATAAACACCTGAAGGAATCAGAACACGGCTCTCTCTCGGGCATGCCATAACAGCTGCCTGGATAAAATGCGTATCATCCGAGACACCGTCTCCTTTTGCACCAAAATCCCTCACATTCATCGTCACATATTCATAATCCGTCTTACATGTCACACATGCCGTCTCATCACCATGGTCAGCGCGAATCTCATATTCCGTCTCCGGCTCTAAACCGTAAATCATATTAATTACACGGCTCGTTTCTTTGTACAATTTACCATTTACAAAGATCTTCCATGTTTTTTCCATATCATAGACACCGCCATCCTCCAATTCAACAGCGGCAAATCTGGCATTCTTAAACAAAATTTTCAAAGTCATCTCGTCTCCTTACTAATTACAGTTTTTTGTGGTATTATACTTCTATAGTATAAATATACAACAAGGGAGTGTCAATCATCATGTTAACAGTATCACAAACCAATGACGGCGATTTTTCATCTATCCAATCAGCTCTTACAGCTCTTGCAGCTGATCCGGCACTGGAACGAAAGGTCTATATCAAAAACGGAATCTACAAAGAACTCCTTGAGATCCGCATCCCGGATCTTGTCCTTATAGGCGAGGATGCCGCACACACAGTTGTAAGCGGCGGATTGTATGCCAACATGGTTCTGCCGGACGATACCAAAAGAGGAACATTTCGAACCTATACCATTCTGGTCAACTCCAACCATGTCACTTTGAAAAACCTGACAATTGAAAATACCGCCGGAGACGGCAGAAAAGTCGGTCAGGCTATCGCTTTATATGTCGGAGGCGATCGTTTCACCGCACAAAACTGCCGTCTGCTTGGACACCAGGATACCTTATTTACCGGTCCGCTGCCTGAAACTGTAAAAGATCAGGTGGCAGCCTTTACAGAACCGGAAGTACTCTCTCCGAATCAGTTGTGCCGCCAATATTACAAAGACTGCTACATCGAGGGCGATGTGGACTTCATCTTTGGCGGAGCCTGCGCTTACTTCGAAAACTGTGAGATTCATTCTCTGGACAGAGGCGAAGATATCAATGGCTATACTACCGCTGCTTCGACCCCGAAAGGCCAGACCTATGGATATGTCTTCTCGCACTGCCGTTTTACCGGTGACTGTGCTCCGGGAACCGTATATCTTGGCCGACCTTGGAGAGAACACGCAAAAACCGCACTGATTGCATGCGAACTTGGTGCTCATATACATAGACAAGGTTGGCACGACTGGGGCAAAGAAGCCGCTCACACCGCTGCCTGTTATGCGGAATATCACTGCAGTGGTCCCGGCTCCAGCCTATCGAAACGGCCTGACTGGATTCATCAATTCAGTGATCAGGAAGTTGTGCATTATGGCCGAGAGGAGGTCCTGGGATATGAAAACTAAACACAAGAAAGAAAATTCTTACCCATTCCACCTCGACGATGACCTCGTACAGAACAGCTACCGCCAGCATGAGAATAATCCCGTACAGATTCTTTTGAACCTGTATCGCGGAAATTACAAGAAGCTCATGCTTTCCACTCTCTGCTATATCGTAAAGCACAGCCCGGTATGGGCACTGCCCATCGTCACGGCGAATATTGTCAATTATGTCACGAACCCTCCGGAGAATGTACATCAGCTTCTGCTTACAAACATGATTCTGATTGTGGCACTGATATTGATCAATATCCCTGCCAACTATCTGCACACGCGTTTTAAAAGTCTTGCAACCAGAAGTGTGGAAGCCAGTCTTCGAAGCACACTGGTCCGTAAGATCCAGCAGCTCTCTATCTCATTTCATAAAGAGATGGAATCCGGCAGAATTCAGTCTAAGATCATGCGTGATGTCGAGGCAGTTGAAACACTGTCTTCTCAGATGTTTATCAGTCTGCTCAACATTCTGATTAATATCGTTGTCGCACTAAGTGTCACCGTAGCCAAAAGCAGGGTTGTATTCTTCTTCTTTCTGCTTACGATTCCTGTGGCCGCACTTACAATCTTCGTATTCAAACGGCCCATGAAAAAGCATAACCGAAAATTCCGCAAGGAAATCGAAACCACCTCCGCAAAAGTAATGGAAATGGTGGAAATGATACCAATCACACGTGCACATGCTCTTGAACAGAAGGAAAGCAGCCGAATGAGCCAACAACTGATTGAAGTGGCAGCCGAAGGTTATCGGCTTGATGTCATCCAGTCGACCTTTGGCTCCGTAAGCTGGGCTGTCTTTCAGATCTTCCAGGTGATTTGTCTGATTTTTACGGCAAATCTTGCTTTAAACCATAAGATCCCCGCCGGTGATATTGTCCTGTATCAAAGTTATTTTGCGACGATTGTAAACCAGGTCTCGGCCGTCATCACACTTCTTCCTACAATCACAAGAGGTATGGAATCTGTCAGCAGTATCGGTGAGATACTAAATGACAACGATATTGAGGATAACCGTGGAAAGACGAAGCTCTCTTCATTAAGAGGTGAATATCGCCTGGATGACATTCACTTCCAGTATGCAAAGGATCAGAAAGCAATTCTCGATGGAATCACTCTCGACGTCCACGCAGGCGAAACGATCGCCTTTGTCGGCGAATCCGGAGCCGGAAAGAGCACACTGATCAACATCATCATCGGATTTCTCATGCCCAACAAGGGAACTCTCTACATCGACGGAATTGACAGCCGAAAGCTGAATCTTCCCAGTTATCGCAAAAACATCGCTGTAGTACCACAGACTACTGTCCTGTTTTCCGGAAGTATCCGCGATAACATCACCTACGGCTTGGAACATTTCACCGAGGATGACGTGCAAAAAGCCGTCCGGGCAGCGAATCTTGAAGATGTGATTCAAAAACTTCCGAACGGCCTTGATACTATGGTTGGATCTCACGGTGACAAACTTTCCGGTGGTCAGAAGCAGCGGATTTCTATCGCAAGAGCCCTGATCCGGAATCCTGAGGTCATCATATTTGATGAGGCAACGTCTGCTCTCGACAGTTTCTCCGAGAAACAGATTCAAGGTGCCCTCGCTAATCTGTCCAAGGGGAAAACCACATTCCTTGTTGCTCATCGTCTTTCCACTATCCGCACAGCCGACAAGATTGTCGTTTTACGGAATGGCAAATGTGTAGAATATGGCACCTGGGATGAGCTGATTGCCAAAAAAGGAATCTTCTATCAGATGCATTCCCTTCAGGCTTAAGATGCCTGCCTGGATGCAAAGTCAGAAATTAAAATCTCTGATTCACAGCCCAGGCAGAAGATGCCAATTGTGGGACCGGTAAACCGTTTCCCATAATTATGTCCTTCATCGCACAGATAATCTACCTGATCAAGCTTTATATCAATCGTTTCTCCATTCTCACTTTCAAGCAGGAAGCTGCGGGTCAGCCCGCGTACTTCGCAGGAAAGTGAGAGTTTTTTTGAGTTTTCCAGTTTTCCAAGCTCTTTTCTTGTTTTTTTATTTCCTCTGTTTTCCTCCACAAAGGCATACAAATCCCCTTTTTGGTTAAAAACTCCAAATTTTAGCCACGTCCTCTCATCATAGTAGCAGACCAGGCCTGTTTCCCCGCATTCCTCCAATTTTCGAATGGTAAGCTTTGATTTTACATCATAATCAAAACTTGTCTGACGACGAAGCAGCACATCCCTTACATCCAGACTGTCAAGGTCTGACGGATCTCCTTTCATGAAGATTCCTTCTGAAGTTCGTTCGATATCTTTTTCTCTTATACCTCTCGGGCTCATCCATTCCTTTGAAACTTCACCTTTGCAGATATCATAAGTCCACCCATCTGACCCGCAATCTTGCAAAGCCGGGTATGGCTTTTTGGCCATCACACTGGGGCCGTCACCATTGTTGATCAGAGGCCAGCCATCTGCTGTCCATACAATTTCATCCAGAGCGGTTTCTCTGCCAAGCAGCGTATGTTTCTGATCTGGCATACGTCCGCACAGATATGCGATAAACCATCTCCCGTCCGGAGTGCTCACGGGTTTTCCGTGTCCGCAGCGCTGAATCAGGGCATTCGGATCTGTCTGGCGCATGATTGGATTATAAGGACAGGGCACAAATGGTTCTTTGAGACTTTTCGATCTGGCAACTGTAATTCTATGTCCCATACCTGTACCGCCCTCCGCGAGAAACAGGTAGTAGTAATCATCTTTTTTCAAAAGATGCGGCCCTTCTGGCGCACGTTTCATATCACCGTAATACAGCAGGCTCGCTTCGGAAATCTGTTTTGTCATATCTTGATTCAATTCCACAATTCTGGCCCCACGATTTAAAAGCATGTAATGTCTGCCGTCATCATCGTGAAACAGTGAAGGATCAATTCCATCCTCATCGATGAAAATCGGTTCACTATATGGACCCTCTGGTCTGTCCGAGGAGACAATCATCTGTTTTCGGATAACAACTCCATCATCGTTCATACGGTAGGTAGCTGTAATGTAATATCTTCCATTCGTATAGGAGATATCCGGAGCCCAGTAGCCCCGGCCACCTTCCAAATGCCCAAGTGCAGCCCAATTGCTGTCAGTGATGGCATGTCCGATGATCTCCCAATGAATCAGATCTCTGGAGTGTGAAATCGGTATACATGGAAAATACACAAAAGAAGAATTCACCATATAGTAGTCATCCCCGACTCTGACCATCGAGGGGTCCGGATACATCCCTGTTCGAATTGGATTTTTATACATATCCGAAAGAGATGCACCGCAGACTTTTTCAAAGAACGTCAATGCTTCCTGATTCTTGTTCTGGCAAGCCACCTCATAAGGTGTGATCAGATCACAGTCACCTTCAAGCGGCGAGAGACCCACGCGGTTTACAAAGTATTCCAGTACTTCACGACTCTGATGCTTTGCTGCATAGTGAAGTGGGGTACGATTTCTCTCATCTTTGATATTCATACTGGATTTTGAGAATTCCACCATATATTTTATGGTATCAAAATCTGCATCTTCCGCGATCTGAAATACCGGATCCGGTTCATTGTCGGGATTATCATAGTGTACTTTTGAAAATTCTACGGATCCATCGTGGTCATCTTTATCACAGGCAACACTGAACAAGCCCGTCTTCGCTCCCACCCATGTGTGTGGAGCAAGGGTGATTTTTGAATCGATCTTTTTGTAATTCTCTCCATCCAGACTGTATGAGAAAATTGCGTCAACATTCCTGCCTCTTTGAATCTGTATTCTCAGATTAATCTCCCGGATGCCTTTTTGCAGAGGAATATGCTTTAACACCTTTTCTTCTACAGTACCTTCTTTGGTAAATGACTCAGAAAATATCAGTTCTCGACTTCCTTTTGTATTTCTGACACCCAGCCAGCCATAATTTCCACCGATGACGATCACTCCGGCCTGTTCATTTTCCTTCAGATTCTGAAAGCACATATGTGCAGTCATGATGGAATTCGGGCAGATAATCTTCTGTGTCAGAACATTTGCACAGTTCCATAAGACAACAGGGTCTTCCTTCGAAGGATTTAGACTGTACAGGCGAAGATATCCGGGACACTCAGTAAGGGAATAAAAATCATCCCTGTGATTGCCCAGCCACTGCCATTTCAGATCCAGTTTCTCACCGGAAAAGTCGTCGGATGCCTGCAGGGTACAACTCTCCTGTGCAGGAAGTGCCGGCTTCTTGTGGAACAGGCATGGTTCTCCCCAGTCTTCTCCTGCTTTTGGAATACCGATGATGGGCCATCCGTCTCTAAAACATACCGGCTGAAGATGTACGACACGTCCATACGCTCCCATATCCTGAAAGTGAATAAACCATTCTTCGCCTTCTGGTGTATCTACAAGCCCCCCCTGATGCGGTCCGTTAACCGGTGAATCACCTTGACGCATCACGATTTTTTCTTCATATGGACCGGCAATATCTCTGGAGCGGAGCACTGTCTGCCAACCTTTCGTGACGCCGCCCGCCGGAGCAAAGATATAATAGTAGGTATTTCTTTTTAGCATTTTCGGACCTTCAATTGTCATCTGTGTCTTTGTTCCGTCAAAGATCAGATGGTCTTCACTGACTGCTTTTGTCCCATCCGGAGTCATTTCAAAAAGTCCCAGAAAACTCTTAAAACCAATCCTGCTTTTCGCATAGGCATGTACCACATAAGCCTTGCCGTCCTCATCCCAGAACGGGCAGGAATCAATCAGCCCTTTTCCCTCGAGTACAAGAACGGGAGCCTCCCATGTGTCATGAGGATCTTTTGTTCTCACCATGAATATGCCTTCATCCGGCATCCCGTAAAAAATATAAAACCATCCATCATGATAACGGATGGCCGGAGCCCAGATGCCCTTACTGTGCTGAGGCTTAACATAGTCAGGATAGTCAATATTTTCAACCGCATAATTAATCAGTTTCCAGTTGACAAGATCTCCCGATTCTAGAATCGGAAGACCTGGTGTATAATTAAAACTGGAAGCCGTCATATAGTAGGTATCCCCTACACGTATCACATCAGGATCTGAATAGTCGGCAAAAAGTATCGGATTACGATAGATGCCGTTTCCCAGATCTTGTGACCACAACTTATCATTATTCATGGAATACCTCGCCCTCAAATGAGACTGTCAGTTCTTCAGGTTCAATTAATAGTTCTTCATAGATGCCGCCAAGTGCCTTAAGACCTGCTGCCAGAAGTCCTCCGAAAATTATCGCACCACTCCACTGAAGATGAGTATTATCCTGTTTTCCATCCGGAAAATTCTCAAACTCGCCTTTTTCAAGATTCATAAACCAATGTTGACTGACGTCTGTCGGTGTCTTCTCGATCAGTTTTTTACTTGCAGCACAAAGATCAATACAGGGAACATGAAGTTCTCCTGCAGTTTTAATCATTGCTTTCTGATAAGCCAGATGTTCTTCTTGATACAACATACCATCCTCTTTTATCGTACGTCTGTAAAGAGGAGTGATAAAAACCGGATGTGCACCCTTATTTCTTGCTGCAGCGGCATATTTTCCGAGGTTTACGCAAAACTCACTGTCAGGATCCGTATAACGGGACGGATCCTTGATCTTTTCATCGTTATGTCCAAACTGAATAAACAGAAAGTCATCCTTTGTGATCTCATCATAAATGGATGCAAGGCGGGATTCATCAATAAAGCTCTTCGTACTTCTGCCATTTACGGCATGATTTTTGATTTCGATTTCTTTTTGAATGTATAATCTGATACCTTGTCCGATTCCGGACTGGGGATATGTGCGGTAATCGTTTTGTGTCACCGTAGAATCTCCGGCCCAGAAAATCCGTGGATTACTCATTGCTGTCTCCTTTTTATGTTTAGAGGATTGCGGGAACAATTACTCACTCTTTCACCGCACCCATATTGATACCTGAGATAAAGTACTTCTGGCAGAACGGATAGATGATCATGAACGGAATGATTGCAACCATGACAGCCGCATTCTTAACCGTATTCTCCGAAGCTCCGGAAAGTGCTGTCGGAAGATCACTTCCCATAATCAGACTTCTCAGTTTCATCTGGAAATTATACAGATCTGCATTCGTGATATAGATCTTGAAGTTTGTATAATCGTTCCAGTATGTCACCGCAAACATCAGTCCGATGGACGCCAGCGCCGCTTTGGAAAGCGGAAGTACAATCTTATAGAAAATCTGCATAGGGGAACATCCGTCTATCTCGGCGGCCTCAAACAACGCCTGCGGAATCCCCTCGAAGAAGTTTCTCATCAGTACCAGATTGTAGATACTGATTGCCGGAATAAAGATAACCGAGAACAGAGTATTCGTCATATGCAGTTTATTCACAACCAGATAAGTCGGAATCATTCCGCCTTCGAAAATCATCGTAAACAAAAGCAGTCCTGCAAGGAAGTTCCTTCCCGGCATGTCCCACTGAATCAGTACATAACCACCTAACGTACACAGAAGTAGTCCAAGCGCCGTTCCTGCTATCGTTGTGATCAAAGAGATCAAAAGCGGGCGGTACAGCGTCGGGTTTGAGAACACGGAGCGATATCCCGCCAGGCCGAACTTTTCAGGCCAGAGTTTCATCCCGTAAGTCGTATGCAAATCCAGAGAGTCGATTACAACCTTGTAAATCGGAATCAGGATAAACAGACAAATCAGAATAAAAATGATTCCATTCACAACGGAAAAAGTTGAGATCTTATGTTTCTTTTTTGCCGTCTTATTCGTCATAACATTGCCTCCTATACAATACCGCGGCCGCGGGTTTTCTTGCTCAGATGATTGCAAACCAATACCAGTGCACAGCCAACCAGAGATTTTACAATACCAACGGCAGTTGTATAACCGTAATTCGGCAGTGCCCCGCTGTTAAAGGTCTGTGTATAAATATAGGTCTGCAGTACATCGGACTGTTTGATTACTGCATCGTTTTGCATTACGAATACAGATTCAAACAGGTTCATAACCTTAGCCAGGTTCAGAATTAATACGGTTACAATTGTATTGGAGAGTGCCGGCAGGGTAATATAACGCATTCTGTTCCAACGCCCTGCACCATCCATCGTAGCAGCTTCATACAATTCGGGGCTGATGCCTGACAAGGTTGCAAGGAATATAATTGTTCCCCATCCGGTATCTTTCCAGACATTTACGATATAGAAAATCGGTACCCACCATTTCTTATTCCCCATAAAATAGATTTCTGATCCCTTTTTCAATATTCCCGAATGAACCAGCAAAGAGTTTACAAGTCCTTCTCCTGACGGGGAAAGAATCAGGGTGAATACAGAAGCTGTGACAACCCATGACATAAAGTGCGGCAGGTAAATAATTGTCTGTGTTGTCTTCTTAAATGCTGTATTCTTGATCTCATTCAACAGCAGGGAGATCAATACTGCCGCTCCCGTATTCAGAATCAGTTTCACAATACTCAGTTTCAACGTGTTCCAGAAAGCTGTCCAGAATCCCGGTGCAGCGAACATTTTTCTGAAGTTGTCCAATCCGACAAATGTCGGTTTGTTGATTCCATGGTAGTCCGTAAACGCATATCCGATTCCAAACATCGGCAGGTAATGGAACACAATGGTGAAAATTAGAACTGGCAGGAACATAAAATAAAAGCCGCGATACTTATACATCCTCTTTCGTGTATCGGACTTACGTTTTTGTGGTACCCCTGCAGCCGCCTTGCTCTTGCTCATCTGCATATCCTCCTTTTAATTAGGCCGAAATGGACTCATTTCCATTCCGGCCTCTTTTCTTTCACCGAACGAATTATTTGTTCAGCTTATTTAAAGAATCCACGATCTTTTTCGACCATTCAGCTCCGCCTTCGTCCTTAAAGCGTTTGTACTCCTCATCGATGCTTGAACCTTGTGTTACAACATTGGCAATAATTGTGTTTTTCAAGGTTGTAAGATCTCCATTGTACTGTCCCATCTCATCTGTAGAGAAAAAGTTTGGTGCCAGTTTGGAATTATCATTAAACATCTCCTGAGATTCTTTCGCCTCCGGAGCGATCTGATCTGCTCCCGGATCTTTCTCTTTGAAATCTCCAATAGCAAGCATAGGATCGATGTTATTCTTCGTGTACTGAGTTCCGGGTTTTTCCATACTTTCCAGCATATGGAACTGACCTTCTTCATAAGTGTTTCCACATACGGTTTCTGCTTTTGTCGACCAGTGTGTTCCTTCTACACCATAAGTCCACAGAACCTGCATATCTCCGCCATCAAGCATATTTTCTATAAAATATTTAAACACGCCTTCCGGATTCTTGCATGCTGCAGTAATTGCGAATACCGACGGACGGCGTTCCAGATACTTTCCAACCTCTTTAATCGGAGGAATTGCAACCAATTTATCATCCCGATTGTTTGCCAATAAGTTTGTCTTGAGGTTGGTAGCCCAGGTGCCTGCCCAATAAGTAAACACACCAAACTTGTCCTCATAAAACTTAGTTCTGCAGTCATTCGTTCCATTCGTAAGAGATTCTCTGTCTATATAGCCAGCCTGATAAGCATCACGCAGACGTTCAATTGCCTCTTTCATAGAGTCTTCTGTGAATCCGTCCACCCAAGTTCCATCCTCTTTCTGATAGAAACTCGGATATGCATCCTGATAAAATTCAGGAAGATAATTGACATAAGGTATTTCTTCGCCAATTAAGCCGGCTGTGGATAAACCATAGGTGTCGCCATCTACACCATTGCCGTCCGGATCCCCTTCTGTAAATGCTTTCAGCATATTAATATACTCGTCATAAGTGGTTGGAACTTCCAAATTACAGTTGTCCAGCCATTTCTGTTTTACGTATGTCACGCAGCCATTTCCACGACCGGTTGTAAAACCGTAAAGTTTTCCATCAATATATAGATTCTCGATCAAATCTTCATTATTGATACGACCGGAAGCTTTCAGTTCAGAATTCTCCCAGGCATCCGTCATATCCCAAAGAGCTCCCTCTTTCGCATAACCGGCGTAATAAGTCGGATCCAGCAGCACAACATCCGGCCAGTTGTCCGGGCCGCTTGCCATCGTCTGCCCCAGAACATCATAGTAAGCATCATGATCCGGCTGAGTGATCTCTAATTTTATACCGGTCAATTCCTCCCAGCGCTTTTTGAACTGATCCTGTCCGTTTTCCTTCGTGAAAACAGTTCCATTATACATAACTTTGATCTTGTCAGGTTTTTTTATATCTCCGTCAGCCGCAGTAATTGCTGAGCTTCCTGAACTTGAATTGGAATCTTTTCCACATCCGGCAAACATTGTGGTCGCCATAAGCGCAGCCAATGCCATGCACGCAATTCTTTTCTTCATGTTTTTTGTGTCTCCTCCTACAGGTTGTCATCCCGGCAACGGTTCTATTCCAAAGTATGTTGAACACCTTGCACAAGGATATTGAATTTACTTATCAAAATTAACATAATGTTTTGATCATTTCAAGGTGTAATATTTTCTTTCCATCCACCATTTATAGTTTAATGTGCAAAAATGAGGGTGCAGATTTTTTGATTTTCATCAATTTATCTGCACCCTAAAGTTTGAATCCGTGATATACGAGGGATTGTCTAATATTTAACTTGCATTTCTTTTGACCTCAGCCACAGCACTTAAGTATCCGCTGAATTCCTGAAACATAGTCTCTTCTTTTTTACGCATGGCGAGATACATCCATCCATCCTTGTATGTAAACTGGAGATGAATGGTTCCGACAGACTCGCCGATCAGACTGCAACGAAGGTATAAGCTATCTTCCGATGTCCATGCCGCCGAAGTTACACATCGGTCATCATAAATTGGGAACACATCTTCTCTCACCTCTCCCAGTCCAAAGTGCAGAACGTGCCAACTGCTGTCCCTGTAGAAGTGAAAGCTCCCCTCCCGGAAAGAATCCGAGAATTCAAAGAAGAACTTTTGAAAGGCTTTCGAGTTTTCTGTCACCCGATAGACTGTCTTTCCCAAAAATCCATCACAGTCTGTCCGAAGTTCTCCGTTCACCGGACGTATAACCAGAGAATGAATCTTCTTTTCAAGCTGATCCCTGGCCTTTTTATCTTCAGCAAGCGGCATCTCTTTTAATGCAGGCAAAATATGATCAAAAAACGCATTGAAAATCGTCTGATTCCCTGCATTTACCTCCTGTGTATCGGCAGTGGTCACACACACGATATCTTCTTTTGGAAGAAAGATTGCAAACTGACCACCCATGCCATTGCAGCAGAAACCATTATGGCGTGTCATCCAGAATTGATAGCCATAGCCTTGCCCTTCGTCAATTGTAGAACGCACATGCTGCGTAGATGACTGGCAGGAACAAGCCTGATTCAGATACTTTTCGGGAATCAGTATCTGCCCGTCTTCTGCTCTGCCTTTATTTAAGACGGCAAGTGCAAATTTCATAAGATCTAGTGGCTCTGCCATAAGGCCGGAACCACCCATGGATGTCCCAAATGGATCGCAAATCATATATGCCCTCGGTGAAAAGCCGATCTCATCTAAAAATTTGCTTCTCAGATAATCCAGAACTGGCATCCTGGTAAGTTTCTCCACCAGTGCTCCAAGTGTATGTGGCGAAGACGTATCATAATTAAAAGTAGTTCCGGGACAATGGCTCGGAGGTGTCACAAAGAAACTTTCCACCCAGTTCTGATCCGGATGGATCTTATAAGTTGTCGCTGTATGGCAGGTCTGCATTGCAAGCATGTCTCGTATCGTCATTGCCTTCAGCCACTGATCTGCATTCTCAGGAAGGTATTCTGGAAAGTATTGTGCAATCGGATCGTCCAGACGGATGAGACCATCCTCTTCAAGCCATCCCACTGCGATGGAGACAAAGCTCTTGCTGACGGAAAACAACCGATGAAGCTGACCCGGGCCAAATGGCCGCCAGAATGCAGATGTCACCAGTTTATTGTGTCTTGCCAGCATCAGTGAATGCATTGGGACATGATTTTTCTCCAGTTCTTCAATCATATCAGTAACTGCCTGGGATGGAATCCCAACGGATTCCGGTGAGACAGCCGGTATATTCTTTTCCATAGTCGTTATTTCCCTTCCCTTGTCGAATCCCGCATTGTTTTTGCAGAAACTCCATATGTTTTCTTAAATACCCTTCTGAAACTATTCGCATTGTTATAGCCGACCTCCTGGTAAATATCAGACAGAGGAATATCACTCTCCTTCACCAGATTAAGAGCCGCATCCATCCGGATATGCTCAAGATACATAGAAAAATTCTCCCCAGTCGACTCCTTGAACAGATAAGAAAGATAACTCTCGGAAAGTCTAAATTCATCAGAAAGTTTTGTAAGGCACATCGACGAATCCTTGTAGTTCTTCTGGATATAGTCTTTGATATCGTCGATCGTCTGGCTTTTTGATGTCTTTTTTCCATAAAATGTACACAACGTAAGTGCGATATCTTCCAGTTGGCGGAAAGAGAGATACTCCTCTCGTTTCTGATCCACCAGTTTGATCGTTTCATCTTTATCCTTTTCTGGTATGCTGTAGCGGATTCTCGACAGCGTGCTGTAAATCTCCGTCAAAAGACTTTGCATCTTCGGATAAGAAAGAGCACGTTTCTTTAGGTTTTCCTTGATGATAAACTTAAAGGTCTCTGCCACCTGATTCTTATTTCCCGCTTTGATAAAGTTTGTCAGCGAGTCTGACAGCTGAGAAGGGTAGTAATACGCATCTGAGGCCAGATCCAGATTACTGTAAATCTGGATAATATTCGTCGATGACGCATAGCTTACCGCTTCATAGGCCTGCTGATATGATTTCCACGTATTTTCCAGATGATGATTGGTATTGCCAAGTCCGCCGATCGTCCAGATCGCATACTGATTCAACAGATCCTCATGCAGGTTTTCGAATTTTTCACAGATTGCGGGAAATTCCTTATCCTCCGTATCATCCTGATAACCAGTCGAAAGAAGAATCGCATAATTGTGTTTCTTCGGATTGAAAACATACAACGGCTCTCCAAAGTACTTTTGCAGGCAGTGAATGATATTCGTATCATAGGACAGTGAATTAGCATAGCTGAATTCTTCTGTATCCTCAAGATCACGGGTATATTGTGTATCTCCATACTCTTCAAGCTGTTCTTCATTCGGATAAGTCACGAGATATAAAACAAAATATGTCTTATCATCGTCACTTAATTTCAGATATTTTTTGATGTAGCTCATCTCATCTTTCGAAGAGATCCGTCCGAGCATCAGATTTCTTATGAATGTATTTCGAACCAGCGGCTGCTGAAAGTCAAGGGAACTTTGCAGCTGCTGCGCCCGACTCAACGTATCATTCAGCTGCTCATTCAGCTGAAGCACCGGACGTTCATTGATTCTGCTGATAAAAAGCAGAAACATAAACCCAATACAAAGTCCCGCCGCTGTGATAAACAAGAACATATTCCTAAGCTGAGACAGAGAGCTGCTGATGGTTGTCTCAGGAAGAACGAAATAGTATGTCCAGTCAAAGGCAGAAGAGGTCTGTCTGGTGACATTGAGTTTATCACCTTTATATTTAAAATTGGCGTTGTCGTCCTTATAATTCAGGTTTCTCAGTTCTTTTCTATCAAAATCCCCGGCCTGATCTCCCAGCGAAAACTGAAGTTTTCCTCTGGAATCTTCCACATATAGTGCTCCCCCTTCCTGCGAAACTAATGAGAAGAAGATTCCTGTAAGTTTATCCTTGTCAATCTCATAGCATAATTCAGCCGGAACCGGATGAAAGATGTACGTATTCAATGGCAAAATATACAGATAATCCTCACTGTCTTTCTTAAAATCTGAGAGGGGGAGGAACGTGGAATATTTTTCCCCATTTTTCAGAGTGTCCTGCCACTGACCATAGTGATTCTCCAACATGGAATTTGAATGATAGTAGTTCTTCATGTGGGAAAATGCAGTTGGTGAGAGAATATAGTCACTGTTGTTGAAATGTATATAATAGGAATTAATTGGAAGGAGCCGCTGTATGGGGGTGTAGACCCGGCAGCTGATCTGTGCGTTATAGGCATTCAGATGAAATTCATTCTCATCATATATTGATGTCCTTGCAAATTTTGTGATCATCCGATCTCTGGTAAAGTACAATGCCAGATTTTGCATAGAGGCAAGATCAGAATCAAACTTTCCCGCCGCATCTTCCAGTTGAGACTTTGTCTGAGCTTTCACACTCTCTTGCAGATTATTTTTACTTATATCATAGAGATTTATACCAATCAACAGAATAATCAAAAGCAATATGCTATAAGAAAGCATTAACTTAGCGGCAAAATTATCTCCTTTTTTAGTTATGTTTTTTAAGAATTTCATTAAAATCCGCCTCCGGTGGTGTCGCATTTGTTGCTTTCTAAGAATATCACAAAACCCAAAAAAATGCAAGCTGTAAGCCCTTACATTCCTTGCAAATTAACCCCTTACGATCATGGGTTCCCTTCAAAATGATGGAAATCAAAAAATATGCACCCTCTTTTTTACACAAATAATCACAAGAAATGTCCTTTGTTCGAAATATGAGCCTTGCGCAGCTAGAAATCCTATGATATTTTTGTGTCGTAATCGCTGATATCTTGTGCACATTGCTTAGAGCATGAGATTAGGGACAGCAGAATAACTATTTATTAGGAGGAGAATAAGTATGAGAAAAAAGATGCTATGCACGTTTTTAGCCGCAATGATGGCTGCAACAACGTTCGCAGGCTGTGGAAATGACGCCGGCAAAGATGCAAAGTCAGCAACTTCAGCAAAATCATCTGCATCTGAGGATTCTAAAGAAAAGGATGTAGAAAAGCCCGACAAGATTAAACTTATGATTGATGGGACTGTTTTCACCAAAGAGAATGCACAGGACAAGTTCGTTGAGAGATTTGAAGAACTCAGCGGAATAAAGCTTGAACTCACACAGCCAGATCATGATGCTTATCATGATGTTCTGGGTCAGACTTTCGCAAGCGGACCGGACAACTGGCCAGATGTTGTCCTGCTGGATCCAACCTACTATTCCGGATATGCAAAGGAAGGGGCCCTCTGGGATATGACAGATGCCTGGGAAAATTCCGAACTGAAAGCTTCCGGTCGTATCAACAACGAGGATCTGATTAAAAATCTATATATTGATGGAAAACTTTACGGATTTGCAAACGGCCGTGGAAATGGCTGCGTGACATATGTAAAGCAAAAATGGCTGGGCAACTGCAACCTGGACGTTCCAACCACTTATGATGAATACATCAATATGCTGAAGGCATTCACCGAAGGGGATCCGGACGGCAATGGCGTTGATGGAGATACTTATGGTGTATCTTCTGCCCGTCTGATCGGTGAAGAAATTCCTTTTGTCAATTATCTTCCGGAATTCTATCAGGGTGCATATCCAAGTTTCTATCAGAAAGATGACGGAACCTGGGTGGACGGTTTCACAGAGGATTCCATGAAAGAGGCGATCGGCCGTCTGCGTGATGCTTATCAGGCAGGCTACATCGACAAAGAGTCTCTTACGAATGGAACAAACGACTGCAGAAACAAATTTTACGAAGATAAGTTCGGCGTATTCACCTATTGGGCAGGTACCTGGGCTACAAACTTAAAAGTAAACCTTGCAGCAAACAATCGAGATGACAAACTGGTTGCTCTTCCTCCAATTAAAGAGGTTGGAAAGTATCTGGAACGGCGCCCGCCGGTGTTCGCGATCACTGCAGCATGTAAGAATCCGGAAGGCGTGTTTAAGTATTTCATCGAAAGCATGCTCGACGGCGGAGATATGCAGGTTCTGTGGACTTATGGTGTAGAAGGAACACACTGGTCGACAAAAGCAGAAACCGTATGTGGAAACACTTATGAAGAAGGTCAGTTCCATATGCTTGAGAGTCTTGAAAAACCAGGAACGCAATGGACCAAGAATAATATTGATCCGATGCTCTCCATCTCAGACTTCAAGGAAAAGGATCCCGGTGCAGAACAGATCGCACCGGAGGCAAGAGATGCTCAGCAGCTGTTTAACGACAACTCCACTCTGGCTCCAAACTTTGTCTCAACAGATGAGATGAGCCAGTACAACGGAGATCTGACAACACTGAAAAATACAATTATTGCAAATGTTGTGACACAAGGTGCCAATATTGATGACGAGTATGCTCGTTTCGAAAAAGAAGGCGGAACTGACTGGTCAAAACAGATTGTCGATTCCTTAAATAAGATGGAAAAGAAATAAATAACCAAATAGATAAAACCATACACCAAAAGGCCGGGATGGAATCTCCATTTCGGCTTTTTTAACTCAACGGCAGCGCGGACTGCTACACAGCTTTGTGGATCCAGTCCTGCTGTCCCACACCATAGCGGAGGTTCATCTATGAATAATAAATTCAAATCAGCTTTATGTCTGTCAGCCACACTCATAACGCTCACAACAGTTTTCTCCACAGTAAACACAAGGGCAGCCGGAATGCCTGGCACCGAAGGACACGACAAGTACGTGGACAGCAAAGTCTTCGATGTCATAAGCAGCGACACCTTTGGCACGAAAGATCTGGACAGCCCTCTTTTTGATAAAGCGAGAGGATCCAATGATATCTCTGACCTTCTGGTTCCCACACTGGCTTACGATGATACCAGTATCGGTTTGGTCTGGAAGAAACCCGAAAAGTATGATAATATAGCCGATTATCACGTCTATATCAATGGAAAACTTCAGGAAACTGCACGGGAGAACTTCAAAGTTAACGCCGAATGGACTGCGAAATACATGGATGCATTCTACGATTATTATCAAGACAAGGGCAATAGTGATATTGATACCGTAAATGTCGATATCCACTCCTTTTTGGCAACGGGATTAAAGCCAGATACCAATTATTCCTTCTCAGTTGTCGCCATCGATGAGGCCGGCAATGAGCTAGGCACTCCCAAATCAATTGATCAGAAAACCACCCCTTCTCCGGAAGTTTTTGACATTACCGAGTATGGTGCCAAAACCTCCGAGGGCTACACAACATATGACGACGAGACAAACACCTTTATAGAAGCAAACACAAAAGCCATTCAGGATGCAATTGATGCATGTACTCCTGGCGGCAAGGTTGTGATCCCGGAAGGTACTTTCGTCTCCGGCGCAATCTGGCTGAAAAGTGACATGACTCTTGAAGTCAACGGAACGTTATGGGCATCACCGAACAGTGATCACTTTGAGATCGGCTTCCACATGTATCCCTTCTACACGGATACCAGAGGCTGGGGGCTGATCAATGCTGTAAGTTCCGATGAATCACAGCCGCTTGAAAATATCCGTGTAACCGGAAATGGCACTGTCTATGGAAACGGCTGGAAATATGGCGCAAAAGATGCAATCTATAAAGATGGATACATCCCGAATGCCGGAGATCCTTCCACACAACAGGCCGGCGATGTCGATCTTACGGTCGAGGGCAACGAAAAATACGCACTTCCCAGATGGGTTGCCGGCAACAACAAAAAAGTATATCACTACGGTGTGCAGGCTGCAGATTCAGCAAGAAAATATCTGTCCAATGTAACAGATGCGAACGGAAGCAAGAAGTATTCCGATGATGTGGTAAACGCACTGGCAGGAAAAATTGCCACAAACAAAGATGACAAGCTTTCAGAGATAGATGCGGCCGATTTGACAAATGCGTATGCGACACGTTCCAGTCTGATCATCATGAGAAATGTCACAAATGTATACCTAGGTGACGTAACAGTCATGAATCCGGCCAATCACTCCGTCAATATCTTAGATTCCAGGAACGTATCAGCAACAAATGTCAAGGTTCTCTCCTACGACGGCAATAATGGGGACGGTCTTGGATTTGGATGTTCCCAGAATGTCATCTGTTGGAATAACTGCAATGACACCGGAGATGATAACTTGGGATTCGGCGCTTCTGTCGGCGAAGGTGCCAGAGACTGTGACATTCAAACCAACTCGGAAGTCTGGATGTTCAACAACTTCCTCCGCGAGGGACACGGCGGTCTTGCCGCAGGCAGCCATACCGGAAACGGAATTCAGGATGTTCTCTTCGAGGATACGGTGATGAATCACATTGATGCAGCTTTTCGCTTCAAGAGTGCACCGACAAACGGTGGTTTTGGTGCTAACATCACCATGCGTGACTGTGCAGCAGCAGATCCCACACAGGGCTGGGTGCTCACTACAAGTTACAGTGACCCGAACAGTGCCTCCTCCACTGAGGCAGCAGAAATTGGAAGATTCTACAATTTTGCTTCCTATAATATCTCCGTATATGGACCAACCCAGAATACGATCTGTGTATACGCGGATGTAGACCCCGTCAACCATCCGGACAAGCCATGGCACGTTCACAGCAACCTTTATTTTCAGGACATCACCTTCGGAGATGTAGGCGGAAATGGTTCTTTCAAGAATTATAATGGATGGGATACACTCACAGGATGTGAAAACTCCGTATTCTATAATGTCAAGACCAATTCCTATAACGGGAAAGCAATTGACAAAAAAAACGATAGAGCATGGACCAATATCAAATACAGCAAAAACATCCGTTTTCAGGGCAGTACACTTGAAACATTAAACGCAGACACCGCTGTCATGGACAATATTTCCTCTGCTCCCGCGATTGATCCTGCATCTGAAATAAATGCTGTGTCCGCCCAAGACGGAAGATCCGCTGATCTTTCCTGGAGTGCAGCCGATGACAATTCCGGTAACGTACTCTATGGTGTCGATACGTTCCTCGACGATGAAAAGGTGGACGCTGTTGATGGAATTGAAGAGACATCTGCGACACTCCCCGGACTCTCCTCCGGTGTAACGTATACATTTAAAATCTATGCGAGTGATGAAACCGGAAACAAGACAGAACTTGGCGAGACAACGCTTACAACATCCGGAGATCTTGATACAGCAGATATCACCGCCCCTGCTTCGATTGATGTAGCTCTTTCCAATGGTATCTACACCTGTGCACAGGCAGAATGGCCGTCCGCATATCAAAGCGACGCAAGAGTACGCGGATATCAACTATATGCCAACGGGGATTTGAAAAAGACAGTCTATAACTATCAGATTCCGGATTACAAGAATTCTGAAACTGTATCAAAACAGATTGGACGTCTCACCCCAGGCACGGACAATAACGTAGAAATCAAGGCATTTACCGATGCCGGAACAGAATTCTCCTACAATCAGGCATCCATCCGAACCTTGGACAACTATGACTACAAAGCCCCTGTATTCCCGGAAAATGTCAAAGTTACCGCAACTGTTTCTGATAACGGTGATGTGGTACTGACCTGGGATGCCGCATCGGATGACACAAAGGTAAATGGGTATCGTGTCTATGTAGATCAGATACCCGTATTTGGAAAAGATGGAAAAGCTTTTAACCCGGTAAATGGTGCAATCACAACCTCTGATACAACCTGGACAATTTCCGGGCTTGATCTCACAAAAGAGCATACTTTCACGATTCAAGCAGGGGATAGCTGGTGGAAGGCAGAGCAGACGATGGGTAATTTCGACAAGATGGCCGATTTCAACTGGACCGTAAAAGGTATCAGTACTTCACGAATTGACAATATTCCGGCTGGACCGACAGAACCATCAAAACCTGATGAGACTACAAGATATGCTCTCGAAAAGCTTCTGGAAATGGTGGATGGTCTGGATGAACAAGACTTCACAAAAGATTCCTGGGCAGCTTTGATAGAAAAATACAACAATGCAAAAAGCCTGCTGCAATCGGATGAAACCACACAGGAACAATATGACGCCGCATATGCAGATCTCGCAAAAGCCTTTAACGATCTAAACGAGGGACCAAACACAACAGCAGCAGAAGTTCTGGTCCGCGAAGCCCAAAAGATTCTCCAGGAATCCCATAAATATCGTCCGGATGCCATCCAGAAACTTCAACACGCACTGGATCTGGTAAACAAGGATCTGAAGAATCCCTCCATCAGCCAGAGTGAACTTGACGAACACAGCAATGAACTGCTCGATGCCATGATTCATCTGTTGGACATTGCGGATGCTTCAAACCTGCAAAAACTGGTAGATATTGCGAACGAATTTCTCAGTGAGAAAGAGAAGTTTACAAGTACTTCGATCTCTGATCTGGAGAATGCACTCAAAAATGCAGAGGTCATACTTGCCGATGATAATCGAACCTCCTCACAGATTTCCGATATCAGCAATCAGATCAGTGATGCCATTGGTGGATTAGTATTACGGGGAAATCGTGATAATCTCAAGCCATGGATTGAAAAGGCGGAATCAATTCTTGCTGAGGAGATAAAATACACTCCGACTTCTATACAGGGATTGAGAGAAACACTTGATCAGGCGAACATCGTATATCAAAATATTGATGCGACAATTGCAGATGTCAAAAATTCCATCAGTGCACTTACTGAGGAATTATCCCAGGTGCGTATCCTCGGAGATTTGGATGGAGACGGTGAAGTAACTACCAAAGATGCTGTTTCCCTCTTAAGATCAGCCGCAGAACTGGATGACCTCACTTGGGATGCCAAAGATGCGGCAGATGTCAATCTCGACGGTGTCATCGATACCAGAGACGCATCAATGATCCTGCAATATTCATCGGAACTCATCAGCAGTTTCAGATAATATTATTGGATATTGAAATAGGGCTACCGCAATCCCACTGGCTTTAGACGTTTATATCAATTATATGAGAACATTTAAGGGAGAGCCTGATGGCTCTCCCTTATTGATAGGTCCTGCTTCCTTCGAGTATTGGGAATTCCGCCAGAAACCATGCCCCCTTTTCCATCCTATTTCCCGCACTTAGTGTTCCGTGATGAGCCTTTATGATATCATAAGCCATATTGAGTCCAATTCCGTATCCGGCTTTCGTAAATGATCCCCGATGGAACCTTTCGAATAGATGCGGCAACTCTTCGGCCGAGATTCCAGTCCCCTCATCCTCGATTCTGAGCTTCACCGTTGTACCCTTTTCTTTCAGACAGACAAATATCTTTCCGTTCATATTGGTATGTTCAACAGCATTTTTCATAATGTTAAGTAGTGCCTGTGAGATCCAATAAGAATCTCCCACGTAGGCAACCGTAGTTTCCAGATTAGCGACAATGGATACCTGTCTTTCTTTTGCCAGCGGGTCTAGATAATTAGTTGATTTGATTCCTTAGCATCCTCTGATTGAAGGCTTATAGTCATCTGCAACTGGTCCAAGCGTATCTGTAGAGCTAAGGTTTTTACTTAGTTTTTATGATACCAGGATCAAAAGGTCCTGCGTTTCATGTTTGCATGAAAAAGCATGACCTTGTGACCCGAACAAACATGTTCATCATTTTTATTATAATTGAGAAACCTTTCAGTTCCCTTTCAGTTAAATTACAAGATTGAAAGGCAAATAAAGGAGAAGGGGCTGTCGCATTGTTCTCAAAACAGCAATTCCTGCTGCTCCATCACCTCAATCTGTGATACTACCATGGTCTCAGGATCATCTCCCCGGATATGATCGCCTTTCAGGTATTCTGTACCGTTTCTCAGAGAGGCTGAAATCAGATTCAGAACATAGATATTGTCAAACCGGTTATAGATAGACTCTCCGCCAAGTCCGCTCAGACAGATGAGCTGGGTATTCGTCTTTTCTGCCATCTCCATCAGTGGTTTCAGCAGATGGGAGGCATTCGTCTGAGCAAATGGATTATCCATAATCAGAACTTTTCCCTCATTTTTATCTGCAAAAATATCGGTGTCATCCTTTCGCATATAGTACATCAGACTGGTCAGGATCACAAAAGCCGAGAGGAACCCCTCACCGCCTGAATTGCGGGCAACTTCCGCCCAGGTGATCGGATACTCTCGCTGTGCTTCGATTTTATACAGTTTGATCTGAATATTCCCCACACCGATCACCGCATCGTACAGATTCTTGGTTGTGATATGGGTTCCGAAATACTCTTGGGCATTTTCATTTTTCTCGAACAGTTCAATTCCTTTTTTCGTAATCTCATCGATGAAATCCTGCAGACGCATCTGGTAGAGGTTTTCATTCTCCTCCCAAGCGGGAACCTGAATCTTGAGCATCTTAATCGGGCGGTTTCGGATTATGATCGTAGAGTTGTGATCGATTTTTCCCAAATTTTGGTGCACTTCTTTGAGATAATCCTCCATCAGCTCCACAATCTTTTTCTTCTCTTTCTCCACGAGGGAGATATCTACTTCCAGCTTCTCCATCAGACTGTCGTAGGACTGTAGTGTGGTGGCAAGTTGTTTCAGTACGGAAGATGCGTCCTCCGATAACTCCAGCATGGACTCCAGCGGCTTCTTATAGAAATCATCCTGGAACTGGTCCATGCGGACAATTCGATTTAAGACATGAACCATCCTTTCCTTCGCCTCCTGTCCGTCACGGATGTGCTGATTATAATCACGAATCAGAATGCCCTTAAAGGTTCGCAGGGCACGGCTATCCATCGCGGAAAAGTTCTGCTCCCACACAACCTCATTCTGGAGGGGAAGATCATGATACTCTGCCAGTGCGGTCAGGTTCTCATCATAGCTCTGCAGACGACTTTTCAGGCTATTCTCCTGCTTTTGAATCTCAGTTTTCTGATATAGGAGTTTATTCCTTCTGGCATCAAAGTCCTGATCCGAAATCTCTGCCTTCGAAAGAGCATGATCTTCACCACATTCACTTTTGATCCGCTTCAACCGGTCCTCTTTCTGCTGAATCAGGACGGCAATCTGTTTGTCCTCCTCATTCCAGAGCATATTCTTGACATTCAGCTTCTTTCTGACGTCCTCCAGAAGAATCTCTCTGTGAGATTCCCCTTTCCGGTCGTAACGTATGTCTCGCCATTCCTCTGAATTCAGATGATATTTCCCACTCAGATGAGTCAGCTCATCCAGCGCCTCTTCATAACGCCGGGACGCTTTCTGCTCCTGTGCTTCCAGATCCTGAAGTTCCTGTGACATACTGGAAGTGATGGCACCATAGCGTGCCTCCATTTCAGCGAAATCCTGCCCTGACAGATCCGCTTCCACCCTGGAATATCGCGCATATATCTGGAATTTGTCACTCAGATCATGTGCTTCTCTCTCCAGCTGGTCAATTTTTGTCTCCAGATCTCTCTGACGTTCTGTCTGGCGGTCAAGCTGACCCCTGGAGGATCTTTGATTTTCTTTCTTTTCTGAAATGTCACTGCTGCATCTCTCCAGTGCCTGTCGATTCTGTTCATAGATTTGATAGGCTTCACATAGCTGTATATAGTCTTCCATCCGCCGCTTCTGATGAAAGATCCTCTGCTCTGACTTCTGGATCTCCTTTTCCAGGCGGTCACGTTCTGTTTTCAGTTCTGCTAGTTCTGATGATGTCTTTTTGGCTTTCTCATCCAGTTGTTTCAGCTGCATGCCAAGTTCCCCGACCGCCTCTTTATTTTTCTCGAGTTTTTCTTTCGTCACTTCCTGGTTTTTGATACTCTCGCGGCGTTCAAAGTATTCTTCATACTCCGACTGTCGGATCGCTGCCGCTTCTTTCTTTCTCTGGATCTGCTGCTCCTTCTCTTGCACCAGAACACGGAGTTTTTTCTCATTCAGTAGATTTTCATTGAACAGTACATAGAAACTGACATCCGGATATTCCACAATTCCGGACTGCATTTGCCCTGACTTTTCTTCCAGATCCTCTCGCACCATGATCGGAATCGGGAAGGAAGTGAAGACAGTCTTCGGATTCCCGGACAGCTTTTCCATCTCCCTTTGGGAAAGAATCAGGGCATATGGAAGAAAGGGATGACTTTCTACCAGCTTCCGGTTCTCTTTTTCTGTGTATCCGTTTTTCTTCAGCCATTCCATGCCATAGACGACATGGATGTCCATCTTGTGAAGTTCCGTCTCGAATTCTTTTGGAAGCTCGAGGACCTTCCCCTGTGTTAGACTCTGATACTCTTTTTGGAGGGTGTCTTCCTCTTTTTCCAGGTTCCTCCGCAATGCCGCAATCTCCATTAGTTTTCTCTCAGAAGTCTTAAGAATCCTAACGGTATCAAAAAGAGAGTTTTCATCCATCTCCAGATAAGTCATGATAACCTTACGTTTTTCAAGTTCCCGGTCATACTTGTCTTTTTGTTTTTCCTGCTGCTCTTTCTTGAGCTGCTTTTGAATCTTTTCTCTCTCAAGATCCGACAGAGACCGTTCCAGACTTCTCTGGTCATTCTTTGAACCCTCAATCTGCTTTTTCATCTGCAGGCGCCGCCGGGTCTCCTCATCCAGCTCTTTTTGATATGATTTTTTTCGTATCTCCATCGTTCCCGGTTCATAGGTGCCGAGAATATTGCGGGTAAGACTTTCCCCGTAACTGTTGTTGTAGCGATCCTCCTGAGTGCTATAGGACTCCACTTTGCTCTGAAGTGACCCCTCTTTGGCCATCTTCTGACGGATCTCTTCTTCTAATTTCGATATCTTTTCTTTCTCTGTACCGATACGCTCCATTACCTGACGATGAAGTTCTTTCTTGTCTTTTCCCTGCTCCTTGTTTTCGTCCAGCGCACGTTCATAATAACATTTCAACTGATACCCAAGACGGTTTCTCTCCGGTTTCAGGTCCTCATCCTTCTGCCGGGAAACTTCCAGTTTCTGCCGAAGCAGCAGAAGATCGCGTTCTTCCTCTTTCGTCAATTCCTGTTGTTTCGCACACAGGAGAAGATGAAGATATCTTTCTGTCTTTTCTACCTCTTGTTCGAGCTCTTCCTGCTCCATCTCGATCATCAGACGATTGCTGACGTGAAAACTCTGGTCATCTTCCAGCTGATGAACCTCACTGGAAAGCTTTTCGTATTGGACATGGGAGATCGCCTGCTCTACCTCTTCGCTCTGCCGCAGGGACTCCTGATAACTGCCACTGGTTTCTTCCCGGAGTTCGGATAGCTTCTCTATAAAATGAGCAATCTTGTTTTCCTGGTGTCTCTTCTTATCTCCGGTCTTCTGGCAGAGCTGGGCCTTCTCTGTTATCTGTCCGGATTCTTCCTTAAACGCACGAATGGTGTCTCTGCGTTTTATCTTGCTCTGATTATCTTTATATTGCCCGACATACTTTTCTACGATTTTCTGAAATTCCTGCATTCGGTTCTTATCTTTATTGAGCTTACTCTCGATCGCGTCCAGGAACCACTTGTCCACGAGGCCGCGTTCGTCTTTGCAGTCGGCAAAGAGGTTGGAAAGACCGGATTCTTCCAGATTAATCTTCCGTATGATGGTCTCCCATTCCTTATTGTCGATCTGGTATTCCTTTAGTTTATCAAAGTACTGCCTCGACTGCGCGGAATTGTTCATATCATAATAGAAGAAGTTTACGGAGCTGTCTTTCTTATAAGATTCAAACAACTGCCTGCAAGCCATAAAGTTCTTGAGTACCATCGTCTTCTTCCCTTTTTCTACGACAGGAAGATGATGCATATCCTGCATACAGGGCTGCTGATATTCACTGATGATATTGATCATCTCCAGATTACTGCCATTCGTGTTCTCAACATCCTGGGTACGCCTTACCATCATCCCGGTGAGCACATAGCCGGCTCCTTGATCCAGAACCCACTCCACCAGAATAAAGGAAGGCTTGTTCGTCGTAAAATAACTGTCAAACGGACGGTCCTTCGCGTCGCGATATCTCTTATGTACAAATGGTGCCATCAGCATCTGCACCAGTACTGATTTCCCGCCGCCATTTCGAAGAGAGGCGAGCGTACTCTCCCCATTCAGATGAAAGGCCTCATCGCTGATCCGGATTGCATTGTTGTTGTAATTGACATTGATCATGCGAAAGCCGTTGATCTTACTCATCTTCTGCCACCCCCAGTACCTGCATAACTCTCTGGTAATTGTTTTGATTCAACAGATTCCAGTCCATAAAGTTATCGAGTTTCTTGGTTGTCTTGATCATCTCATCCTGCTCCACGTATTCGATCAGTCCCTGTTTCTGCAGAAAAATCAGGATATAATGAAGGAACCCCTCCTTCGTTGTCCGGGCACGGGATCCTCTCTCATCGGATCGCAGTGCCTCATAGGCTTCAAGCATATCGGAAAACGCAATATTCTCTCGCTCTTCTCCTTCTTCTCCCAGGTTTTCTGTTCCTTCTTTTAACCGTGTAGAGATACAGTTTTGTAATTCTCCCACACGGATATATTCTCTCGTCTTACTGCTGCTTCCCTGCCCGTCAAAGAATTCCACGAGAAGGGTAAGAATCACAAACTGGGAGAGATAATAATCTTTGTCAGTCGCATTCGACTTACACAGAACCGCCTTCAGCTGTGCCTTTGAGAAGCCAAGAATATTGTTATCTTCGTGAGGAATCAGGTAGATCACATTACCATAACGTTCAATACTGGAAAGGGCCGCTTTTCCCTGTGATTTCACCAGATTCTGTACCGGTTCTTCTTCCGTATAGGCCTTATATAGAAGATTCTCGTCCTCCTCTCGCAGTTCATGATGTTCCAACAGATAATAAAAGATCTCCTGGCTCGTCTTGATTTCATCTATTTCGTATGCCATTTTAAAAATCCCTTCTACATCACCCGGATGATCACATCCGAGCAGCGAATTGCTTTTCTCTCACCGTTTTCACTTAATACATCGGAAAATGTAACATAGCTGTTATCCAAGGTTTTGGACGTCACAATCCGGCGAACTGCACTTCCATCCGGCAGGGTGATCTTCTTTCGCGGCTCATCCAGGATCAGTTTCAGCAGCATACTGTTGAGCTGAAACTCTTTTTTTCTGTCCTGGAGATTCTCTCTTCTCTCCCGCTCTAAGGCATCTATATCAATCACATCGTTCTTGATCATTTCCACCATGATCTCCTTGAAGATCTCTACATTGGGAATCAGTCTGTCTTGCCCGGCCGGGTTCTCCGATATCTGATCACAGATCTTAGACAGTGAAACTTCACCGGTTACACATGCTTTTTCTAACAGGAAGGAAAGGCTGTTCTCATACTTTTTCAGTTTTTCATCCAGCTTTTTTTCCTGCTCTTTCTGCCACGCCTCTTCATCAAAATCCAGGTCTTCCTGCGTGTCTTCTTCTGTATGTTTTCTGGCCGGCTTCTGATATTGGAATGCTTTATTCAGATTATACACCTTCCCGGGATCTTTGTTGAACAGCGGGCGCAGGAAGAGATCGATCCGTTCCAATGCTTCCGGCTGTTCCAGAACTTTGTCATACAGCTCCCTCCGCATCGGAAACCGCCGGATGAGTGACATCTGTGTCAGATCTTCCAGTTCTTTCGTGTACAGTGCTTTCAGATCAAAATGATTGTTGAGTATCTTCTGGTGCTCATCGATTGCCCGGTTCAGGTAGCTTTCTATCACACGGAGGTTGTTGAGATTCTCCTCGTCTTTCTTGCCAAGGCGCCTGACATTGATGTTTTCATTCTCAAGTTCTCTTGCCCGGTTTCTCACCAGTTCCCGGTAATTCTGGAACTTCTCCTGGGTGTCCCCGATTGTCTCGAGATTCTCATTTAACACATCTTCGTAATCACGAACCGAGTAATTCAGTGCATTTCTCCGGATCTTACTCATTGCCTCCTGAATCTTCTGCAGCTGAATCCGCAGCAAATTGAAAACATTTTTTATTTCATCTACCGCCTTGTCGTAGCTCTGCTTCTCGAGATGCATCTGAAAGATCATCTCATGAATCGTCAATTTCATGTTATTCTCAATTTCCAGAGTCCCGAGAAGAAGATTATAACCGTCATCAGTCAGATAATATGAGGTTCGTTTCACTTCCAGATCTACATAGACAATCTTATTCGCTACATAGCTGATGTTCATCGTCTGATAGGTATTCTCTTCAAAGTTGAAACCATCAAACTGCATGATTCGGCCATCATTAGACAGGATGACATTGACGATAAAATCGCCCAGCTGCCGGCAGTCCTCATAGTTCATGCCCTTATGCCAGTACTGGACATTAATTGTGTCAATATAGGCACCGATATCATCCATCGTGCAATTATCTTCCCGAAGTGATTGTTCCATAATATAAAGCATCACCGCAAAGATCAGATTCAACTGTTCATCCGATGTCATATATCCATACTGCCTCCACGTGGTCTTTTGGATACTGTTCTGAATCAACACCGCATACAAGCCTACGTTCTTCATCCGTTTGGGAAAATGCTTTAAAAATTCATGCTGCATAGTCTTCTGTCCTCTTTAGAAATCTGTAATATTCAATATTTCCTGGGGAATATACTTCCCAAGCTCCAGGATTTTCTTCATCTTTTTGACATCTGCTTCTCCAAAATACGAGAAGAACAGATCCCTGATATTCCGGTTCTGTCTTTCTTTTGTATCCGGCAGACACGTCAGCATCTGTTTCTCATCCCCAGAATTCGCTGCTGTCTTCGCCTTCTGCATCATTGCCAAATAAGCAGGTATAAAAGGCCGGATCCCCCATCTCTCCTGAAACATCTCCGCAAGATTCTCATAGATTCCAATCCCTTCATAATCCAGATCTCCGAAATAAAGCATCATATTCCTGCTGTCTTTCATATAAGGCTCTACGCATAGATCAAAATCTCGAAAAGAGCGGAGAACTCCTTTCCCCGCCCCATAGATCAGAGTGTCAATTCTGGCGCCAAGTATGGTATCCTTTCCCGCAAGCAGATGCCTCCGCATGCTGTAATATGGATCTTTATTCTCCAGAATCAACAGGTTCTGAGGAGTATTCCTGGTATGCGAATAGTAAGCCAGAGGCTCCGTCGTACCGTAAACATTCAACAATTTCAGGTCAATACCACATCTCTGTAAGATATGTTTCCCGCAGCCACGTGTCAAGAACTTCTCATGACCCCAGATCTCAAAGCTTCTTTCATTCTCTGACTCCTGAACATCCAGCAGCTTTGAACTGTCTTTCAGATAATCATTGAGCATCAGCACCCATTGCCTGTCTTTCTCATAGACATCCTGATGAGAAAGATAATAATCCACAGAAATCATGGGAAGAAGTTTGAATTTCAACTCATCTTCCAGTGCGCTGTAATCCTTCTTCTTCTCTAAAATCCAGTATTCACGATAGAGGGCAGGTTTTTTTCCATTGGTTCCTGAAGCCTTCAGCGGTTTTATCTTAGCATTTTCCAAAAGGGACATGATATAATCATACTGTTCAGGATAGGTTTTGTGCTTCTGATGCTTCAGCAGATGTTCAAGTGTTATTCGTTTCATAATCTATCATCAATTCCTTCTACGTCACCAGTTGTCGTATGTCAGCTTATTCTGACTCAGTCTATTTGCAAAGCAAGGGGTTTTACGACACTATCTGATAATTGGCAATTCTCTCTCCTCTTTCTTGCAACAGCAACTTATGGGGGAAATCCGTGTATTGTGTGATAAACTTATTATAGATGATTCCAAGAAGATAGTAAACCAAAACCTTCCTGTTTCTTATCGGACAGTAAAAGCTCTTAAAAAATTTCATCAATATTATTCACTAATACTAATTTATTCTAAACCTCCAATTAAGAACAAATAAAGCCAGAACAGCAGTCTATTAATCTGACTGCCATTCTGGCTTTATTTAACTTTGCGGCTGCATTTTGACCGTAATAATTTATTTTAAGCTTTCACACGTTTCTTTTCTTCTACCTTATGAAGCCATGAAACCATTAGCGGACAGAGAATCGCTGTCACAATAATAGCCGCTGTAATCTGTGCGGTCGCCGCTTCCGCGACAACCAAAAGAGACCCATCTACTGCTGCCACCGCCGCAGGTGTGGCTGCTGCATTTCCCGCTGTAGTACCGATACCTGCAGCAACTTCGGGATGATCCATCCTCAAAAGCTTATACACAAGGTAACCACCAAGTCCCGTAATCAGCGTACTGGCCACTCCTAAAATAATTCCGGGAGCCCCTGCCTTTAACAGATTCATGATATTTAGTCCTGCCCCCAGAGGGAAAGCAAAGAATGGAATCAACATGGATGCCCCGGGCTCACAGAATTTGCGGATATCATCATCCAGATTCCCCAGTATACATCCCAAGATCACAGGAATAATACATCCCAGAAGCATCGTTACTGGGATTTTCGCGATACCGGCAGCTCCCAGAGCAACCATCGTGAAGAACGGGCCATCATTAATAGACAGGATTGATACAGCACCTACATCTGTCGCATCCCCGTATTCACCTGCCAGTGCGGCATATAAGCCTCCATTGGAATTCGCTATAGCCGCAACAATTGCCAGAGTGGAAAGACCAAGAAAGCCCTTATCTCCAAATATTTTTCCACATAGCAGCCCGACTAAGATACCGAGTCCGACTTTTACAGCTGTGATTACAACCCCTTTATAGATCGTGACACCGGCACTTTTAAAATTAATGGATGTGGCATTACAGAATATAAATGCAGCCAGAATGGGCATAGCGCCATCTTTCCATAAGTAAGTAGTAAAGGTTCCATCAAACATCCCCCAGATTTTTCCACCGGAAATGGTATTGATAATCGCTCCCAGAAGCAGAGGTACGATCATCAGCCCTCCGGGGATCTTCTTTATCGTCTGTAGAATCTTCATAAGCAAATTTCCTCCTTGTGTATTATCACATCTTTGATTTTATCAGTCTTAATATATTGTCGGCTGTATATGCAAGATTCTCTTTGCTGTATTTTCTGCTGACCGAAAAATCCTGAGGCAGCCGGTTAATCGGAAAAACAGCTGTAACTCCCATATCATAGACTTCCCTGATTTCATTGTCATCTGCTCCGCCTACGACTGCAATTACATGTTTCTTTTGTTTCTTAGCCCTTCCGGCGATTCCAATCACAACTTTTCCTCTTAGGCTCTGTGAATCCAATTTACCTTCACCCGTAATGATATAATCGACATCTAAAATCAAGTCGTCAAAATTAACCGTATCCAGGACAGTCTGAATTCCCATCTGCAGTTCGGCACTCCAAAATGCAATCATTCCCGCACCCATGGCTCCTGCTGCCCCTGATCCCGGAAACTGGCTGATATCCTTCCCTATTGTTTTCTCTATTACCCCGGCAAGATTTACGAGTCCCTGATCCAGTTCGGACACCATCTTTTCATCGGCACCTTTCTGAGGGCCAAAAATATAAGCCGCACCCGCGGGGCCATACATCGGATTGTCAATGTCACACATCGCAACAATCTCTACATTTTTAAGAGCCTGATTCATTCCGGAAAGGTCTATGCTCTTAATATCAGACAGAGTTCCTCCAACCGGCACAAACTCTCTTTGATCTGCGTCAAAAAACTTCGCCCCGCAGGCGGCAGCAGCACCGCAGGCACCATCGTTGGTACTGGAACCCCCGAGACCTACAATTATTTTTTTAACTCCCCGCCTGGCTGCCGCCATCATTAACTGTCCGACACCATAGGTAGTCGTACGACTGGGATCTTCTCTTCCCTCAACCAGAGGAAGACCCGCACATGAGGCCATCTCAATCACAGCTGTCTGTCCGTTCTCGATCAGCCCGTAATAGGAATCCATATCTTCAAAATAAGGATTTTTAACTTTCTTGGAAATCTTTTCTCCGCCGACAGCTGTAATGAATGCATCCACTGAGCCTTCACCGCCATCCGCAACGGGAATCGAAACAATTTCACTTCCGGGAAAATGTTTCTCAATCCTTCCGGTGACAATCTCACAAATCTGAGTTGAACTTAGTGTTCCCTTAAAGGAATCCGGAATTAATACGAATTTCATGCATAGCCTCCCCTCATTTTCACTCTTTTACAATTACAGATACCCCATCTGGAATAACCGTTACCTGATAGTCATCTTTTGAAACAATCGATTTAGCTTTTTCCATAGCCTCTTCCATACTGTGTGCCGGAATCATATGAAGATCATCAACCAGCTGGTCATCACAGGATGAAACATAGATAACCGTTGCTTTTAGCAGAAGTCTTGCAAAAATCTGAGACTGCCACTGATCAACAATCGTCTCCTCAGGCTTTCTGTCAAGGAAGGTCTGCATCATGCGGTTTAGATCCCTCTCATCGCGGAATGTCTCGTGAAATGACTTTCCACCATCTCCATCCTCGGCCTTCGACAGCATAATAATCACTCCGCCTTTTTTTACCGTTGCCTCTGCAGCGGTCATTCCTTTCACAGACTGATACATATTCTGGTCCAGCGGGTATCCGCCGTTCGTCGAGATCACAATATCAGCAGGGACCGCATCTACTTGGCACTTGGAAACAAGAAATTCACGTCCCTGTATATGTGCAAGGTCACAGTCGCCGGCCACCGCATAGATCGGATCATGTTTTGAATCAATCACAACATTGATAATAAAGTCCAGTCTTGCCGCTCTCGCCGCATACAACATATCTTTGTGTATCGGATTTCCTTCGATAACACCTGTTCTGGCATGCGGATCTGCTATAAAACCGGAATTATGGTTGTACATCACAGTTTCACGGCTTGCAACCCCGGGAAGCACACTCTTTCTTCCGCCTGAAAATCCGGCAAAGAAATGCGGCTCAATAAATCCCTCCGCCACAAGCAGGTCTGCCTCTGCAGCCAGTCTGTTTAAGATGATATTTCCACCGGACGGGAGTTTTCCGATATAAACCATGTTATCCTTGTCATCACAATCATGAACAATAATCTTTTCATGGTCAACAATATCGGAACCATATTTCGATCTCAATTCATCTTTTGTTGTCCCTCTGTGCAGTCCTGTGGAAACCAAAATGGTGATATCCGCATCCGGATTTTCTTTTCTGATCTCCGCAAGAAGCAGTGGCATAATAATATGACTCGGAACCGGTCTGGTATGGTCCGATGAAATGACCACAATCTTCTTCTTTCCCTCCGCCATATCACAGAGTCTGGGTGTACCGATCGGATGTTCCAATGCATCCTGTACAAGCTCGGCACCACTCTCAGATGCTTGATAGCTGTGAAGTTCTGACTGCAGAACCCCTGCCAGATGATCCTCTTCTATCTCCGCTTTCAATGTTCCCTTTCCATAGGGTAATAAAAATTCTTTCATCACATACTCCTCCTGTCTTTCATCTTCTCTCACACATCAATTCATAGTGTGCCCGTTTTCTTCCAGTGAAATACACACAAACCGGCTACATCTTTCCCTGATCAGGGCAGGCAGCTTTGTTCGTTATTCACTTTTGAAACACTTTTATCCTTTCACTTATAATCATAAAGAAATGCCCTTTACTTTTCAACTCTTTCCGTATATAATATGTTTAATTTTGAAACAATCCGGAGGAATATATGGACAAAAAAATTAAAATATTGGGAATCGCTCCTTATGAAGGACTCGCAGCCCTGATGAGACAATATGAAGAGCAGAGACAGGATATAAAATTAACCGCTATGTTTGGAAACATGGAAAAAGGCGTGTCTATTGCACAAGAATATTTTATGGAATACGATCTGATTATCTCGAGGGCGAATACTGCCGCTATGATTTCTAATGCTGTGCCGATTCCGGTGACTGATATTAAAATTGATTATTATGATGTCCTCAGGTGTATCAAAATGGCAGAGCAGACCCATACCCGTTTTGCATTTATCGGGTTTCATTCCCTTACTGACATCGCGCAGACTTTATGCGATCTGCTCCAAACCCCGATTGACATTTTCTCTATCAGTACTTCGTCAGAAGCCACTGTGCTCCTGGATAAGTTGAAAAAGCTGGACTATGAAACTGTAATCTGCGATACTGTTCCCTATGATTATGCAAAAATGATTGGAATCACACCGATACTTTTGACCTCCAGTATGGAAAGTCTGAAAACTTCTGTTGATCATGCAATAGACGAATATGAAAGGAATTTTGAGATAAACCAAAACGCAAAGCTTATGAGGCACGTGTTAAAAAACAGCAGTAGTGATTACCTTGTCTTGGATAGGAATGATCAATGCCTCTTCTCAACTTTTGAACCTGGTCAAACTTCTTTGATCTGTAAAAAATTGTCAGACGAGTCGGAACTTTCTCCTCAGACTGCCAACCATTCTTTTTTCATCCGTATAGAAAATCAGATGTATTTTGTACAATCCACTTTATCCGGTGATAGCTCACACTCGTATATCATCTTTCAGCTTACATCATCCAAAATCCCCCTGACGTACTCCAAATATGGTATTACCATCATGGACAAAAAAGAGGCCAAAGATCATTTCACCAACAGTTTTTACAGCAACACAAAAATGGGCCGGGAAATTATAGAAGATGCAAAGGCAGCCGGAGACTCAGATACAGGAATCATGATTACCGGAGAAACTGGTACCGGAAAAGACAGAGCTGCCTTCCTTTATTACTCGATGAGTGATTTTCGAGATCATCCACTCTATGTTATAAACTGCTCATTTATTAATGACAGAAGCTGGAACTTTATCATCAATCATTATCAGTCACCGCTTACGGACAACGGCAACACAATCTACATCTCCAATATCGATCGCTTATCGGAAGAACGGCAGAAGAAGCTTCTCTCTGTGATCTTAGATTCGAATGTACACGTGCGCAACCATCTGATTTTTTCTTGTACCCAGTCCGCCGGCGATGGGGTGATGCATACCGCCATACGATATATCAATGCTATGGACCTTATCGTAATTCCCATGAAGCCTATGCGCGAGAGAAAATACGATATTGCTTCCTCTGCCGGGCTTTATATTAATACCCTGGATCGAACACTGGGAAAACAGGTCGTCGGACTGGAAAATGAGGCCATAAAACTACTTGAAACTTATGATTATCCCTATAACTATACACAGTTCAAACGCATCATAAAGGAGGCAGTGTTAAAGACAGATACTCCATACATAAAAGCAGAAACGATCAGGGAATTGTTGAAAGAGGAATCCGGCCTTGTTTTGTCTTCTCCTTATGCTTTCAGACATAAGAAAACCTCCCCCTCTCCCGCTGAAAATGACGCTGTTTCTCCTGAGAACAGTTTCACCCTGAATTTAAATCAAAATCTGAATGCCATCAATAAAGACATTGTGCAGCATGTTCTTCATACCTGTGACGGCAATCAGACAGCCGCCGCCAAAAGGCTCGGAATCAGCCGGACAACGTTATGGAGATACATGAACAACAAATAAGTCAGCTTTTCTTTTTATAGATGACAAAGGAATATACCGTTAGTACGGTTCCAGTTGTTACGCAAATTTCTTCACCTTACATCAACTGTAAGTAGCTTTCTGTCTCATTCTCTCTTATACTTAAATTATGAAATGCAAAGCAGCGGCTCCAAAGGAATCATAGAATGAGGAGGAAAAAATGGATACTGAACGAATTCTACAAGTAGAAAATCTGAGTAAGACTTATGGAAAAGCCTCGAATAAGACAGAGGCTCTGCGCGGAATCACCTTCGATGTTTTAAAGGGTGAATTTCTGGGAATTATGGGGGCTAGCGGCTCCGGGAAAACAACCCTTTTAAATTGTATCGCCACCATGACTACTCCGAGTTCCGGCAGGATTATCTTGCATGGACAGGATTTATCAAAGTTTCATGGAACG
The DNA here is from genome assembly GCF_015159595.1 of Blautia liquoris. NCBI lineage: Bacteria > Bacillati > Bacillota > Clostridia > Lachnospirales > Lachnospiraceae > Blautia > Blautia liquoris. The sequence continues at coordinate 882,066 of NZ_CP063304.1, read as the reverse complement.
CAGCTGTCCGACTATCGTGGTAGGGAAATCGGATACTTATTCCAGGAATTCGAACTGCTTGACAATATGACTGCAAGAGAAAATATTGTTCTTCCACTATCCCTTCATGGTATTACAGAAAAGAAAGCCGAAAGTAAAATACAAGACATCGCCTCAAAACTGGAAATCACAGATGTTCTTGATAAATTCCCATCACAGATGTCCGGCGGGCAGAAACAACGGACAGCCGCGGCAAGGGCACTGATTTCAAACCCGGATATTGTGCTTGCAGATGAACCTACCGGTGCTCTCGACAGCCAAAATTCAAAAACACTGATGGATAAGCTTGCTGAAATCAACTGGGAACTGGACAAAACCATCATGCTGGTGACCCACGATGCCAATGCGGCAAGTTACTGCACCCGCATCTTATTTATTCAAGATGGTAAACTTTTTCACGAAATTCGCCGAAATACAAAAACGGAGTCCACAGCAGACTTCTATGAACGAATCGTGACGGTTATGGCACAATTGGGAGGAGGCAGTGCAAATGTTCTTTAAACAGGTTTATCGAAATGCTGCCAAAAACCGAAAGGGAAACGGTCTGTTTTTCGGATCCCTGGTGATCGCCATCGTTGCTTTTTATACGCTTCTGTCTCTTGGAGAGCAGGATGTCATGCGTTTCCTAGCCACGATTGAAGGCGATGCGGTACACAAACTCATGTTGCTGCTCCCGGCAGTATATATACTGTCATTGTTTTTTGTCTTCTTTCTAGTGTATTTTGCCTGTAAATATCAGACGGACAACCGGCGTAAGGAATTTGGCATGTATCTGATGCTCGGCATGAAACGCAGCCGGCTATTTTCAATGCTTTTTGGTGAAACACTCTGGAATAGTCTGCTCTCGCTGCTGGTCGGGCTCCCTGCAGCTCTTTTTCTGACAGAGATCATCAGTTTGGTAACAGTAAAGCTTGTAGGACTCGGTATTATCGGACACCATTTCACACTGTCACCCGGAGCTATTCTTTGGACGATCGGCGGCTATATCCTCGTCCAGCTTCTCTCTTTAATCATCCTGTGTATTTCCCTCGCTCATACGGAACCAGCTGAGCTGCTGCACAGTGATTCTGTTAAAACACAGCTGGAAATGTCAAATACAAAGAGCACTATTTCTTTTATTCTTGGAGTTGTCCTACTGCTTTTTGCATATTACCTTGGCCTCTTCCACCTGATGGATTTAAATTACGCGACACCTCTCTTACTTTTTTCCGGAATTGTCGGAACCTTTTTATTATATCGTGGATTAGGGGAAGTCCTGGGAAAAAGAATACGCAGGAAACGCCCTGGCGCGAAAGGCCTTGCAACTTTCACTGGCAGACAACTTCAGGAAAATGTACTGCATCAATATTCAACACTGGCAATCTCTTCACTGCTCTTGCTGCTGGCGCTTTCTTGTGTCTCTTATGGTATTTCCCTTGGCCATGGAAATGCAAGAGAGACCCGTTCTACCGATTTTTCGGTTTTTGGAAATGAACAAGAAATCCATCATCTCTTAGACGAAAAAGAGATCCGGGACATAGTCAAAACTTCATATCCCATCTATCTTTCCCGAACAGATGCAAAAATCAATACCGACGAGCTGGCAAAAACGCTGCGTGAAGTTGAAAGAGGTGGAAATATTGCCGAATATCTTTCTTGTGAACGTGTGATTTCGGAGGGATCCTACAATGATTTGATGCAGGCGATGGGTAAAAAGAAACTTGAACTGTCAGAGGGGCAGACTGCTCTATTCTCTTCAATGAACGATGGATATACATTCTCTACCCTTGACAGTGCCCTTAAAAAAGGTGTTTCAATCAAGATTAACGGGACAAATTACTCCTTGCTTTCTAAACTGTGTCATGATAATATCGTAGCTGACCGTGCGATCACTCTTTCCACAGCCCTGATCGTTCCGGACGAATTATTTTCAAAGCTGGCAACAGAGCCTGACCCTTTCTGCACAAATATCACACTGAAAGATGAGATAATCAATCAAATGGGGCTGATGCAGGCAATTCAAAAGATGGACAGCATTCTTTCCAAGACTGGCCTTAAATACGACAGTTACCTGTCTGGCATTGGACGCAATCTGTTCTACACGGTATCCGCAAGCTATCTGACGATTTATCTTGGAATCTTATTTCTGTTGATCGCCAATACAGTCATCGGATTAAAGTATCTGATTTGGCAGCGGCAGAATAAACACAGATACCTGACTCTTCTTATGCTCGGAACCGGGATCAGAGAACTTTGTGACAGTGTAAAAAAACAGATTACCGTCTTCTTCTCACTTGTCCTCGGTGTTGCAGCAATCAGCAGTGTTGCTGCCGTCTGCTCCATGTTTTCCGGTCTTACAAGACTCCCGGCTGAGACATCAATCCACACCGTCACGACTTATGCACTAATTGTGCTTACAGTCTTTATAATAATAGAAATTATCTACATTAAAATCGTGACCAGAACAGCCTGCCGCGAAATATATTCACTCGAAACAGAAGAAAGAAGGGATGCCACTTGACAAGAGTTCTTATTGCTGAAGATGATATTTATCTACGTGAAGAACTTATGCTGACCTTTCAAAAGAGGGGATACCAAGTCTTTGGTATCTCTTCCTTTGAAACTGCCAAACAGCAGATTCTTGACGCAGCACCAAATCTATTGATACTGGACATTAATCTGCCAAATAAATCGGGATTTGAACTGTGCAAAGAGCTGAAATGCAGAGCCTCATTTCCCATATTGATCTTGACGGCAAGGGATACACTCTCAGATGAGCTTAACGGGCTAGAACTTGGCGCTGATGATTTTCTGATCAAGCCATGCCATCCAGACAAATTGCTCGCCCGTGCGGACAGACTTTTGCAGATCTATCAGAAAATAGGCAGCCTGATCCAAGTCAAAACACTTGCACTAGATACGGATACCTACAAATTAGTGTGGAGAAGACAGTCTTTGATATTGCCGGAAACTGAGGGAAAGATTCTGCGCCTGTTGATGGAAAAATATCCTCTGACTGTATCACACAGCGAAATCTTTTCTTTCGTGTGGAACACAGAAGAATTTGTCGATGAAAATATTGTCCCGGTGAACATCACGCGTCTTCGAAAAAAGCTGTCACTAGTCGGCCTCAGTCAAGTTATCAGGACCGTCCGCGGACAAGGCTACTGTCTGGAGGTAGAACATATATGAAACGCCTTGTAAAAAGTTGCGGATACTTTGCAGTATTACTGTTATGTTTCGACTCGCTGCTTTTCTTTGTCATATGGCTGCTGCAGCCATCCGCCGTCAAAAGTTTTGGCCCGCTGATTCTGCTTTTTACGCTGATCGCACTTGCATTCTCTGTGATCGTGGATGCGAGACATCGTCGCAGGATATCAGATGCCTTCGAAAACTTTCTGGAAATGCCAGATGAAGTAAATAAGGAAAAGCTTGTGCATGCCACTGGGCGTAACTGGACAAATTCAATTGAAACTCTGTATGAGAAGATGCACTTTCAGACATCACAAGTGAATGAAAAGGAACTAGAACTGCTATCCTATAAGGAATTTATCGAGAGCTGGGTACATGAGGTGAAAACCCCCCTCTCCCTTTCTACTCTGGTCTTAAACAATCACAAAGACGAAATGAGTTCTTACGTTTATTCCAGAATGAATCGTGTGCAGCGACAGTTAAACAACAATATAGATCTTGTACTATATTATGCCCGCCTGCAAGTCGACCACAAAGAGTATAAATTCACAAAGTTCCGACTGGACCTATGCATTCAGGAAATTGTTGATGATTATACTTTTCTGTCCGGTGAGTGCCACATTGCGGTACATCATAAGCTGCCGCCATTGACTCTTATATCGGACCAGAAAGTGCTGCGGTTTATGATTTCCCAGCTTATGAACAACGCCTTGAAATATTCGGATCCCGAAAGAGGAGAAGTGACTCTTTCGGCATGGCAAAACGATGACAAGATACATCTTTTTGTAACAGATAATGGAAAAGGAATCCCGCCGGAGGATGCACCATTTATCTTTGACAAGGGCTTTACAGGAAACCACCCCGACAGGCAAAAAGCAACCGGAATGGGGCTATATCTGGTTGAAAAGTATGCAGAAGCCCTCTGCATCGAAATCCGACTGGACCCGATATCAACTACAGGGAAAGGGTTTTGCATTGAATTGATTTTTACCCTGTAGAAAATCGTGTTATCCTTCTCCTACACTCATCTTTCCCTCTGCTTTATTATGATTATAGCTTTTCCTATATATTAATTCCTTTTTTGTGCCATCAGGCCGTGAACGCAACAAATCCCGCTTCTGTTGGGTGATCTATTATCATGTCATCCCAATGCCTTATTACTCTCAATGAAAGTAACAAATCGCCTCCCGCACTTACAACACTCAAAACAGAAAATATCATTAGAAAAATATTGGGAATAGCAAATGCGATAACCGCAGGAATAAATCCTAATAGTATCACCGGCAGCAATGCCCCCGCCAGGTATTGTCTCCCTTTCAGAGGGACATCACAATGGCAAAGGGGCATATCACCTTCAAAAGTAATATGGATATGCGACCACCTTACCTTACCAGCAATACACCATCCGACACCATGCAATACCTCATGGACAATAATGGATAGGGAAAAACAGGCAATAAGTATGATAATGCCATAAAAAATATTGTGTTGTTTTCCATTGTTAGTATTCAGTAAAAAATAGCTAAAAAGAATTGCGGCAACAAAAGGGGCGGCACAGCATAGCCCAAAAACAGAAGCTTTTGTCTCCGAATAAAGGACTTCTATTTTTTTGCGATTTTGAGCTTTCAGATCGGCACAAAGTTTTTCATAATGATATATATATTTTTTTTGTTTTTCAGCTACCTTATCTTTTTTATCCATTTCTCTTTTCCTAATACCCCTCTAAAATACCGGGCGTGTCAAAAACGCCCGGTATTTTGTATCAAGTTGTTATCGACAATAACCCCATATAGATTAGTTTTTTCTTAATTTGCGTTTTATCACCAGAAAAATAATACTGCATACGGTTGTAATTAGCGTTAGAGGACCCATCAATAACGTTTCCCTAATACTGCTTGTGATAAAAAAATTCCATACGATAGCATACAGCGTGAAAAGGGTATTGAGTATGACCAACGCGTGGGCGACTTTTGCGAATTTCTACTTTTCATTAAACATGGTTGTCATTAGCTTGTAAAGCTCTGTATTTCGGGGGAACTTGTTGACAAATGGTACGAAAGGCTGTTTCCTCACCAGTACGGAAAAAGTCATGGAAGATGCGAAGCTTATCTGGTGCATCCAGTTCTGTGCATTTGGAACCAAGACGGGCATTGTGGTATATCAGGTAACAATCAGCCTTATTTTATGGTACTTGCAAGCCACCCTTTTTCAATCGTAAAATTACATCCGCCTGATTCGCCAATTCATGGGAATGCGTTACGATCACCACGCATTTTGAAGCCGTACCATGCGCACTGTCCAATAGAAGCTCCGTAATGCTCTGCGCGGTGTCCTCATCCAGATTGCCGGTTGGCTCGTCCGCAAGCAGGATTTCGGCATCAGAAGCCAATGCCCGTGCAATCGCCACACGCTGCTGCTGTCCGCCAGATAATTTTAGTATATTTCTCTTTGATTCTTCTTTTGTCAATCCCACTTTTTCCAGTACGGGAAGTGCGGGCAGCTTTGATGTAAGATTGACATTCTCAGCAGGGGTCATATAGTCAATCAAGTTGTAGCTCTGGAATATGAATGACACATTGTTTTTGCGATGATTGGTCAGTCCAATCTTTGAGATTTCCGTCCCGTTGTACAAAATTTCACCGCTTGTAGGTTCATCCAGTCCGCCAATTAGAGAGAGCAGAGTGGTTTTTCCACACCCCGACGGGCCAAGGATGGCATATACCTTGCCCTTTTCCAGACAGATGTTGATGCCCTTCAGTACAGGCTTTGATTTCTGATAGAAAAACTTGATGTTTTTGAGTTCTAAAATATTCATAACAGATTCCTCCTTAGCTGAGTGAAGATAGTATTTCTTTCGGTTTCATTTTCATGATAGGCAATGCGGCAATCGCCACGGACAGGATAATCACCAATGTTCCCATGCCGTACACAATCAGGAGATGCAAAGGCGCAACCTCCACCTCCAAATTGCTTAGGCCGGATGCGGCGCTACCCGCTTCATCCGCATTCTCATTACTGACCGTTTCCGTGACTGAGGCCGTTGTTTGTTCCAGCAGGGTATCGCCTACTTTTTGTGCAATTACCGAACTAACCGGAAATGACAGGGCAAAGGCCAGGACAGCCACTAATATAATTTCCGTGATGTGCTGTAAAAGGATATTGAATTTACCGAGGCCCATCGACATGAACACGCCTGTTTCATGAAGGCGGTTCCGTACCCATAAGGCCAATATCAACGCAAGCAATGCTACGCTGACGATGATAATAATAACAATGCTGATACTAACCAGATTTCCCAATGATTCCAGCGGTTCTTTCGCGTTTTGGTAGTCCTTGTCATGGTATGTTACGTTGCAGGAATCCCAGTCCACACCGTCAATCGTTTCCATTTCGGCAACGATTGCGTCGAGCCTTGCGGGGTCGTTTACCACGATTTCCGCATTGGAATAATAGGTGTCCCGTCTGGCGTCGAAAAGCTGTGCAAAGGACACCGGGTCTGTGAATACGGTGTTCTCATATAACGTATAGGACACGTTCAGCGCCGTTTCCTGTTCCGTGGTATGCGTGAAAATACCGATAATCTCGACCTCTACCGGAGTGGATACATAATCGGGGATTTCCACCATATCGCCGTTCAAGTCCAGTACAAAGGTATCCCCTATGTCCAGTCCGTTTCTCTTTGCAAAATCCTCATGGATCAGGGCGACGTTTTCATCGCCTTTTGTAATATTCCTGCCCTCCAACAGTTCAAAACCCTCACTGACGAAAAGCCCGTCTTTTTCAGAGTATAGGTTGCTCTGCAATTTTCCCGCGTGTTCAAAGCCTTTTGTCATATCGTCAAAGGCCGCGTCCTTTTTGACCTCTAAGGAAACGCCGTCCGACGTTTTGTATTCGGCATAGGATTCGGAACGGGCATTATCAATTCTTTCCACGCCGTCTATCTGGGCAATCTGATCCAGAATGGAATTAGTGAGTTGCCCGTCTGTTCCTTTGGCATTCAGGGTATAGCTGCCCCCCAGGGACTCCCGGACATTCAGCACCGCCGTGTTGGTCGCCGAGCATACGGATAAGCAGGTCAGGACAAGGGTGGAAATAATCAGTAGCACAAAGAATATCAGCAGGCTTTTTCCAATTTTTCTGGTAGTGTGTAAAAATGCACGTTTTATAAAGCTCATGATTTCCCCCTTTAACTCATTTTCGATAAGATTTCTCTCGGATTCATCTGCATGACCGGGATGCTGGATATTCCGATTGACGCCAATATGACCGCTATGCCTGTACAGAAGACAAGGATAAAGTTGCTTATCGCAATGTGCACATCTCCTGCGGTGATGGTAGAATCTATGATATGCCCTAAGTTTCCGGCTATTGCGTTGCTGGTGAAATAGGACAGGGCAAAGGCGAATATGGCAATCAAAACCGTTTCCAACACATACTGCGCCACAATTTTATATTTGGGAATACCCGTTGACATCAGGATTCCTGTTTCCCGCATACGGCTTCGCACCCACATGGAGAGGATCAAGGTAATGATGACGGCAGCGATAACTACTACAACGATAATCATTGTGGTAATCAGCTTTTCTACATTTGACATGGAACTGGCTGACTGTTGAAATACCTCGTCATTAGCGGTAAGGGTAAAATTATTCCAGTTGATAGAGGAAATATTTGAAACCTCTGACATGATGCTGCCTAATTGTGCTGGATCGGTTAAAAAGAAATCAGCAGATTCATACCCTTGTTCATTTTCTTTTGCTGCCACAGCCCATGTTGAGAATACCTCTTTAAACGTTGCCATATCTGTGAAAACATAATTCTCATACAGTTCGTACTGGCCTAACGTTTCTTTATCAGATTGTTCCTCCAAGATCTTGTAGATTCCAATAATTTCTACGTCAACACTATTTGCAGAAATATCAGAAACTCCATATCTTTTTTCAAATTGAACCTGTTCTTCTGATAGAGTGAGTTTCAATTTATCTCCCACTTTAAAGTTATATTTTTCTGCCAAATCATCGCTAATAAGAATAACCTGCTTATCATCTGTGGCGATATGGCGACCTTCACTTAATTCAAATTGATTACTGGTAAAGAATGAATCATAGGCTGTATTAAAGCAGCCAAATGTTCCGATATCGTATTTCAAATCTTCTTCATTCCACTTGTTGTATACAATCGTTTCAAATCTATCCCCATCCAAGTTCTGGAGTTCAAGATAACCTCCTATTTTTGCGTTATACCCTTTGATACCGTCAATGTCTGATATTTTTTCAATCATTTCATCCGCTATGTATTCCTGTTGATATACAAAGTTGTTGCCGCTGTTGCTTCTGGTTGCCGTACTCAGATTTCGTTCCATCGTAAAGCTCGTCCCAGTAGATTCCCGCAGTTCAGCGGAAGAATCTCCCGCTGCGTCCATAATGGACAGGCCGCTCAAAACAAGGGTCGATACCACAAGCAATATGACAAACAGCAGTCCTGTCCGGCTTCTTTTTCGTATTACATATAACAGTGACCTTTTTGGTGTATTCATGGATTTTTGCCTCCTTGATCATTGATAGGCTTATCCTACAACGAAAAAGTGCCATATAAATGCGATTTAGGTGTGATTTAGGTGCGATTTTCAAAAACCACAAAAAAAGGAACCACCCATAGGGGCAGTTCCCAACATTACAATTTACTGGTCTGGTCAGGAAAAAGCGATTGTAAACTTAACGCCTTTTTCCGTATTCTCCAGCGAATATCTGAAGCCGTGCATATCCAAAATGTTTTTGACAATATACAGCCCCAAGCCACTGCCGCCCGTATGTCGGCTTCTTGACTTATCGATCCGATAAAACGGTTCAAAAACCCTTAGGGTTTCTTCCTGCCGGACATGAACACCGGAATTTTCTACGGACAAAATCCCCTTCCCGCCGGATTTTCGTATGATTATCTCGATGGATGCTTTTTCAGGAGAATGGTGGACAGCGTTTCCGATAATGTTGGATACGGCTTTTTTCAGGTTCATGTAATCGGCACGGCATAATATGCCGTCCTCAAAATCCTGTTGTATTGCAATCTGCTTTGCCGCAGCCAGGTCTTCATGTATCTTTAGGCAGTCTGCTACTATATCGTTTAGAGGAATGTCCTGTTTGTGTAACTTCATTTCCTCCATATTCACCTTTGCCAAAGACATAATCTCCCGGACTAATTTTTCAATGGATTCCGCCGTTTCAAAAGCCTCCTGCAAATAGGTGTCCCGGTCTTTGAATTTCCCTACATTGCATATCATTCCCTCCAACTCACCTTTCAGAACAGCGACAGGCGTTTTGAGTTCATGGGAAATGGCCGCAAAAAAGTCTTTCCTCTGTTTTTCCTGCCGCCGTTCCCACTCAATATCTTCTTGCAGTTTTTCATTGGTGGTTCTTAGTTCGGTTAAGGCATTGTCAAGGCTGGCTGCCATCCGGTTTAAGTTGTCCGCTAAAACGCCTATTTCATCCGAACGCTTTATATCGCACCGCCATGTCATATCCAGTGCCGTCATTTTTTTGGATATACGGCTGATATCCACAATCGGCTTCGCCAAAATGCGGGAGTATAGAAACGCGGATAATGCGGAGATGACAATGATAATGATTAAAATATAAGGGAAAACCTGCATGAATGTCCCTGTAAGTTGCTCTGCGGTGCTTACCGCAATATCCGCCGATAAAGAATATGCCCGCCCCTCATTTTGAAATGTTACAGTTCCTACAACATTATTATTGCTCTTTTTTTCTGGAGAACCATCTGTTGCCTCGGCAATATTCACGGAGGATACAGCGGTTTCGTTTTCATCATAAACGGTGACATTCGCACGGTTTTCTATGGCAAAGGAGGTGATGTATGATTCTAAATCCTCTATGTCGATTGTTTCAAGCTGATTTGCCAGTTTATGCAGATTGGTACTAAACTGCGCGCTTTGCTCACTCTCAAAGGCTTTCGGCATGAGTATACGCAGACTGCCGAAAATGAGCAGACACACGGTAATCAAAATACTCATGACGCCGAGAAATATTTTTGTACTTAAACTGTTTTTAATCCTGCTTATCAATTTACCCATCAATTTTATACCCCATTCCCCGCACAGTGGTAATAAAATTCATACCTATCTTTTTGCGAATATTCTTGATATGCCCGTTGACTACTTTTCCGTCACCATAATAGTCATAACCCCAGACCTGATTCAATAGTTCCTCACGGGTAAACACACGATTCTTGTTTTCCATGAATAATTTTATTAACTCGTATTCTTTATAAGTGAAAGGAACCGTTCTCCCTGAAATGCGGACTTCACAGGCTTCTAAATCTAAAACAACATTTTTATGCTCCACAGTATGTTTGGTTTCTTCTTTTACCGGGTAAGGCTGTTTTCTGCGCAATACGGCTTCCACGCGCCTGATAAGCAGATTCATGGAAAAAGGCTTTGATATGTAATCGTCCGCTTGCAAGTCAAATCCTTTAATCTGATTTTCTTCGTCCTCCAATGCGGTAAGCAGAATAACAGGAACATCGGATTCCTTGCGGATTAACTCCAAAACAGCAAAGCCATCTATTTTCGGCATCATAATATCTAAAAGAATCAGGGCGTAGGTCGTCTGCCGGAACATGGCAAGGCCGTCCAGACCGTCACAGGCACAGTCAATGGAATATCCGTACTCCACAAGAAACTCTTTTAATATCTCCTGCATTTTAAGTTCATCTTCTATAACTAAAATCTTTGTAGACATATTATTTCCTCAATTCTTATTTTTCCTTTTTTCGGTATTCTCTTAAACGCCCGTCAGCAGGCTTTTTAGCGTCTTTGGGAATAAGCCATACTCGGCTAAGACGAACAACTCCCTCAAGACGATTTTCTTCACATAATTTTTGTACTCGCCGTTCGGAAATTTCCCATAGTTTTGCTGCTTCCTGTACGGTCATATATTCAAACATAACAGACCTCCAAATTTTCAATAGATATATTATACTCGCTCAGCCGAACAATATCAATAGTGGCAGAGATTTCTCCCTGCCGCCTTGTCCGTTTATGCCACCAAAACTCCGTTTTTTTAATTTGACAGACTACTATTCAATATTTTCTTTATCAAATATCATGCAAAAGTTATTATTTTGTTTCTATGTTTATAACCCTCTGTGTCCAGTCATGATAAAATGCTTCCTCATGCGATACTAACACTACCGTTCCTGCAAATTCAGACAAAGCAACCTGCAACGCTTTTTTTGCATAAACATCTAAATGATTTGTTGGTTCGTCCATAATAAGAAAATTACATGGTGAAACTGAAAACGGTTCAAATGTGCAAATTGGGACAAAAAATAAGCGTACCACTATTTCTAATGATACGCTTATCGTCATTTTAGATATAGACATCAACGGTTAAATCTTCCCATTGATTGCCCCTAGGACAGCCACCATTCGCTCTACGAAAGGCTTTCTTTAATCGCAGCCTGTGCCGCTGCCAGTCTTGCGATCGGTACACGGAACGGGGAGCAGGATACATAGTCGAGTCCGAGCTGATAGCAGAACTCTACGGAACTTGGATCTCCGCCATGCTCGCCGCAGATTCCGATGTGCAGATTCGGATTGGCTGGTCTTCCCAGTTTGACAGCCATATCCATCAGTTTGCCGACACCGTTCTGGTCAAGCTTTGCAAATGGATCACTCTCAAAGATCTTCGCATCATAGTAAGAATTCAGGAATTTTCCAGCATCATCACGAGAGAATCCGAAGGTCATCTGTGTCATATCGTTTGTTCCAAAGCAGAAGAAATCAGCTTCTTTTGCGATTTCATCGGCGGTGAGTGCAGCTCTTGGAACTTCAATCATCGTACCCACTTCATACTCAAGGTCAATTCCGGATGCTTTAATCTCGGCATCTGCAGTCTCGACAATTGTCTTCTTGACATATTTCAGCTCTTTGATATCCCCCACCAGCGGAATCATGATCTCCGGGCAAATCGTCCAGTCCGGATGTTTCTTCTTCTCATTGATTGCAGCGCGGATAATCGCTTTCGTCTGCATCACACCGATTTCCGGATATGTGACTGTAAGACGGCATCCACGATGGCCCATCATCGGGTTAAATTCATGCAAAGAATTGATAATCACCTTAATCTGATCAACGGTCTTGCCCTTGGCATCAGCCAGTCTCTTGATATCCGCCTCATCTGTGGGAACAAACTCATGGAGCGGCGGATCCAGCAGACGGATTGTAACCGGATTTCCTTCCAATGCATCATACAGTTCCTCAAAATCTTTCTGCTGTACCGGAAGGATCTTATCAAGTGCGGCTTCTCTTTCTTCCACTGTATCTGAGCAGATCATCTCGCGGAAAGCTTCGATCCTGTCGCCTGCAAAGAACATGTGCTCCGTACGGCAAAGTCCAATTCCCTCTGCGCCAAGCTCACGTGCTTTTTTCGCATCTCTTGGTGTATCGGCATTGGTACGAACCTTCATCGTTCTGTACTTATCTGCCCAAGACATAATTCTTTCAAATTCTCCGGCAATTGTGGCATCTACTGTGGGGATAATCCCTTCATAGATGTTTCCGGTAGAACCGTCAAGTGAAATTGGATCTCCTTCATGATATACTTTCCCGCCAAGCGTAAACTGCTTGTTCGCCTCGTCCATAGCGATATCCCCGCAGCCGGATACACAGCAGGTACCCATTCCACGTGCAACAACCGCTGCATGAGATGTCATACCGCCACGTACTGTCAGGATACCCTGAGCAGCTTTCATTCCTTCGATATCTTCCGGAGAGGTCTCAAGGCGCACAAGAACAACCTTTTCTCCTCTTTCAGCCCATTCCTTTGCATCCTCTGCGGTAAACACAATCTTACCACATGCAGCTCCCGGTGATGCGCCAAGTGCTCTTCCAACCGGAACGGCAGTTTTCAGTGCTGCTGCGTCAAACTGCGGATGAAGCAATGTATCGAGATTTCTGGGATCAATCATCGAGACAGCTTCCTTTTCTGTAATCATTTTCTCGTCTACCAGGTCACACGCAATTTTAAGAGCCGCCTGAGCCGTTCTCTTTCCATTACGAGTCTGCAGCATATAAAGTTTCTTATCTTCAATGGTAAACTCCATATCCTGCATATCTCTATAGTGTTCTTCCAGAGTATGGCAGATATCTACAAACTGATCATAAACTTCTGGCATAATATCTTTCAGATGGTCAATCTTATTCGGCGTACGAACACCTGCAACGACATCTTCGCCTTGTGCATTCATGAGGAATTCACCCATGAGTTTTTTCTCGCCGGTAGCAGGGTCACGTGTAAATGCAACACCTGTACCTGATGTATCGCCCATATTTCCAAATGCCATCATCTGAACATTGACTGCAGTTCCCCATGAATAAGGGATGTCATTGTCACGGCGGTAAACATTGGCCCTCGGGTTATCCCAGGAACGAAATACTGCTTTGATTGCTCCAACCAGCTGATCTTTTGGATCCGACGGGAATTCTTCGCCCAGAACTTTCTTGTACTCGTCTTTAAACTGTCCGGCCAGTTCTTTCAGGTCATCGGCAGTCAGTTCAACATCCTGCTTTACTCCCTTTTTCTCTTTCATCTGGTCGATCAGTTCTTCAAAATACTTTTTCCCGACTTCCATGACAACATCGGAGTACATCTGAATAAATCTTCTATAGCAGTCCCATGCCCAGCGTGGATTTCCGGATTTTTCTCCTAGAATCTCTACGACTTCTTCATTTAAACCGAGGTTTAAGATGGTATCCATCATACCCGGCATAGAAGCTCTTGCTCCTGAACGGACAGAAACCAGAAGCGGATTCTCCTTATCGGCGAACTTCTTCCCTGTGATTGCTTCCATCTTAGAGATTGCTTCCATGATCTGACCCATGATCTCATCATTGATCTTCTCGCCGTCTTCATAGTACTGCGTGCAAGCTTCCGTTGTGATTGTAAACCCTTGTGGAACCGGAAGTCCCAGGTTTGTCATTTCTGCAAGGCCAGCGCCCTTTCCACCAAGCAGGTTTCTCATAGACGCATTACCTTCAGTAAACATATAAACCCATTTTGCCATATTTACTTTTCCTCCTAAATGTAATGTGAAATTTTATAGTAAAGTATTTCCTGTTTTTTCCAGAATATACCCTCTACTTTTACATATACGCCATTTTTTGGCGCACACATTCATTGTATCATAATCACATTTATAGTCAAGAGAAATTGGGCTGCCTGTTTCGTGAAAATGATCAGGAATCCTGCTTAAATATGGGATCCGCCGGGTACCCTCCCGCCAGTTTTTGCATTGCCCTTTGTATGCTGTCTCTCGATGTACCCCAGTGGGCATCTTTGTTCCGATAATCATTCTTATCCACAAACCAGGATACTTCCTCCTGAAGGCGCTGCATATTCGTCTGCATCAGCTGAAATAAGACAGGATAAAACTCCTGCTGCTGTTTCTCATTCAGCTTGTTTGGGGCTCTCTTTACAAGATCCCCGAGATGAGGCAGGCAAAAGCCCTTGCTGTTTTCAAATATTTTCTTAAATTCGGGATTTTTCTTGTACATATCAAAAAATGTATCCAGATACCTCTGATAGTTGCTCTGAAAATGATCACAGACATAGCAGGAAGTGGTCTTTTCATCAATCCATGTCGGAAGAGCTCCTTTTGCTGTTTCCTGCTCCCCGTCTGTCCTCCTGTGTCCGAAGATGGATGGCTTTTTACCTGGTTTGAATGACTCGATCTGTTCCTTTAATTCCTGATTGATTTTCTTCAGATGCGTATCTAATATCAGTGCACTTCCCAATCGGTTTCCGTAGTCATAGATCATCTTATAGTGATGACGGCAGAAACCAATCTTATCTGTCTGCATCCGGATATCATCTTCCATATATGCCGATCCCATGATAAAGGAGATGGCATGCCGTTCCGCTTCCCTTTCCAGAAAACAGAACGGGCACTCGTCCTTTGCCAAAAAGGCATCCATCAGAGGAATCGTTGCAACCGTCTCTTTCATCAGAACCTCGCTTTCAGGCCGAAGTACATAAGTACAAGCACACCCAGTGCTATCCGATACCAGCCAAATACTTTAAAGTCATGCTTCTTTATGTACCCCATCAGAAATTTAATCGCAAGCACCGAGATCAGGAAGGCAACAACCATGCCGACAATTAATACTGCCGCCTCAGTTCCTGTAAACGCCAGTCCAAACTTCAAAAGTTTGATGAGACTTGCACCGAACATAACCGGGATGGCCAGGAAAAATGTAAACTCTGCTGCAGCCTCTCTGGACGTACCAATTAAAATTCCCCCGATTATTGTCGAGCCGGAACGAGAAGTTCCCGGAACCAGTGACAGTGCCTGGAAAAGTCCAATCATCAGCGCATCTTTGAATGTAATATCACGCACACGGCGAATACGCGGTGTCCTGTTCTTATTATAGTTTTCGATCACAATGAATAATACACCATAGATAATCAGCATCAGTGCGACAACAAAATAATTGTGAAGATGCTCTTCCATCCAGTCATCCAGCGGCAGTCCGACAACCATCGCCGGCAGGCACGCCACCGCAATCTTAAGCCAGAGAACTATCTTATCCATATAAAAGTATTTTGTCATAAAATTCTGGCATGCGGCAAGTGCCTTATTATCACTTGGACTGGCAAAAACCGGCTTCTCCGGAGCTTTTTTCTTCGTATGAAACGGCCAGAGCCTTTCAATGTAGATTACCACAACGGCAAGAATCGCTCCCAGCTGAATCACAACATTAAACATTTCCATAAACTTTGGACTCTGGTTAAGTTTTACAAATTCATTTACTAAAATCAGATGTCCGGTACTGCTGATAGGGAGCCACTCTGTGATCCCCTCCACAATCCCTAAAAGGATCACTTTTAACCATTCGATTAAAACCATGTCTAGACCTCACTTCGATTTTTTGTCACCCTGTTCGGGCTGCTTTCTCATAATTATATGCTATCTGCGGTAGAAAAACAAGCAGACACACAGAAAATCGAACAGCCCATGTTTCATTTTCGAGATAAATCAATCAGTTCCAGCTCTCTTTTTCCGGCATTTTCCAAGCTGCTTGCGAGTGCTCTTGCAGTGTCAAGAGTTGTGAGTACATGAACTCCCGTCTCGATTGCATTTCTTCGGATCAAAAATCCGTCCTTTGCATGTTCTGATCCTCTTTTGGGTGTATCAATAATCAGATCTATCTCATGTCCGAGAATCAGATCCATCAGATTCGGTGAGGGGTTTTCCAGTTTATTGATTTTTGCAGCCTGAATGCCGTTTTTCTGCAGAATGTCTGCAGTGCTTCTCGTCGCATAGATGGTGTATCCCAGTGCTTCGAAGCGTCTGGCGATCGGCACCAGATCTTCTTTATCCTCATCTTTAACCGTCATAATCATCTTTTTGTATTTGGGAAGATACATGCCTGCCCCGAGAAATGCCTTATACAGTGCCTCATGGAAATCTTCGGATATCCCCAAACATTCTCCCGTGGATTTCATCTCCGGACCAAGGCCGATATCTGCTCCACGTATTTTTTCGAAAGAAAACACCGGCATCTTTATGGCGAAGTATTTCGCATCCGGCACAAGTCCCGGGGTATACCCCATCTCCCGCAGCGTTTTGCCTGTTATCACAGCGACGGCAAGATCAACGATCGGAATCTTAGTTACTTTGCTGATATAAGGCACGGTCCGGGACGAACGCGGATTCACCTCTATGACATATACCTTTTCACCGACAGCGATAAACTGAATATTGATCAGGCCAATCACATGCAGTGAACGTGCAAGAAGTCTGGTATACTCTTCGATCAATTTCTTCGTATTCTGACTGATACTTTTCGCCGGATATACAGAGATGCTGTCCCCGGAATGGACCCCCGCCCTTTCGATATGTTCCATAATCCCGGGAATCAGAACGTCTGTCCCATCACAAACGGCGTCAACCTCAAGTTCCGTCCCCCGAAGATATTTGTCTATAAGGATCGGGTGTTCCTGTGCGAACTGGTTAATCACTCCGATATATTGTTCAACATCTGCATCATGGACGGCGATCTGCATTCCCTGTCCTCCCAGGACATAAGAGGGACGCACCAAAACTGGATATCCCAGAACATGTGCTGCCTCTTTCGCCTCTTCGGTGGTGAATACAGTTCGTCCTTCGGGACGGGGAATTTTGCATTTTTCCAGAATCTTGTCAAAAAGTTCACGATCCTCTGCGGCATCGACATCAGAGGCCGCAGTGCCTAAGATTTTCACTCCCATCTTGATCAGCGACTCGGTAAGTTTAATCGCTGTCTGGCCGCCGAACTGAACAACCGCACCATCCGGCCTTTCAATGTTTACAACATTTTCCACATCTTCGGGTGTAAGAGGTTCGAAATATAGTTTATCTGCAATGTCAAAATCTGTACTAACCGTTTCAGGATTGTTGTTGATGATTATCGTCTCATATCCCGTCTCCTGAAAGGAGCGGATGGCATGTACACTGCAGTAATCGAACTCAATTCCCTGCCCGATACGAATCGGCCCGGATCCGAGAACCAGTACCTTTTTCTTACCCCTAGTTTGTACGGCCTCATCTTCACTTCCATATACAGAGTAGTAATAGGGTGTCTGTGCATCGAATTCTGCCGCACAGGTATCGACAATTTTTATGGCTGCCTGAATCTGATATTGTCTGCGAAGTTTCTTTATTTCAGTTTCACTTCTGCCTGTAAGATCTGCAATCACTGAATCCGGAAATTCCAGCCTTTTTGCCTCCCTCAGTAACTCTTCATCTAATCTCTGCGTCCGAAGACCATCCTCCATCTCCACCAGTTTTGCTATTTTATCGATAAACCAGGGATCGATTTGAGTGATTTCATAAATTTTTTCAACAGATATTCCTTTTCTCAACGCCTCGGCGATTCTCCAGATCCGCATGTCATCCACGGTATGCAATGCCTTCTCCATTTCATCGGATGTCAATGCCGAGAAATCATAGGAAAGCAAAGAATTCACGTGCTGCTCCAGCGATCGGATCGCCTTCATAAGTGCGCCTTCAAAGTTATCACAGATACTCATAACTTCTCCGGTTGCCTTCATCTGAGTTGTAAGCCTCCTCTTCGCACTGGTAAATTTATCAAAGGGAAGTCTTGGCATCTTGACCACACAGTAATCCAGTGCAGGCTCAAAACTTGCCTTTGTCACCTGGGTGATTATATTCGGGATTTCATCCAGGGTATAGCCCAGAGCAATTTTAGCGGCCACTCTTGCAATCGGATATCCCGTAGCTTTTGATGCAAGTGCCGAAGAGCGGCTCACCCTTGGATTGACCTCTATGACACAATATTCAAAGCTTTGAGGGTTCAATGCATACTGGACGTTACATCCGCCCGTAATCTGAAGCTCTTCGATGATATTCATCGCAGAAGTTCGAAGCATCTGGTATTCTTTGTCCCCCAGCGTCTGACTGGGCGCCACCACGATACTGTCACCGGTGTGCACACCTACCGGATCAATATTCTCCATATTGCAAACTGTAATACAATTTCCGGCCCCATCGCGCATCACTTCATATTCAATCTCTTTCCAGCCTGAGATACAACGCTCCACCAGAACTTCATGTACACGGGAGAGCCGCAATCCATTTGTCAGTATTTCGATCAATTGCTCTTCATTTTCTGCAATTCCGCCCCCGCTTCCTCCCAGTGTATAAGCCGGACGAAGTACAACCGGATATCCTGTCTCCTTTGCAAATTGGATTCCGGATGCAACATCCCGGACCACAAGTGACGCTGCGATTGGTTCGTTGATCTTCTCCATCGTATCCTTAAACTCCTGACGATCCTCCGCCTTTTTGATTGTAAGAGATGTGGTACCGATCAGTCGTACATGATGCTTTCTTAATATGCCCTTTTCCACAAGCTCCATCGCCAGATTCAGACCAGCCTGTCCACCGAGAGTGGGAAGAATGCTGTCCGGTTTCTCTTTTATAATCAGTTTCTCTACCACTTCAGGAGTCAGGGGTTCTATATATATGTGGTCGGCAATTCTTCCATCTGTCATAATCGTCGCCGGATTCGAATTCAGTAAAACAACTTCAACGCCCTCTTCCTGAAGAGATCGGCAGGCCTGCGTTCCCGCATAATCGAATTCCGCCGCCTGGCCAATTACAATCGGACCGGAACCAATGACAAGTACTTTTTTTATATCCTTTTGCTTAGGCATAAACATGTCCTCCCATCATCTCTATAAACCTGTTGAACAAGTTCCTCGTATCCTGCGGACCCGGACTCGCTTCCGGATGAAATTGGACTGTAACTATATTTCGGTCTACATATTTCAATCCTTCTATACTATTGTCATTTACATTGATGTATGAGGGAACCGCAATTCTCTCATCCATGGAGGCTGAATCCACCACATACCCGTGATTTTGAGATGTGATAGAAACACGGCCTGTATCCTGGTTTCTGACCGGATGATTAGCTCCCCTGTGCCCGTATTTCATCTTGCGCACACGAAGGCCTGCCGCCAGTGCCATAAGCTGGTGGCCAAGGCAGATTGCAAATACAGGTATATCAAAATCATATATCTTTCTTACTTCTCGGACAATATCGGTATATTCTCTCGGATCCCCCGGACCGTTTGAGAGTATAATCCCATCCGGTTTATCCGAAAAAATCTCCTCGGCCTTTGTAAATGCAGGATAAATCGTCACTTCACAGCCTAGTTGCCTAAGTGAATCCACAATATTCTTTTTTGCTCCAAAATCCATAAGCGCGACTTTAAAACCTGTTCCCTCAAAAATTTGTTTTTTGGAACATGTCACTTTTCGTACTGGATATTGATTTTTATGTTTTTTTAATTTGGGAATAATTTGACTTAGATCATAATTAGAATTGGTTGTAACCATGCCGTTCATTGTACCATGTTCCCGGAGGACCTTCGCCAATGCCCGTGTATCAATTCCTTCAATTGCCGGGATATCATAACTCTTTAGATAATTTTGAATCGAATCCTGCGATCGAAAGTTACTGAAAGTTCTGGAAAACTCCCTCGCAATCAATGCGTCCGGCCATACCTGATTCGACTGTCGATCCTCGTAACAGATACCATAATTGCCAATCAGAGGATACGTCATACACACCGCCTGGCCCGCATACGAGGGATCCGTCAGAATTTCCGGATAGCCCGTCATCGATGTGTTGAAAACAATCTCACTGATCACCTCCCTTGGGGAGCCTATTCCTATGCCGGAAAATATATGTCCGTCTTCCAAAATCAGAAATGTTTTTGTTTTCATGTCTCTGCTTTCGTCCTTTCTGTGGCTGAAATATTGTTGGAAATAGATTTGTACGTACATCCTACTAATCTTTGAGATTCTATCATACATCGCAGAGTGAATGCAAGATAAATATTAATTTGATCCGAACAAAATCTGTTAGGAGAAATATAGGTATAAAAAAAGCACCGCAGATACGGTGATTTCAAAGGATGCAGGAAAAGGGACTTGAACCCTCACAGTATTGCTACCACAGGCACCTGAAGCCTGCGCGTCTGCCAATTCCGCCATTCCTGCTCATTATTATATTGGGGTGTTTGTACCCGCAAGAAGTATAATACCAGAATACAAGATAAAAGTCAACATCTTTTTTTATCTTGATCCTGACATTTTCACCCGAACAAACATGAGAAAGCAACCCGATTAGGATGTATTTCGAATGTTTGTTCAGTGCTGAACATCCAATGAATGTTCAGCACCGACCGAAACGAAGATATCCTATCTCTTATAAAGTCAAAACGAAACATCTGAGGTCTTCGGAGTCTTCGGTTCATTCACTGATTCTTTCGTCTTTTGCTCTTCCAATTTTGAGAGAAAGTAGATCAAAACAAATCCAGTAACACCAAGCACAAGACAGATCAAGATCTCAATCCCAGTAGGCATTCCCGGAAATACCTGTCCAACTGATCCGAGAACAAATCCCAGAATAATCATATAGGTCGGTTTCGGAAAGCGTTTCATGGCGATTTCAAGGAACCTTGTCAGGAAGATAATTCCGGCGATCAGTCCGATCGCCAATGGAAGCAGATAGGGAATGTCCAGCTTTCCTACTGCCTGCAGTACACCTTGATAGATGCCAAGAACCAAAAGCATGTAGCTTACACTGATTCCGGGCAGGATCAGAGCAATTGATACGATAATTCCGCCAATAAACAAAACCATAAATCCTCCAATTCCGCCGGACGTACCTGCAAACAGGTTCTCGGGGAGAAAGGATATCGCCACCACGATCATAGCTCCAATTGCCAGATTTATGACTTCCCTCCAGCTGACTTTTTGAATTCCCGCTTCTTTAAATATCAGGGGACATCCTCCGAGTACAATACCAATAAAGAAAAACATCATAGGTTTCTCATATGCATTGATCAGTGATTCCAGCGGTCTGGCAAATAAAAGTATTCCAAAAAGTGCCGGAATGCAAAACGTAAAAAGAAACTTGATATTTTCCCGAATGTCTTCGAAAAAGGAGCTGACCGAGTGAATCAGCCTGTCATAAACACCCAGAATCATAGCCATGGATCCCCCTGAAACTCCGGGCACCATCATAGTGGATCCTACGACCAGACCCTTCACTGCTGTCACAATACCTTTTTTATTATCTTTCAAAACTCATTCTCCTTCTATTTTCCCGTATTTCTTTTAAAGCTTCCAAGTATGTATAGGATACTTCCAATAAAAATGAAGAAATCTGATATATTAAACACAATTCTCCTGATTTTTTCAAAACGGCTCTGTATGCTGACATAATCAGTTACATAACCTGCGTTTATGCGGTCAGCCTCATTGGAAAGACCTCCGCCAATCACCATACCAAGACCTACCTTTTTCAGCCGCTGCCCGGGATGCATCAAAAGCCAGATAAAATAAAGGCTTATGCTTCCCAGCATTCCCAGATTTCCCCACTTTATCAGTCTGGGGTAATCCGAGAGTCTGCCGAAAGCAAGCCCATCATTATGAAGTTTACGAATGATGAATCTTCCATTCAAAATGGGGTATTCTTCCCCCATCCCAATCTTTTGTTCCGCCTGCCTCTTGATGATCAGGTCTCCAAAGAATACGCCGAAAAGAACTGCAATGTAAACCATAAGAACCTCTTACTCTTCTTTGCCGGTTTCTTCTGCCTTGTCATCTAATTTCACTTCGCCGGCATCGCTTTTTTCATCGAAAGTGGTGTCGGCTGATTCCTCTTTTTCATCCGGCTCCTCGGAAAAAGCCTCTTCATAGTGGGCGTATTCCGCATCCTGCATCGGAATCGGGGAACCGCATTTCATACAGTAATCGGCATCTTTTGGAACAGCCGCTCCGCAGACCGGGCAGATCGTCTGTCCTTTTCGATCTGCAATTTTATCTTTCAGATCTGTAATGTCGCTCTGGGTTTGCATGATTTCTCTGCAAAGAGCCGCAAGATCTTCGCTGTATGGCTCTCCATTCACATACTTTTGGTATACAAGCTCGCCGATCAGCTTATAGTCTTTATTTATCTTACTTTCAAGAGAAGACTGCTGACTGCGCAGTTTCTGCACCGAAATAAACTCATCTGTCTTCTCTCCGACATTTTTTGCGGTATCTGTCAATGTTTTGCCCAGATGGCTGAAAAAATCATTTGCCATAATGTACTCCTTTCTAACAATCACCTGAATTATTGCATCCCAATCTTCGGGACTTCTTGTCCCCGAAGAACAATACGCGGGCCGCCTGTGCGTTCTATATATTCTTTTGTAATAACAACCTCTCCAATACTGTCATCTTTTGGTATTTCATACATGATATCCAACATAAAATCCTCTATAATCGAGCGCAATGCTCTGGCACCCGTATGTCTTTCCATCGCCTTTTTTGCAATCGCATGAAGTGCATCCTCACTGAAAGTCAGCTTTACCTCGTCCATGGAAAGCAGTTTCTTATACTGCTTTAATATTGCATTTTTCGGTTCATGTAAGATCTCAACCATCATATCCTCCGAGAGTGCATCTAAGGTGAATATAATTGGGAGACGTCCGATGAATTCTGGAATCATTCCATAATTTCTCAAATCATCGGTTGTAACCTTTGATACCAGATTCGGTTCATCGTCATACTTATCCTTCAGATCTGCCTGAAATCCTACCGATGATGTCTTGGTCAGCCTTTCCTTGATGATATCTGTCAGATCCGGAAATGCTCCGCCACAGATAAAGAGAATATTCCTCGTATTTACTGTCTCAAGCGGAACCATGGCATTTTTCGAATTAGCTCCAACCGGAACCTCAACATCACTGCCCTCAAGCAGTTTTAGCATACCCTGCTGAACAGCTTCACCGCTCACGTCTCGCTGATTCGTATTTTTCTTCTTTGCAATTTTATCAATCTCATCGATAAAGATAATTCCATGTTCTGCGCGTTCTACATCATTGTCGGCCGCCGCAAGAAGTTTGCTGACAACACTTTCGATATCATCTCCGATATAACCAGCCTCCGTAAGAGATGTTGCGTCTGTAAGCGCCAGCGGCACATCCAGAAGTTTTGCCAGTGTCTGAACCAGATAAGTCTTGCCGGAACCTGTAGGCCCGATCATAAGCATATTTGATTTCTCAATCTCAACTCCGTCTTCCCGGGAAGAGAAAACACGTTTATAATGATTATAAACTGCAACCGACATCACTTTTTTCGCATATTCCTGTCCGATCACATAGTCATCCAGCATCTCCTTCAGTCTGTGCGGAGCCGGAATATTCTCCATAGAAAACTGTTTCTTTGTCTCCTTTGTCTTGTCTTGGCTTTTCTTCTTCGGACGCTGCCTAGGCGGAACCTGCTTTTGGATAGAACTTAAATCAATCATACTGACATTCGGAGGCAGTTGACTTAGCAGGTCGCTATAGTTCATGTTCCCATTATTCATGGTATCAAAACTCTTCTGCATGCAATCGGAGCAAATATGAATATTTCCGGGAAGCTCGAACATCTTTCCTGCTTTACTCTCCGGCCGCCTGCACATAAAGCAGACTTCTTCATATTCGTCGTCTTTTTTATGATCACTGTCAGTCTCTTCGGCCTTTGGATCTTCATCCGCGGGCAGGTTTATCTTATCCTTGTCCTCTGACATATACTATCCTCTCTTTCCTTCCGATCAGTCACACTTCGGCTTTTGAAAATCCGCTTGTATTCCTTCCGGTAAGTTTATTATATCTGAAACGGTTTGAGTGTGCAACCTATATATATAATAAAAGACAGGGCCTGATAAAACCTGTCTTTTATTCTCACAGCCACAGAGAGATAAAACTCTGCGCTTATCTGTTTATCTTCCAAATGGATTTACCTGCTGGGTCTGGGGATTTTGTGTTGTCTGTTTCTGGTCGGATTTTGCTCCGAGTGTCACGGTGACTTTTTGCTCTTTGTAGTCTCCTTCACCCATTCTCTTAATCTTGACTTCGACTTTTTCGCCTTTTCCATAATATTCAAGTGCAGACAACAGATCGGCCATCGAGGTGATCTTTCTGTCATCAAAACCTACGATTACATCTTTGCTCTTAATGCCGGCTTTGTCCGCAGGTCCATTTTCTTCAACATCCTGCACCACAACTCCAACCGGAACTCCATATGCCTGATTGGCATCGGCACTGACATCCGTTCCTGTGATTCCCAGATAGGAGGCGTTGTTCTCATCGACTTTGTCACGAGTCTGCATATTCATAAGGTCTTTTAAGATTGGCTCAGCTTTTGAAAGCGGAATTGCAAATCCCATACCTTCAACGCTGGTATCCGAGTATTTTGCTTCATTGATACCGATCAGTTCGCCCTTCATGTTCAGCAGTGCACCGCCGCTGTTGCCCGGATTAATCGCTGCATTTGTCTGGATCAGTCCCTGAGACTCTTCCGGATTTCCCGCATCGTCTTGTGCCTGAACAGTGCGCTCTTTCGCACTGACAATACCGTTAGTCACAGACTGACCATAGCCAAGTGCATTTCCGATGGCAACCACACTTTCACCGATCTGCAGCTCATCGGAATTGCCAAGCGAAGCCACCTTAATCTCGCTCTTCGTCTCCTCCGGAACATCTGAAAGCTTTACGGCCACAACCGCCAGATCATTGTCGGTATCTGTTCCTTTAATCTGGGCTTCCACTGCATTGTCATCGATAAATGCCACAGATACCTTCTGTGCGCCCTTTACAACGTGATTGTTTGTTGCAATCAAAAGCTCCTTGTCATTTTTTCCTACGATCACACCACTGCCACTGGCCGGAACAGTCTGAGAATAGGTTCCAAAGAAACTTTGTATATTCTCTACAGTCTCTGTGGAGATGGCAACCATGGAAGGCATTGCACTGTTGGCAACCTCTGCCACGGTAAATGTGCCCTGCTTTGTAGTGGAGGAAGTGGTTGTTACTCCATCTGACTTCTCCGTCGCCACTGCGGTATTTTGAATCGTCTGCTGTGAATCGGTGCCGTTTATGCGGCCGCCTACATAATTGACCCCATACATCACGGAACCGGCCACAAGTCCAAATACCAGCGCCATAGATATATTCGTCGCCCAGCGTTTCCCTGTATTTGGTTTTCTGTTACCATTCGAAGTCATATGCTCTGCCTTCTTTGCTTTTTTTGATTTCTTATCCGGACTCTTTTCATTATGTTCCGGCTGCTTTGGTTTATTAATATGATAATATTCCCTCTGATTATTGTCAGATGCGGCACCGCCCACATCTTCGGAAGCATACTTTGCCATATCATCATTTGCAGTTTCACTTTTCCCTGCGCTGCCGCTGATCTTTGGATTCACCCAACTATAGGTGGAATCCGTATCATTCGTATCTGTATTGCCGTTCGTATTCTCCTGATTCAGATTCTCTTGATTCAGATTATCCTGATTCAGATTATCTTTTTCACTGTTATTATACTCGTCACTCATAATCCTTTACCTCTCTTCTTGATCTATTAAAAAGACTTTATCTAAAGTATCATACATATCACGATACACAGGCTGTTTTGCACTTCGTGTGTATAATTTCTTATCCTTGTATCTTACAAGTCTTATAATACGTGAAATATGTGTTTAATATGTGAAAAACATTTTAAAAAATCGTGAAAAGAACAAATATTTTTATTCCACAGTGACTGACTTTGCCAGATTACGAGGTTTGTCAACATCCAGCCCTTTTCCGAGAGCAACGTAATAACCAAAAAGCTGAAGCGGAATCACAGCCAGAGAATTGGTAAAATATGGATTCGTCTCAGGAATATAGATGCAGTAATCTGCGACTTTTTCCACTTGTGTATTGCCCACGGTTGTCACCGCCATGACAAACGCTCCCCTTGTCTTTACCTCCAAAATATTGCTGATCGTCTTTTTATACAGATCCGGCTGCGTGAGAACTGCTACAACCAGTCTTCCGTCCTCGATCAGTGATATTGTTCCGTGCTTTAGTTCTCCTGCCGCATAAGCCTCCGAATGAATATAGGATATCTCCTTTAATTTTAAAGATCCCTCCAAAGAGATCGCATAGTCAATACCCCTGCCGATGAAAAATACATGATCGGAAGCCAGATATCGATTCGCAAATTTCTGAACATTTTCCTTATGGCTTAAAAGGAAAGAGATCTGCTCTGGAAGCTGTTTTAAGGAATCAATCATCGATGAAAATGTAGTTTCATCAATGGTTTCTCTCACTTTTGCAAACTTCAGTGCCAGAAGATACTGTGCGATCAGCTGCGTGCTGTATGCTTTCGTCGTAGCCACAGCGATTTCCGGGCCGGCCCAGGTATACATCACGTTATCTGCCTCCCTTGCGATCGAGCTTCCCACAACATTGACAATTCCAAGTGTCTTGATATGATGCGCTTTCGCCTCGCGGAGTGCTGCGAGAGAATCCGCAGTTTCACCGGACTGACTGACAATAATGGCAAATGTATCCGGTTCAAAGATCGGATTCCGATAACGAAATTCAGAAGCAAGGTCAACCTCGACGGGAATCCTGGCAAGTCCTTCAAACACATACTTGGCGGTGACCCCTGTATGATATGCAGATCCACAGGCAATGATATAGATCTTTCGGATCCTCTTAATCTCTTCATCTGTCATGCCAAGTTCATCGATGATGATATCTTTATCTTTCAGACGAGGGATCAGAGTATCTGAGACGGCTTTTGGCTGTTCATAGATCTCTTTTAGCATAAAGTGATCATATCCGCCTTTTTCCGCAGCTTTGATATCCCATTCGATCATAGTGGGTTCTTTTGTCAGCTCCTCCTCATCGATGTTGTAGAAGTTCAGCGAATCCCTGCCAAGCCTGACGATTTCTTCATTCTCAATAAAATAAACCTTACGTGTGTATTTCAATATTGCCGGTGCATCGGAAGCCATGAAATTACCCTGGTCACTTTCAGCCACAATCAGTGGACTGTCTTTTCGCACTGCATAAATTTCGCCGGGGTGATCCTGAAACATGATTCCCAGAGCATAAGAGCCCTCCATGCGATGCATGATCTTCGCGATCGTTTCGATAGGATCTCCGGTATAGTAATAATCGAGCATATGGGCTATGACTTCTGTATCTGTCTGTGAACGGAATTCGTAACCTTTTTTTTCAAGCTTCTTCTTTAATTTGATATAGTTCTCTATAATTCCATTGTGAACCACTGCGATGGATCCGTCTTTGTTGATCTGAGGATGTGCATTCGCATCCGTGGGTTCCCCGTGAGTGGCCCATCTTGTGTGACCAATTCCTGCAGTTCCATAAAGCAGAGCACCGCCATGTGTGAGATCCTCCAACACTTTCAAGCGTCCGGTCGATTTTGTCATATGAATCGCTTCTCCATCAAAGACGGCAATTCCCGCTGAATCATATCCCCGATATTCCAATTTCGACAAGCCATCCAAGAGAATTGGCGCCGCCTGTTTCTCACCTATATATCCAACAATACCACACATACCTCTATACCCCTTCCTTCCAATAGTTTTTATTCATCGTAAATCGCAAGATCAACCAGTTGGGCAGGGCACGGTAATGTTTGCCGAAAAAATACCCCATATATTTTGCCCCACTTATGGCTGCAAGCTGAAAAAGCAGCCATGGCTTATGAATCTGTATCACATGAGAAGCAGTCTTCTTCACGAGACGAAAGCCCTCCCCCTCAGAGGGATATTTCGAGAAGATCTCCGGATGATCAGACTGGGAAACACCCAGATCGAAATTTCTCTGGAACTGCCTGATGCAGGAATAGTTATGTGAATGGTAAACCTTCGCATCTGCAGCGTAGGCGATCGCATACCCATCTTGAATCAGCCTGGCTCCGTAGATCATGTCTTCGTTAAAGACAGCCTTCTCCACGAAACCGCCTAATTTTTCATAAGTTTTTCTCTCATATGCCGCACAGACATTGGAGCAGAAAAATGTCTTGATTCCGAACTTTGAAAGATCATCCTTGTCTTTAATATCAGATTCAGATGGGTAGTTATAAGCTCTCGTATAACGCTCCAGCGTACTGCATCCGTCTTTCGGAAGCTGCCTCGCATAGACAGCCTTGATCCGGGGCATAGCAAAGCATTCGACCAGTTTCTCGATCAGACGATCATCGGCCGGAATAGCATCCTGAGTCATGTATACCATGATATCCGCATCCGTAGACTGTGCCAGCAGCCTTCTCGTGCCGCCATGGTCAAATTCCTCTGGTGTAATATGGGACACAAATATGCGCTCTCTGATATCTTCCCACCCGGGATTCCAGTACCTTTCATCGGTATTTACAATTATTATATTCCTTATATGATAAGACTGCTGCGCTAATTGGCGCAGCAGCTTTGCAAAATCCTTATCAGGTTTATATGTCGGTATTAAAACATCTACTTTATATGATCTCATTGTTTAATTACTCTCCGGACTCACTGGAAGTGCACCATTTTCAGAAGTTTTCGGGATATCGTTCTCGCCGTATCCACTTTCCTTTATGATATGATCACTATATTCTTTTACCTCAGCCGACGGCTCATAGTTTATCCCTGGATAGATAAAGTCATGTAATTTCTCTACATTCGTCTCTAAAGTGACGGGAACAACACAGTCGTTGCCATTCATAGCCTTTTTTACAGGCTCGCCCCACATATGGTCGATCGGGAATCCAAGCTGTCCATTCTCCATGTCCAAATTATAGGTGAGAAGTGCTTGGCCAAGCTTGATAATCTCCTGCTTCGTAAGAGAAGTCTTCACCAGCGGAAAGATAGAATCCATCAAAGAGTTCAGCTGTGGCAGACTTGCGCCTTTTGCCTTGTCCATCAGTTTACTCAAGACAAGACGCTGACGGGCGGCTCTTCGAAAGTCTGCTCCATCTCCCTTTCGGATTCGGGCATAGGACACAGACTGTGTACCGTTCAGATGAAAAGTCTTGGTCTGGGCACCGTCAAGTTCCGATTTGCTCGGAAGCTCTATCTCCTTATATGGAACACCCGAAACCTTAGAAGTCTCTTTGTTATAGTTATTCACATGTACAATCTCTGCTCGAGTCAGATCAATATCAAGACCTCCGAGATCTTCGATTGCCGTTGAGAGTGCTTTAAAGTCCACCGTTGCATAATCTGTGATATCAAGATCCAGATTCTTGTTCATCATCGTGATCATCTGCTCGGGACCGCCAATCTCATAAGCAGCATTGCACTTAGTGAACTTGTCCCCGCCATCTCTTGCGAATACGTTTAGCCAGGTGTCACGGTAAAGAGACACCAGCCGGATTGTCTTCTCATCATGATTGACACAGGCTATCATCATTGTATCGCTTCTGCTTCCGGCACCGAGAGAATTATCCCGCGTGTCCAGTCCGGCCAGAGCGATAAGTTCTGTACCGGTCTTCTGGTTCTTGTCGGCCTTTTGTACATCCTTGTTCACACCGATCTTACTGAAATCCAGTTTGCCATCCTGCATCTTGTCAAGCTTTGAGTTAAAGTAAGCAAAGCCGAAAAGGGCAGCACCCAAAATCAGCAGCACCACAAGTTCCAGTCCAAAAACCACTCTTCTTCGTCTGCGCCGCTTATATGCCTTGCTTTTTTTGTTGACCTTTTTTTTTGACATGTTTTTTGTCCTCGTACTTCTTTGGTATCGTGGGGAAGAAACTTTATACCCCAACGTCTTAATATGCGTTTTTATTTACAAAGCCCCGGAATATCGTCAGGAGTAAAATCTTGACATCCAGTCCTAAGCTCCAGTTCTCAATATAATAAAGATCATAGTCAATCCTCTTTTTGATCGAAGTGTCCCCGCGGTAACCATTGACCTGTGCCCATCCGGTCATACCGGGACGCACCTGATGTTTCACCATATATCTAGGGATCTCTTCCCTGAATTTTTCTACATAAAATGGTCTTTCCGGTCTTGGCCCTACCAGACTCATGTTGCCTTTCAAAACATTAAAGAGTTGAGGAAGCTCATCTATACTTGTCTTCCTCATAAATTTCCCTATCTTCGTGACGCGCGGATCATCTCTCACTGTCCACGCTTTCTTCTCTTCGCCGGCGGGCTGTATCTCCATAGAACGAAATTTATACATCTCAAAACTTCTGTTATGCAGTCCGACGCGGGTCTGTTTATAGATCAGCGGACCAGGTGATGTCAGCTTGATACCAATCGCCGCAATCGACATCACCGGCGAGAAGAGAATAATCGCCACAATCGAACCGACAATATCCATAATCCGCTTGCACATCGCATTGAATGTGTTTGTAAGCGGTACATATCGGATATTAATCACCGGAAGTCCGATCAGATCTTCGGTATAAGGCCTTGTCGGTATAATATTATGATAATCCGGAATAAACTTCGTGTGTACACCGGACTTCTCACACATCGCCACAATCTTCTCCAGACGGTGATATTCATTCAGCCCTAAAGTGATGGCGATCTCATCGAGCCGGTTCTCCGGCAGGATGACCATCAAGTTGGCAATTCGGCCTAAGACCTTGACTCCCTTATAGGTTGTTCCGGCTTCCACATGATCATCCAGAATTCCTCTCACGGTATATCCCCATTCGGGATTCCCTATGATACGGTCGATGTACTGTTCTGCCGCACGGCTATAGCCGACTAACAATATATGTTTCTGATTATACCCCATCTTCCGCATCTTTTTCAAAGTCATGCGGATCAGATTTCGGACAAGCGTCTCAAAAAAGCAGTTCAGCAGATAGAAAATCCACAATACCGACCGGGCAATATGAATCTCTTTTAGCATATACAAAACGAGAATCAGAATCATAATCCCAAGAGTATTTGCCTTGATGATATTCGCAAACTCCAGACGTCTGCCCTGTACCCGTTTTGGCGTATACAGACTAAATCCATAATACAAAATCAAAAACAAAGGTACAATCAGGATCAAAAGCTCCATATACTCGGCAAAGGGCAGTGCTCCGCCCTTTGCCGCACCCAATATCGGGGTTTTAAATTTCAGCACCCATGCCATCCAGTAATTAAAAGCAATCACACATCCGTCAATCACTACATGGAGCCGGTTAAAGTACCTCTGATTATCCTTAATCATGATACGATTTACGCCTTTCAAATTCAAAATACTATGCTACTTCGTAACCAATAGAATTACTATACAACAAATCACAAAAAAGAGCAATAAAAAAATGCAGACTGTCCTATGCCAGCCTTCGGAATATATTTATCCAAAGCTCCCACTGGATTCTCAGATAATGTCTGAAATTTTGTTGTTGGTACTTTACTTTTTTACCTCTCTTTTTCGCCGTAAAAGATAGGGAAAATCCATTCTTTATACCGGCAAGATACTCTTTTGCATACCCTTTCCCGGCAAAAAAAAGGATTTTCAAGAGGAAACCGACTAACAGAAAAGGAAGATTGACAAGGATCTGCAATAAGGGCATATTCTTGTATATCATGTAGATGTTATTTCTTGAAGAATACCTGATTTTGAAACGATTGTACTGAGAACCGCTGGTGCCGCTGCCGATATGCCAGACCTGTGCATCCGGTATATACCAGTTCTGATATCCCAGAATACGGGCACGGTATCCGATATCAATATCCTCAAGATAAGCAAAGTGTTCCTCATCAAAAGATCCGATTTCTTCTATAATCTCCTTTTGGTAGATCGCAGCTCCGCCGCAGGATGCGAAAATCTGGTCTTCTTTCTTGTACAGCGAAACACTTTTTCCCCTGCCTCTGGCAAATGCCCACCCAAACGCATTATAGAAGTTTCCGGCATCGTCAAGTTTATCTCTGTCGTGGTATGAGATCATCCTGGCGGCACAAGAAAAAGCCTTCTTATGTCTTTTGATTCCCAAAAGCAGATTCTTCACAAAATCATGCTCCACCTCGGTGTCATTATTGAGCAGGATGACATAAGTGCTGTCCACTGCCTGTATTCCCACATTCACGGCATGACAAAATCCAGTGTTCTTAGACAGTGATATCAGCCGGATCTGCGGATATGCCGAAAGAATCAGCTCCTGACTTCCATCTGTAGAACCGTTATCCACCACAATGACGGCGGCATCCGTATAGCTCTGATCCAGCACAGAGTTCAGACAGGTCTTAAGATAATCGATTCCATTATAGTTTGGTATCACAACGGATACTTCATTCATACTAAGTCTCCTTTTAAGGTCGAAGTGAATAATTCCATTTGCCAAGAGTGAGATTCTTATTATAATAGGGATCTCCTTTTTTCAGCAAGTCAATCCATCTCGTGCGCATATATTCAATCTCTGTCTGAAATCTGCGTACTTTTTCTTTGCTGTCTTCCAATCCGCGTGATTTTGATTCATAATGGTACATCTCTACATGCGGGTCATACACACAAAGATACCCTTCCTGGCAGACTCTGAGACAGAGATCGACATCATTGAAGGCCACTTTCAGCTTTTCGTCAAAGCCTTCGACCTGGTCGAACACTTCTCGTTTCATCATCATACACGCCGCCGTCACTGCACTGTAGTCCATCTGCAGTGAAGCCTTGTGAAGATATCCGGTTCTGCTTCTCTTCATTCCCAGAAAAGCATGTCCTGCGATACCCCCGATTCCGATGATGATTCCAGCATGTTGAATTGTGTCATCCGGATAATACAGCTTACTTCCCACGACACCCACTTCCGGTCGTTGTACATTTGCCAAAAGGCTCTCCATCCAACCTGGTGTGATCACCTTAATATCATTATTTAAGAAGATCAGGAAATCTCCTTTTGCCCTTGATACGGCAAAATTATTGATTGCTGAAAAGTTAAATTCACCCTGATATGTGATCACCCGTACCTTGCTGCGTTTTTCAAGCTCCTGATAATATTCAAAAGTAGAAGGCTCTTTGCTGTTGTTCTCCACGATCAGAAGTTCATAATTCTGATAAGTAGAAAGCTCTGTGACTGAGTCAATACACTGCTTTAACAGATCGATGTGATCTTTATTCGGGATAATGATTGAGATCAGCGGACTGCCTTTCACCGGATAAGTGACATTGTAAAATCCGTAATCTGATGTGTGAGACACACACGCTCCTGTGACTCCCATACGCATCAGATTCCCTTCGATCGCCCGTTTTCCGGCCTCAAACGCATACATCTTGCTTGCAGGATTATCTGCCGTGGAAGTTTTATGTGTTCTCCAGTGATAAAGAATTCGGGGAATATGGCCAATCTTTTTTGCCTGCTCTACGCAGCGAAAGATAAAGTCGTAGTCCTGTGCCCCATCAAACTCCCGTCTGAAGCCCCCGACCCGTTCAATCAAAGATCTCTTCACAACGAAAAAATGACAGATATAATTATTCGATCTTAAAAGATCCAGATTAAAGTCCGGTTTCATATGCGGCTGAAAATGTTCAGAAAGATCTGTAGTCACCTTGTCTTCATCCGTATAGACAACATCTGTGTGTCTATCTTTATTCAAGAGGTCAACAACTTCATATAAGGCATCGGGTGCAAGCAGATCGTCGTGATCCAAAAGCCCAACATAATCACCCGCAGCTGCCGAAAAACCGGCATTCGTGTTCTCGGCGATCCCCAGATTTTCTTTTAGTGTTCTCACGACAATTCGTCTGTCATCATCTGCATAGACTTTCAGCACCTGATTCATCCTCTCGTCATCCGGACTGGCATCTGCTATGACAAGCTGCCAGTTTTCATACGACTGAGATTTCACGGATTCAATCATCTCACGCAAAAAAGCCTCTGGTGTGTGGTATGCCGGAACCACCACGCTGATCAGAGGCGCATATGCAAAAGTATGCCTGCTCTGCCGCTTCAATTCCTCCGGGGTGGCCCTGTGAGACTCATACCATGGTCCGTAAGGCACTTCATCCGGTTCCAGACGTTCAAAAAGGCGATTAAAAAATTCCTTTGGTCCATAATGGTTCAGATAACGCAGACCTTTTACAATATTATAAGGTTTTAATTTCTTTATAAAATAAAGCATTTTCGAAAGATTCATACAACCTGCCCTTCATAACCAGGAAAAGATAACAGACAGGAAATCACGCGATCTTGATCCTTTTTCGTGAGCGCATAATACATCGGCAGACGCACCAGTCTCTCACTCTCTTTTGTCGTATAGCAATCCTCACCGGAGAATCTGCCATATTTGATTCCGGCCGGGGAAGAGTGCAGCGGGACATAGTGAAATACACACATCATATCACGTTCTTTCATATAACGAATCAGATTTGTCCTGACATTCAGATCTTTCACCTTTATGTAATACATATGGGCATTATGTACGGCTTCTTTTGGGACACAGGGCTGATCAATCAGACCTTTGTCCTTTAACGGCTTTAAAGCTTTCTCATAGTGTTTATAGATATCCATACGCTTTTTATCTATCTTGTCGTGTTCTTCCAGCTGAGCATAGAGATAAGCGGCATTCATATCACTGGGAAGATAAGAAGATCCGTAGTCGATCCAAGTATATTTATCAATCTGTCCCCGGAAGAATTTACTTCGGTTCGTCCCCTTTTCGCGGAGAATCTCCGCCTTTTCCAGATAAGAATCATCCTGAAACAGGAGTGCACCGCCCTCACCCATGGTATAATTTTTGGTTTCATGAAAACTGTAGCATCCAAAATCTCCGATGGTGCCGAGTGCTTTCCCCTTATAGAAAGCATTGACTCCCTGTGCGGCATCCTCAATGACCTTCAGATGATATTTCTCCGCCAGTTCCATGATCTTGTCCATCTCGCAGGCGACACCCGCATAGTGAACCGGCACAATCGCCTTCGTCTTATCTGTGATTGCTGCCTCAATCTTATTCTCATCAATATTCATGGTATCCGGCCGAATATCCACAAAGACGATCTTCGCTCCCCGCAGCACGAATGCATCTGCCGATGAGACAAAGGTATAGGAAGGCATGATAACTTCATCCCCCGGACCAATTCCGGACAAATAAGCCGCCATCTCAAGTGCACTTGTACAAGAAGTCGTCAGCATCACGTATTTCGAATGAAAATGCTCCCGCATCCAGGCAGCGCATTTCTTTGTAAATACACCGTCTCCACAGAGTTTTTTATTGTCCACTGCTTCTTTGATATAATCCAGTTCTTTTCCGACGAATGCCGGCCTGTTAAAATCGATCAATGGTCTTTCTCCCTTTTCTCTTCTGCAATATTTAACGTCTCCCTCACTACAAACTGTGGTGTTTTATTCACATTCAGGATAATCTTCCCCACATATTCGCCGAGAATTCCTACCATAAAAAACATGATACCGAAAAAGACCAGCATGGCACACATCACCGATGCCCATCCCATCGCAATCGAGGGGTGAAGAAGTTTTCTGATCAATACAACCAGTGCACCAATCAGTCCTATACTCGAAAATGCCATCCCGAACAGTGTGGACAAACGCAGCGGAAGTGCCGTGAAATTAATGCAGGACAGAAACAATTTCAGTCCCTTTCCGAATGTATAATTCGATTTTCCATACTCTCGTTCATAGTGATCTATCTCGATATTCGCAATATTATGTGTCGTGCGGAAAAACAGGATCTGTATGAATACCTGCTCACCTTCATATTCTTTTACTTTATCAATCACGAATCGTCTGGCAAGCCAGAAGCTGCTCATCTGGATATCCTTCGGACGTTCCAACAGATGCCACAGGAAAAAGCGGCTCACCGCCCCCGTCAGATTCTTAAACCAAGAGAACTTCCGCTCTTTGAAAACTCCGAATACGACATCATATCCTTCATTCAACTTTTCGATGAATTGAAGTATCTGCGAAGGATGATTTTGCAAGTCATCATCCATCCCCACGACAAGTTCACCGCTTACATAGTGAAGACCTGCCATAATTGCCGCGTGCTGTCCGAAATTTTTGGCCAGATTAATTCCCTTTACATTGGAATATTTTTCGGCACACATGCGGATCGTCTCGAAAGTACGGTCTTTCGAATAATCATTTACAAGGATGATTTCACACTCATAACCATCCAACCGGTCGAATTCCTCTTCACAAAGATCTACCAGTTCTCCGACAGATCCCTCTGAATTATAACAAGGCACCACAATTGACACTAACATATATTTCCTCCAACTTCCAGACATCATCTACAGTGCCGAGAATACCAGTATCCCCAACAGAATCAGCGCCAGCCCTGCGATCTTACGTCTGGAAAATTTTTCTTTTAGTAAGAAGTATCCCATAATACTGACAAAAATATAACTCGCAGACTCCAATATCGGAGACATCGACAGCGGAAGATAGCGAAGAGCCAACATCGTAAGTATCGTAGATACAAAAAACATTCCATATGCTGTGATAACCAGAGGATTTAGGTACTCCAAAAGTCTGGTCCCGTAGCTCTTATTCGCCGAAATTTTCAGCATAATCTGCGAGATAGAAGAAATCAACACGGAACTTAAAAGTATTAAAACTGCAATCGTTTCACGACTCATCATCTGTCACCACTAGGTAAATGCCGGCAAATATTATCGCCGCTCCCAAAATCATCTTCCATGTAATCCTTTCCTTGAATATCAGTGCTCCCCAGACCATTCCCCAGATCAGAGAGATTGGTTTGTTGGAATAAGCCACAGTCAGCGGCATCCGCTTCAGAATCTGCTGCCAGATAACGGCATATCCAAACATAATCACAAGAACCAGTCCGTAATAGAAGAAAAACCGCAAAGACAAAAATTTCTGACCTGCTGCCAGTTTCGAGCACACACCGCTGAGCGAACTGAAAAGCAGACTGATATGGAGCAAGAGAAACCACCTCACATCATATCTTGCTGTTTTATCCATTTTCTCACAACGATCCATAACTTTCAACCTTTACCTTTCCCGGAATACAAATCTGTCAGCTCGTCAAAGAACAGGGGCGCACCACCCGTATGCAAAAACAAAACATTTTTGCCTCGTATCTGATGAGTTTTCAGATATTCCTTCATTCCATAAAAGGCCTTTCCCGTGTAGATCCCGTCCAGGTTCAGACCGTCCTCTTCATAGACACTTCGGATGGTCTGGCTAACCTTCTCATGAAAGCGCCCATATCCGCCATCCAGATATTCATCAGATATGGTAATCCAAGCCTTTGGATCCACAGGAAATGTAATATCCATCTTCTCACTGTAAGCACGCAGGTTTTCTAAAATCACTTCTTCGGCACGTTTTTTGTTTCTGGAAACCGAAATGCCGATGATCTGGCGTCTTTTTTTGTCAGTGTCTCGGTCGGTCAGAAGGCCCGCCAGAAGACCAGATTGTGTCATATTTGTGCTGGATGCAAGAAAAATATAGTCAAATCTTCGATTTTCACGAATTTCGTAAGCTCGTATTTCCTGGTAAGTATCTGCATACGCCTGCATCGGAACCCATTCATGTCCCTTTCCAAGAGAATCTCCATAGATATAATAAGGGTGAAACCCTCTCCCGGTAAGATCTTCCTTTGCCTGTTCGACCGCTCGGCTGATCTCTGTCTTATGACAGGTAAATTCTCTGACATCCATTGCCTGAATCAGATAAGAGTTATAGCTTGTCTGAGAGTCATCCACATCATCCACGTTATATACCATACTACAGGGAATCCCTCTTTGATGTGCCGCAAGAGAGAGAATCCGGCAGAGATTCGAATGATAATTGCCATATATGATCAGTGCATCGGCTCCCTGCCGTTCCATGTCATCTAGATAATACTTTGCAAAACGTACCTTATTGCCGCCGAAAGAGAATGGAAGTGTGTCCTCACGCTTTACATACACATGATTCCCGCCGATGTCGGAGATCGGATGAATCACTGTATCATACAGGGGAATGTCTCCCTCAAGATCCAGACTGATATGAGAAAGGATCTCCCCCTTTCGCATCTCACATAAGGGCAGGGAATCGCCCTTTAGGATCAGCTGTCCGATCCGGTCTCTGCCGTTTTTATAGGTGCGCACTTCTTCACCCGGATGTACATTAAAAGAAAGATCTATGATATCATCTGATGGAAGATTATAGTTATAAACTTTTCTTAAGATCCCTCTTCGGTCAGACATCAATGTCCGTGTCAGGTTCGCAGTATGGGGAGTCTTTCCCATAAAGTATCCCTCTACTGATTCTCCAAGCGCCAGTCTTACGATAGTCTCATAATAATCGATTCCATAATAAATACTCACCATTTCAGACAGGCCCGTTGCACCTGACCTTCCAGTGAGTTCTATCACATATACTTTTCCGTCCTTTTTTATAAAATCACAGTTTACAGGACAATTGTCGAGTCCGAGCGCAAAGATTGCCTTTCTCGTCTGCTCTTCAATCTGACTTCCCAGTATATCCAATTCCTTAAATGGTACAGAATGTCCGATCGGTGTAGGAGTTGTACTAATGAATGCCTCAATGTTGTTCGGAAGCATATATAGGATCTTCCCATGCTGAATCATAGCCTCCACGCCAAAGATCTCGCCTTCGATAAACTCTTCCAGAAGACAGTAGTCTTTCTTCGTAGCTGCCATGGTCTTTTCATAATTTTCAAAAGTCTCCTCCGCAGTATCACACCGAAAGATTCCTCTGCTTCCCATCTGATCCACAGCTTTTAAAATAACAGGAAAAGGGAACTGATCCAGTGCATGAACCAGCTCCTCTTTCGTATGAATACAGACAAACCGAGCAGTCTGCACCCCTTGTTTTACAAGAGCAGTCTTCATCTGCAATTTATTCGAGGCCAGTGCTGCCGCCCTTTTGGATGGCCCCGAAAGATGTAAAGCTTCCGCCACAGCACCAATTGCAGCCATACCAAGATCTAATCCGCAGGTTGTAACCGCATCAATATTGAGTTCTTTTGCTTTTTTAACGACAGCGTCGGGATCGGCAATATCTGCCAAAGCCACCTCATCTGCGGCCGCAAACCCTGGATAATCCCCGGGAATACTGGCTGCAATCGTATGACAACCCAGACGTTTTGCAGCTTCTATCAAAGGG
This sequence comes from Blautia liquoris, assembly GCF_015159595.1. Classification (NCBI taxonomy): domain Bacteria; kingdom Bacillati; phylum Bacillota; class Clostridia; order Lachnospirales; family Lachnospiraceae; genus Blautia; species Blautia liquoris. The sequence continues at coordinate 842,417 of NZ_CP063304.1, read as the reverse complement.
ATCTGGGTATACCCGGCTCCCATAATCATAAGTTTTTTCATAAAATCATCTAGGCACCTGTCTATCGCCTTCAGTAAAGGGTGTCAAGATACCATCCTCCTTTTGTGAAGCTATTCCACAATTACCTTGATATAATCATTCATATGGTCGATGCGCTCACACATCTCTTCCACATTCCGAAAGGTGATAATCATAGCTCCTATCCCATAGCCAGCATTTTTAAATTTCTTCACCGGATCACCTGGCTTGACGAAAATCTCCTGTCTTTCAATCTGTTCTTCAAGAGTTTCATCAATCTCAATCTTCTTGAATATACCATCTTTTGTAGCATGAACAATATATGAAGAAGTGCAGCTATGTATTGGTCTCTCAGACAAATCGGAGCAGTCATCACCCACGGCACTTTTGATCACATAGGATGCCAGATCGACTTCTCTTGCCACCTTGATAGTGTCTGGAATTAGATTACCACCACTTCTCGGGCCGATCTCCAGAATATACACCTGATCGTCTTCACCGATGATATACTCAAAGTTAAACTCGCCCATCTTCATGTCCAACAGATCAAAGATCTTCTGAATCTGCTCTTTTGCCTCATCCTGATACTTTTGTTTCTGTTTCGATGGACAACTTAGACCAACCGGCGTATACAGACTGCATTCAATATCATGATGCTGATCCATCACGCCAAAGAATGCAATCTTTCCATCCACGATAAATCCGTCTCCATCGATCTGATAACCTTTTTTCGATATGAACTCTTCGATGATTACCTGTTTTATGATCGAATACGACAACGCCTCCTCATAGGCGTCGTGAAATTCCTCGTCGGTAAAAATCTTTGTAACTCCCTTGCTGCCTGAAGAATCCACAGGTTTTACCATGACCGGTTTCGAAAGCTTCTTAAAAAAATCAAGTGCTTTTGATTCATCCGCAAAGCTATCTCCCCGTGGCATCCGAAATCCATGTTCACGCATAAATGCACGGAAACGATCTTTATGCGTAAGCGTCATAACTGACTCGTACGGATTCGTGGGAAGTCCCATCTTTTCGGCCACATAAGCTGCAGTCGGCGCGGACACATCGGAAGCATAGGATACAATTCCGTCAATCTGCTTCTCACGTGCCAATGCAAGCACTGCCTCCTTATCAATCGTACTGATATTGTGATATTCATCCGCATACTTATGTGCGGGATTATCCGGCAGATAATCAACACTGATCACATAATAGCCCAACTCTTTCGCGGCTATCGTCGCAGTCTGCTGGAAATAATTACCTCCGAGTAACAAAACTTTTTTCATAGCCTCAGTCGTTAATCTCCTTTAAATATCTCGATAAAGCATCCTGCCAGGGCGGAAGGCGTTTAAATCCTTGTTCATCTAACTTATCCTTACTCAAGCGGCTGTTAAAAGGCCGCTTTGCCTTTGATCCATATTCTTCACTGGTAACAGGTATCACTTTCACATCCAAACTGGCCTGCCGGAATATCTCGCAGGCAAAATCATACCAGGAGCAAAAGCCCTCATTAGTTGCATGATAGGTACCGTATTTTTCGGTTTCAATCAAGTCGACAAGCAGTCTGGCCAAATCATACGTATACGTCGGAGAGCCAATCTGATCATCAACTACTGTCAATGTATCATGAGTCTTAGCAAGATTCAACATGGTTTTGATAAAATTCTTGCCATTTCGGCCGAAAACCCAGGCCGTTCTAACCAGAAAGAACTTTTTCACATATTTCTGAAGAGCCAGTTCTCCCTCGTATTTTGTCTGTCCGTAAACTCCGAGCGGATGACATTCATCATCTGGTTCCCATGCATGTGTTCCCTCACCTCCGAAGACATAGTCTGTGCTGATGTACATCATCTTGATGTTTAGCTCTTGGCAGGCTCTGGCAACATTTTCAGTTCCATTAACATTAACATTTCTGCACAAAGCCATATTATCTTCAGAAGCATCTACAGCAGTATATGCAGCACAATGAATTACTGCATCAGGTGCTATATCCATTATCACTTTTTTTGTCTGATCTGCATCGGTAATATCCATATCGTTAATGTCTACCCCTATAGCTTGATGATTTCTCTTTTCCAACTCCCGAACAACACTGTAGCCAAGCTGTCCTTTAACACCCGTAACTAAAACCTTCATAAGTTATCTCCCCTCAAACATTTCTAATATTTTTTTCATTTTTTCAGGATTTCCCCACACTCCGGGTGAATCATATGATCTGTCGGGAAAAGCTCCATAATTCAATTTGATTGATAACCTTTTTCTTTTAATGAACTCTTCTACTTTATCTGCCAGTGAAACGGGTTTTCCAGTGCAAACGTTAATGATACCTGTAATTTCTTTTTGTGTGGCTGCTTTCGATATATATTCTGCAAGCTGATCAACACTGATAAAATCGTAAAGATTTTTTCCAGAATTAAACGGAAATGTTTTTTCTCCTTCCTCTGCCTTTTGCAGAATCTTTGTAAAGACGGAGTGGTTCTTCATATCATCCCCAAGTATATAATAGGCTCTCAGCCAGTATAGATTAAAATCTTGTGTTTTTGTCAATTGCATCAATGACTGGCGAAGAGCATTTTTTGCCACTCCATATTGAGATAAAGGATTGCATGGTGTGTTCTCATCAATCGCACCTTCCCAATACCCCACTTCATGCATCGTACCCATTACAGCCAGATTTTTAAGACCAGACTCTATCATTCGTCTTAAGAATCTGCAGTGAGCTGACAGATCCTCCATATGAGTGCAGGCATTGTGTACAAACCCATTTCTCCATGCCAAGTGAATACATATGTCCGGGCTGCCCAGGTGTTTATAAATATCCGGATCATCATCAAAAATTGATATGTTTATTTTTGTAGCTCTGTCATCAACTTCAGTATTGTGTATATCTGCAGCAATTACAGTATAATTCATGTCCAGCAATGTCCTTACTACATGTCTTCCAATATATCCGCCAGAACCTGTAACTAATACTTTCTCCATCTTAAAATTTGTATGATGCCCAAAAGCAGTCATACGCTCCTTTCATCTTTTTTAAACAATTCCATGATGCTGTCATATATCCTCTGCAGCAAATAAGCCACTGCAAAAACTGCAATGCAGCAAGTCATGAACAATAAATAACTATAGGTTCTTGTCAGTGCATTTAAATCCATTCTGGATACGATCTGTAAAATAACCATATGATGGACTATAAAGATCGCATACGAGTACTTGCAGATTAACGAGCACAATCTTCTGAATGGAACCCATCTTAAATAATCGGCAATATAAACCAATACCAAAAAGCCACAAATTCCAACGTATGTCGCCTGTAAATCTCTGTTTATACTTGGGGCAGCTAAGTAATTAATCACGAGAATCGCTAACGAAACAACCGCAACAGGCAAATTCACTTTTCGTTTGCTCTTCACAAAGTACATACCAAACAGTATTCTTGGAAGAAGTACCGGAAGTAAAATGGAGTTTTGATCAAAATTCATGACAAGAAACACAATGAATACAATTGTAGCAATAACTCCCAGACTAATCGAAGATGTATTCATCCATTTTCTGATCAGTGGAAACAGCAGGTAAAATACTATAATGAGTCCTAAAAACCATTCACCTACGAGTGAAAAATTGATGTCTCCAAAGTTCGACATATACTTATCTATTCCCAAAAAACTATAGATAATTTTATATCGGGGAATATCGGGATTAAATCCACGATTTTTGTAAAACTCGATCAAAAAAGCCAGTATAAATCCTATCCAATACATAGGATAAATATTTAAGAAACGTTTCCTGTAAAAATCCCTACATTTTAGTTCTTCCTGATAAACGTACATCAATGCAGCCCCAGAGATCGTCAAAAACAGGGAGACACCAAAATCACCAATATACACATTTGCAAATGAAATTCCTAAAACAGCTTTCTCAGGCATAGGAGGATTTGTGTACAGGAAAATCGCATTATAATGTGTGAGAACTATGATTATCGTTGCGACAGCTCTCACAAAATCCAGATAAAATAACCGCTCTTTTTTCATAAGTGTCCCTTTCTGTCTGGAACTATTTTAAGTGCTTTTTTGCAAATGAGACCAAGGACTCTTTTCTGGAAAGGATTTCATCCATAACAGACGCATCAAATTCCTGGCTTACATTCATACTAACCCAAACCTGTTTCACAGCCTGTCCTTTTCTGTTTGTCCAACTCATCTGTGGATCCTCATTTAAATAGAATATATTGTTTTCGATCCTATATCCATTTGTGGAAAGATCAGATAGCTGCAAATTTTCACTCGAATCATCTGAGTAAATGATATTAATCTCCGGATCCTGTACTATAAACATACCTTGTTCGCAAGGATCAAAGCGAAACATCTTAATTGCAATTGGCTGATTAAATGTAAATGATGCCTCAATTCTTTCTGCATTTCCCCTGTTTACCACATGAAGCGCATCGGTTTCATTGATTCCGTTTCCAGTATCAAAATATAACTTCGGAGTCATCATGGGAAGTCTCTGGTTAATTGCCCTCTCCACTATGTCAGGAGTAACATCTTTGTCCAATTCCCCTTTAATCATGATTGAAATAGCCCTTGATTCTGTGCCACATTGTATATATACCTGTGGATCTTGATTGATAAATAATATCTTATTATCAAAAGAGAACCCGTTGGAGTCACAAGTCTCCATCTCAATGATATCATGATGTCCATCCTCATATTCGATGAAAGCATACATTTTTTTCAGAATGATCATGCCTTCCTCACCAGGATCAAATCTCAGCTGCTCTATGATAGAATTATCATCAGGAATCTCAAATTCCACTTCAAAACGGTTCTTTCTGAATGAAGCTCGACATATTTCCGAAGATCTTTCATTAAATCCTTCTCCCTCACTATAATACAGATGCATCATGCCGTCAAACGAACTTTTTGCTGATGCACCGGATCCATACAGCCCCATCAACTCATTATGCAGATCGGAGAGTGATCTCATAGCCGGCCCTCTTCTTTTCATTTCATTCACCACGTCGACAAATGTACCTGCCAGCCCCCCATTCATCATTGCCATATTCATTCCACGAAGCATATAATATAGGTTTGTTATCTCCATTGATGCAACATTATCACTGAAACACCATGCTGGATAATATCCGGCATCCTGTACTGCAAATGAATATAGCCTCTCTACAGCATGAAGGATTGTCCCATCTGTCTTTTTCATTGGTTCTTCTGGAAAATCTTCATAGGAAAAATTTCTCGCATACAGTTTTATCATTGCTTTAGGACGATACCAAAAAAAGCATCCCAAAGCAGATATCGGCGGTTGATCACTTGACATAGGTACGTGTATGTCCAATTGTTCTGCAAGCTTTTTCGTATTTTTAAAATTACCTGCCCATTCATTCCCCATTGTCGGAAAATATTCAGCATGATTCGGTGGTGTCGGAGTAAGTAATCCAAGTCTCGGATTATCTTCGAAAAGCTGAATCACATTATTCACATGGTCTTTATTCTTTAATACACTCTCGAAACACAAATATGCCCAGGAAGCACCTTTACATTCCGGTTTTAGCTGTGTAACCTTTTTATCGTGTGCAAAACAAACATAATCGTATTGCAAAATATCCGGATTCACTGCCACCAACACAGATCCTACATCCCTGCCTCTGTTTGGTATCTGCATTACCTTCAGATTTCTACACTCTAAAGAGTCAAAACGTTTTTCAACAAGTTCTTTCATTCTTTTATTTCCAACGGTAATATATACATCCGCTTCTGCCGGCATGGAGCTTGCGTACTGAAAACTCTCTTCCAACAGTTCTTCATAATACAGATGTAAAACTAATGCGATTCTTCGTTTCTCAAGGATTCCTGAAATATCAGGGGAAATTTTAGAAGGAATTACATAGTTTAGCTGCAGACACTCTTTGATCTTTGCCTGGTTACAACATCGAAGTATATTATTCCAGATTAAATTCACATCATAATTCGTAGAATTTTTCAGATATTCCATCAATTCATATGTTGGCTCACCAATCGTTGTATTTATAAAATCGATATAATCATGATTAAAACTTCTCCTTTTGAATATAGGACAACGTTTTTCTTCAATCAATTTCTTCGGGGCTTTTAGCAGCGGATATTCTGTGAATTTTTTCATATCATCTGTATTTACATAGACATCCCACTTAAATCCTTTTTTTGCAAAATGATGCGTAAAGTAAGATTCGTGGTATGCAACAGAATCACCATAACTTTTAATAGGGGGCATCTTTTCCCAATATTCATAAAAGTCATCGCTTGTCAGCATCTTATTCCTCACCGCAATAAAATGGGACTGTATATGTTCTCTCAAATATCCACATTTGATTTTACCATATGGATCAACTCGGACCTCGTGATATTTCGTTATTCCCCAGAAGTCAAGATCCTGTTTATTATCCATAGTTTCAAACATCTCTTCAAACGGATAAACCGGCCCCATAATAGTATAATTCATTAGTATTACTTCGTCATATTTTGATAATTCTTCCCAACCAATCGTCTGAAGAGCTTCTTTATAAGCCCCCACATCAAAACCTGTATTATTACGTTCCACAATACAATCAGCAAGTTTTGAAAACTTTTCATAACCTTCTTTTGTCAGTTTTCCATTACTGATTACAAACAGATGCTGGCAGCTTTTCATCATATCTTGTAGCATATATATGTTATAATCATCTACCACACCATCTGCATCAAAGAAAAAATATATTAAAAGCCTGTTGTCAATATTCATTCTGGTACTACCTCACTATCTTTGTACTCAATGTTAAATTATAAGCCTTTTCATTATGGAAATCAATCATTTTCATCGGCCGATGCAAACTGCATATCCGTATAATAAAACTGTCTCTTTGACAGCTTAACCTGCTCACTTATATCTAATGGCTTCCTTAGAGTAACTTTTCTCCCTAATTCAGTAGCGTCAGTATTGTTTAATTCCGGAAGCTTTATAGATAATGTATACTTTAAATCGTCTAGCATTTTTTCTGTCTTTTGGTTATATATAATAGGGAGCACCTTACACTCATAGACAAACCCCAAAACTATACTGTGAAATCTGGTTCCAATTACAATCTCAGCTTTTTCAAATTCATGTAGTATGGGCTCTGTATCCGTTTGATAACTCATATTTTGAATTCTCTGTCTTTCCAATTCATTAAAGTTTTCACGGATTTTTTGAATCATGACCTCATCTCCTTCATTCCGGCAAAACGATATAAGGATGATTTTATACTGCTCACTGATAAAATATCGAACCAGATCGACCTGAAACCTAATATAATCCGCTTCATAGACACTTATGTCATAGTTTCCTTGTCTGTTCTGAAGATCAATGAGGGAGAAAATAACTATTTTCTCCTTGTTATTAACGGTCGATGTAATATTTGATTTTAGTCCAAACAGAACATCTGGTGCATAAGAAACCTGCGGAACATCTCTAAAGAGATTCCAAGAATATTCGTCTCTTAAACAGATACCTTTATATTTTTTAAACAACTCGTGATATGCTTTAAGATATCTTTGATCTTTATAGGGGCCGAAATTTGCTCCAATCAGGAAAAGGTTTTTGCTGTTCTCAACCAGCATCTTATCAAAATTATAGAATTCCGACCAATCATCATGATGCTGTACGAAAGATGATCCGCCAATATGAATAACTGCTTCAGAACGTCTAATCAATACTTGGAGATATGAATTCACATTTTTAAAATGCTTAAGTATCTTATTCGCCAAAAGGACCTTTTTTTCTTTCGGATCCCTTACCTTACAATTGTGTAAATCTCTGAACCTTGTCTTGTAAGATTTATCAGCTATGATATAGAACCGAACCATAGGATATCTTCTGCATAATGTCTCTACAAACAAGTCGTCACCAAGATTTTCCTGCAGATATGCATGTATATATACTCTTTTCATCTATACACCTTCCAATTAAGTCTCTGTATAGACTAACATAAAAAACAGAACAGCACAATCAAAAGGTCCAAAATCGAAGAATTTTGAGTTGAAAAAACGTAGGAATCTTATTGCTCGTATTGAAATGTAACTAACGGTAACGTATAATATAATGAAAGCGTTAAAAGGTGTTTTGACTCTAATGATACACAGATTGTTACGCTCTTCGAGCTCTCACAATCTTATTAATATAAAAAAGAAAGGCTTTGAGTGGTTAAAAAAATGGATCTTCCTTTAATCAGTGTAGTTATGACCGTCCATAATTCCGAAGACTATTTACTTGAAAGCGTAAATAGTGTACTAAATCAATCCTATCGTAACTTGCAATTTATTATCGTAGATGACGGATCAACCGACAGCACTCCGCAGCTCTTAAATAAAATAACCGACAAGCGGGTAGAAATATACACACTTTCAGAAAATCGACATATCTCTTATGCTACAAACTACGGTTTTTCTAAGGTGAATGGCAAGTATTTAGCTATCATGGACAGCGATGATGTCTGGAATGACAATAAACTTGAGATTCAGCTTAATTATTTAAAGGAACACCCTGAACACAAGGGTTGTTTCACCTGGGTTGACCTGATTGATCAAGATGGAAAACTTGTAAATGAAGAATTATCACAATTAAAAGAGCTGTTGTCTGCCAACACTGAGGATCAGAAATACTGGCTTCGTTTCTTTTTCTTTCACGGAAATAGGCTTCCAAATCCTTCATCTATGGTTGAAGCAGAAACGATTTCATCGATCGGCGGTCATAATCTATTCTACATTCAGGCGACAGACATGGAATGGTGGGTCCGATTTACTCAGAAGTACACTTTTGGGGTTATAGAAGAACCACTGATGAAATGCCGACGTATATTAAATGATGACAAAAATGTGAGTAGTTACTCGGAAACACATGACACACGTTTTTATAATGAACAAATGCATATACGATACCACTTTTTTGATCATATGGAAGATGAACTATTTATACACACTTTCAAAGACTTTTTTATAAACCAAAATGCAAGTACACCACAAGAACTCTCATGTGAGAAAGCATTTTTAATCTGCAGATCTTTTAATCAATCCACTGCATATTCTGCTTTAGGTTTGTTAAAAATCGAAGGGCTTCTTAATAATCCGGAAACTGCTGCGCTTCTCAAGGAGAAGTATAATTTTTCAACAATTGAAGTTGGCAAATACACCGGGACTCATCTTTATAACGATCCCTATCTTCAAGGTTGTCAGGCTGAATATGACAGTTTAAAAAGCAGTATTAACTTATGTAGACTTCATATCAACAAGTTAGACGGAGAAATAAATCATCAAAATCAGGAGATTAAAAAACTCAATATGGCTTTAGTTGAAAAGGAAAATGTTATACTATCTCTTACACAACAAAGCAAAGAACTTGAAAAAAGTAATTTCGATCTATTGAATACGCTAAATATGATTGAGAACTCTACCTCATGGAAAATTACTTCACCATTTCGTAAACTGAAGGCTAAGTTTAGAGACAGCAACAATAAATAGTGTAAGTGCTTGGGATGAGTAAAGAAATATCTGGCTTTAAGTTCAACGGTAAACTGAGAGGGCTTCACAAATAGTCTAATTTTTAAAAAAGTAACAGAGAACAGCATCCCAAGCTGCTTCTCTGTTACTTCTATCATTAGTCCTGCTATATTAACTTAAGGAAACGGTCTATCATAATGGCACATTCTGCTCTTGAGGTCACTCCTAACGGATCTAACTGAGTCCCCTGATATTTTCCTGTTATGATTCCGCTGCCTACGGCCCATCGCATTGCATCTTTTGCATAATCAATAACCATTGTAGAATCCTTAAATTTAGATAAATCAGCTTTTTTATTCGTGTCCATCTTCCTATAATTCGCATATCTGTAGAGCATTACAGCCAACTCCTGTCTTGTTATCGGACTGGCCGGCATAAATTTTCCTGTATCCTGATAACCCGTAATAATGTTATATTTACTGGCCCAGGCTATTGCGTCTGTATACCATATATTATTGCCCACATCCGGAAATTTTCCATTATAAGGTATCGGTTCCTCACCGCCTATTCTCCACAGCATTACAGCAAACTGTGCTCTGGCAATTGAATCCATAGGTCCAAAGATATCAGTCTTCATTCCTGTCATAATTCCAATCTTTGATACATAATCCACCTCGTCATAGTACCAATCTCCGGAATTAACATCCCGAAAGTTCATATTGGAATCTGATATTACTTTTATGTAGTTTGAAGATATATTGACCAACATATTGCTTTTATTGTATTCGCCTGACTCATCAAGATTTGTTCGATCTGCATTAAGGACGCCATCACTTTGAATCTCATAAAAATTATTTATCGGATTCTTCCTGCGTACAATAAAAGTTGTATTTCTCTGCTTTGGGGTCTGATACACTGCTTTTGTACTTGTTGAACTGCCACGCCTGACATTTACCTGTGTAAATGCGTTTTTAATACCTACCCTGAATGAATACATGTCCCTGTTTCCGCCATTCTTGTCAAGAACATATGCACCGGCAGCAGCCTTTTCTCCCCAATACGGATCCGAGGCATACCGTACGTTAAACCCGCTTTCCTTATTTCCCAGAAAACTACCCGCATGTTTCCAATTTGACGGATTCATATATTGTTTTGACATCCAGGTTTCCGTAAACTCTTTGATACACTGATCAACACTGGAAAATGTATTTGCGCTTGCACCCGGACTACTGTCTACTGCATTTAGTCCGAACAGATTATTCTTTGTCTGCGATATATTGCTTGTTCCCCATGCACTTTCATTTCCTGCAATTCCGGCAACCAACAATGCGTTAACCCCATACTTATTCTGATTCTCAATCAGAGATGATGCAATGTTCTGCATCTTTGAATTTACATTAATCGGTCGATTCCTGATAATATTGTTTAACTCATCTTCAGAATAGCGAGTAGTGCTCCTTAGCGGAAGAAATTGATAATAATTGTAAAAGGGGCTATTATTATTCACTGAATGATCTCGATTGTTATTTTTATAATCTTCCAGCATCTGTGCATATTGATTCTCACTGTAGAAATAATGACCATCATAGCTATAGTATTTTGCACCATCTTTTAAATATGTGGGCGCTTGTCCATTGTCAAGAGAACTTGCATAAGATGCCTTGGTCATATTTGTAGTTATTTTGTGTATTAATCTCCCCCCCGACACTGTATAATAGCTTACAGATTTTGCATCTTTATAATTCACCACCTGAACATCCTCTGAATCCACAACACCTATTTCACCAGCAATCATGAATTTCACTTTGCCATTACCTGTCGTTCCCAGATAAGCTCCGTCCGCTGCATAGGCACCATTTAAATAGCCTACCAACTTACTGTCTTCAGAATTTACATATTCGGTAACCTTGCTGCCGGATATGTTAAAGTTTACGATTTGAACATTATCCGTTGAAAATAAGGACGGATGATTTTCAAAACTTCCGTTCTCAACAGACAAATCAGAAACGTTACCATTCTCGTCCATCCCTGTAACGTGTTCTTGTTCATCACAACGTTCTCCTGCTATTGAATCCGCTTTAATCGAAATTCCCACGGATACATTCAGCGCGATAGAAATTGTAATCATCAACGCTTTTATCATTTGCTTTGTATGCATATCATTCTCTCCTAACTGTATTCATGATAATCTAACCACAATAATCCCCTCTTCATTTTTTACACTGTTTGTGTCCGGCCAAGAATTCATAGTTTTTGAAATTTCTTCTGCTTTTTGTATCTGCTCTTCGCTCGGAAACGCATATTCATAGCCTATACTCTTCATAAAATTACGCATCACATATGTTCCATGCTGGGTATAAAAAGACATAGAAAACAAGGATCTCCCGCTTAACTCTATCTCTTTCTCGGTATACATGGATGGGGTTATATGTGTTGGTCTTGCCCCAATAAATACTACCGGATTTTCCGGTGGATCTCCTAAATTTAATTGATCAATGCGATCCGATATCTTTATGGCAAGTACCATGTCCTGCTGAAACTTTGCATATTCCGTGTAATATATTCTTGCAGTTACCGAGGCCTGCTGCATACTCAAAGCAAAGAATCCCAGCAAAGCAGCCCTTTTGAGCGACAATGGAATTATATCACGGTCAAAACAAATAATGTGTCCTGCAAGGTACATACTTAAAAAAGCTGTTACAAATGGAATCGTCCATTCTGTTCTGACGCTTGCAGTGCCGCCCAGCAACAGGATCATAATAAACGGGCAAATACATAGAGCGAGAGAAGCAAGAAAATAAATATAATAAGCCTTCTTTTTCTGTACGAACTGTAAACTAATATATATTAAGAATACAACTATTAAAACAACAAGGGCAAAATTATAATAGACAGATTTTCCAAACAAGATGTTTTTAGCCTGCTTTACTATGTTTCTCAAACATTCGTTCAATGAATCCTTACCCCATCTGACTTGATCTGTGATATAGGGGTGCGTTTGTATATTCAGAACAGACAACACGATTTTGTTTACAACAGAATATATGAAATATGCTAATACAAACTCTAGAATCAATCCCCCAATTGTCCTCCAACATATAACTGTTCTCGAATCTTCTCCGTGTTTTACCTGTTTAAAAGTTTTGTCTTCTTTTACTTGAATTCTGTCAATATCATCATAAAAAAGTAAAAATGATGAAATTGCACCTGTTATAAATAAGATTACAGTTGACTGATATGTCGAAAAACTAAAGAAAATACAAATCGTTGAAAGAATATAATAGTAACCTTTGCTATAATAAATAGCTTTGAAAAAAAATATCAAAGATACTCCTACCAGTGCAATACAGAAAGCACCTTCATATGCCTGCAGCAAGAAGCTGGACTGCTCAGCCATTATAGGTGATGTAAAAAACACAGTAGGGAAAATCCAACCAATTTTACTCAGAGAATCATTCAGGTTTGAAAATAAGTACATCCATATAAGACCACCTACTAGCAGCATCACAACCATCATAAAAGACGCTACATATGGATTAAACCAATATGTCCCCAAAATCTTTTTAAGCAGCACTGCTCCAAAGCGTCCCATACCAAACCATGCCTTATACAAAGCTTCCGGTACACTTATGATACTCTCTGTATCAATTGAAACTATAACATGAAATAGCTTTATTCCATATGAAAACAGAATAAAGAAAAAGTATATCACGATGGACCATCGGCTTTTTTTTATAAATTCATCAATGGTATCAAATTTTTTCATCATATCTGTCACTCTGCTCCTTTAGAACAACTGTTGCTCCAGAGGATACACCACAAATCTTCTGGAGCAACAGCTATAAGTTAGATAATTATATTACTTTCTCTTTGTATCAAACATTAGGATCTGTCGGATCCCAATTTTGTCCGGGATTCGTTATTCGGTATACGGGTCCCTGTCCCAAAGGCCCCGCATTTGAACTGTCATAGATCGTGACCTGCATACCTATCTTGCAATTATCATAGATCCATTTTGCATCTCTGACGCTCAGCCTTACGCATCCGTGGGATGCCGGTTTCCCCAACTTATTATATTCGGATGGGTTTAGGTTAAAACTTGTCGTGTTTGAACCTGCTACCGAATGAAAAAGGATCCCGCCTACAATTCGAGTACAGTATTGACCGAACGATGGTCCCATCAGCTCATGCCAACGATACTTTACAGACGTTCGATAAGTCCCAGTTGGAGTAGGTGTTCCCGGAAGTCCGACAGAGCATGCAAAACGCTTTACAGGTATAATATACCCATTACCTCCGTCTGCTGCATAAATCGTGACAGTGCAGGTTGTTCGGTTGACTCTGGCAATATAAGATGACTGCCTTGGTAAAATACCATCGAGGTCTAATTGTTTTTGATTGTTAATATAATAAAACTTATAACCGTTTTCGTAATACCATCCCGTTTTCGTAAAGTCTCTGTTGGAAATGTGAATTGTTTTGGTATCAACTACTCCATACGGATTCGATACCTGACAGCAAAAGGCATAGTCACCGCTGACAGGCGGCGTCCAGTTGACAGCAGAAGGAGAATTTCCACGATATAAGATATTCCATCCAGATCCGTTCCATTGCAGATAAGTAAAAGTATAGTTCTCACCCAGATAATTATATCCACTCGCAGAAAGCTTAGCAGTTTTTCCGGCTTCCAAATTACCCGAAAAGCCAAAACTGCCAATAGAATATCCTTTAATGTGGTACCCTATCGTTTGTGTATATTCTTTGCCATCACTTCCGACAATGGATGCGTGAATCCAATAGTCCCCACTGGTCTTCGGCTGCCAATATGTATTTACTCCGCCAGACGAAAGCATATGCCATTGTTTCGTTCTCAGATCATAGATCTGATACTTGTATTTCAAATTCCCATCATTAGAATCAACATTTTGCATGATATAATATGTCCGATAATCAGGCGTATATACCTGCAAATTTTTTAATTTTGTCGAAAGAGCTTGTATCTGGTATGACATAAATGACTGATAAACTTTACCGTCAGGCCCTGTCACCTCCAGGCATAAAAGATAATTTCCCTTTTGTTCCGGTTTCCAGTAATACACTTTCTGCAGATTATCAGAAGAATACAACTCTCTCCAGGTTGTCCCATCATAAACTATATAACGATACTGCAGCTTCTGGTTCATTGGATTTTCCACAGTTCCGGATAATCCGATCGTCGTACCAATCGCCTTTGGAGAACTGATATCACTTGTAAAGGAGGTAATCTTAATGTCTTTTACATTATATCCGATCAGCATATTGTCGGTCTGACCCGTTCTGGTCTTCCCCTCTACTTGTATCCAATAAGGACCCGCGCTCTTCGGTGACCAATGTGCATTCACCTTCGTCGACCAATCCTGTATCAGTATCCATTGCTTCTTTGTTAGATCATAGCTTACCCATTTAAATTCCGTCTGAGAATCATTTGTTCCGCCATCTATGCTGAGATCCACTCCCCCTGATACGCTTATATTTGCATGTATCGCATTGATCCTGACAGATAATTCCTGTGCATCATATCCCAAAAATTTCTGTCCTATAACAACCCCTTCCGCATTGTAAACCTGATAGCAGATCAAGTAACTGCCTGGTTTGTCAGCTGTATATGTAAAATCTTTCAGTTCTTCAGACTTATACAGGCTCATCCAGTACCTTCCATCGTACACCAGATACTCATAGGTAAGTTCTTCAGATAATGGATTGACTATTGATCCGTGTAAGGTAATCGCAGTATCCCATGGCTGTGAACTACTGTGGTCCATGGAAAAATCCCCAAGCCTTGCTCCCTGAATAACATAGCCAATCGTACTTGTATATTCTGTACCATTACCAGGATCAGCAATCACATGGATCCAATACGTTCCCGGTTGAGAAGGCTGCCAGACGCAACTTGAATCATCTGATTCACCAGCAGGAATTTCTGTCCATATTAATTTCTGAAGATCATAAATCAGATATCGGAAATTAATATGGGTACTATCTACATTTGAAGTATATTGTGGTGTAACTGTGACATTTGATCCGTCCTTGCTAAGTTTTGCATCAATACCTCTCATATGAAACTCAATTTTTTTCTGATCTTCAGGCGTGATTGTATTTGAGTATTCCTGCACAGCATTCTGAGGCAAAAGCTCAGAATCCGACTCATTTTCAGGGGATGGAGTTTTGTTTTCTAAAGAATCGTCAGAAAAAACTTCATCCTTTTTGTTTTCATCTGGATCTTCGAATCCATCTGCTGGTTTATCCTTCTCTTCTGAACTATTACTGATGCCTGATGCTTCATATGTCGATGGCGCGTTATCCGCCCATATTACCTGGGTTCCAAGTGACATTGTCAAAGCTATTGTAACAATTAAAATTTTTTTCTTTTTCATCTGTAAACCTCCTCATCCCCAACTCAAACTTATATACGTTTCAATGAAAAATCCTGACTTTCTAATGTTAAATTAGGATTATAGTACGGATCTCCATCTCTTAATATTTCAGGCCATCTTTTTTCAAAAATGGCAATCTCACCCTGAAACCGTCTAATCTTCTCTGGTGTATCTTCCAATCCCCTAGATTTCGATTCATAATGATATAACTCAGCATATGGATTATAGACCACCAGTTTACCAAGAGATCGTACCTTCAGGCAAAAATCTATGTCATTGAAAGCCACTTCCAACTCCTCAGTCATTCCACCGACTGCATCATATACCGACTTTTTCACCATCATACAGGCAGCCGTTACTGCACTATAATCCTGAGCACATATAATTCTATGGAAATAACCAGTAGAACCCCTTGGCTGTTGTACAAAACAATGCCCTGCAATTCCACCAAATCCCACAACAACTCCTGCATGCTGGATTGTATCGTCCTCATAGTAAAGCCTTGCCCCAACGACACCCACATCTTCTCTCGTACAGTATCCCACCAGCTCCTCAATGCAGTTATTATTAATAATCTCGGTATCATTATTCAGTAGCCATAAATATTTACCCTTTGCAAACTTCGCACCGAAATTGTTTATCGAAGAGAAATTAAATTTTCCCTTATAATATACGACTCTGACTTTAGAATTTTCCTTTTCCAATTGCTTATAGTATTCAAATGTCTCTTGTTCCTCGCTATTGTTTTCAACGATTATATATTCATAGTTTTCATATTCAGACTTCTGTTCTATGCTGCTTATGCAACGGTTCAAGTCATCAATATGATCTTTATTAGGTATAACAATCGAAACCAATGGCTTTATATCCATGATATACGTTGTACGATATAGCCCAAGATACTCGCCTTCTGATACTATTGCCGGAAATTTCATTCTGTCATAATGTGACTGGACAGCACGTTTCCCGGCGTCAAAGGCATATAGCTTGCTCTCCGGATTTTCAGACGTAGAATTTTCATGACTTCTCCAGTGATATAATATCTTTGGTATATGGTAAACCTGTTTGGCTTTTTCCACACATCTGAAAATAAAATCATGATCCTGCGCACCATCAAATTCTTCTCTAAGTAAACCAACTTTTTTCTGCAGATTGTTTTTCACCACAAACAGATGACAGATATAGTTAACAGAACATAAAAGGTCAATATTAAAATCAGGTTTAAAATGAGGCTGAAAAAACTTATTTCCATCCATAGACATCTTATCTTCATCCGAATAAATTACATCTATATCAGAATTATTATTTACAGCTCTGGCACATTCATAAAGTGCATGCTCTGTTAAAACATCATCATGATCAGCAAAAACAATATAATCACCTGTTGCTATCGAAATTGCACGATTTGTGTTTTCCGAAATTTTTTTTGGCACATCTGATTTAATCACTTTAATCCTGGAATCTTTTTTTACCAATTCATCCAAATATTGTTTCAGTGGAGACCCCGCTCCACTTCCATCAGAAAAACAAAGTTCCCAATTTGTATATGTCTGTTTTTCAATAGATTCAATAAGTGCAGCAAGATATCGCTCTGGTGTTTTATACAACGGAACAACAATACTAAATTTGGGTTGAACCTTAAATACTTCTTTTCTCTGTCTGTCAAGTTCTTCTTTTGTGGGAAGATGTTTTGGCAGCCATTTCTGGTAATCCACAGGACCTTGTTTTTTTTGGCGAATCTTAATTAATGCTTTATTAATGAATGCCTTGAATCCATGATTCTGCAAATATCTTAAACCTTTTTTCGAATACTTTACAATTTTGTGAGATAAGATTCGGCTCTTACTCAAGGAGATATTATAGATCATATCTTCATCTCCAGCCGACATCACTAAACCATATTGTTTACCTGAAATATGATCCAATTCGATATAAAAACCGCACTTTTCTTCGACCTGATACTCTTTAAATAATTCAACGACATCTGGTCTGTTCAGCCTCTGGATATTGCAGTTAACCTTTTCTCTGTTTGCATCCCATACGGAAATATCCAATGGATCAGTGCTCACTGCCCAACCCCTTATTTTACAGGTTTTATCTGCAAAACTAACGTGCTCCTCTTCAATAAAATATTGAATTCTTTTTTGTTTTCTCACTAATTCCCGCGTCGTAATTGTAAACCACATAATATGGTCACTATCTTTCACTGCCTCAATCGTCAGTTTTTCATGTGTAGGAATTTTCTCAGGAATCTTTACTTGTATTGTTACTTTTTCTCCGACAGCTGCATCCAGATCGGCAAATCTTTCCAATACACTTGTATTATCCCACAATTTTACTGAGGATTCAAGTTTTTGTTTGCCAATTTTAGCCCTGACATCATATTTTTTCGGAAACATTCCCTGTAAAATATAGATACTGTCATCTACCAGATCAAAGCGTTCTCTTTTAACTTCATATATATCGTTTTGCATAATTTATCCTTTAATTAAAGAACTTAAATAAAATAATAATAAACACATACAGATAGGTCAATGCAAATATAACGCTAATGAATGTCTCAACATCAAACTGATGGCTCACTGTACGCATTGCCAGTGTATTGTGATCAAAACTATCGGTATTTAATGTTAATTTTACCCTCTCTTTGCCCTTGGGTACATTAAAAACAGTCAGTGCATTGCCAACCTGGGCATTAGAGGAGCCGAATCGAAAAACAAAATTTTGATTTTTACAGCCCTTAATTTGTTTAAAGCGGATTACATGAAATTTTCCATTTTCAACATCTGCACCTTTTAATATCCCATTTCTTATTATCTTTCCGGAATCTCCGTCAAGAATCTGATAATCATAGGTAGATGTCAAATCAATACCATAAGTACCAAATTTAATACTGATTCCATCCAAAACAGATTTTTTTGAGATAAACTCCTGCTGTATATAAATCCCCTGATGAAGTTCTCCCATATTTCCATAGAGTGCTGTATCAACAGTTTTATCATAAATTGGAATTTCCTTATCTATATTTGCATAAAGTGAAGAAAATCCTATAATGACAAACGCTGCTATGATATATTTTATTGCTTTTTTCATCTTATACCTCAATCTCACGATATTTCATACTGATTTCCCACTTCTTCTGCTGTTCCATACATTTTCATATGACCTTTATCAAGCCAAAGGGCATTTTTACAGATCTTTTTCACCTGTTCAATGCTGTGTGATACAAACAACACTGTGGTGTCTGACCCGATCATATTCTGTATTCGTGCTTCACACTTTTGCTGGAAACGGAAATCACCGACAGATAAAACCTCATCGACAATCAAGATATCTGGTTTTCCAATTGTAGCGATTGCAAACGCCAGCCTGGACAACATTCCTGAGGAAAAGTTTTTCACAGGAACATCCATAAAATCTACCAGTTCTGAAAAATCAACAATATCATCATAGTACTCAAGCATCATCTTTCTTGAATAACCTAATATTGCACCATTCAAAAATACGTTCTCACGCGCAGTAAGATCAAAATCAAAACCTGCCCCTAATTCTATCAGTGGAGCAATAGTTCCATTCACTTTTACTGAACCTTCCGTTGGTTTTAACACACCTGCAATCACCTTAAGCAATGTGCTTTTACCGCTTCCGTTTAAGCCCACCAGTCCTAATGATCCACCTTTTTCAACCCGAAAGGATATGTGCTGCAGTGCCCAGAACTCATCATATTGTATTGTACCTTTTATCGTTCTTATCAGATATTCTTTCAGACTATTAACTCGCTCCCGCTCTAAGTTAAAACGTATGGAGACATCACTTACATCTATCATTACATTACTCATAATTATCTCCTTACAAGTTCAGGATGAAAGAATCCTGCTTTTTATAGAACACATATAATCCTACAACGACAACTATGATACACTCGGCCAGCGCAAGTAAAATTGAGGCCATACTCGGTAAAATTCCATCCAGTGCAAGGTTTCTAAACATAATAACCATGTTTGTCAGAGGATTAAGCATTACAATTTTTTTCACTGTTTCCGGAAGCATGGACATTGGATAAATAATAGGCGTCATATACATCAGGGCAGTGATAAAAACTCCATACAGATGTATGATATCCCTGAACTTGACAGCATATGAAGCCAATATCAAGCCTACTCCACTGGAAAAAACGACTACAAATATTATTGGGATTATCGCAAGGATAATCGTAATATGAAATTCCTGATGTGTTGCAAGCATCACTACTATAAGCGCAGCAAAGGAAGCCAACACATTGACTCCACTTGATAAAATACGCGAAAGGACAAATAAATACTTAGGAATATATGCCTTTTTAATCAACGAGGAACTCCCTATAATAGAACTCATCGCAGTGCTTGTAGACTCAGTAAAGAAATTGAATATTACCTGACCGCTTAAAATGTATAATGGGAAATTTTCAATATCGTTCCTAAAAAGGCTGGAGAATACAACACTTAAAACGATCATCTGACAAAGTGGATTAAGCAAAGACCAAAACACTCCCAACACAGAACGCCTATATCTTGTCTTAATATCTCTCATCGTAAGCTCACTCAGCAGAGGTTTATACTTTAAAAAATTGTTAAAATAAGTTGACAAATTTAAACCTCCAGTTATCTCTTCAGATTCTTGATTCCCAACCACTTTGTATCTTTATCTGATATGATTAAATCCCCTTTTGTCATTCCCTCAGGTACTGGCCACTCAACACCTATATCGGGATCTGACCACAAGATTCCACCTTCGTCATTCGGATGATAAAAATCCGTGCATTTGTAAGCAAACTCGGCATTCTCAGAAAGTACTATAAAACCATGTGCAAAGTTTTTAG
This sequence comes from Blautia liquoris, assembly GCF_015159595.1. Classification (NCBI taxonomy): domain Bacteria; kingdom Bacillati; phylum Bacillota; class Clostridia; order Lachnospirales; family Lachnospiraceae; genus Blautia; species Blautia liquoris. The sequence goes on along the minus strand of NZ_CP063304.1, from coordinate 821,628 downwards.
GGATGAAGAATTGCTTTTTATTCTCTGCTGACAACAGTACTCCATACCACTTTCCATATGTTTCAGACTCTGGTCTTAGATCCACCGCCACATCATAAACTTCTCCGCTGACAACACGGACAAGCTTATCCTGTGGGTATTTAATCTGAAAATGCAGCCCTCTTAATACTCCCTTTTTTGAAGCCGACTGATTATCTTGTACGAACTCCATATCTATTCCAACTGCTTCAAAATCCTTACGATTATATGTCTCCATGAAATATCCTCGTTTGTCACCAAATACAGTTGGCGATATAACCTTTAATCCTTCAATATTACATGTTTCAACATTAATTTTTCCCATTATTAGTTCCTCTTTTCACTTAAAGTCCCTCAGCGATTTCCATCAAGTATTTACCATATTCTGTCTTTAGGAGTGGCTGGGCAAGTTTTATCAATTGTTCTTTTGAGATATATCCTTTCTTATATGCTATCTCTTCTATGCATGAGATATAAAGACCTTGTCGATTCTGAAATGCCGAAACAAAATCTGCTGCCTCTAAAAGCGAATCATGATTTCCGGTATCTAACCAGGCGAAACCACGACCAAGCGTTTCTACCTGCAAGGTACCTCGTCTGAGATACTCATTGTTCACACTCGTAATCTCAATCTCTCCACGAGCAGAAGGTTTTACATTTTTAGCAATCTCTACAACATCATTGTCGTAAAAATATAATCCTGGAACGGCATAATTAGACTTTGGTATCTCCGGTTTTTCTTCAATTGATAAAGCTCTTCCGCTTTTATCAAATTCAACTACCCCGTAATCTCTGGGATCACGCACATAATATCCAAAAATAGTAGCGCCTTTTTCTCTTTCCGATGCAGATTTTAAAACCTTGGAAAAACTCTGTCCATAAAAAATATTATCTCCCAGAACCAGTGCAACATTATCATTTCCGATAAACTTTTCTCCTACGAGAAATGCATCTGCGAGCCCTCTGGGTTTCTCCTGTACCGCATACTCAAAAGAAAGCCCTAGTTGTTCGCCAGTACCAAAAAGTTCCTTAAAGACAGGCAAGTCCCTCGGTGTTGAAATAATTAAAATTTGTCTAATGCCTGCAAGCATCAGTGTAGACAATGGATAGTAGATCATAGGTTTGTCATAAACCGGCATGATCTGTTTTGATATGGCTTTAGTCAGTGGATATAGACGCGTGCCCGATCCCCCTGCCAATATAATACCTTTCATCTTATATTCCTCCGTTTTTCATCAAAAAGATGCCAAAAAGCAGTGTGGAACACCCTCACTGCATTTTTGGCAAGTACATGCAAATATTATCTGTCGCTGTACATATCTTCATAGTACTTTTGATAGTCACCACTTGTAACATTCTTCATCCAATCTTCATGATCGAAGAACCATGCAATTGTTTTTCGAATTCCGTCTTCGAATTTTGTTTCCGGATACCATCCTATCTCCTTTTTAATTTTATCTGGTGATATCGCATAGCGGCGATCATGCCCTTTTCGATCCTCAACATAAGTAATTAGCTGATCACTCACCAGGGCTTTCCTTGGATCGTTATCAGGGAGCATTTTCTGCAGACATTCAATAATAATTTTAATAATCTGAATATTCTGCTTTTCATTATGCCCACCGATATTATAAGTTTCAAACAATCTGCCCTTTTCCTGAACCATGTCAATACCCTTGCAGTGATCTTCAACATATAACCAATCTCGTACATTTTTACCATCACCATAGACGGGAAGTTTCTTTCCCTGAAGTGCATTATTGATAATAAGAGGGATCAGTTTTTCAGGAAACTGATAGGGACCATAATTGTTGCTGCAGTTAGTAATGTTTGCCGGAAACTGGTAGGTATCCATATATGCCTTTACAAGCATATCTGATGATGCCTTGCTGGCGGAATAGGGGCTGTGAGGATCATAGGGTGTTGTCTCATAAAAGTATTCCCCCTCATTTTCTAACGAGCCATATACCTCGTCCGTCGACACGTGAAGGAACTTATGATCCGGCTTAAATGTTCCATCTGGAAGTTCCCATGAATCTTTCGCTGCATTAAGCATGACCATAGTACCCAATACATTCGATCTTACAAACACTTCCGGATCTTTGATACTCCTATCAACATGACTTTCTGCAGCAAAATGGACAACTCTTTGAACATCATTTTGCTCAAAAACTTTGTTAATGGAATCTCTGTCGCAAATATCAGCCTTAATGAATGTGTAGTTATCTCGATTCTCGAGATCTTTCAGATTCTCGAGATTTCCTGCATAAGTTAGCTTGTCCACATTAATTATTTTAATTTCATTATCATACTTTTTAAACATATAATGTATATAGTTTGAACCGATAAATCCGGCTCCACCAGTCACCAAGTAGGTACGCATCTTTTTATCCTCCAATTTTCATTCAAAAATGACTTTTGACTTCGGTAATTATATCATCAAATCTAGGTCAGTGCAAGCAAGTTTAATTTTCAGCAATCAAATCAATAACCCTTCTTCTCATGACTTGCTTTTCAAGATCCTTCTTTTTGAACAGCGATCGGAAACTCTGCTCCGTCATCTGGTACTCATTAGCCATGTCCATAATAACCTCTTTTGATTTTTCATCATCAATTTTAAATCCTTCTTTTTTAGAAATGGCACGGATTATCATATCCTGTTCTACAATTCTTTTTATATCATTAATCTTTTGTTTCTCATATTCTTTATCATTTAACTTCATTTGACTTTTATAAGTGTCCAGATCAATGCCGGACATTTGCAAATTATTATTCATATTTAAATCAAATTGTTTCTTTGCTGAATCAATATCCGTTTTTATGTATTTCTCAATAATACAGGTCTTTTTAATCTTTTCCCAAAACTCCTCCTCGTCAATGTCATTCTGATTTAATGACGCCTCCTGTATCAAATTTTCTCTGACCGAACTCTTGTATTCATCCTTTGAACTATATTCTGTGTACTTGTGAATCCAATCTTCGGTAAGCTCAGGATACGATCTTGTAATAGAATTCACTATAATGGAATACGTTATCTTCTTTCCGGATAAATCAGGGTTTTTCTTATATTCATCAGGTAATTGTAAGTCTATATCTTTTGATTCACCAGGTTTCAACCCAATAATAGATTCATCAAATCCAAAAGGCATGCCACTTTCTCCAATTTTAAACTGCATTCCTTCATTTGATTCATCAGATATTATGGTTCCATCAACCTGTCCGGTAAAACTGGCAAAAACCCAATCCCCACTTTCAGCACCCTCATCAACGATTTGTGTGTTTTGTAAAGCATCTGCAACTGCCCTTTCCACATCGGAATTAGTCACTTTCTTTTCTTGATGATTTAATTTCAGATTTTTATAATCTCCCAGATCAACAATGTCTAAGATATTAACATTCTTATTTGTATCGTCTACAATCTCCATTCCATACTCTTCATCATCTGATTTTGGAATATCCGAATGAGATTTTCTACTTTTTCCGCATCCAGAGATTACTATGAGTGTCATACATAAACTCACTATAAGAAATACTCTTCCCTTTTTCATACTCAAAGCCAGGCCTTTCTTTATTGAATTTTCTTTACGTCATCACTATTCGTTTCTCCAACAATATAGTGAGGACGTTTTTTGGTTTCTAAATACATCTTGGAGATGTATTGTCCCATGATTCCGATACAAAACAATTGGACACCACCAATAAACATAACTATACATACCATTGATGGCCATCCATTCACTGGGTCACCAAATGCCAGTTTCTTTATACAAATTACCAAAATCATTATAAAAGCAATGATTGTAAAAAAGACACCACTCCATGATGCCAGAGAAAGAGGCACCTGAGAAAAATTAACAATTCCATCAACACTATATTTTAAAAGTTTCCAAAAATTCCATTTTGTTTCTCCTGCTACACGTTCTGTGTTTTGATATGGGAGCCATTTTGTTTTAAATCCAATCCATCCATAAATTCCCTTTGAAAAGCGATTATGTTCACCCATCTCAACGATAGCATCCACCATCTCCCTTTTCATTAGACGATAGTCCCTGGCTCCATCTACAATATCAGCATCAGAGATTTTGTTGATTATCTTGTAAAAAGCACGGGCAAAAAAGGAACGTATTTTTGGCTCACCTTCACGAGTTACTCGTCTTGTAGCAACACTGTCATACTCTCCGCTTTCCAGGTAAGCTACCATTTGTGGTAGTAATTCCGGCGGATCCTGCAAGTCAGCATCCATAACAGCAACGTAATCTCCCTTGGCATTGATAAAGCCCGCATACATTGCTGCCTCCTTCCCAAAATTTCGTGAAAAGGAAATATAAGTAATGCGATTGTCCTTTCCCGATAAATTATGCAGTTCGGCAAGCGTATTATCTTTTGATCCATCATCAATAAATAGCAGTTCAAATTCATATTCATCCATTTTGTTTGTTACTTTATTTACTGCTTCATAAAAAAGAGGTAAGGCCGCTTCTTCATTGTAACATGGCACAATTAGTGATATTTTTTTCATTATTAATCTGATCCTTTCACTGATCAAAAATATTTCCTTATATTATAACAAATTTCGTACACGCTTACCAGTCTATATCCGTCTGAGTTTCATACTTCAAAAAGATTTAGATAATAGAAGATCCCGTAATTTGAATATAAAAAAAGCAGGAGCCAAATTATGAACTGTCTTCCTGCTCTTTTCAAAATTATTAATAACTATCCTACTATTTCTCCATTCACTCTTCCAACTAACTGATTTTCGCCCATAGTATCAGATACATACACATCAATATTATAAACTGCCTGCACATAGCCGAAATCTCTTGCCATAACATTTACAACATAAGATCCGTCCTCCCGTTGTTCAGCCTCATACCACTGAAGATCACTCTGATCTTCGGCTGCCCAAACCGCACAGCGAACTGCCTGCAAATCTACAGTGCCATTTGTCACCAGATTATTTATGTTCACCTGAAATCTCCCAGTGCGATAATCATAAGGTATTACCGAAAGATCAGCAGTAACAACCGGTGTCTGCACTTCTTCTACGGTTTCTTGTTCAGAGATATTTAAATCATCATCTGTTTTTATATCCGATGTAAGATTTTCCATTAATCTTGAATTTTTCGCAAATTCTGCATTAATAGAATCTATCCCAAATCTTTCTATCAGAGTTGGTGTATTGGAGAATAGATTTGTTCCCAGGCCAAGACGATTTCCATCTATATTTACACCCATTGCTGCTAACGTAGTCGGGAAAGCATCCAACGTAGCATAATCACGATATGCAGTATTCTCCGGTTCGACTGCGGAGTTAATATATGTAGTATACACTTTACGTTGATAATCTTCATCAACAGAATCACAGAAATCACTGTCCATGGTCGGATGATCACCAGAAATAATTATGGTTGTATTATCATAAAAATCTTGTTGTTTTATCCAATCAACAAATTCTGTTACCTTTTTGCTGGAACATGCCATAACATCAGAGTACTGATCACCAAACGTATCAGAGCAGTCAGGGCACAAATAGCCATCTTCAAAGTGTGTATCTACTGTAAGCATAGTAAGATTAAAGGGCTCATCTGAAGAACTTAATTCGGTAAGCTTTTTCTTTGCAAATTTAAATAGGTAATTGTCTTCAAATCCCCACCACACTCGATAGTCCTGTGGTATTCCCCCAATGTTCTTAAAGTAATTATAATCCCACATATTATAATCCCCATGCTCAGTAAAATACAGTTTTCTTCCGCCAAATTCTGCTTCTGATCCAATCAACAAGCTCTGTTGATATCCAGCAGATTTTAATATATCACCGAGTGAAGTAATCCCAGGGAAAAAATGTTCTTGTGTGTTCATAGAATTATCTTCAATTGGAATTAGAAGAGGAAGGCCTGATGTCTGACCGAACATGGCTGCCACAGTCCAACCTGTTCCAGTCAGTGAAGTACCTCCGTTTAAAATATTTTCAGTTCCTGAAAAATTCTCATTATCTAATGATAGCTGAGTAAGCTCAGGAATAACATTTTCTTTAAAAGCTCCTCCATTGTTCTTGTCAGCATAAGTCATCTCCATTGATTCAAGGTATATGTAAACCAAATTTCTTTTCTTCTCCGGAAATTTTATAGAAACATCAGATGGATCAACATAATTATCATCGATAAAAGTTGAATATGTATTATGATTGTTGCTAAAAGCTGTAATATCAAGCATTGTCCATACATGGCGGACAGATAATACAATAGTCAAACCAGAAATCACTAATGTAGTCAATATACTAATACGATGAGCCATTCTGTTTTTTTTGGTTATAATAAAAATTGCCGCCAATACAACTGCAATAACCAGTGAAATGATAAGGCAGGATACAATATAGTCTCTAATCATTCCCTCATTTGTTCCCTGCAGTGGTGACTTGATATGAAATACTAACTCCTCCATTGATAAGTTGTTCCACGTTTTTAGCATCCATGAAGAACTTCGCAGAATCAGTACGGCCAAAAATCCAATGATAACAGTCACGGTTATGCCCAAACCTGACATAATTCTAAAAAAATAGTTTGTAGTCCTTGTTTTATGAAATGATATTTTTGATAGATTTTTATGAAAATGAAGATTAAGTTTCGACGATTTTCTTTTTTTATGACCTTTGAAATTCATTCTTGTCGCTCCTAACAGAATATAATAATTGTATTATATCAAAGATTATCAGTTGTAACAACTGTAATCTTTTGGTTTTCTTATGATTTCCAATTCTTTTCGCTAATTTTCTTCAGCATATTGCATAATGTAATTATCACAAGTTCGACAACTTTACTATCACAATTCTATTATCTAATGTAACACTGGTCCCATTCAAAAAATATTTTTCCGATCACATCTCCACGTAGTGCATCATCCGGGAGATTTGCACTCTTTTTTTCTTATTTGTATATTACATACCCTGTATGAAAAAGCTGTGTCATAATAGTTTCAGATCGGACAATCAAGCAGAAGATTAAGAATATTACATTCATAGCATCGCCAACTTCAAACAATATTCATATTAGTATAAAAGAATCATGAATAATAGTTAACAAGTTCACACGAAAAATAGTAACAATTCTATAGTAGGATAAGTAAATACAGAAACAAACAGGAGGAAATTATGAATAAAAAATTTATTATCGTACTCGCATCGTCATCGATGCTGTTATCATCATTATTAACTGGCTGTGGAAATGCAAAAGCAACCTCAAAGAAAGAGACATCGTCATCTGCCATTTCCGAATCCGCCCCGACAAATGCTTTAACAAATTCTCAATCCGACAGTCATTTGGCTTCAGAGAGCACGCCTTCTGCAGAGAATGATTCTTCCTCGAATGTAAAACCACCCTCGAATACCGAATCCTCTTCTACTGCAAAAACTTCGTCGAAGCCATCATCCGAATCTAAGAATATGACTGATGAAAACACTGCCAAGGATAATACATCGACATCCAGTACCGGATCCGAATCGGTAAAAGCGGCATTGAAATTATATGAAGCAACATATTTCGACGAGTCTGTATATGGCGTTGAAGACGAAAAGATCATCGACGGTGTCTATCAGCCAGACGACTATTATAATGTAGATATCTCGAATGTGACAGATACCGCCTTTGATTTTACCATATATAAGGTGGATGGAAAGACAGAAGACAGGTCCTTAATCTTTAAAAAACATACCGCTGTCTTTACCGGCGATGGTACAACCGCTGCATATAACGGCGAAAAATACACACTTAATTTTACTTTCCCCGACTTGCATGGAGCTCATCCAGATATTGCGGATATGCAGATATCCGGGTTTGCACCTTTGAATGGTGTCACCCTTGTCTATAACCAAATTCCGGGGCATGAATTCGGTTAAATTATCGACACTCCTTTCTAGTAGTGGTATACTACTTAAGAATGACTTGAGAATTGAGGTATTTGTATTATGAATTTTTCTGATAAACTGCGGACCTTGAAGCAACATCCAAGAATGGTTCTCGCCATCACAATCCTGCTGTCTTCATGTCTCGTATATTACCAGTATGTTTTTGGAAACTCCATCTTTATCTTCAATGACATTGGTGCCGACACGCAGCAGCAATATATCATGCAGTTCAATTCCATCGTAAACCATATCCGCGACGGAAATCTCTCCGTCTGGGACTTCACGAACGGTTTCGGCACCAGTATGCTGCAGCTGAACCTGTTCGATCCATCTCTGATGATCTTGTATCTCGCGGGTGTTATCTTTGGACCGGCATTGATGCCATATCTTTTGATCTATCTTCATATTGGCAAGATGATCCTAGCTGGAATTGCATGCTACCAGTTTCTGACTTGCTTTTCCTTTTCAGACAAGGCAAAATTGCTGGCGTCTTATCTCTATGCATTTAATGGGTTTTTAATTGTCTGGGGACAGCATTACCAGTTTTCCATGATCGCTGTGTATCTGCCGCTCTTTTTGTATCTTCTGGAGAAGTCACTTCACAGAGATCGCTTTTCACCGTCAATTTCTCTGATCACAACCTGTATTATCATCTACAGTTACTACACGGGATACATGACAATGCTGACAGGTGGGATTTATCTGATTATCCGTCTTTTTTTCATGGAAGATCTCCTCTGGAAGACGCGGTATAGGCGTTTTTTTCGAGGTTGTGCATCCATGATCTTAGGCGTCTGTATGGGACTCTTCTCACTGCTTCCGGCATTTGCTCTCGTGACAAATGTCTCTTCCCGTCTGGAGAGCAACATGGGATTTTGGGAGAAGATCTGGACAAGTATTGCACCTTACCCTCTTCGCTACTACTTCACCTTGCTGTTTCGTTTCTTCTCCTCGAATCTTGAGGGAATTGGAAATGACACGATTCACATGCCATACCGGGGATATTCCAATTTTTATGAAGATCCGAATGTTTTCTTCTCAACCTTATTCGTGATTTTGCTTGTACAGTACCTTTTCTATCTGGCACGTTCAAAAGAATGCACCAGAAAAAAGGTTACACAGTGGACTTTGATCCTGTTATCTGCTGTGGCGCTGCTGCTCATGGCCGGAAGTCTGGTCTTCAACGGATTCGCCGCACCATTTTCCAGACATACTTTCGTACTCATGCCAGTATTTGCTCTGCTTGTTGCAAACATGACAGACGTCATCTTCGATCGGAGATATTTCAGCATCACCGGCGGCATCCTGACTCTGATCTGTGCCACGATACTTTACGGCTTCAGTTACCGAAAAACCGCCCTGACCCCGTCCGTGAAACTGAATGTCCTTCTTCTGTGGGGAAGCACTTTGCTCATGATCTGTCTCTTGTATATGGCAGCTCACAGGAATCCAGTCCGCAGCTACAGCACTTCCGCAGTCTTTGCTCTTCTTGCATGTGTGACCGCTGTGAACGTGATGAGTGATTCCCATATCACCGCCCGGGGACGTTCATCGGTGGTAAAAGGTGATCCGAATTATTTCAACTATCTATACAGTCCGGATATGGACAACCTACTTCGATATGTAGAGGACACTGATCCTGAGTTCTGCCGCATAGAGAAGACATTCGCACAGGCTTCTTGGTCTATGGAATCCTGCGCTCAGGATTACCGCGGGATCGGAACTTATAACTCGACACTGAATCGGAACCTGATCCAATTTACCGAAAAAATGATCCCGAACCTGAACTTATATAATTTTGCGAGAACTACCTATCGCCATATCGCACATGATGACGCGTTTGCCACACTGTTCGGAATTAAATATCTTGTGACAACGGATGAAAATTACAGCAGCGACGCGTATCGTCTGCTCAGGCAATTTGGATCCCTGTATTTATATCAGAATCAAAATGACGCCTCCGTCGGCCGTCTGTATCAGAATACTCTGGATAAGAGCACCTTTGAGGCAAATCCCGGTGCTTATGATCTCTCCGGTCTCATATCTCAGGCAGTGGTAACAGACGAACCGGACAATTTGACAATGTCTGCCGAGGAGCTTGCCTCTTATGCCAAGCAGCCCCTTCCTGATTACACACGATACAATGCGTCAGAACTCACAGAGCACATCAATCCCGAAAGCCACGCAGTAAGTTTCGTGGATGGCGTGACAATCCCCCTTGACTCCGCCCTGCAAGAAGAAAAAGCACCAGTCACCATGAACTTTAACATCACTGCCATACGGCCGCCGGCACTTACTTTTATCACGAATAATGGAATCACCGATACTGGCAGGATTGAGCTTACCAAGTTTGATGTACAGCCAACTTACACCTACACTCTCACCATTCCGGAAGATACAACATCTATCCGCTGTGAGAGCAGATATCAGGGCATCGCACATACTCTGACAGATATCTCGTTTATGGCACAAAGTGCGGCATCAGATTTTCCAGAAGATTCAGGAGTGACGATCAATAATACCGGGAATGACAGCCACCTGTCCGGAAAGATACATGCCGGCTCCTACAGTCTCGCTTTTCTTGCCATTCCCTTCGAGAAAGGCTGGCATGCCACAGTAGACGGCAAACCCGTGGAGCTTGTCCGAACAGACTATGGGTTCACAGGCTTCTATGTGCAAGCCGGAGAACACGAATTCACGCTTAATTATCAGGCGCCACTTCTGCGGGAGGGCATCATATTAAGCGCTGTCTCGCTGGGAATATTCTTGGCTATCACCTTTCTCACAAAGAAAGATGAACATTAGGTTGTTGTCAGAGGACGCGCTTCTACGAACTATCAAAGAGTAAGACTTGCTGATACTGCTACAATCATCCTAAATGATGTCATAAAGGCCGCTGTCCGCGGCCTTTTCTTATGATTCCTCATATTCGTCTTTTCTTTCTTTTTTCCTTTTATGCAATATCCCGATTATCAGGATGATTCCGGTCAAGATAAGTACGCCCAGTACTGCAATCGCTATGTACGCACCCATATCCGCTTTTCCGCGTGCGGGCTGCTGTTTCTTCTTTTTTGATAGGGCTGCCTTGGATGTTGATGTACTGCTATTACCGCCAAAGTTTTGAGGTTCCTTTTCCTTCCCTGTCGGTTCTGGCGCCATCTTTTTGTCATATTCCTGCTGCGTCAATGCCTGATCTTCGAAGATAATCTTACCATCGGCTGTCACAAGACCGCTATCTTTCGGCTTAAAGTTTTCAAAGCCATAATCCATAAGGCTGATCGTATCCATATAGACGGCATCATCTCCTGGTCCGTGTAAGACGACCGCGATCAGATTCATACCGTTTTTCTCTGAATAGGTCGCAAGCGTGCTCTGTGCCGAATCTGTATACCCAGTCTTTCCGCCAAGACAACCCTCATAGGTCCATCTGGTTCCTGAAAGCAGCATCTGATGATGATTATCATAGACGCGCGGACCTGACATCGCTGTCGCAGGGACTTCATATCTCTGTGTACTTACAATCTTACGAAATGTCTCATTTTTAAATGCTTCTCGGGTGATAAGCGCCATATCACGTGCCGATGTATAATGATTGTCATCCGGCAGCCCATTGGCATTATTAAAATGTGTATTGGTGCATCCCAGCTGCTGTGCCTTTTGATTCATCTTATCTACAAATGCGGGAACACTTCCGGCAATGGTCTCTGCCACCTGTGTGGCGACATCATTGGCCGATTTCAGCATCATCATGTAGAGACACTGTTCCATCGTGAAGGACTCTCCCAACTGCGGATTAATATTCGAGACACCAGAGTAGGCATCCGCCATTCCTGTAGCTGTGAAAGTAACCTGCTGATCGGGTGTCGAATCTTCAATGGCAAGCAGGGCTGTCATAATCTTCGTGATACTTGCAGGAAATCTCTGATCATCCATACCCTTATTAAACAAAATCTGTCCGGTGTCTGCATCCATGAGAATTCCGGTACTGCACAAGATGTCGGGGGCTTGCGGCCATCCCGTCCAGCTGTTTGTATCGACCGAAAATTGGTTTGCGTTATTCACCGCTGCCACAGACGGCACTGTCATCGTCGTACTGATCGTCAGAATTGCTGCCGCGCAGACTGCTGCCTTCTTAATTTTTGCTCTTAAACGCATCTGTAATTACTCTCCTAATCCACTTTCAATTGCCTCTGTCAAATCTTTGAGGGCTTCCTCTTCATCTTCGCCGTCACAGTGTATCTCAATCTCATCACCGGTTTTCACACATGCACCGAGAACGCTTAAAACGCTCTTTGCATTAGCCGTACCGGTCTTCACCTTATCCTGGTAGTCGAATGTAATGGAAGACTTGTAATTCATCGCTTTGTTACACAATATTCCTGCAGGCCTCAGATGAAGACCTGATGGGTTGATCACTTTCACTTTTTTGCTGACCATATATATTTTCCTCCTGGCTTTCCCCAGATGCGAAACTTCAGTCTGCGGCGGAAGCCGCAGCTGCCTTTTCTGCCTTTTTCAAATGCACCGTAGTCTGTACGTCATCGACCATCTCATATCCTTCCGGCAGTTTGACAGTCACAGGTACAGGGTAATCTCCGTCAACTTTACCTGTTAGATCTATGGATGCTTGAATCATCTGCGCCGGATTGAATGCATCCAATTTTTTGTCTGATGCCTTAACCCGGATGGAAATCGTAGGCTGATCGTAGGTGAGACTTAGGCTAGGATCCAGTCCATTTTTCTGGATCGCCTCCACATCGAGGTCGAACTCTTTGCTCCCGTTCGGAAGTATCGTTGCCTTGATCACAATTGCCGATGTTCTGGAACTTGGACGAATCGAGCTATCCTTGTCAAAAACAGTCGTAAGATCCAAAGTTCCCCTTACATCCGACTTTTTATTCTTCAGATCAATGACGTCCCTTGGAACCGGGATATCTATTGTATTGTCATTCGCAGCAAGATCAGAAAGAGCATTATCAGTTCCAACCATTGTAATCTCTGAGGGAGAGGTAATGATCTCGCCAAGCTGATATCCGCTCGCAGGTCCTCCCTCAAGGTGGATGTTCATCTTAACATTCTCTTTGCGTTTCCACAGATCAACAGACGCCTTCACCTTCGTACTTCCAATATCATATCTCAGATAACTCATGGTATCATCTGTGAGCTCTTCGCCGTTCTTATCATAGATCACAAGCTCAGTCGATCTGTCCCCATCTGCGGTCATACCGCTTACATCCAGCAATGCTTTTACGCGGTCTATCTTACTGATAATAGATTTCGGTCCCGATATACTGATATTTTCCGGATCCAGCGCAACTTTTCCCACCTCATAATCGTCGCCCGGTATCGTATCTCCGGTATCTGCTTCTATATTATAAGTCTCCTGCTCGATATCCTCGATCTTAATTGGAATCGTTGTTCTAGAAAGTGTGATATTCTTATCCTCCACCCCGGGACACGAAACCGTCAGGGGAACGAACACCGGATCAGTGTCCATATCGACAATCTGCGTAAGATCTGCTTCGACGACAATATCTGAATCCTTAATCGTACCCAGCTTCTGCCTGTTATCTCTTATCTTCACACGTATGGTTCGATATTGATCATCAATCAGATAGGTCTTTTTTCCTGTCTGAATATAATTCGCATGTGTAATCGTCACAGGAACATCATAGGTCTTCGGTTCAATCGGATTACTGACTCCGACTACAATGCCCCAGATCAGCACTGCAAAAAAAAGTGATACAATTTTCAGAGCAAGGTTATTTGTCAGGTTTTTTGTCATATTTTTTTTCATGCTTTACCCGCTCCTTCCAATGTTGAATTCTGGAACTCTCCGGCGCAACAGATAGCTTTTGGATCTTATGAAGCTGTTCACGGAGTTCGTTGGGATTCACTGCAGTCGTAATCTCTCCATTCAATGCATAAGAAACATTTCCCGTCTCTTCTGAGACGACAACCGTAAAGGAATCGCTTACTTCACTGATTCCAACAGCTGCACGATGTCTGGTCCCCAGATCTTTACTGAGTGCCATACTCTCCGACAATGGCAGATAACAGGTGGCCGATGTCACCCTGTCCCCTCTGACAATCACAGCACCATCATGCAGAGGTGTATTTTTTTCAAAAATATTGATCAAGAGCTGACCTGTCAATATCGCATCGACAGGAATTCCTGTTTTTTCATAATCTGTAAGCGATATATTCTGTTCAATTACAATCAGGGCGCCCGTCTTCACCTCACCCATCTCATAACATGCTCTGACCATCTCATTGAGCGTTTTATCGCTGAATCTCTTGTCACTTTGAGCATTGGACGTTCCAAGAAAGGCAAAATCAAAAATACTCTTATCTCCCAGCTGCTCCAGCACCCTTCGAAGTTCAGGCTGAAAGATAATGACAACTGCCGTAATCGCAGCAACGCTGACTCCTCTGAAGATCTGCAGAATCACGTTCATCTGAAAAATTTTCGCGATTAGGACAAATGCAGCAATTAACGTAATGCCTTTAAACAGGACATATGCTCTCGTATTTTTTACCCACAAAATCAGGTGATATACAAAATATGCAATCATCAGAATCTGAACAATATCAATAATTTCAATTGATTTCGGTATTTGAGGAAATGAAAAATTTGCGGCTTGTGTTTTAAACCAGATGATGATACGATCCATGTAGTCACTTCCTTTCTTCCGAATCTGTTATCTATTTTAACTCGTCTAGGGATTTTTCCAGCTTTTCTTCAAAGTCTACATCCATATATTTTTCTGATGCATCTGTATCCGTATCTTGGTCATTGTGTCTTTCTATGTTTATCGGTTTGTCAGCATTCATCTTCGAAAGATTTCTTTTCCATTGCTTATTCTTCGCATCGCTTCGTTTCTTTGGCACTGCCTTTACATAGTAAAAGTAGGAATCGTCTTCGTACTGCAGATTCTCAATACTTCGATAGTCTGCATTGAAATTGAAGAAATCAACAACCAGTGCGATTGCTCCGGATACGATTGTTCCAAAGAAAAGACTGAAAATTGATATCCCTGCATCCATCACCCCACTAAAGACAGCCGTGATGATGATATAACTTGCACATCCGATCCCAATCGCCAGATACCAGGCATATTTTATACTCATCCTGCGAATTGCGTAGACAATTATTGCAGCTGCTGCACCAGATATCATGAATATAAGCAACGCTTTATTATTCAAAACTCCTTGAATCATCTTCTGAAGGTTTTCCAACATATCGCTGGTTCCTGCACTCTTCACAGGTTTGATCACTTTTTTGATAACCTGGAGATAATAAAAGCAGAAAATTCCAATGCACACTGATATGGATGAAACAGGTCCGCCAAGGAGGCCGGCAACAAGGGGGACAACTCCTGGTATGCCAATTGAGCAGGCAGCCGGTGTAATGACCACCGCCAGAGCATCTTTCGGAGTAAACCGAAAAAACAGGAGGTATATAAGCAGCAGGAATACAAAAGTAAGAACTCCCGCCTCCAATCCAAGTGCAAACGTATGTAATAATATCATAATCCCGCCGAAAACTACGATAGCCGAGGTCGGAAGAATTGCGCACAGCAAAGATACTATCAGGACAACAAACATGTTGTTGATCAAATGCATATATCCCAGCTGCTGGTTAATTGTGAGGAATATTATGAATGCCAATATAAATTTCAATATCAGCTGAATATACTGCCGATAGTCATCATAAACATCCAGTATTCTCTCTTTCCACTCTAAGATTGTGCTCATCTGCGATCTCCTCCCGGTCTTTTATGTCTGGTCCCAACTGCCTCGTTTTTATAAAGCCGGTCCAGTTTTTTCAAATCTTCTATATAAGACTCTACACTTTTTTTTGCCTTTTTATAGCGAAGAGAAGAGATGATATAGGTTATAACACTGTATCCTGCCAAAATACATAAGTATCCCGCAATTACTTTAAATGTCAGCGGACGAAGCTTTAATTCGTTTAACGTAATCATGACGTGATCCATTCGGTAGATTACAAAAAGGGCAAGAATCAGAATATAAGCAATTGTGACCGCAAAAAAATTCTTAAGCAGAGAAATCCCAATATAGTCACTGCGATAATATTTACTGATTCTCAGATACCTTTTTTCTTCCCTCTTCTCAAAGAGGGACAACTTCGTCATCAGCTCTATTCTCTCTTCACTTAACATAGACACCTCTCGATTGTTGTCAAATTCACATCAGATTCTCCCGCAAGCCCTGATATCTTTGACCATTGTATCATAATTCGCAGGCTATGAAAAGATGTTTACAAGCCTTTTCCGATACATACGGTTAGAAAATACACCTTTTTGGCACCATTTTCTTTCAAAAGTCCGGCGAGAACATCTACCGTGCTCCCCGTGGTATAAATATCATCTACGAGGACAACTGTATCGTATTTCACTTTTTTATTCAGTGTAAATGCCTCTCTTAGATTTTTCTTTCGCTCTTGTGGATTCAGTTCTTTTTGTGCCCTTGTTCTTCGCTTTCTCTTCAGACTTTTGGCATCGACCGGAATCCCCCACATCCCTCCTAAGGTTTCCGCCAGCACCTGAGCCTGATTGTATCCTCTTTTTACAAGCTTTTCCCGGTGTATGGGAACCGGCATCAGGACATCCGGTTTCCATCGGTTAATATAGTCACTGGCAAAAAGATTCATCATCTGTCCGTAAAATTGTGCATACTCCTGTCTGCCTTGATATTTAAACCTCAAGACGGAATCTTTCATCTTCCCGGAATATAAAAAAACAGCAAACCCGCTGTCGTAGGAAAAATGATGTCGCCTGCAGTCCAGGCATAATTCTTCCGTCTCGTTCTCTATGGGTTTGCTGCAATTCATGCATCTTGGGCCGATAATCGGCTTTAGCTCCTTTCTGCATGAAATACACACCGGGTACTCCCGGCTTGTAACCGCACGGTCACATAAAGCGCAGTGCTTTGGATATAAGATGTCTAACAAATTCATAAGGAATCCTTTCTCCCCGAAAGCTCTCCTCCCTTATTTGTACTCCGTAATTCGTTCTGCGAGTGTCGTATATCGGTTTTCGATCTTATGATTGTCAATCATAGCTTGAAAGGTGACATCACTGCCCACCAGCATCACACATTTCCTTGCTCTTGTCACCGCTGTGTACAACAGATTTCTGGTCATAAGCATCCTAGGACCACCAAGCAGTGGAATGATTACTGCAGGGTATTCACTTCCCTGTGCTTTATGTATGGTTGTGGCATAGGCAAGTTCCAGCTCGTCCAGCTGTTTAAACGTATATTCCACAAAGCGGTGCTCATCATATTCTACAGTTAATGTCTCCGCATAAGAATTAATCTCCCGAATGACACCCAGATCGCCGTTGAATACGCCCAGCCCCTGTTCGGCAGCAAAGTTGTTCGCTCCTCTTACTTCCCATTCCATCTGATAATTGTTCTTGATCTGCATCACCTTATCACCCTCACGAAATACACCGCGAACCGTCTCTTTTTCTTTTTTTTCCTGAGATGGCGAGTTCAGGTATCGCTGAAGCACAAGATTCAGATTCTCGACACCAAGTGCACCTTTTCTCATCGGGGCAAGCACCTGAATATCCATCGCATCCGCTTCGACATATTTGGGAAGTTTTTGCTGAATCAGCACCACGATAACTTTCAAGATTACATTGACATCAAATCTCTTCAGAAAGAAAAAGTCCCGGCTCTTATTGTCAAGGGTGACAGATTCCCCTGCATTGATCTTGTGAGCATTTACTACGATATCGCTCTTAGCTGCCTGTCTGAAAATTCTGGTCAGTTCGACCATTTTGAACGCATTCGAGCGGATCATATCACGCAGTACACTTCCCGGTCCCACACTGGGAAGCTGATTGACATCACCCACCAGGATCAGCCTTGTTCCTGGTACGATTGCCAAAAGCAGCGCATGCATCAGATTAATATCTACCATGGACATCTCGTCAATGATAATCACATCGGTCTCCAGCGGATTATCCTGATTCCTCTCAAATGTTACATTTGCCGAGGATTCTTCCACAGACCCGGACAGTTCCAACAGACGATGAATCGTGGAAGCGGCATAGCCGGTCGTCTCCGTCATTCGTTTTGCTGCTCTTCCCGTCGGTGCAGCGAGCAGAATATCCATGCCTTCAGATTCGAAATATTGAATCATCGTATTGATCGTCGTGGTCTTTCCGGTTCCCGGTCCCCCTGTCAGAATGAGTAGTCCGCTGCACGCCGCCCGGGCGACTGCCTGACGCTGGAGTTCGTCCAGTTCAATATTTTCCCTGCTTTCGATACTTTTTATCCGGTGTTCGATCTGAATATGGTCGTCCTGGCAGGTGATATTCAAATCATGAAGCATACGGGCTGTATCCAATTCCAGATAATAGAACTGACTGGCATAGACGATGGTACAGGGCTCTTCCTGTCCGTCTTTTTCTTCTTTCAGAATTACTTTTCGTTCAATTGCCATATCCATCAGCTGCTGATCCATAGCCTGGACGGGAACTTGAAGCACCTCACTGGCTCTGCGAAACAAGACATCTTTGGGCAGGTAGATATGGCCATTTACACTGGCCTGTGTCAGGACATAAAAAAGTCCACTTCGGATGCGGAACTGGGAGTCCACGCGTATTCCGATTCTGGATGCAATCTCATCAGCTGTCTTAAATCCCACACCCGGAATATCTTCGGCAATCTTATAAGGATTATCTCTTAAGACCGAATAAACCTTATCGGAGTACTGATTATAGATCTTGAGCGCAAGTGCGAGACTAATGCCATATTGCGACATATAGATAATCGCATCCTGCATCTGGGCCTTCTCGGCAATCTGTCCCGCAATCTCGTGGGCCTTTCTGTCGCTGATTCCCTTTATCTCAGCAAGTCTTTCCGGCTCTTCTCTGATGATATTCAAAGTATCTTCCTTAAATCTCCGGACAATCCTGGCGGCCAGAGCTGCACCTACTCCTTTAATCGCTCCCGATCCGAGATAACGTTCCATGGCTCTTGCGTCCTGCGGAACCTTGACCTCATAGGATTCAACCTTAAATTGTTCGCCATACACAGCATGGGAGGTATGCTCTCCCGTTGCTTCCAGATATTCTCCCTCGCTGACATACTGAAAGGTCCCTACGCATGTAAGGTCATTTCCCTCAAAATTGAGATTTAATACTGTATACCCGTTCTCTTCATTTCGAAATATGATATGTTCCACATATCCTTCTACTTTATCTTCCATTGCAATCCTTAATGATTAAACTTATTCATCAGTTCCACGTACTTTCCAGTACCAGCTGCGACAGCCATCTCTGGATTCTCAGCTGTCATCGTATTGATTCCAGTCTTCTCTTGAATAACTTCTTCAATCCCGTCCAGCAGAGCACCTCCGCCTGTCAGAACAATCCCCCTCTCAGACACGTCAGCCGCAAGTTCCGGCGGTGTCTTCTCTAGAACGTTCTGAACGGTCTCCACAATCTGGTTCACAGGATCCTTCAATGCCTCACAGACTTCAATGGAAGTCAGATGAATAGTCTTTGGCAGACCGGTCACTACATTGCGCCCCTTGATATCCATTGATTTTGTCTCCAGACGCCTGCAGGCCGTTCCGATCTGCAGTTTTACTGCCTCAGCGGTCTGCTCCCCGATAAATAATTTATGATTCTTTCTCACATAACGGATAATTGCTTCATTGAAGTTATCTCCTGCCACCCGGATTGAAGTAGAAACCACAATTCCGCCGAGGGAAATGACTGCCACATCGGTTGTCCCTCCTCCGATATCTACAATCAGGTTTCCGACTGGCTTTGTGATATCGATTCCGGCACCGATCGCTGCTGCAATCGGCTCGTCGATAATTGTCACATCTCTTGCCCCGGCCTGGTAAGTTGCCTCCTCGACTGCACGCCGCTCCACATCAGTTACACCGCTTGGCACGCAGATTGCGATCCTAGGCTTTCGAAAAGACTTTCTTCCCTGGGCTTTCTGTACGAAATACCGCAGCATCTTCTCTGTAATCATATAGTCAGAGATGACGCCCTGACGAAGCGGCCGAATCGCCATAATATTACCCGGCGTCCTTCCGATCATCTGTCTGGCTTCTTCTCCAATAGCTTTTACCTTATCGGCATCTTTATCATAAGCAACTACGGACGGCTCTTTTAAAACAATCCCTTTGCCTTTTGTATAGACTAATATACTGGCTGTACCCAAATCAATTCCAATATCCGTTACCGCAGCCATAATAATCCCCTTTCTTTTTCTTTACCACATAAGGCGCATTTCCCTGTGGGCTCTCGCACCGTGTATGATACCACGGATTGCTACGCACTCCTATCATACACCATAAGGTGGGGGGAGGGAAAGTGGTTTTTATAGATATTTTCTGACATATTGTCCGGTATAAGATACCGGATTCGACGCAATCTCCTCCGGTGTGCCAGCAGCTATCACGGTTCCGCCTTTATCGCCGCCTTCCGGTCCGATATCTATGATATAATCTGCTGTCTTAATCACATCAAGATTATGCTCAATTACCACAACGGTGTTTCCGCCTTCCGAAAGGCGTTTCAGTATATCAATCAACTTGTGTACATCGGCAAAATGCAGGCCCGTCGTAGGTTCATCCAGAATATAGATGGTCTTTCCGGTGCTTCTTTTGCTGAGTTCACTCGCAAGCTTGATCCTCTGTGCCTCTCCTCCGGAAAGTGTTGTAGACGGCTGTCCGAGACGGATATAGGACAGTCCCACGTCATAAAGTGTCTGGATCTTCCTGCTGATGGAGGGGACATTTTCAAAGAAGGTCAAAGCTTCTTCCACAGTCATATTCAGCACGTCGTAGATACTTTTCCCCTTATATCTTACCTCCAGAGTCTCTCTGTTATACCTCTGTCCATGACAAACTTCACATGGCACATACACATCTGGGAGAAAATGCATCTCGATCTTGATGATACCGTCACCTCTGCAGGCTTCGCATCTTCCGCCTTTTACATTGAAACTGAAACGACCTTTTTTATATCCTCTCGCTTTTGCATCCGCCGTCGAGGCAAATAGGTCGCGAATGGTGTCGAATACCCCCGTATAAGTCGCAGGATTGGATCTTGGTGTTCTTCCAATTGGAGACTGATCGATATTGATCACCTTGTCCAACTGGTCCATACCCTCAATTTTCTTATGCTCCCCGGGAATAACTCGTGCGCGGTTCAAATCTCTTGCCAGTCTCTTGTATAGAATTTCATTTACAAGGGAACTCTTTCCTGAACCGGATACACCGGTCACGGCAGTCATGACGCCAAGAGGAATTTTCACATCAATATTTTTCAGATTGTGTTCTTTTGCACCACAAACTTTGATCCATCCTGCAGGCTTTTTCCTGGTCTTTGGAACCGGAATCTTTTTTCTTCCACTCAGATATGCCCCGGTGACAGAGTTCGGATTCTTCATCAGATCCTCTGCAGTTCCAATCGCCACCAGTTCTCCCCCGTGCTCTCCGGCACCAGGTCCAATATCTACCACACAGTCAGCGGCTCTCATCGTATCCTCATCATGTTCAACCACAATCAGGGAATTGCCGAGATCCCGAAGATGCATCAGCGTCTTTAAAAGTTTATCGTTATCTCTCTGGTGCAGACCGATGCTCGGCTCATCCAGAATGTATGCGACCCCGACAAGGCCAGATCCAATTTGAGTTGCCAACCGGATTCGCTGTGCCTCCCCCCCGGACAGACTCCCTGTCGCACGGGCAAGCGTCAGATAGTCAAGGCCTACATCCATTAGAAACTGCACACGGGCACGGATTTCTTTCAGTATCTGTTTTCCAATCAGTAGTTGATGTTCCGACAATGTTAAGTCTTTCAGAAAAGCAGTCAGTTTCTCGATAGACAGCGATGTTACCTCGAATATATTTTTATCGCCGATTGTCACAGCAAGAGATGACGGTTTCAGTCTTTGTCCATGACAGTCCGGGCAGGGCGTAATCCGCATAAATGTCTCGTATTCCTGTTTGATGGAATCCGAACTGGTTTCGCGGTAACGGCGCTCCACGTTTTTGATCAACCCCTCAAAGGCTACATCGTAAACCCCCTCACCTCGCTGCCCTTTATAGTAAACTTTGACCTTTTTTCCCTCAGTTCCGAAAATCAGAACATCGTGAATCTTCTTTGGATAATTCTTGAAAGGCGTATCCAGGGAAAAATGATATTCTTTTGCCAGTGCCTCTAAGATCGCTCTGGTATAGCTGGATTTGTCCGTGCAGGACTGCCAGCCCAATACGACGATTGCCCCTTGCGCAATGCTTAAAGACGGATCCGGTATCATAAGCTCTTCCGAAAACTCCATCTTATATCCCAAGCCAAAACAACTCGGGCAGGCCCCAAAAGGATTATTGAATGAGAAACTTCTGGGTTCAATCTCGTCAATGCTAATTCCACAGTCGGGGCATGAAAAGCTTTGACTGAAGCTTAACATATTGCCATCCATGGTATCGACGAGAAGCAGGCCTCCTGAAAGTGTAAGCACGTTTTCAATGGAATCTGTAAGTCTCTTCTCAATTCCTTTCTTTACAATCAGACGATCCACAACAATCTCAATGTTGTGTTTTTTATTCTTGTCAAGTGTGATATCCTCGGACAGTTCATATATGCTGCCATCGATCTGCACGCGGACATATCCTGATCTTTTTGCATGGTCAAGCACTTTCTCGTGCCTGCCTTTCCTTCCTCTTACCACTGGTGCCAGCAGCTGAATCCTCGTCCGCTCAGGTAATTCCATGATCTTATCCACCATCTGGTCCACAGTCTGTCTGCTGATCTCTCTGCCGCAGTTCGGACAATGCGGAATTCCCACGCGTGCGTAAAGGAGGCGAAAATAGTCATAAATCTCTGTCACGGTTCCCACGGTAGATCTCGGGTTACGGTTTGTGGATTTCTGATCTATGGAGATCGCAGGCGGCAGACCCTCGATGCTTTCCACATTCGGTTTTTCCATCTGCCCCAGAAATTGTCTGGCATAGGAGGAAAGACTTTCCATATAGCGCCGCTGCCCTTCTGCGTAGATTGTATCAAAGGCAAGTGAGCTTTTTCCTGATCCAGAAAGTCCTGTCAAAACCACGAGTTCATTGCGCGGGATATCCACATTCAGGTTCTTCAGATTATTCTCTGCAGCACCCCGTATCTTAATAAATTCTTTCTTTTGCTGTAATGCCATATTTATATTAAAGCTCCTTTTGCTATTATAATTTGTCTAATATATCATATCACAATCGCACCCAGAAAGCAAACGTTTGTTCCCTTAGAGTATAAAATCTGCCATGATGATATTGCTGACCGATATTCCCTTTCTTGTCAAAGTGATTTTCCCCTCTGTCCTCTGCATGTATCCGGTTTTTACGTACTTATTGATTACGTCATGATAGATATCATCAAAGGTGCAGCCAAATTGCCCGGAAAAATCCTTTTCCGAGACACCGCAGTTCATCCGAAGACCGAGTATCATATATTCTTCAATCTGATCTTTCCTGCTCAGTTTCTCGCAGCTCTTTTTTATGCTCTCTGGTCTGTCACTTTTCTTCAGATATTCTTTCCAATCGGAAGTATTCGAATATCTCTCCTCGTTTTTCAGAGATGACGCACCAAGTCCAAATCCCAAATAAGGAACCCGTTTCCAGTAACCTAT
Organism: Blautia liquoris; assembly: GCF_015159595.1. NCBI lineage: Bacteria > Bacillati > Bacillota > Clostridia > Lachnospirales > Lachnospiraceae > Blautia > Blautia liquoris. The sequence continues at coordinate 798,026 of NZ_CP063304.1, read as the reverse complement.
ATTGTGACGGCATTCATACCCTGCTTTCGCATAATTCGATATCTCATACTGATGATAACCGTATTCTCTCAGGATATCTTGCGTCTTTTCGTACATCAGCCGCTCCGTATCTTCATCTGGAAGATCCAAATCGCACTGTTTCTGGAAAAATGGAGTTCTTTCTTCCAGTATCAGACTGTAGGCAGAGATATGTTCCGGTGCAAGATCTGCCATTTCCCGCAGGTTTCTCTCCCAGTTCTCAAAGGTTTGTCCGGGCAGTGCAGACATCAGATCCACATTTATATTATCAAATCCCGCATTGCGTGCCAGTAAAAAGCTCTCGTAAAACTCCTCCGCCGTGTGTATTCTCCCAAGTCTGATAAGCTCTGTGTTCGACAGCGACTGACAACCGATACTGATACGGTTAAAACCCATCTGAAGGTAAGCCTGTAATTTTTCCATCGTAAGCGTGCCCGGATTTGCCTCCAGTGTGATCTCCGCCTGATCGGAAATGTGAAATTTACCCCTGATCTGTTCTGTTATCTTCTGCATCAGATCAATTTCCATAAGAGATGGTGTTCCTCCCCCGAAAAAGATAGAAACCACTTGATAATCCTCCATATCCGGCTGGCTGTCAATCTCTTTGAGTAAAGCTCTTGTATAAGAAACTTTCGCCTCATCGGAGCAGGAAAAAGAAAGGAAGTCACAGTAATCACATTTTTTGACACAAAAAGGGATGTGCACATAGAGTTCTAATTCTTTTTTGTTCATTGATTCCTCCTTGAACCTTTTCACCTCGCAAGGCAGAAAACGCAAGGCCATTCCCCTAAAAAGGGAACAGCCTCTCATCAGTCATCATCAAGTTTCAGGACACTCATGAATGCCTTCTGGGGAATCTCCACATTCCCGATCTGGCGCATGCGTTTCTTTCCCTCTTTCTGTTTTTCCAACAGTTTCTTTTTTCGGCTGATATCGCCGCCGTAGCATTTGGCAAGTACATCTTTTCGAACTGCCTTCACGGTCTCCCTGGCAATAATTTTGGAACCGACAGCCGCCTGAATCGGTATCTCGAAGAGCTGTCTTGGAATCTCTTCTTTCAGTTTCTCACACATTCTTCTGCCGCGATCATAAGCCGAGTCAGCAAACACAATGAAGGAAAGTGCATCGACTTCTTCCTTATTTACCAGGATGTCCAGTTTTACAAGATCGCTCTTCTCATAGCCGCAAAGCTCATAGTCAAATGATGCGTACCCTTTCGATCTCGATTTCAGAGCGTCAAAGAAATCGTAGATGATTTCGTTCAGCGGCAATTTATAGTGCAGCTGCGCTCGGGTTGTCTCCATATACTCCATGCCCTGATACTGTCCCCTTCTCTGCTGACACAGTTCCATGATCGGTCCGATAAACTCTGTCGTGACCATGATATCTGCAGAGACCAGCGGCTCTTCCATATAGTCTATCTCTGTGGGATCCGGAAGATTGGACGGATTCGTAAGTTCCATGTATGTCCCATCTGTCTTGTGGACTTTGTAGATTACACTAGGTGCCGTGGTGACAAGATCCAGATTGTACTCTCTTTCCAGACGTTCCTGTATAATCTCCAGATGCAGAAGGCCTAAAAAACCACAGCGAAATCCGAATCCCAGTGCTGCAGATGTCTCAGGTTCAAAGAAAAGTGACGCATCATTGAGCTGAAGTTTCTCCAGTGCATCCCGCAGTTCCTGATAATCCGCCCCATCCGCCGGATACATCCCACAGTAAACCATAGGGTTTACTTTTTTATAACCCGGAAGAGGCTGCTCACAAGGTCTGTCCGCATTCGTGATCGTATCACCTACACGTGTATCGGCAACATTCTTGATACTTGCAGTGATGTATCCGACCATTCCCGCCGTAAGTTCCTCACAGGGAATCAGCTGCCCGGCTCCGAAATATCCGACTTCGACTACCTCTTCTGTGGCACCTGTGGCCATCATCTTGATCCTGGTTCCTTTTCTCACACTACCTTCTTTGATTCTGCATGAGATGATGACACCTCGATATGAATCATAGACAGAGTCGAAGATCAGTGCCTGGAGAGGATTATCTCTGTTCCCGCCGGGGGCCGGAACTTTTTTTATAAGCTCTTCCAGAACCTGATTAACATTTAATCCTGTTTTTGCCGAAATTTCAGGGCATCCCTGCGCTTCGATTCCAATCACATCCTCGATCTCTGCGATCACTCGATTCGGCTCAGCACTGGGCAGGTCAATCTTGTTGATCACCGGAAACACATCCAGATTATGATCCAGAGCCAGATAGACATTTGCAAGAGTCTGAGCCTCAATCCCCTGAGAAGCGTCTACCACGAGTATCGCCCCGTCGCAGGCAGCAAGACTCCTGGAAACTTCATAATTAAAATCCACATGCCCTGGGGTATCTATCATATTCAGAATGTATTCCTGTCCATCCTCTGCCTTGTATATGGTCCGGACTGCCTGCGCTTTGATTGTGATTCCACGTTCTCTCTCAAGTTCCATGTTATCCAACACCTGAGACTGCATCTCACGTTCGGTCAGCAAACCAGTCATCTGAATAATCCGGTCAGCAAGCGTGGATTTTCCATGATCAATATGCGCAATAATGCAAAAGTTCCGTATATTCTTTTGATCTATAACTGCCAAGTATTTCATCCTCCTGAAATGTGTCTTTACAAATTACATAATACCACAGATGAGGGGCTTTTGTCACTCTTCTTTGCCTCTGCACTCACTGCAGTGTTTTATTCGTCCCATCCAGAACGGAATTAAGCACTTTTGCGAAAGGTTCCATAGCATTTCTCACTTCTTCCAATGTATTGGTCTGAGCTCCCACCTCCAGCAGAATGGATTTTGGGCGCACGTGCAGGTTGTATCGCAGTCCTTTTAGATAGATACAGCGGGTAAAATCCGGATAGCACTGGTTTGCCATGTGTTCCAGCTGAAAAGAAAATGCCAGATTGTCTTTGATATAGGGATTGGGAAGTGACGGGTTGTCGCCGTTCATCTTCGTGCGGGAAACTCCGTTAAAAAGCATAATCTGTGCTGTTGGCTTTCCATCAATCTCAGTGACCATATGCTGCCAATCCTTTACACCATCCCTGTGCAGGTCAATCACCACTTCAATAGATGGGTTGTCATGTAAAGTCTGCTCAACGACAGGAAGCGCATAATCATAAGCTCTGCTTCTCTCTTCTTTTCCGTCCACAAGGTCAAAAGTATTGGTCAGATGAATTACCTGATAGCCATAGGTATCCTGAAGAATCGATGTCAGAAGATTTCCAAGGCCCACCACAGTGGTATTCGCATCACCAGGCACCGAATCCACAAATGTCTCCTGAGAATGGGTATGGTAGATCAGAATCTGCGGAACAGACGGATCTTTTGTGATCTTCATATCCTTTGACCAGAATTCGTCTACATTAATCTGAGATTTTTCAGCTGTCGTATTATTATCGACAACAAAGTAGTTTTTTACGAGATAATTAAAGTCCCTCAGCGAGTCTAAAGGTATGGGGTTTATAATATTAATGGAACTGGCTGCCTTCGCCGCCTCTTCTTTCGCTTTCGCTGCCTCTTCTTCCTGCTTTTTCTTGAGCTCCTCTTCCTGCTTTTTCTGTTCGTCATCTTGTACTTTTTGCTGATTTTCTGCAGTCATCTTTGTCTGGATAGCCTTATTATTTTCATCTATGATTGCTTTTTTGGTAGAGGCATCCTCGATGGCCATCTCATCCTCCGTCTTTTTTTTCTGACTCACACCCATTCCCGGAATCTGCTCCTTTGCGGTCTGAGCCACATGTTCAATAAAATCTCCACTGCCTGGATTATCTTCGTCATAATAAACTTGCGGCAGGTAAACTTTGACTGCCAGTTTCTGTGCCTGCTCGTACGCAGAAGAGATAATCTCTTTTCCTCTGTCAAATCCGCCGGATGAGATAACTTTAAAACTTCTGTAAACTAAAACCGACGCAATCACTGCCAGTATGATAATCACCACTGTCCCCGTCCCTTTGTCATTATTGTCCAACCTCTCACCCCCTGTATATAGTTTATGCATGGAGTGTAAGTTGATACCTGCAGATTCATTCTCATGACGTTGGAAGCCCGGCCAATCAGAAAGAGGCTCCCATTCACATGACGGTATGAATGGAAACCTCTGATTTTATCTGTTTTATCTATTTATGCGTTATGCGATTGAGTTTACAGCCTTGCTCAAACGTGCAACTTTTCTGGATACGTTGTTCTTATGATAAACGCCCTTCGAACCTGCCTTTTCGATTGTCGAAATTGCGGCTGTAAGTGCGCTCTGGGCAGCAGCCTTATCTTTTGCCTCAACAGCTGTTTCAACTTTCTTAATCGAAGTTTTTACAGCAGATCTGACTGCTTTATTTCTTTCTGTTCTTGTCTGTGCTACCAGAATTCTCTTCTTCGATGATTTAATATTTGCCAAAGTTACACCTCCTGTATACCTGATATCATTTTTATCTTTGCCGTCGGGGCAGACACGGACACTCCGACGAACATACTAATTTATCTTATACTTTTTATCTGTCATTGTCAATACATATTTAAATGAAAAATGCAAAAGATAAGATAAGCCTTAAAAAGACCTGCAAAGGAGACGATCCAAATGAATCAGTACAAAGTGCGAACCGATCTTGTCATGGAGAATGGTGAAAAATACGAAAAAGACAACGTAGAGATACCCGGCGTTAAGATCCGAAAACATTATAATAAGGTTAAAGATCTTCGTACCACTTGGGTAAAAATCGAAACTGAACATGGGGCACATCTGATGGAAAAACCAATTGGCACCTATATCACGATGGAAGCTCCTTCTATGACAGCAGATGACGACGATTACCACCGAGAAATCTCTGTAGAACTTTCGCGTCATTTAAAAAAACTGCTGCCCGCCCATCCAAATTCCGTCCTTGTCGTAGGACTTGGAAATCAGGAAATCACCCCGGATGCCCTTGGCCCCGATGTCATCAATAATCTGCATATTACCCGACATCTTGTACGTGAATACGGATACGCCGGTCCCGGCACAAAAGGTGCCCCGATGATCAGTGCGTTGGTACCGGGTGTTATGGCCCAAACCGGAATGGAGACGATGGAAATCCTCCAGGGTGTCATAGCAAAGACAAAGCCGGACTCCGTCATTGTCATCGATGCTCTGGCGGCCCGCAATACCAAACGTCTAAACTGCACGATACAACTGACTGACACCGGAATCAGTCCCGGTTCTGGCGTGGGGAATTACCGCTGTGCTCTCACAAAAGAAACGCTTGGCATTCCCGTTATTGGAATTGGCATTCCCACCGTGGTAGATGCCGGGACGATCGTCCATGATGCCGTTTCCAACTTATTGGAAGCTCTGGAAGAATCCGAGATTCAGGAATTCTTAGGCGAAATCATAAGCCCTTCGCTGATGTCTATGTTCGTAACCCCAAAAGATATCGACGAGACAATCAAACGTCTCAGTTACACAATTTCTGAAGGCATTAATATGACTTTTTCGAGCTAAACCGGATAATCAGCAGTTCCACACTCATGGCATCCGAAAGCCGCCCTGTCTTCACATCTGTCTCAGTTGTAATACAGTCATCCATGGCGGCACGCAGCTGCTCCATGGAATAGCTGCGTGTCATAGGCAGATACTTTCTTACCACAAAATCGCGAAGACCTGTTCGTTCGGCGATTGTATGGATATCACTTCCTTCAAGCTGCAGGCCTTTCACCTGCAGCATCATATGGAATTCCCTTGCGATCAGTGCGAGAATTTTCATGGGCGATTCTTTTAACGAAAGAAGATCATAGTATAGATCCAGTGCCTTTTTCTGCTGTTTCGCTGTCACTGCCCGGACCATATCGAAGATCTGATTCGTGATCTGGGCGGTACATATCGTTTTGATGTCCTTGTCTGTGATTACGTCTCTTCCCATTGTGTAACAGATCAGTTTTTCAAGTTCTCTTTCTATATTTCCCATATCTGTGCCCGTCACCGTAAAAAACAGATCCAGATCAGACTTTGTGATCTTCTTGTTTTCTCTTTTTAGCGTTCCCAAAACCCATCTGGCAAGTGTTTTCTCATCCTGGCTCACGAATTCTACAGTTCTTCCGTATTTCCTGACAGCCTTGTACATACGGCTGCGTTTGTCAACTTCACTCTCCACGAATATCATGCAGATATAATCCGGAAGTTCGGCCATATAGTCCGCCATCCGATCTGCTTTATTTTTAAAGAATCCCGTATCCTGCAAAAGAATGAGACGGTGATCTGAAAAAAAAGGCATCGTCTCAGCCAGATCTATGATTTGACCTTCGTTTTGACCTTTTCCCTCAAATTCGGAATAATTCATTGTATCTTCCTGATTCAGTGCATGACACAGTTTGTCCCGAAACTGAATCTTCAGATATGTTTCCTCTCCATAAAGCAGATATACTCTTTTAAAGTCTTTATTCTTTATATCTTCAATGATACTCTTCATACTTTCACTCCAATTTACCTTTCCAGACGGATTACATGAAAACTCTTGTCGCAAAGTAAGGCATGTAAAATACCATCCGTCACTTTTGCATTCTGAGTTTTTACAGGTACTACACAATCGGGATGTTCTTCTGTATTGACAGCCTTCAGATCCGGATTTGTCAGCACAAGATGTTCCTTCACCTGATATCCCTCAAATTGACGAAGATCACAGGAGAGTTCCATAGAATCCGTCAGGTCTTTGTTCACTGCAAAGATTGTCAGAGCACTCTGTTCCTCATCCATAATGCAGACTGCATCGAGATACGACGCGTCTCCGTGAGAGCTCTCATAACACGGTGCATCAGAAAGTGTGCCTAAGACTGTACCACGGCCATATCGGCTAATCAGCTCAAAAGGATAATAAATGGTCTGTTTCCACGCCCCTGTATCTGAGGTCATAATCGGTGCGATGACGTTGACAAGCTGCGCAAGACATGCAATTTTCACACGGTCTGCATGCATAAGCATCGTGATCATCATCCCGGCAACCAACAGTGCATCTTCAAAATTATAGATGTCCTCCAGCTGATGAGGTGCTTCGCACCAACGCTCCAGTTTCTGATCCTGTTCATGGGAATGGTACCATACATTCCATTCATCAAACGACAGGTTGATATTCTTATGTCTGCGTTTTTTTGCTTTTACCGCATCACAGATGGATACAACGGAACTGATGAATTCATCCATGGCAACTGTGTTGGCCAGAAAATCTGGTGTGTTATTATCTTGATTCCCATAATATTGATGAAGGGAAAGATAATCTATCATGTCATAAGCTTCTGAAAGAACCGTATCCTCCCAGGTACCGAACGTATCTATCGTAAGGGATGAACTTCCGCATGCCACAAGTTCAATCGACGGATCCACCATCTTCATGATGCGGCCGGCTTCAGCGGCGATCCTGCCATATTCCGGTGCCGTCTTATGTCCCATCTGCCACGGACCGTCCATCTCATTGCCCAGACACCACAGTTTAATGTCATGAGGATTCTGATAGCCGTGTTTTTTTCTCAGATCGCTGTAATACGTACCGCCCTTGAGATTGCAGTATTCCACAATGTTTTTTGCATCATCCACACCCCGAGTTCCAAGATTTACCGCCATCATGGCCTCTGTATTTGCTTTTTTTGTCCAGTCCATGAATTCATTCAATCCGAATTGATTCGTCTCGATGACATTCCATGCCAGATCCGTTTTTCTGGGGCGTTCATCTTTTGGTCCTACGCCGTCCTCCCAGTGATATCCAGATACAAAATTTCCTCCCGGATAACGTACAACCGGAACATCCAGCCGGGTAATCAGTTTTGCGACATCTGTCCTGAATCCCTGTTCGTCCGAAAAGGCACTTTCCGGCTGATAAATTCCTCCATACACAGCCCGTCCGAGATGTTCGATAAAGGATCCGTAGATCCTCTTGTCTACTTCTGCAACTTTAAAGTGTTTGTCAATAAATAAGTTTGATTTTTTCATCCTCTGCCCTCTCTCTTCTTTGTATGCTTTTTCATGCAAGCATGAACAGCATACTCTTTTCGACTCTTGGTATCAATTACCTAATTTCTTTTAATATTGACATTTCTTCCGGTTCTGTTATTCTTTTCTCAGGTCTTGGATATTTTTTATGTTTTATGCAAAAACTATTTGCAGATATTTCATCTGCTTACAGTTGCAGAAAGGAGTTCTTATGATTTCAATTGATTATTGCGGATATCACACACACAATCCTGACTGTGAGTTGATCTATCGTCCGTCTGGAACAGCTAGCTATCTCTTCCTTTTAGTCCTTGCTCCGATGACTTTTCGCTTTCCAGGCCGCTCTGCGTTAAAAGTGAGATCAGGAGCATGTATCCTCTACTCTCCCGGACAGTATCAAAATTATCGGGCAGATAAAGAGTTCTTCAACAGCTATGTTCATTTCAGCTGTGACCGTAAAATTGTAGATCAATATGATATCCGGCTAAATGATATACTTTATCCATACAACACGGACGAGCTGAACTGGCTGCTAAAGCAGATCTATCAGGAGTTCCTAAGTCAGATGACCTTTTCTGAAACTATGATGGAACTTTATATCCGACAGCTTCTGATCCTTCTTCACCGCGGGCAGTGTCAGGAGTCCGTGCCGACAAAACAGCATCAGAATATATATCCCCAGCTTCTGGCGCTTCGCGGACAGATGCTGGGGAACTGTGAACAGAACTGGACCATCGAACAGCTATGTAAGATTCTGCATATCGGAAAGAGCCAGCTCTATATCTATTACCAGGATTTCTTCCACTGTTCACCTAAGGAAGAACTTATACAAGCTCGATTTTCCAAAGCAAAATACCTGATGAGCAATGATGCTGTTACAATCAAGCAAGCTGCTCTCGAATCCGGATTTCAGAACATTAATCATTTTAACCGTCTTTTTAAAAGTCAGTTTGGCTGTACGCCTGGCGAATATCGAAAAGCAGCATTGCATTCATCCTGACAGAATGGGTTTGCCACGCTTACAGTCAGTTTTAGTTATTCTCTGGCTTTGGGATATTCAAAGCAAAGGAGACGGTATGGCTCTTCGTCCTCTTCAATCTTTGGAAAACGGCCGACCGGCGGATTGAAGCGGTTGTCTGTATTGTCATCGTTACACATGGAAACCTCACCAATCAGGACATCGCCAGTCCCCGGTTTGACATCGAAATCGTGGTATTGATGAGGCCACAAGGTGATGCTCTGCCCAGGTTTTAGCTCAACACCTGTGCCCGCAGGCACATAGTAAGATCTGCCGTCGGAATTCACGCAGACATCCGTGTCGGCAAGTTCCTCATTGCCATCATCGTTATAGACGTGAATGATCATCGTTCCGCCGCCTCTGTTGATAATATCCTCTGATTTCTTCCAGTGAAAATGCATGGGAGAATGCTGTCCTTCTTTCAACATCAGTAATTTCTCTGCGTATACTTTTTTGTATTTGGGATTATTCTGATTTCCGTTACGCAGCGTAATCAGAGCGAACCCTACCTTGTCCCAGTCTTCCAGGCCATAATCTGTGATATCCCATCCGAGCATGTTGTCACGAATCTCGTCATACTCATGGCCCTTGTCTTCCCATTCTTTTGGTGTCCAGCTGCAAAATGGCGGAAGATGGAATCCATTCTCCCTTACCAGTCTTTCCATGTCCTTAATACAAGCATTAATCTTAGAACGTTTCACTACGATACCTCCTCTTATTATAATACACGGATTGTTCCGCACCGCGTGATAAATCTCACAGATTAATCATACCCTGTTATATCTTGCCTGTAAAGAAAAACATGAGAAGAAAGCCCGACCGGCCATCGATGATCTCACTTTGGAATGCTCACTTCTCCGGCGAGATCCATAAGAAAATACTCTTCCATCTCGTGATGATTCTGTGACTGTCCAAGCACCCACATAAATTTTGTGACGGCTGTCTCTGCAGTCATGTCGTAAGCCTGAAAAACTCCTCCTTTGAGTGCCTTACGTCCCGTCTCATAGACAGACAGGTTGCTTCCCTCATATCGGCACTGGCTTCCGACCAGCACCACCATACCCTGTTTAATTACCTTTTCCACAGATGCTATAAAATTCTGATGAAGAAACGGCATTCCGCCAAGTCCGAATCCTTCGATGTAGACCCCGCGATAACCTTGCTGCTGCAAAAAACCCAAAATGCCGGGATCGATTCCAGGATAAAGCTTCAACATGAATACTTTCTCCGAATAATTCATCTGCGGACGGAAAATCCCCTTTCTGGACGGAATCTGATTCTCATCAATGTGAAGACCCAGTGAGCTGATCTCTCCCACGTTCGGATAGTTAATGCTCTCAAACGCATCAAAGCTCACCGTACGGACCTTGGATGCTCTGCATCCTAAGATCACCTTCCGGTTAAATGCCACAAAAACCCCTGGATAACCACTCGCCGCCATGTGAATCGCACATCGGCAGTTCTCCATCGCATCCGCTACCGGATGAGAAATCGAAAGCTGGCTTCCGGTAACCACCACCGGAATCGGAATATTCTGAAGCATAAAAGTCAGCATAGATGACGTATAGGCAAGTGTGTCGGTCCCATGAATTACCACAATCCCCTGATACTTCTCATATTCATCCGCGATCACTTTGGCAAGCTTTGCCCAGTCTTCGGGAAATATATTCGCACTGTCCACAGAACTGTAATCTTTCATTTCCACTTCAATATCTTCAGCTACCATATGCATCTTTCCAAGAATCTTCTGACTGCTAAGTCCCGGAACCAGGCCCTCTTCGCTTTCCACAGAGGAAAGCGTCCCTCCGGTATTTAAAATCAATATTTTTTTCTTCATGTCTTTGGCCCTTTCAGATTTTCCTGTTTACACTTTTCTTTTATCATTTGTGCTTTTGAGATCATTATACATGGGAATCAATCTCGCGCAAACGAAAAGGTCATGATCTTCATCGTTTTTTGATGAAAATCACAACCTTTTATGTTTACTAAAGAAAATTACTTATTTCGCGTAGTCTGTTACGCGGCTTTCGCGAATTACATTCACTTTGATCTGTCCTGGGTATTCCAACTCTGCCTCAATCTGTTTTGAAATACTTCTCGCCAAAAGTACCATCTCGTCATCATTGATCTGATCTGGTATCACCATAACACGGACTTCTCTACCTGCCTGAATAGCAAAAGACTTGTCCACTCCCTGAAAAGAGTTTGTAATATCTTCTAACTGTTTTAATCTGTTTGTATATGTTTCCAATGTCTCTCTTCTCGCTCCCGGCCGAGCTGCTGAAATAGCATCTGCAGCCTGTACGAGACATGCAACCAGAGACTGTGGTTCTACATCACCATGATGGGATTCCACCGCATTAACAACAATCGCAGGCTCTTTGTACTTACGACAGAGATCAACACCAATCTGAATATGGGATCCCTCTACTTCATGGTCAATGGATTTTCCAATGTCATGCAGCAGTCCTGCACGCTTTGCCAAGCGCACATCTGCTCCTACCTCACCGGCAAGCAAGCCTGCCAGCTGTGCCACCTCAATTGAATGCTTCAATGCATTCTGTCCATAGCTGGTACGGAATTTCATACGGCCTAAGAGGCGGACCAATTCAGGATGAATGCCATGTACGCCGACTTCAAGAGTCGCCGCTTCGCCTTCTTCACGAATCGTTGCATCCACTTCTTTTTGTGCTTTTGTAACCATTTCCTCAATGCGAGCCGGATGAATTCGTCCATCAACAATTAATTTCTCTAATGCGATACGTGCCACTTCTCGTCTGATTGGGTCAAATGAAGACAGCACTACCGCTTCCGGTGTGTCATCGATAATCAAGTCCACTCCTGTAAGAGTTTCCAGGGTACGGATATTGCGCCCTTCCCTGCCTATAATTCTCCCCTTCATCTCATCATTTGGAAGCTGTACTACGGAAATTGTGGACTCCGAGACATGATCTACTGCACACTTTTGTATCGCGGTAACCACATATTCCTTTGCTTTTTTGTCTGCATCGGCTTTCGCCTGTGTAACTAATTCCTTATAAATTTTTGCAGTGTCAATTTTAACTTCGTCTTCAACAGATTTTAAAAGATATTCTTTTGCCTGTTCGGAGGTGAGACCGGATATTCTCTCCAGCTCTTGTACTCCCTGATCATGTAACTCGTTGATTTGCTTTCCTTTTTTTCTAATCTCTGCTTCTTTTGCTGTAATATCATTTTCGCGACGCTCTAACGCATCGGCTTTCCTGTCAATTGATTCTTCCTTGGACAGTACTCGCTTTTCATACTTCTGCAGCTCCAGCCTTCGTTCCCGATTCTCTTTTTCAGCCTCATTCTTAGCTTTTAAAGATTCCTCTTTAACCTCTAAAAGTGCCTCACGTTTCTTAGTTTCAGCAGTTTTCAACGCCTCATCTATAATGTTTCTGGCCTTTTCCTCTGCAGTGCCAATTTTTTCGGCATCTTCCCGGACTTTCTTGTCAACTGCAGTTTTGCTAACAACAGGAACCGCAATAAGTAGAGTAACACACACAGCAACAATTGCAACTATTGCAACTATCACAGGAGCACCTCCTTATTTAGTTTTCATTGTTCATTCACAACACCTCAATTTTATACTGTTTTTTACCTTTTGTCAATCAGTTTAACCATTACACTGTGAAAAGGTATAACCATATATGGACTTGTCCACGGATGGTTATACCTTTTCACAGCTGTTTTAGTAATGATATGATTCAGCCTCACGATAGCCTTGAAGCACCTTTTTGACCTCTGATCCATTGAATCCGCGGCGCATAAGATAGCCATACAGGCGCCGCATCTCCTTTTCATCTATAGGATGTGGCTCTCCTGCTCTCCTTTGCACAAGATTTTCTATGACAGACACCTCAGATTCTCCCTCGTATGGCTTCAGGGCTTCCAAGATATACGATTCGGATACCCCTTTCCTCTCCAGTTCCAATCGAATCCATCTGGCGCTCTTTTTTTCACGCATGCTTCTCACATAGACTTTCGCATATCTGGCATCATCAATATAATGATAACTTTTTACATAATCAACTGCACAGTCGATAACTTCATCGGGGTGCCCGTCCCTTTTCAGCTTTTCTCTGAGCTGATGTTCCGTCCGGTCCTGTGCTGTAAGCAGATGCAGTGCGCGCAGCTTTGCACGCTTTTTCAGGACTTTCTCTATGATCTCTTCATAAGTCGCATCAGAAAGTTCCATGCCCTCTTTGATGTGATAACGGGACAGCTCACTTTTGTATAACACAAAATCAGACTGCCCCTCTGTTATCACCCGACTTTTTTTCTTCGTCAGCGGTTTAATTGTCTGTATCATCATTGCCGGTATCCGCCTCCGGTTTCTCATCCTGTTCGATCAAACCATAACTTTCCCTCACCTGCAGTTCCACCTCATCGCAGACATCCGGATGCTCAGTCAGATACTGCTTTGCATTCTCACGCCCCTGACCAATCTTGGCATCGCTGTATGCATACCATGCACCGCTTTTCTGTATAATACCCAGATCTGAAGCCAGATCGAGGACATCTCCTTCTTTGGAAATGCCTTTTCCAAACATAATATCGAACTCTGCCTGCTTAAACGGCGGCGCCACCTTATTTTTCACCACCTTGATTCTGGTGCGGTTTCCGACTACTTCGCCGCCTTGCTTTAACGCCTCAATTCTTCTCACATCAAGTCTGATGGACGCATAGAACTTCAGGGCACGGCCACCTGTCGTAGTTTCAGGATTCCCAAACATGACACCGACTTTCTCGCGCAGCTGATTGATAAAGATTACGATGCAATTTGATTTGCTGATAGCAGCGGTCAGTTTACGAAGTGCCTGCGACATCAGTCTCGCCTGCAGTCCTACATGGGAATCTCCCATCTCACCGTCAATCTCCGCCTTTGGAACCAGAGCGGCAACAGAATCGACAATTACGATATCCACTGCACCCGATCGGACCATCGTCTCTGTAATCTCCAGAGCCTGTTCTCCACTGTCCGGCTGTGAGATATAGAGATCATCGATATCAACCCCAATATTTTTGGCATAGGCGGGATCCAAAGCATGCTCAGCGTCTATGAATCCTGCAATTCCACCTTTTTTTTGAACTTCTGCAACCATATGAAGAGCCACAGTTGTCTTTCCGGATGATTCCGGTCCATAGATCTCCACAATTCTTCCTCTTGGAACGCCGCCCAGGCCGAGGGCAATGTCAAGGCTCAAAGAGCCTGTGGGGATCGTCTCCACATTCATATGTGCACTGGCATCTCCCAGTTTCATCACAGAACCCTTTCCATATTGTTTTTCTATCTGTCCGATTGCAGCCTCAAGGGCTTTTAACTTCTCATCTTTATTCGACATATTCTCTCCTTATCCCGCAAACATATGTTCGCACATTATGTATATCGTATTACACTTTTTGATTGTTGTCAATATCTTTTGGGAAACTCGCAGGAAAACTGCCATGTTGAATTACAGTTTTAATCTACCATAAAAGCAGAGGAACGTCAAGCAGAGGCAGCTTTCGGCCTTTGCCGGAATCTGCCTCTGTCCTGTGCTAATTATTCTGAAAGCCAGTCATATAGCTCCTGATATTCAAGTGCCGAATGATTCCAGGAATAATCCACTGCCATTGCACGGTCTACGATCTTGTTCCACGCTCTTTTCTTGTCATAATAAGTCCGCTCGGCATATCGAATAATTCCCAACATCTCATGGGCATTATAATTTTTAAAACTGAATCCTGTTCCGGTTCCCTCATATTCATTGTAAGGTTCTACTGTATCTGCAAGCCCCCCCGTCTCACGTACAATCGGAAGGGTCCCATATCGCAGACTCATCAGCTGACTTAAACCGCAGGGTTCAAACAAAGACGGCATCAGAAATGCATCCGCTGATGCATAGATCTTATGCGACATTTCTTCAGAGTAATAAATATTGGCTGATACCTTGTCTCCATATTTCCATGCAAAATGCCTAAACATATTCTCGTAACGGGCTTCTCCCGTTCCGAGGACTACCAGCTGAATATTATCCTGGCATATCTCATCCATCATATAAGCAATCAGATCGAAACCTTTCTGGTCTGTAAGGCGAGACACTATTCCGATCATCATAACTTTGGGATCAACGGTCAATCCAAGCTCCCTTTGCAGGGCCGTCTTATTTTTCACCTTTTCCTTTCGGAAATTCTTAGCTGAATACTTTCTTGCAATGTTTTTGTCCGTAAGCGGATTATACTCCTCGTAGTCAATACCATTTGGAATCCCGCGGAGATTTTCTGAGCGAGCCCGCATCAACCCATCGAAACCCTCTCCATAAAAGGGCATCTGAATCTCTTGGGCATAAGTTTTACTGACCGTGGTAATTGCATCCGCATATACCAGACCGCCTTTCAGATAACTGGCGTTCTTCCTATATTCCAGTTTGTCCGGCGTAAAATAATAATCAGCAAGACCTGTGATATTCTTAATTGTACTGATGTCCCATACACCCTGGAATTTAAGATTATGTATCGTTATAACCGCTTTTATTCCACGGTAAAACTCTCTCTGCTGAAAACCATCTTTTAAAAACACAGGAATCAGGCCCGTCTGCCAGTCGTGACAGTGGATAATATCCGGGCGAAAACCGATCGTCGGCAATGCAGACAGCGAGGCCTTGCTAAAAAAAGCAAATTTTTCAAGATCTTCCGGTATACCCATATAAGGCCTGGGCCCTGCAAAATGTTCCTCATTGTCAATAAAATAGAATTTGATTCCCCCATATTCAAGTTCAAAGATTCCCACATACTGCTGACGCCAGTTTAAATCCATATAAAAGTGATCCATGTAATGCATCTGTTTTGTAAATTCTTCGCCGATATCAGAATACTTTGGAATCATAACACGTATATCATAATTTTTTTTCGAAAAATATTTTGGCAAGGATCCGACCACATCGGCCAATCCTCCGGTCTTGATAAAAGGTACCGCTTCTGAGGCTGTAAATAATACTTTTTTCAATCAGTTTACCTCCCTGTCCTTGTCCTGCTAAACATATAAATTATAGCATAGAACCCCACGATTGGAAAGCATCTAAACAGCTTTAGCGGATCAGTTCTTATACTCAAGCCTGATTTTATCTGCTATCAGAGCAATAAATTCGGAATTCGTAGGTTTCCCTTTTCCGTTACTGACTGTATAGCCGAACAACGCGTCTATCGTGTCCATCTTGCCTCTGCTCCAGGCCACCTCAATTGCATGGCGAATTGCACGTTCCACCCTGCTCGATGTTGTCTGGTGTTTCTTTGCAATTGTGGGATACAGAATTTTTGTTATCGAATTAAGCATCTCCACATCTTCTACGGAAAGTATAATTGCATCTCTTAAGTATTGATATCCTTTAATATGTGCGGGGACTCCTATCTCATGAATAATATTCGTAACATCAAGTTCCAGGTTCCTTTCCTGTGGCTGTGGTGTATACTCATTCATCCTTACTTCCCCTCGTCTGGTTTCTCTTCCTCCTACCGTTTTTATTCGACTAAGTACCACGTCATTGTCAAAGGGTTTCAGAATGTAATAATTCGCTCCCAGATTAAAGGCATCCTCAGTGATTCTGTCCTGCCCAACCGCAGAAATCACAATAAAGGCAGGCTGTTTCTTAATCGTTTGATCATTAGATACTTTTTCCATGATTGTAAGTCCGTCCATTTTGGGCATAATAATGTCCAGCAAAACAACATCCGGATTTTTTTCCCGTATGATATCGTAGATGTCCTTGCCATTATCTGCCTGTCCTACCAGTTGAAGTTCTTGATCACCTCTAATAATGGTAGATAGTAAATCCAAAATTCGTTCATTATCATCTGCAACTGCAATATTCAGTTTTTCCATAGTACAGTATCTCCTCCCGTTGTTCCTGCCATAATCAACCCCGATATTGTCTGATTATGATGTGTGGGAAATGGAGGGCGCCCTTTTAAGATATCTTATTTCCAAACACTAGATTCATTATAGGTTTTAAATCTTCTAAATTCAATAGAAATTTCCAAATACTAGTAGTTTTCTTTCGCATTTTTCCTATTCAAGTTACAGGAAATTACATTTTATCTCTATTTTCAACATTTTCCGTCAATTATTGTCAAATAAATCACTGGTCAAGCATGTTTTCTATGAAGATTCCGTAGCCGCATGTTGAATCTGCAATAAACACGTGAGTGACTGCTCCTATGATTCGGCCATTTTGGATAATCGGGCTTCCTGACATTCCCTGAACAATCCCTCCGGTTGTGTTTAAAAGTCTCTCATCTGTTACAGAGAGTTCAAAGCACTTGTTCGTATCCGTCTTTCCAAGATCTATGTGATCAATTTTCGCCTGATATTCATTGATAGACCCATCAACACTACACAAGATTGTCGCAGGTCCTTCTTGAATCTCCTGTTTCATGCCGACCTCATATGGTGTAAGCGGCAGTTGATCGCGGTCTTCCTGATCAATACTCCCATATATTCCAATTTTAGTATTTTTATCAATTCTTCCCATGATATCCTCATCCCGATAGCGAATGACACCCCGAAGTTCACCCGGACTTCCCCGACTTCCCTTTAAAACATCCAGAATCTCCGCATGATAGAGCTCGCCTTTGCCAAGTTTCAGCAGATCTCCGGTGTCGGTATCACTGATTCCATGTCCGAGGGCTCCAAAGTGGTTCTCCTGCGTCACATATGTCAAAGTTCCAATTCCCTGTACATTATCCCTGACCCATATCCCAAGCTTATAGGAACCGTCTTCTGCCATCACCGGACTAATCTTAAGATCGAGTGGCTGTCCTTCTCTGATAACCGACAAAACCATGGCGCTGCCATCGCCCGAGGCTACTTTCTCTATCAGTTCCTGTTTGTTTTGCAGCTTTTCTCCATTCAGCTTTTCTATATAATCACCCGCTCTTACGATATGTTCCGCCGGCTTTGAAAGCGTTCCTTCTGCAGTCTGGATTTCCCCGGAATCTACAATTAGAATCCCTTCAGTCTCCATATAGATCCCAATGGAACTTCCACTGGCATATACGGATGGACGATCTACCTTTTCTACCTTCACAGTTTTCAGCGGAATCAGATCCGCCAGTTTCACATCCACTTTATATGACCCGTTTCCCGAAACTTCCATATCTTCTGAATAGGTGACGTAAGGATGCGTGGTCAGTCTGCCTAATGGATTATCATCATCCTCACAGTAATGGATTTCATCCGGAATAGAATCCCGGAAATTGATATATGCGTATATTCCGGTTCCTACGCAGGCAACTGTCAGTAATATAATTGTCAATCTGCGATATTTCTGCCTTCTAGTCATTATTATCACATCCTTTCTGTCAAAAAGGACACATGACTTAACATCATGTATCCTTCCTAGTATGTGATAATTCAGCTATTATAATCGGGAAGATTTTTGAATCCGCGCCAATTCTTTCATCTCTTTTGCATTCTCTTCCACTGCTTTTGTAATCTTTGCGCCGCCCAGAATCCGTGCCAGTTCCATAATTGACTCTTCTTCCGACAGCTTTTGGATTATCGTCTTTGTCTTCATTCCTTCTGTGAATTTTGAAATTTCAAAATGTTTGTCTGCCATAGCAGCAATCTGTGGAAGATGTGTGATCGCCAGAACCTGATGGTTCTTTCCGATCTGATTCATCTTTTCGGCAACTCTTGATGCTGTCCGACCACTAATCCCCGTATCAATTTCATCAAAAATCAATGTCTCCGTGTCATCTTTGTCTGCCAGAATTGTCTTGATCGCCAGCATTATTCTGGACAACTCGCCACCCGATACCACCTTGGCCAGTGATTTTAGTTTTTCTCCCGGATTGGTTGAAATCTGGAATTCAATACTGTCATATCCATTTTGTGTATACTGCTCCAACCGCTGAAAATCAATTTTGAACTTTACACTTTCAAAATTTAAATCCTCCACTCCTTTTACGATTTCCTTTTCCAGCCTGTTGCTATAGAATCTCCGTTTTTCGGATAAATTATGTGATGATGCCTCAAGTTTTTCCTCTGCAGTTCTCAAATCTGCAGCAAGTTTTTCTTTGCGCTCTTCATAATGAAGCATTTGCTGAAGTTTTTCATTTTGTTTTTGCTGATAATCCAGAATCTCATCAATCGAATTACCATATTTTGATTTTAAATGATTGATGTCGTCCAGTCTGTTTTCGACCTCAATGAATTCTTCTTCCGAAAAAATAAGATTTTTTGACTGGTAATCTGAAAGTTCCCGGTTGAAATCGTTCAAAAGGCCTTCAATATCTGTAAGAACCTTTTCCATTTCACCTAATGCACTGTCATATCCAGAAATCTGAGAAAGTTCCCGGATTGCTCTGCCGATCTGTTCTCCGGCTCCGTTTTCATCCTCATAAGCAGAAAGAGTATAGACTTGATTCAGACTTTCTGCAATCTTTCTGGCATGAAACATCTTTTTATACTTCTGCTCCAGTTGTTCATCTTCTCCTCTTATCAGGGATGCAGATTCAATTTCATTGATTTCAAATTCCAAAAAATCGATTTCTCTGGCTCTTCCCTCTTGGTCCATCTGATATTCGGATAGTTCTTTCTTGATTTTTTTGAAATTTTTATAGCCCCGCTCTACTTCAAGGCGATCTTCTCTGATCTCTTCCTGGGCATATGCGTCCAGTATGGCAAGCTGCCGGTCTTTATACAACAAGGACTGATGTTCATGCTGTCCATGAATATCAAGAAGATCCGAAGAGATATTTTTAATCTGTGCAGCCGTGCAAGTCTCGCCATTAATCTTGCTGATGCTGCGGCCTTCCGTCAGTTTGCGGGTGATAATGATCTGTCCATCGGACACATCAATCTCCATCTCTTTTAATTTTTTCACAACTTTGGAATTACTGGTTTGAAAGACCAGTTCAACTAGGGCAGACTGTTCCCCTTTTCGAATCATCTCTTTTGACATTTTCCTGCCAAGTGCCAGATTTACAGAACCTATGATAACAGACTTTCCGGCTCCTGTCTCACCGGTCAGAATATTGAGACCAGAGCCAAACTCCACTTCAATTTCGTCAATCAGAGCCAGATTTTTCACATGTAAATTCGTCAACATAATATCGCCTCAATGATCAAAAGCTCTCCAGTGTCTTCTTTAGTTTATCTATAACCATAAGTGCATCCTCTTCGGACCTTGCCGCACACATAATGGTATCATCTCCTGCTATACATCCTGCAATTTCACTCCAGGCCAGCTCGTCCAAAGCCGCAGCCGCAGCCATAGCCATACCAGATACGGTTTTTAGAACAACGATATTAACAGCCAGATCCATTGAGATCATGGATTCTTTCAGGATTCTGATATATCTCAGCAGAACCTCCTGGTCTGTGGTCTGCTGCTCCGCATATTTTGAATGTCCGTCTTCTTTTGTAATCTTCATCAGTTTCAGCTGACGGATATCTCTGGATACGGTCGCCTGTGTAACCTTAAATCCGCTCTCATTCAGCCTTTTTGCCAATTCCTCCTGCGTCTCAATATCATACTGACTAATCAGCTTTAATATCTGTGCATGCCTGGCAATCTTCATGTTGCACCTCCTTGTGATCTTCTAGGTATTCGCCATCTTCTTCCGCAGTACTTCCAGAAAACTCCTGTCACTGATCTTGACAATTCTGGTGTCCTTTCTCGCTTTTTGTATCTCTATCCGATCTCCGCTCACCATATGTGCACGGTTTTCTCCATCAAAAGTGGCTACTCCGCGTTCGAATCGTCCATCTCGCCCTGCACCGAACTCTACCGTTATCTTATCCTTTTCCGCGAAGATAATACTCCTGGTATTCAAGGTATGCGGTGCAAGAGGTGTCATGAGCAGCATAGATGCATCCGGGGAAATGATCGGACCGCCTGCTGACAAGCTGTATCCGGTAGAACCAGTCGGAGTCGATATAATGATCCCGTCTGCATGGTAACTATTCAGAAAATTATCATTTACAAAATTATTATAATCTACCGCGCGGGGAATTCCGTCGCGGGTCATCACAATATCATTCAGTGCAATATCATTGCTGATCAGTTTATCTTCATGATAGACACTGCCCATGAGCATCATTCTCTGTTCAATCTTATATTCATCGGCGATCAGAAGATCAAGCCCATGATAAAGACTTTTCAGATCGAGTTCTGCCAGATATCCGAGTGTTCCAAGATTCACCCCTAACAAAGCGACATCCTGATCCACGACTTCCCGGGCGGCACGAAGAAGGGTTCCATCTCCGCCAAGTACAAGAACGCATTGGACAGCGGAAGGAATC
Source organism: Blautia liquoris (assembly GCF_015159595.1). Taxonomy (NCBI): domain Bacteria; kingdom Bacillati; phylum Bacillota; class Clostridia; order Lachnospirales; family Lachnospiraceae; genus Blautia; species Blautia liquoris. The sequence goes on along the minus strand of NZ_CP063304.1, from coordinate 776,700 downwards.
TTTCTGCTGTCATGCGGCTGTTCTTCCCTGATATAGCAGCAGCAGCCATGTTTCTTAAGATAATCGGATATCTCATGCGTGACTACAAGATTTTTGTCTTTCATTGTATTCGTAATGATATAAAATTGCTTCATCTTTTCAACCTGCTTTACTTATCTAGTTCTTTGTGTGCCCCGGCAACAACTTCTTTTACCGGGAGCTCTTCCCTGTCATGCGGATGGCCGGTTTTTGCCAGGTGAAGCAAATATTCAATATTTCCCTCAGGGCCTTTAATTGGAGAAAAGTCAAGATCACAAAGCGAGAAATCAATCGTTCTGGCATAATCCATCACTTTTTGAATCACTTCTTCATGCACAGCAGGGTCTCTCACAACGCCCTTTTTTTGTACCTTTTCTCTTCCTGCCTCGAACTGCGGCTTAATCAGACAGACCACCTCACCCTCTTTCTCCATCAGATTATATACCGGCAGGAGCACCTTTGTAAGGGAAATAAAAGATACATCAATTGAGACAAAAGATGGTTTGCGGTCAATATCCTCCGGTACGACATATCGAATATTTGTCTTCTCCATACAGCGGACTTTGGGATCATTTCTAAGTCCCCAGTCAAGCTGTCCGCGTCCCACGTCGACCGCATAGACAAACAATGCACCGTTTTGCAGCATGCAATCTGTAAATCCGCCTGTGGAAGAACCGACATCCATACAGATTCTGTCGGAAAGATCGAGGCAGAACTGCTTCATGGCTTTTTCCAGTTTCAGTCCTCCGCGGCTGACATAGGGAATCGGATTCCCCAGCAGAGTGATATCTGCTGAATCATCAAACATCGACCCCGCCTTATCCTCTCGCTGCCCGTCGACAAATACATCCCCGGCCATAATGACTACCTTTGCTTTTTCTCTGGATTTTAAAATTCCTTTTTTTACCAGAAGTACATCTAACCGTTCTTTCATCTCTTACTATTCTCCAACTTTTCTTCGCTCAAACTTTCCTCTTCATTCGTACATTCTTTCGCATCTATCTTTTCCTTTGGATGGAAACGCTCATGCAAAAGAATACGTGAGACAATCCCCTGCGTATCAAGGCCCGTGATTTCCTGCTGATGTTTTACACTTCCGTGTGATACAAACTGATCCGGAACCGCCATGATCTCTACCTCAACCTTTAGTTTCTCTTCCTCTGCATACACAAGGATCTGCTCTCCGAAACCGCCGCTTATCGCATTCTCCTCAACCGTAATCAGACAGTCATGGGACAAGGCAAGTTCTTTGACAAGCTCTTTGTCAAAAGGTTTGACAAATCTCATATTCACAAGCGTTGGATTAATCCCCTGCCTTTGCAGATCTCTTACAGCCTCCCCTGCAGTGCTCACCATATTCCCGACAGCTAAAATTGCAATTTTCTCACCACGGTGAATAACTTCTGCTTTATGGGGTTCTATTCTTTCCCGATGCTCTTTCATCCCATCACAGGCTTCTCCTCTCGGATATCGGATTGCCACAGGACCACTTGCATGAACCGCATATTTCATCATATCGGATAACTCCCATATGTTTTTTGGCGCCATAACTGTCATATTGGGCATCATACCCAGATATGACAGATCAAACACTCCCTGATGCGTCCTTCCGTCTGCACCCACCAATCCGGCTCTGTCGACGGCAAATACCACGTGTAGATTCTGCATACAGACATCATGGATAATCTGATCAAATGCTCTCTGCAAAAAGGTTGAATAGATGGCCACAACCGGAATAAGGCCCCCAAGAGAAAGTCCCGCTGCGAATGTCACTGCGTGTGCCTCTGCAATTCCAACATCGAAAAAACGTTCCGGAAACATGTTGGCAAAACGCTTTAGTCCTACTCCTTCTTTCATGGCGGCTGTCACAGCCACTACATCAGGTTCGCGGTCTCCCATCTTCCGCATGACTGTAGAAAAGATATCCGTCCATGTAGGTTTTGTATGTTTTTTAGGAATTCCTGTATCAATCTCAAAAGGAGATGTTCCATGAAATCTGGACGGATGCCGCAAGGCCGGAAGATACCCACGCCCTTTTTGTGTAATGACATGGACTATGACCGGACCTTCGACACGTCTGGCATCCTGAAACACCCTCGTCATAGTTTTAATATCATGTCCGTCTACCGGACCCAGGTAGGTAATCCCCATGTTCTCGAAAAACATGCCCGGTATCACAAACTGCTTGATACTGCTCTTCGTCTTTCTGATTGCATCCACCATTCCTTTACCGACACCGGGAATCTTCTCGAGGGCTGTCGTGACATCAGTTTTCAGCCCTGTGTAGGCAGATGCTGTCCGCATTTCGGCGAGATAACTGGATATTCCACCCACACTTGGCGAGATGGACATGTTGTTATCATTTAAAACAATAATAAAATTGGTTTTCAGATTTGACGCGTTGTTTAGAGCTTCGTATGCCATTCCTCCGGTCAGGGCCCCATCACCGATGACTGACACGACGGTATAATCCTTGCTTTTCAAATCGCGTGCCTGTACATAACCAAGACCGGCAGAAATCGAAGTAGAACTATGCCCCGTATCAAAAGAATCACACGCACTTTCCGTTCTTCTTGGAAAACCGCTGATTCCCCCTTCCATGCGAAGCCTGTCGAATTCCTCTTTTCTTCCGGTCAATATCTTATGAGTATATGCCTGATGACCCACGTCCCAGATTAATTTGTCATTGGGAAGATTCAGCACCCGATGCAGCGCAATCGTCAGTTCCACGGTTCCGAGATTGGATGCAAGATGTCCCCCTGTTTCGCTCAATTTCTCCACGAGAAACTTTCGGATCTCCTCTGCCAGCTGCGGCAGACGCTGTTCCGGTATCCGCTTAATATCCTCTGGTCCGTTTATCTGTTCCAACATTCCTCTCATCCTTTCATCTGTCTTAAAAATCTAGATGTCTCCCTGACGGGCGGGATTTTATCTGTCCCGAAAAGCAAGATAAGACAGTAACTCTTTCATAAACTCTTTTTCGCCCGGCAACGTGTCAAGAAGCCGCAAAGCCTCCGATGTCAATTGTTCAACCTCACCTTTGGCACCTTGTACTCCCATAAGAGTCACATAGGTCGTCTTCTGATTTTTTTCATCGCTGAACACCGGCTTCCCGAGAACTTCTGTTGTACTGGTAACATCCAGAATATCATCTTGTATCTGGAATGCCATCCCAATTTTTCTCCCGATCTGCTCCATACAGGTGATTTCACCGCGCGATGCACCGCCGAGTACAGCTCCAATCATAAGCGGGGCTTCCAATAGTGATGCTGTTTTGTTTCGGTATATATGATCCAGTGTCTCTTTGTCTAAATGCTCCACATTATTTTTTTCATTTGTAACATCCACACTCTGACCGCCCAGCATTCCGTGAATACCCGCCTTTAAAGTCAGAATAGTAAGAGCCTCGATGGTATTGTTCTTATCATCTGCATAAGAAAAGGCTTTCATCGCTGTCTCATATGCGAGATTGAGCAGAGCATCTCCGCTTAACACACCGAGTGCTTCTCCAAAGACTGCGTGGGTGGTCTTCTTTCCTCTTCGATACAAATCCCCGTCAATTGCAGGCAAATCATCATGAATCAGAGAATGAGTATGTATCATTTCGATTGCAGCCATAAAAGGCTCCACAACCGCATGGCTTCCGCCCACCATATGGTAGCTCTCATACATAAGCAGCGGCCGAATTCTCTTTCCGCCCGATTTCATGCTATAATTTATGGCATCTGTTAGGGCGCAAGCAAACTCTTCGCCATCTGGAAGATATCTTTCGATTACCGATTCCACCCAATGTGTCTTTTGATTCAATTCATCTCTAAAATTCACTGATCTCACCATTTCCATTTATTTTAAGCATCTTTTTCTCAACTGTATCGATCTTGCTGCTGCATTCTTTTAGAAGTTCCATTCCTTTTTTATAAGTCTGAAATGATTCTTCCAGACTGATGTCCGGCTTTTCAAGTTTCTCTACCAGCTTATTGAGTTCATCAAAAGACTGCTCAAGTGTCAATTCATTGTCTTTATCAGCCATTTTCTTCCCCTTTTGATAACATTTCCCGCTCTGCAGGGACAACCGTCTTGATCTGTGCTCCCAGTTCCCCATCGCTTACCTGAATTTTCACATAGTTTCCCGGATTAACCTGACTGATCTTCGTGACCGCATGTCCCGTTTCATCTTCAACATAAGAAAATCCCCGGTTTAATCTGTCCAGTGGTGACAGTCCTTTGAAATGCTGAATATATAAGGACAGACGGTGTTTTTCCCCTGTCAGCACACGTTCCATCCGGTACTGGATACGTTGTTCAATCTCAAGCAGCTGCTGTCTCTTCTCAATAATCTGATTTTGGGGATTCAGATAATTCCACCTGGTTTCATATCCCTCTAATCTTCGTCTCGCAAAGATCACTTTGTTTTGCATAGAATACCGGAGGTGTTTCTGGTATTCTTCCATCTGATTGAAAAGACTGCGGATATCCGTCACTGCAAGTTCCGCTGCAGCAGAAGGTGTCGGTGCACGAAGATCTGCCACAAAATCAGCAATTGTTGTATCTGTCTCGTGACCGACCGCTGAAATCACCGGGGTATTACAGTTGAAGATGGCTCGGGCAACACTTTCCTCGTTAAACGCCCACAGATCTTCTATAGAGCCGCCGCCTCTGCCGACGATGATAACATCGAGATTCATCTGATCCAGCGTTTCGATCCCCCGGACAATGCTTTCCTTTGCACCTTCTCCCTGCACGAGAGCCGGGTACAGAATAATCTGAATATATGGATTTCTGCGATAGGATATATTGCGGATATCCTGAATTGCCGCCCCGGATGACGCCGTTACCACGCCCATCTTTCTCACATAGGCAGGAATTGGCTGTTTGTACTCCGAGGCAAACATCCCCATCTCCTCAAGCTCTTGCTTAAGTGCCAGAAAACGCTCATATAAGAGTCCTGAGCCTTCCCGTTTTATTTCTTTTGCATAGAGCTGATAGTGTCCGCTCTTTTCATAAACATTGACACTGCCCCCGACGACGACTTTATCCCCATCTTTCATCTGAAAGGCAAGACCTCTTCTGCTTCCCGCAAACATTACGCAGGAGATCGCTGACATATCGTCCTTCAAAGAAAAATAGATATGTCCGGAAGGATGATATTTTAAATTACTGACTTCTCCTCTGACATAGATTCGGCTCAACATAAAGTCCTGCTGAAACATGCGTTTAATATAGGTATTTACCTGTCCTACTGAATATATACTGCTCAAAGTTCTTCCTCTGGCGATTCCGGAAAGCGATCCCTTACAACCTTTCCCAGTATTCCATTGATAAAGGACGCTGATGTATCGCCTCCAAAACGTTTTGCCAGTTCAACAGCTTCATTGATAGCCACTTTTACAGGAATCTCATCATCATAGATCATCTCGTATATGGCAAGCCGCAGGATGGAAAGATCAACTTTACTCATACGATTCAGTTTCCATCCCGTTGCAGATTTTTTGATCAGCTGATCAATATCTTCCCGATGATCACGGATGTGCTCGTATTTCCGTTCTATATAAGAACGGTCCTGAGCGTCTGTGCTCTCATAATTCTCATCAAGTGTATCCATGTACAGAGAAACTTGTTCGGGCATCTCATCATCACTGTTGAAATCGTCAATAAACAATAGTTTAAATATACTCTCACGTAACTCTCTTCTCTTCATCTGTATTACTCTGACTGCTGCATATCAACATCCGCAATATTGACATTTACATCAGCTACCTCCAGTCCTGTCATATTCTCAATGGCAGATTTCACTTTTTCTTGTACCACGGCGCTGGCTTTGGGAATACTGTAACCATATTTGATATTGATATCCAGATCTACGCTGACTACTCCTTCTGCGACTTCTACTTTTACTCCTCTTTGAAGTTTCTTCATCCCAAGCTTTCCAATCAGCTCATTCGTTATATTCCCTGCAATGGAAGCTACTCCTTCTACTTCGGTGGCAGCAAGCCCGGCGATAATGGCCACAACCTCATCCGCAATCTGTACAGTTCCTACTGTCTCATCATCATATATCGTATAGGTGTTATTATTCTTAGTATTCTTGTTTTCTGACATAGCGCTAAAACCTCCTTTTGGGTTTGTCTGTTCTACTATTATAACAAAAAGGTTTAGAAAATAAAAGGTTATTTAAAGTATTTCGCTTTTATCTCCGATTAAACACAAGAAAGATCATCCACCATAATGCATACAGGCAGACAATCTTTTCATTTTTCTTTGTGTTATTAATTTTTGCTGAACTCAGCAAGCCTTAACCCTTCGTTTCGTTCTTGAACCATGCCTACACTCCAGGAATTTGCAAACAGAAGGAGGGGTCTTTCTTTTAGATCCATAACGGTCTTCATATCAGATGTACCGACGATCTTATCCACTTCTACTTCATCTTTGTTCTCGATCCATCGGATATATTCATATGGAAGTGTTTCCAGACGAATCTCGACGTTGTATTCATTCGTCAGGCGATATTTTAAGACATCAAATTGCAGGACACCGACAACACCTACAATGATCTCTTCCATACCTCCCTTTAGCTCCTGAAAGATCTGGATGGCACCTTCCTGTGCAATCTGATTGATTCCCTTAACAAATTGTTTTCGTTTCATCGTATCAATCAGGGAAACTCTTGCAAAATGTTCCGGTGCAAAGGTTGGGATCCCCTCGTATTGAAAGTTATCACCAGTGGCACATACTGTATCACCGATAGAAAAGATTCCAGGATCAAATACTCCTATGATGTCTCCCGCATAAGCCTCCTGTACTACATGTCGGCTGTCCGCCATCATCTGCTGAGGCTGGGACAGGCGCAGCTTCTTACCTCCTTGTACATGGTACACTTCCATTCCGGCATCAAACTTTCCGGAACAGATCCTCATAAATGCAATTCGGTCTCTGTGGTTCTTATTCATATTCGCCTGAATCTTAAAGACAAACGCAGAAAAATCTGCATTAACCGGATCAATTTCCTTCCCATCTGCAACTCTGGGAAGCGGTGATGTTGTCATCTTAAGAAAATGTTCCAAGAATGTCAAAACGCCGAAGTTTGTAAGCGCCGACCCAAAGAACACCGGCGTCAATTCTCCCTTGTCGACCAGATCCTGATCAAAAGAAACACTGGCCCCGTCAAGCAACTCAATCTCATCACCAAGCGTGTCAACTTGTTCCTGATCAGCAAGACTTCTTTCAACCAGCTTGTCCGCATCAACATTCTCTTCCTGTCCCTCGTGTGTACCTTTCTGGGTATCCGAGAAAGTCATCACCTGATTTGACTCCCGATTATAGATTCCTCTGAATTTTTTCCCTGAGCCGATCGGCCAGTTGACCGGATACGTTGCAATGCCGAGCTCCTTTTCGATCTCATCAAGCAGGTCGAAAGTATCTCTTGCATCGCGGTCCATCTTGTTTATAAAAGTAAAAATTGGGATATGTCTCATCACACAGACTTTAAAAAGCTTTCTTGTCTGTGCCTCTACACCTTTCGATGCATCAATCACCATCACTGCAGAATCTGCAGCCATCAAAGTCCGGTATGTGTCCTCTGAAAAGTCCTGATGTCCGGGCGTGTCCAGAATATTGATACAGTAGCCCTCATAATGAAACTGGAGCACAGATGATGTCACAGAGATTCCTCTCTCTTTTTCAATCTCCATCCAGTCCGATACGGCATGCCTGGCAGTCGCCTTTCCTTTAACCGATCCCGCCTGATTAATTGCGCCTCCATAGAGCAGAAACTTCTCTGTCAAAGTCGTCTTTCCAGCATCAGGGTGAGAAATAATCGCAAACGTACGGCGTCTTTCTATTTCCTTTGTATAATCAGCCACTAAAAAATCCTCCTAAAACCTTAAAATAATTGTCACCCGTGTGTCAGACTCATAATTTAGGGCTCTTTTTGAACCAATGAGCAAAAAGCAAATGTCTCCTCTTCAGGATCCGCCTGCTCTTTGAACTCACTGGTCAAGTATATTATGTCTCTTACTTTATTATTCATTGGTTAAATGTCTCCTCAAAGCAGCTTAACTGACTGCCTGTAAACTATGAATTCTCTAATCGTGCTGCTCATAGTTGTATTTTACACTAACTTATGTATTTTATCATATGGATGATAGTCAGTCAATCGGTGTTATTACAATATTTTCAGGCTGTGTACCTGTTTTGCGCTTTACGATATCTTCAATCTGAGCTCTCTGATCATCTCCCAGATTGTTTTGGGGCACAACAACATCCACAGTTTCACCGGTCATATTCACGACGACATCCTCGAATCCCTTTGCTTCCAATAACAGTTCTGCCGCACCCTCTTTTTCCACAGCATCTGTCATGTCAACCATACTTTTGATTGCACCTTGTCGTTCATCCTCTGACAGCTGCGTATTATTAATGATAGAAAGCAGAGTTTCCTTATTCTGAGAACGTGTTTGTTCTCTGTCGAGTCTTGCCTGAGCAAGATACGTATTGGCTCCGGTGAGAACTGCTTCTCCAGGTGTATCCGTTGCGGCGTCTGCATCCGGGTTGTCAGCAGCATCTTCCGGTTTTGCCTCATCCGTCTTGTTCTCCTCCGGTGCCGCATTCTCCGCGGTTACATCCGTTATATCGGTATCCAGACTTTCAATGTCCTTAAGTACTGTATCATCTTTTTCCGCCTTGGCATCTTCAGTTTTGGCTGTTGCCTCTTTGCCTTTTTGGCTCAAGTTTTTATCTGCATAATTAATATACCCGGCTACCGCAATCATAACCGCTAATGCTGTAATTATGATCTGATTTTTCTTGAACAGTTTTTTCTTCAAAATAGCATTCTCCTTCTTATTTCATTTTCATTACTTTAATTTTATGGGCATCCACCCGAAATAATGCCATTATACCTTCAGAAATCTGCTGTTTTACAGCAGCATTATCCCCCCCCTCGGCTATGACAAGCACTCCTCTCACCTCAGGAAAGGTTTCCGATACCACATAAGGGCTCTGACCTCCGTCACTGCTCTTTTCATAGACAGTGCTTTCCTCGGTGCTTCCTGAGGAAACCAAAGAATTTCTTCCTTCCCCATCCGTCTTCTCACTGTTTTCAGAAGTGGGGCGGTCTTTTTCGACTATTTTCTGATTTGTCGATTCCAATGTAATCACGACATCCACCTTTCCAACTCCATCGACTTTGGAAAGAGCATTCGACAGCTCCTGTTCCATTGCCTCGACCTGTGTAGTGTCACGCTCCTTTTGGGAAGAAGTTCCTTGTTCCACCTCCTTTTCATTATTGCCTGTATTTTTATCTTTTTTCTTTACAGGAAGTGCAATTACGATCAGCAGCAAAAGCAGAAGCACATAGACAACAACTTGCTCTTTCTTCATACCTGTAAGGAAAGCTTTAACTTTTTCCTTCATCTTCCCTCCCACTACCTGCTAATATCTATATGAGTCGCATCTACTTCATAGACCTGTGACAACTTTGTTTTTACAGCATCAAGCTTTCTTGTAAACTCCCGGTTCATATCATCCCCCTCCTTTTGGTACAATGGCTCCTGCATGTTGCTGACACAAAGAGAGATCTTTTCTACCTGAAGGCGATCTTCTCCTTTCAAAGTGACTTGTATCTTATCCACTTGAATCTTCTGCTCCGCTAACATATCGCTGATCTGTCTTTCTATCTCCTTCGCATAAGCATTCTCCAGAAGTTCCTCTTGTACCCCCTCCACGGAATACGCCGCATTCTTGCTGCTTCTTAATTCTTCATCAAGAACTTCCGAACTTAACGTGTCTTTCAGGATGATATCGAGATTGACTGCTTTGAGAAAAGGTCCGGCAAGAAGAACCAAAAGCACAAGGCCCAAAAAAAACTGGACATATTTTCGATATTGATTATCCGGAAGACAGTTTAATATGGCAGCCATAAACAAAAAAAAGAACACAAGATTTTTCATCCAGTCATAAATTGCTTCCGTCATCCGCCCCTCCTTTTTTTATGCACCGCCGTAGGATCCTGCCAGGATTGCAATCGTTAGCAAAAACAAGACCTCCGTTGTAAACAATGCCTTCAGCAGTAATCCGCATCCCTCCCCCATAGAATTCAGGGTGTCTACAATGCGCTCGTCCGTAACTGGCTCGGAAAATGCAGCAAGAAACCGATATGAAAGCCCGGTAACGGCGATATGCAAAACCGGCTTCAGCGCACATAGAAACAGAATCACGACAGCTGCCACGCCAAGGCAGTTTCTGACCAGTACAGCAGATCCAATCACCATCTCTGTTACGGAATTGATGACATTTCCCAATCCCGGAATTGCCCCTGCAGTCTTTCCTATCGTTGTCCGTTTCAATGAGTCAAGTGCAGGCGCTATCAGGTTTTTTGTCACCTGAAGTCCCACCACCATGCCGAGCATCGTATTCATCGTCCAGCTCAAGACGTTTTTCAGCAGTTCGGCCATCGACGCCATCATATCCTCTTTTGAAAGCTGGTCGACAAAAGACATCATAATATAGATGTGGATTCCGGGCAGTACCAGCTTAATGAGCACTTTCTCCACCAGTGAAATAATCACAAGTACAATCTGATAAAACATGGCGGCAGAACTAACGCCCGTAGCAGTTGCAACGGAAAGATAGTATGCTGGCGTCAGCGCACGCATAAATGTCAGGATTCCGTTTAGGGTGTTCTCAAGTTCTCTGCTAAGTATGGTGAAATTTTTGATCAGAAGCCCAAAAAGCAGCAGATATACAATATAAAAACTCATCTCCCCCAACTGTCCGTCATTGAAAAGTCCGGAGAAGTTGGAAAACAATGCCGATGCAAGCACTAGTATCAGTATATTAATCCATATTGTCTTTTGCGTTCCCCAGCTTGACTGTACCACTTTTTTTACCATCTTCTTGACATTCTCATATGAAAATGGATCTTCTCCTTTGATCAATTCTTCGACAGCCTGAAAAAAAGACACGGACTGATCTTCAAGCATCTCATCGACTGCTGCCTGGATGGAATTAAAATCCATAGAATCAAGCAGTGAATCCTCCACCTCTTTCTCTGAATTGCCTTCCCCATCTGCCCAGACCGCTTGTCCTCCTAATAGAAGGAACAGGACAACAGCCATGAGTGTTATCATATTCCTTCTCATGTGAGAAACCCCTGGATCGTATCCAGCAGTGAGCTAAGTATCGGCATGCTTAAGGCTAAGATAGATAATTTACAAAAGACCTCAATCTGACCCGCAATAGAGGAATACCCTGCGTCCTTGCATAACCCGGCGGAAAACTGACCCACATAAGTAATTCCAATCATCTTAAACAGCGTATAAAGATACGTTGAATCAATCGGAACATACTTTTCCATCTTTTTTACCATGTCAAGCAGATATTCAAGTTTTCCTGTGGCAAGAAGTAGGATACAGATGCCAGTCGCCATCGATATATAGGATGCATATTCCGGGCGAAGTTCTTTGACAATGAGGCATAAAATCAGCCCGACTATCCCCAATACCGCTATTTTAATCACGTCCAAGGCGACACCTCCTAAAATGCGAACAATTTTCTAAGTGTCTCAAATAAATCAGCTATATAAGGCAGCAGCCAGAACAACACCACAATCAGCCCGGCAAGGCTGGTCAGAAATGCCTGATCTTCGCGGCCACTGTGTTTTAAAACCTGTCCCAGTACAGAAACCAAAATTCCCACTGCCCCGATTTTAAAGATGATTCCGACCTCCACCTGTTCTCCTTTCCTGTTTTGAATCCTGCTGCGTACCACGCAATCCTGCAAGCATGAAACGCAGGACCCTTCGACCCTGGTATCATCATATCAAAAGTATGGCCAGGAAAAGTCCTCCCATAATTCCAAGACTCTGATACAGTTTCATTCTCGTCGGCAGATCATCAGCCAGTCCGCCGATTTTCTCCTCCAACTCTTCCTGATATGCTTTCAGTGTCATAAGCTGCATCTGTTTATCCAGAAATCCCAAATCTGCACCCATATTCTTCAGTGACTCGCGGTCTTCTCTTTGAAGGTGCGTATCGCTTAGATATTCATCTGTGTTCCGGCTAAATACCTCTGTAAATGGTTGACCCGGAAGTTTTTTCAATTCTCCAGATACCTGCTGTAGAAAATCTTTATATGGTTTTTCCATCTTCCCTCCGACCTGGGCAAGGGCGGTCGGCAGCGGAACTGATCCAAAGGTAATTGCACCCGTCAGCAAAGATGTCATCCTTCTCAAAGCCTTTAGTTCCTTTACTCTCCCGGATTCTGCCCTGCTTTTGGCAAATCCAAGCAGCCCGCAGCATACCACCAGAAGCACAATCGCTATTGCTCTCAACATGCAAATCTCTCCCTTTCAAACAAACAAGTTCCTCTCCCGTCGAATACAGCTTGTACTGTTCCTGCCCTCATGCGGTTCGAAAGCAGCACATACCGTTCAAACACATGTGCATCTACCATGGAGGAAAGCAGTGGCTTTTTTCTGACATCATCAATGTTATTTCCATGGACTGTGGCAAGTACTTTGCATCCACAGTTCAGAACCGATTCCAGCGCCCTGATATCAGCAGCTGTACCAATCTCGTCCACTGCCACAACCTGCGGTGACATGGAGCGGATCAGCATCATCATACCCTCTGCTTTCGGACACCCATCCAGCACATCTGTGCGGATCCCGATATCATTTTGCGGTACTCCCTGGTAACATCCCGCAATTTCAGACCTTTCGTCAACCACACCGACTGTCAGCCCCGGAAATCTCTCATTCCCATCAGACAGCTGTCTTACGATATCCCGAAGCAGTGTTGTCTTTCCGCATCTGGGCGCTGAGATAATCAATGTATGACAGAACTCGCCGCAGTTCCAAAGATATGGAAACAGAACATTACCACACCCTATAATCTGATGCGAGATGCGCACATTTACGCAAGTAATCGGGCTTACTCCCTTGATCTTTCCATCCTCCACAATCACCTGTCCGGCAACCCCTACCCGGTGTCCTCCCCGCACCGTCAGAAATCCTTGTCTGAGCTCGTCCTCAAAAGCGTAAAGCGAATAATTTCCTATGTACTCCATCGTTTCGCATATATCCTCAGTTGTAACAACATAGGCATTTTGAGAAAGATAAGTTTCTCCTCCGTTTTTCTTAAGGAAACAGTCTCTTCCCCCATAGATCATCTGAAGCGGTGCCCCAGTTCGAAGCCTGATCTCATAAATCCCGTCAAAATCTTTATCAAACAATTCCAGAATACTGCGTATTGACTTTGCAAACAGCCTGATAATTTCTGTTTTTCTCAACCCACCCATCTCTTATGCATCACTCCTGTCCCCCTTTTTGTCTCTTAAAATATGTATATGAACCCGTAAAACAAGTTATTCATAGACAAAGGGTTTTATTATAGTTCTGATTGGTGATTTCACCAAAGGGTTATATATGGATTGTATGCTAGTTATAGGCTGCTATGCCGCCTGGAAAGTTCTTCTTGCAATTCATGAAAATTTATGATATTATTACTTTGCTTGTTTAAGCACAAGATATGCCGGCGTGTCGGAATGGCAGACGAGGCAGACTCAAAATCTGTTGTGGGCAACCACGTGCGGGTTCAAGTCCCGCTGCCGGCAGTATAACATTAGGCCAAAATAGATATAGGGCTGTAAAATCCAGTGTTTATATGGTCTGACGAGGGTTTTGAATGAAAAATTCAGGACCCTCGTTTTTCATAGATGCATCCTGCTTTTTTACGAAAAGCGGGGTTTTTTCTTTTTTAGACCGGAATGAGTCTGGAAGACAATTTTAGGACAGGATATTGGCACTGCACAACATGGCGTGATACCGCCCAATTGACAGAGGAAACAGCGAAGAACCATAGAAATGTTTATGAAGACTAGTTAGAAGAAAGTAGCTGATATCTTGATATTCACAGAAATCATAATTATGCTGATTACATGAGGGCTTTATATTCCAATGTTTTATCGAATGCGCCACGAAGACAATTTCGAGCACAAAAAAAGCAGATAGCGAGAATCGAACTCGTCTCTCCAGCTTGGGAAGCTGGCGTTCTACCGATGAACTATATCTGCGTGATAATCTCTTTCAACCAATAACAGTATAATATCTCGGAGCATAAAAAGCAAGTATAATTTTGAAAAAGTCACAAATCTATTTCGACTTGTGACTTTTCTTGTATGAGATACTACAGATCAAAACTTATGCTTTTTTTACATAGGTTTCCAATGTCTTTTTGACTGCTCCCGGACCTGCCGCAAGTTCTTTGTAGTATTGCAAAACCTGAGCCGCAAGTCCGACTTCGTACAGGTTCACGCCAAACAAAGCAGAATTTTCCATAAATGGTTTGAGTACTTTTTCAGCATCTTTGACTTGCCCCAGTTTCAGTGAGGCAAGTGCCGGACAAATCACATCCAACATAGGGTCCGGACTAAGTTCAAACTTTTTACCATCATCATCAATTCCCATCAGATAACGAAACCAGCCGGCATATACAAGCGGAATCATCTTTAGATCTTTTACATCCAAAGTGTCATCTCCCAGATAGGACTTTACGGTCTCTCCATATCGAATTGCAAGTTTTTGTGATGTATCCGTGGCAATTCTCTGAGGGGTATCCGGCATAAACGGATTGGGAATTCTCTTATTCACAACTTCATCGATAAAGTGTTCCGGATTCAGGATTTTGGGATCTGTGACAACTGGGAGTCCCTCTTTGTATCCAATCCGCTCAATCATCTTTTTCAACAGTGGATTCTTCATCTCCTCTGAAATCAAATCATAGCCCAACAGACATCCATAGATTGCCAGTGCTGTATGCAGCGGATTTAAACAGGTACAGACTTTCATCCGTTCCACTTTCTCCACAGTATCACGATCTGCGAACATCACTCCTGCTTTATCAAGCGGCAGACGTCCATTCGGGAACTTATCCTCTATGACCAGATATTCACATTCCTCCGAATTCACAAAAGACGCTACATACGTATGTTTCGGTGTGATCAGCGGGCTTACATCTTCTATGCCGTCTTCTTTTAGGATCTGCTCCACCTTTCTGTCCGGTCGAGGGGTGATCTTATCAATCATTGTCCAGGGAAAGCTGACCTTATCTTCGTTCTTCAGATATGCCAAAAATCCCTCTTCTGCTGATCCGCGTTCCACCCAATTTTCTGCAAATGCCAGGACAGCATTTTCCAGCTTTTCTCCATTATGGGAACAGTTGTCCATACTCACCATCGCTATCGGCAATTTATCTTCCTGATAACGGGTATAAAGCAATGATGCAATCTTTCCAATATAACTTTCAGGTTTATTCGGACCATGTTCCCAGTCTCTTTTTACATCAGGATGAACAGCTCCGGATGCATCTGCAAGCTGATATCCTTTCTCTGTGATAGTAAAGCTTGCCATCTGCAGGGAAGGACTGGAGAAGATCTCTTTCATCCTAGAAAATGAAGCTTTATCTTCACTGTCAAGAATCACGGATTCCACAATGCTGCCGATTACGCTTTTATCAACGGTATTGTCGGCCTTTAATGTCATCAGAATACTCAGATCATTATGTGGCCGATTCACCAGATTTATAATATCATAATCAAACCCTTCTGCTACTACAAGGCCGGTATCACACACACCTTCATTTAACAGTTTCTGCATCAGATTTGCCTGGAATGCCCGAAAGATATTACCTGCCCCAAAATGTACCCATCTTGGGGCTTTCTTTGTATTCTCCGTCACTGCTTTTCTATCAAATAATGGTATCTGATAACCGGCAGCCTTCCACTCATCACTTTTTAAACCACGATTGCTTAAGATCATTTTGAGGACCTCCCCTCACTTTTCTCAATTGCTTCCCACAGACCATTCAGATAAGTGGCACCAAGTGCACGGTCATAGAGGCCATAGCCTGGCATTGCCTTTTCACCCCATATCATTCGCCCGTGATCCGGACGAATGGGTCCGTCGAAATCAATGTCATACAGAGCTTTCATGATCTCATACATATCAAATGTTCCATCCGAAGACAGATGTGCCGACTCCTCAAAGTCATCCTGAGAATTAAATTTCAGATTCCGTACATGTGCAAAATGAATTCTGCCTTTTAAAGACCGGATGATATCCGGAAGATCATTTTTCAGATTTGTCCCAAGAGATCCCGTACAAAGCGTCACCCCATTGTGTGGATTATCGACCATTTTTGTCAGACGCAGAAGATTTTCCTTGTTAATAATAATACGCGGAAGTCCAAAGACGCTCCATGCCGGATCATCTGGGTGGATTGCCATCTTGATATCATATTTGTCGCATACTGGCATAATTCTTTCCAGAAAATACTTCAGATTTGTAAAGAGTGTCTCGTCATCTACATCAGAGTACATTGCGAAAAGTTCTTTGATTTTTGCCATACGCTCCGGTTCCCAACCAGGCATCATAGCACCCTCGGTATCCCCTTTTATGGAATCAAACATTTCCTCCGGTTTGATCTTATCCACTGCCTCTTGCGTGTACGCGAGGACCGTAGAACCATCCGGACGTTTTCTGGCAAGTTCCGTACGAGTCCAGTCAAATACAGGCATGAAATTATAGCAGACCATGTGAATATCTGCCTTTCCAAGATTCTCAAGAGTCTGAATATAGGTATCAATATACCGATCTCGATCCGGTGTTCCCACTTTGATTGCATCGTGAACATTCACACTCTCGATCCCGGCAATAGTCAGTCCGGCCTCTTCCACTTCTTTTTTCATAGTCATGATCTCATCGCAGGTCCATAAATCTTCCGGCATTTTGTCATACAATGTCGTGATCACACCCGTAACTCCCGGAATCTGCCGGATCTGTTTTAGTGTCACCGTGTCATATTTACTTCCATACCAACGCATTGTCATCTGCATAATAATTCCTCCATTCCACAATTTTTTACTATTATCATTATCATACCCAAAATCATTTGCATTGTAATGTTATATTGTGCTTGATTCATTGCAAAAGTTGCTATTTTATGATAACATGAAAAAGGAGGTGTATTCCGATGAACAGAAAGCAGTTATCCGTTATGGATGCAGATGATGCCAGGCAATATATGCTGAAGGACAACTTTGAGATTTACGAAAAAAAAGGCATCCCCAGTGGTGCGATGGAGATGCACTTTCATCATTTTTATGAGATTATGTTTATCTGTCAGGGTGATTTTGCAATTTTGGTCAACAACATCACATATCACTTAAATCCAGGTGATTTTATACTGATCAGGCAAAATCAATTTCATCATTACCAGTACGTGAAAAACCAACACGAAAACTCAAAGCGGATTCTAATGTGGGTCTCCGCAAACTATCTGGAAACACTGGCACAGCAAAACGCAGACCTGACCTCCTGTTTCACTCAGACGCAGACCCCGGCCTGGCATTTCCCCGCTCACCACAGAGAGCATCTATCTCAATATCTGAACACACTTTTATATCTGGAATCAGATTCTCTCACACCAAAAGGAGAAAAACAACTTCTAGAAGATTCGTACCTGACTTTGTTTTTCATCTCTTTAAATCAACTGTGCCGCCATCCCGAATTCTCTTTCCGAATTGAGAACACCAGCAGCAATCCTATGATCCGGACCCTGACGGACTATATCAATGAGCACATTGATGAACCCATCACACTAGATACGCTGGCCAGTCAGGCTCACCTCAGCAAATACCATTTTGTCCGCGTCTTCAAAGAACTGACGGGTATGACCGTACACGACTTCGTAAATCACAAGCGAATCCTGAAAGCATGCGAATTGATCTGGGAAGGGGAAGCCTTCAGCAATATCAGCGAACTCTGTGGATTCTCAGATTACTCTTCATTTTTCCGGAACTTCAAAGCAGTATATGGAATCTCACCGCGAGAGTTTAAGGCAATGTATAGAGGAAATTTCCTGCCGTAGTTTAAAAATTACGTGCTTGTCTGTGAACTAGAACATCTCTTTTGAAACTTCATTGATTACCTTGGAAACTGTTTCATAGACACCCGGATAAGTACTTTCCGGTCCGCCCATCGTGGTTCCCGGAATAAAGAAGTGTCTGCCACAGTCATGACACATGGTTTCGACTTCTTTTCTGATCGTCTCCTCTGACCAGTCCGTACGGTCTACTTTTCCATTGTCGATTCCTCCATGGAAGGATATCTGCTGTCCATAGCGCTGAATTAATTCAGGAACATTGTTGGTTGACATCACCCCCTGCCAGATATCAATTCCACAATCGATCATGTACGGTACCAGGTTAGCGGCGTAGGAATCGCTGTGATGGACAATCAGTTCCACCCCATTCGCCTTCCAGAATCCGTAAATCTTCTTATAAGCAGGTGCTATAAACTCTCCGAACATCTCCGGTGAAAGGAATGAAGACTTCTGGCTGCCCCAGTCATCATGATGGAACAAGGCATCCGGATGAAGATGCGAAACAACTTCTTTTGCAGCGGAAATCTCATAATCTGCAAGAAAATCAATTAGTTCGTGCATTGCCTCTGGCTCTTCGTAAAATGCTATCATCGCATCTTCCATACCCATCAGATAATGCAGTTTCTCAAAGATTCCCGGTGCAGCCATAGATGCCACATACTGATCCTTTCGATCTACCTTCTCTGCCATCATGGTAAAGGGTTTCCATGCTTCTTCCGGAAAATGAACTGGCGGTGCTTCTACATAACTTTTCCAGTTTGCTATATCTTTTATCACTTTCAATTTCTCACTCGTATCCGGGAATGGACCTGGCACATATTCCGGAAAGCGTATTGTGACGCCCCATCCATTGATGCCATCGTGGCCTTTTGAAATATTCCCAAAAGCAGCAAGCATCGCCGGATCAGGAATCAGGCTTAAGTATTCATACTGATTTACAAAACGTTCTGGATTCCCTCCCCGAATGGTTTCCAACAGATTCTCTCTTTTTGTCATTATGTTCTGATCTCCCTTCTTATTGCTCTCCTACTTAAGAATTATACAAAAAAACAATCCCGGATAATAGCTTTGATGAGTACAATAACTGTTCTTTATATATTTTTCTTTTTGTACTCATATACCAATCCGATATGGTATACTAGTATACAGATAACACTTTTAACAATCACTCTTGTCTTATTTATTGATGTTGGGGTCAAAAGTAATTTGACCCCTATGATACACGGATTGTTACGCTCTTCGAGCTCTCACAATCCTAAAAACATTCGAATTCCACCCTAATCGGGTTGCGTTCTCATGTTTTTACGGGTCCCAAGGTCATGCTTTTTCATGCGAGCATGAAACGCAGGACCTTTTGACCCTGGTATCATTTATTATCAAAAGCGATTTATAATAGAGGAGAAAGTTCATGAAACTCAGCATGTGGATGATTGCAAACAGATTATACTCCCTGGACCCAATTTTGAATATCAGGCAGGATGCAAAACCAATATTGAAAAGTGCAAGGCGGGCTTATGCCACAAACTGTGTACTCATCTCTCAGGAAGGAAGGGACGTTATCTGTGACGGGGAAGACGATACCATTCGTTTAAAAGATATCTCCGTTTCCGAGGCTTCTGAAATCGTTCAGTCCGTCTTTGACTCCTATGATGACTGGTATTCGAACATCATTCATCTGATCGCTTCCAGGAATTATCAGGAGGCCATTGATCAGTCCTGGGTGTTTTTTCAAAATCCAATCATCCTCTTTAACGGAAACAGCAGAACTCTTGGAATGAGCAGCCGCTATGGCATCGGGGAGGTGGATGAGGAATGGGATTTTCTTTTAAAATACAGATTTCCATCGATGAACTTTCTAAACTTTATAAAATTTCAAGCTGCCGGCAGCATCTTTGACTATGATGGAATGAAACGTCTCGACTTTGTAAGTAAAAAGTATCGACAGGGAATCACTTATGGATTGTACTATGATGATCTCTTCTGCGGGAGAATTACGCTTCTCGAAAAAGAGCGCCCCTTAAATCCCGGCGATTATCAGTTGATTGACATCTTTGCCGGGATCTTAAAGATGCAGCCCCTAAGTCTGGACGAAGTTTCCAGTTGTCGCCAAAATATGAATATCTATCCACTGCTTTTGAGGGGAAAGCACGTTGACCATGAGCAGCTGAAAGAGACACTGCTTTTTCGCGAATGGGAAATTAAAGATCAGTATCAGTTGTATCTTTTAAGCTTCAAATCCTATGACAGAGAACAGGTCACTATTCTTTCACATATGTTTACGCAGCAATTATCAAAATGTGAAGTTATTCACTTGGAACAGAATCTTGTAATCCTGTGCAATACCTCAAAAAGCAATGACTGCCCAGATCCTATACTGAAAGATTTGTCAAAACCCAATCATTTTGTCTTTTCTGCCAGTCTTCCTGTTTTTGATATCAACAGACTGCATTTTTTGATGGATCAGGCATCCTATGCATTAAAAGCAGGGACGCAGCGAACTGTTAAGGAAATCTTTCATCCTTTTTATACCTATGCCATCGATTACATCCTCGAATCAGCGCGACCTGAATACAAGCTGTACGCATGTCATCCTGATGTCGTAAAATTATGGAATCTACAAGAGAATTCAAATGATTATCTTTTTGAAACATTAAAGGCGTACATAGAAAATGAGCGATCCCTGATTGGAACCGCCCAAACCCTTTTTGTTCATCGCAATTCAGTCGTATACCGAATCAAAAAGCTGGAGAACAAACTACAATGTGATCTTAATCGTGCATACACAAGGGAATATATCAGCTTATCCATACGCATACTGGAGTTAAGCAATCGAATAAGTTAGACTGCACCCGTGGCAGTGCCAGTGTCTTTTTTTACGGCATTAAATGGATTATAGACTGCAAAAATTACTGCCGTAACAAAGAGCACTATAATTTCTGCCACAATAGCACTATATAGATTTTCACCTGTCACCATCTTTAATATCTGCAGCCATAGAGAACTTGCAAAGCTCCCAAGATTCGTAGCGGCCATTACAATTGAAGTTGCAAGTGCAATTGTCTCTGGTGCAGTACTTATCCCAATCCACGATAGACAAGCCGGCATGATAACAGAAAACCCAAAGCCAATTAAAATCAATCCAATTGTCATAACTGCTGCTGACTGGCCAACATATACGAACAAAGCTCCAAGCGCACTCAATACGTATCCAAGAGACAGACACCAACGTTTCGCCATCTGGAAAATCTTTCCGAACAATAGGCCTGCAGCACAGCCCGCTACTGTATAGAGAGAAAGTGAAGTTCCGGCCGCTGCAGCACCCCCTGCCGATCTCGCTTCAAATAACACAGATAAGTTCATCATAATTGGATAGTTCAGCATACCGAATATGAAAACCACAAGCGCAATCACCCATACGCTCCCGCTCACCTTAGCTTTTGTTCCATCACTCCCGGTGTCCTTTTGATAAGACACATTATCTGGTTCAGGCAGGAAAAATGACATGACAAGTCCGATTACCAGAAAAGCATGCCCGTAAAATGTTTTATTCCATCCAAGTTCGGCCAGCGATCCCCCCAGCATTTGCATAATAATCCCGCCGGCATTCATGAATAAGGTCCCATACCCCAACATGGATGCTTGTTTTTTCCCTTCATATAGCCCGATGATCAGTGCATTCCCAAGGGGTGCCATCAGTCCGAGACCAAATCCCATAATAGCCCTGCAGATTAAAGTTCCAGTATAACTGTCAAAAAATGCAGGAGCACATCCACCCAGCAAAGATAAAACACTTGATACAATTGCAAGTGTCCTATACTTCACTCTTTTTCCCATGATTGTTCCGGAAATCATCGTAGCAATGACTACAAACAATGTAGGCAGAGTAGAGATCCAGGAAACATCTTTCCCTTCAAAATGCTGTGCTAAAGTTGCCATTGCCGGTGTGACCACCGTAAACGCCATCGCACCCAGAAAAATAGCAAGTATTGCAGCACTTTGAATTGGCTTTATTTGTTTATTTTCATTCATTTTATAGCCCCTCCTCCCGTTGATATAGCTTGTTATAGTATTCTAAAGAATAATGATACAATTCAGCTCTGGCAATCTTTTCTTTTTCAGCGTCCATTGGTTCCGTCATAATCCATGCCATTACGCGCCCGTTTTCACCATAATGGTCAACAAAATCACGAACGCCCTCACGAATCTTCTGCTCACTCCAATCCTGTTTTATAGTTATCGGGAAAGAAAAAGTCATTTCTTTTCCATAGGTGTTGTGAAGGAAATCTGCATCATTTGCATTCGGCTGAGGAGTCCACATATCAATCCCCATCTCTATCATTTCTGGCACATACTGCATATTCCTGCCACAGGAATGCAACTCTATAAATTTCCCCTTTCTTTTCACAAAATTCAAATAGCGACTAGTAGAAGGCATCAGCTGCTCCCGATACATTTCATTTGAAAAGAAACCACTTCTTTGCGTTCCCCAATCGTCATGATATAAAACACCATCAACCCTTCCATAGAAATCAAAAACTTTGTCCGTCGTCTCAATTTTATAATCGGCCATCTTTTGAAAAAACTCTTCTAAAAGATCTGGCTCCTCATAAAATGCTAAAAGCGTTTCATCAAACGGAATCAATTCGTGAAGTCGTTCAAAGATCCCCTCCACACACTCATAAATATGTGGTCTTTCCGGATCTAATGTTTTCCGGATCTTTTTTCCATCACTTTCAAAATCAATTTTGGACACATCTGGCCATTGCAGTTCTTTTTTCCACTTAGAAAACTCTGAAATTGTTCTGGTCCCCGGTTTTGTTATCATCCCGTTGATTTCATCCACCATAAACCAATTTACTCCCCACCAGTCATAACCATCGATTTCAGGTACTGGGTGTTCTTCTATTGCATCCGGCCATACCGTATCCGATTCGTAAAAATAAGCAGGCATCCAATAAGGTTTTTCTCCTTTTACACAACGAATATAATTATCACGTACACTGATCTGTCTTTTTTCAATCTTCGGTTTCGGCTGTTGAATCATCCATGGAAAAGTACCTTTAGTACTCCAATGTTTCGAATAGTCTCTTGTTGCTGCTCGTTGCATGAAATCCATAAATTATCCCCCCTCTCTATGACTAACAACTATTGATCTATCTACTTTATTATATTGTTATTCCTGTATATATAACATGGTACGAAGATACGATTTTTCATCAAATCTCACCTAGCCTTTTTGTACTGATCAGCCAATAGCTGCAATAAAAAAGTAATCCCCAGAAAGCTTTTCGCTTTGAGAAGATTACTTATTCATCCCATAATAATTATTTTCTTATTTTTCCAGCTCTTGCACCAGGTCTTCCAGTTCATTCATCCTGCTCTCGAAGACATGCATTGCATCCTTCAGATAATCTGCTTTTGTCATATCAACGCCGGCTTTCTTCATGACTTCGATCGGATAATCACTGTTGCCTGATTTTAGATAAGTCAGATAAGCATTCAATGCGTCTGTTTTTCCATTTAAAATCTTATCCGAAAGAGCTGAAGCTGCTGAGAATCCGGTTGCATACTGGAATACATAGTAATTGTAATAAAAATGTGGGATTCTCGCCCATTCAAGACTTATCTCCGGATCTTCTTCTACTGACGGCCCATAATATTTTTTATTCAGTTTGCCATATGCCTGATCCAAAAAATCACTTGTAAGTGCTGTTCCCTTAGCATCTTCCACATGCATAAAATGTTCAAATTCGGCAAATTGTGTCTGACGGAATACAGTTCCCTTGAATCCATCCAGAAAGTGATTCAGCACATAGGCACGAACTTTTGGCTCACTCCTCGTCTTCAGCAGATGCTCTGTCAGAATATTTTCATTGGTTGTTGAGGCAATTTCCGCCAAAAAAATAGAGTAATCACCATAAACGTAAGGTTGATTATGACGGGTAAAATAACTATGCACGCTGTGTCCCGTCTCATGTATCAGGGTAAACACCTGATCCAGTGTGTCATGCCAGTTCAGCAGAATATAAGGATCTGTGTCATAAGCCCCGGAGGAATAAGCACCACTCCTCTTACCTTTATTCTCCACAACATCAATCCAGCGGTTGTTGAATGCCTCGTGTACTATGTTCATGTATTCTGGGCCCATCACAGTAAGCGCTTCGAGGGCCTGGGCCTTTGCCTCTTGAAATGTATAGGTGATCGGTGCCTCGCCCATTAAAGGAGTGTACACATCATACATATGAAGTTCTTCCACCTTTAACAATCGCTTTCTCAGCTCCATATAGCGGTGCAGCAGGGGCAGATTCTTATTCACGACCTCCACCAGCGTATCATAGACACTTTCAGGAACATGATTTGTACTTAGTGCAGCTTCCCTTGCAGATTTATATCCATGTACTTTGGCATTATAATTATGAGTCTTTACATTTGTCCGTAGCGTCGTGGCAAATGTATTCTGAAACTGATCATAGACACTATAAAGACCCTTGAATGCAGCCTTCCGAACACTTCTGTCCGTACTTTCCATCAATTGACCATAGACTCCATGCGAAAGCTGAACCTTTTCCCTATTCTCATCTTCGATCGTCGGAAACACGAGATCTGAATTGTTGAGAATCGAAAATGTCGTACCCGGAGAATCGAGAATTTCACCGGCCGCCGCAAGAAGTGCTTCTTGTTTTTCCGGAAGTACATGAGGACGATTATCCACTATCTGCTCTACAAAATGACGATAAACAAAAAGCTGGGGCTCTTTATCAAAATAACTCCAGATCACATCATCACTCAGGGAAAGAACTTCCGGCTCGAACCAGCTGATGGCTTCACTCGTCTGTGCAAGGAGTGCACCTGTTCTGGCATTCATTCCCTGATAGAATGTATTTCCCGTGTCCTGATCTGTCTTCATGCTGCTATAAGTATATAAGGTTTCAAGTTTTCTGGAAACTGCGAGCACCCATTCCAAAGCAGCAAGGAAATCTTTCGCACCTTTATCCAGTGTTCCCTTATATTCCCTGGATCTTTCAAGATCTTTCTTAAGCATATGAAATGCCGTTTCGAATTCATCATCATCTGTGAATATTCTCGTCAAGTCCCATGTCTTAGCTTCTGGTACATCTTCACGAAGTGGCAATTGTTTTGAATTATCCATAATACAACTCCTAACCGGCCTGCACTATAACAATCTGTGCAATTCCTTTTTGTTTTTCAGTTTACCACAAATTTTCATCTTATCATAGTCTTCACCGAATAAAAAAATTCTCCCGGAGTGATCATCACCGGGAGAATTTTTGGAGAAAGGAGAAACTAACTAAGTTGCAACAAATGATTTGAACTATCTGTATTATACCATATTCGTCATATTTGTCAATATATTCAGAATAATATTCTCAAATAATTGATAATTTAGTATAGTAACTTGTCTTTATTAAATAATTAGTGTTTCATTTCCCATATTACAAATCTTGCAATGCAATTTATGATTTAAAGATGCAAAAAGCAGCCCAGACTGTGTTTCCCACAACTGAGCTGCTATCTATATTGACTTATCCATTCGGAAACATTTTCTTATATTCGGACGTCCCATCCAAAGTGGCAAAGTAATCTTTCGGAGTCTCCGCACGACGTATCACCTCAAAGCTCTGATCTTCTTTCAGCAGGACCTCGGCTGATTTCAATTTGCCATTATAATTATAACCCATGGAATATCCATGCGCTCCGGTATCGTGTATAACAAGAAGATCGCCTGGCTCTATTTTAGGAAGCATGCGGTCGACAGCAAACTTATCATTATTTTCGCAAAGCGCACCGGTAACATCATACTTATGATCGCATGGCTGATCCTCTTTTCCCATTACAGTAATATGGTGATAGGCACCATACATTGCCGGACGCAGCAGATCCACTGCTGACGCATCACAGCCAATATATTCTTTATATATATGCTTTTCATGGGTAGCCTTTGTGACCAGACAGCCGTATGGGCCAGTCATAAAACGCCCCATCTCTGTGCACAGACTGACATCACCCATTTTGGCCGGAACCAGGATTTCATCATACACTTTATGAACACCTTCGCCGATGGCCAGAATATCATTTGGCGTCTCATCTGGTTGGTAAGGAATTCCCACTCCTCCGGAAAGGTTAATAAACTTAATATGGCATCCGGTCTCTTTTTGAAGCTTTACGGCCAGTTCAAACAGGATTTTTGCAAGCATTGGATAATACTCATTGGTAACAGTGTTCGATGCGAGAAATGCATGAATTCCAAACTCCCTGGCACCTTTCGCTTTCAACACCCGAAACGCCTCGAAAAGCTGCTCCGTCGTCATCCCGTACTTAGAATCTCCCGGATTGTCCATGATTCCGTTGCTCATCTTGAATAATCCGCCCGGATTAAATCTACAACTGATTACCTCCGGAATAGCTCCAAGTGTTTCCTCCAAAAAATCAATATGGGTGAAATCATCAAGGTTTATAATTCCACCAAGCTTGTCTGCGAGAATATACTCCTCTTTCGGTGTCACATTCGACGAGAACATAATCTGATCTTTGGAAAATCCCATCGCATCAGCCAACATCAGTTCTGTCAGAGACGAACAGTCACAGCCACAGCCATACTCACCCATGATTTTGATTAGTGTGGGGTTGGGATTGGCTTTCACTGCAAAATATTCCTTAAACCCCGGGTTCCATGAAAAAGCCTGTTTGACTGCTTTTGTATTCTCACGGATGCCTTTTTCATCATATAGATGAAAGGGCGTTGGAATTGTTGCTGTAATCTCTTTCAGTTTCTCATCTGTAACAAAAGGCTTTTTCATCGTTATAGTATCTCCTAGCAGTTTTTTTACAACATTCGAATGGTTGTGATTATCTATAGTTATTTGGCCTGAACAATATGAAGCATATTGGTAGCCTGAGTTTCACCTTTCACATCATTTGTAGACGGATCTCCCGCTGTAAATATGATCTTCTCATCCCTCTTTACATATCCTTCGCGTGTAACCAAGTAAAGTGCATGAGAGATGATATTTTCTGTCGTGTCCTCCAAGTATCCCTCCACAGGATTTACTCCCCAATACAGCTGCATCTTTCTTCTCGCCCATTCATGGGGAGTGACAGCGTAGATTGGTACACTCGGCCGCAGATTTGAGATCAGACGTGCTGTCTTTCCAGACATCGTCGGCGTGACAATACATGCTGCTCCTATGTGCTCGACCATCTCGACGGCAGCGAATCCGACAGCACTTGACACGGTGGAGCCCTCATTCACAGATTTTTTATCTCTGTATGTATCAAACTTGAGATATTTTTCTGTTTCTTCGGCAACCTGAACCATCATCTGTACAGACTCAACCGGGTATTTTCCCATAGCAGTCTCGCCAGAAAGCATAATGGCGTCCGTCCCATCATAGATAGCATTAGCTACATCTGCCACTTCTGCACGAGTCGGACGGGGATTTCGCATCATGGAATCCAACATCTGCGTTGCTGTGATAACCGGTACGTATTTGTGATTGCATTTTTCAATAATCGTTTTCTGAAGATGTGGCACCTGATATGGAGGAATCTCCACGCCAAGATCTCCTCTTGCCACCATGATACCATCAGCAATATCAATAATTGCATCAATATTATTAATTGCCTCAGCACATTCAATCTTTGCAATGACATCGACATGGGAACCATTATTCTCGGCTAAGAAACTCTTTATTTCCCGAATATCTTCTGGTTTTCTGACGAAAGAGGCAGCGATAAAATCAATTCCCTGACTAACTCCGAAAAGAATATCTTCCTTGTCCTTTTTTGTGATGGCAGGAAGATTGACAGAAACATTCGGAACATTGATTCCTTTTCGTTCGCCAAGTTCTCCGCCGTTATCCACGATACAGGCGATATCGGTGCCGGACACCTCATCAACTCTAAGCTCAATCAGACCGTCGTCAATCAGAATCTTATCACCTTCTTTTACATCAGAAGGCAGCTCTTTATAGCTGACAGATATTTTACCACTGTTTCCGACAACATCCTCTGTCGTGAGGACAATCTTTCGTCCTTCCTTTAACTCTATACTTTTTCCATCTTCCAGAACACCCGTCCGGATTTCCGGTCCTTTTGTGTCCAAAAGGATTGCAATCGGAAGTTTATACTCCTTGCGAAGTTTCTTTAACATATCCATACGGCTCTTATGTTCCTCATAATCTCCGTGTGAAAAATTAAAACGCGCAACGTCCATTCCTGTCTCAATCAGAGTTCTCATTACTTTTTCGTCATTCAGGTTTGGACCCATAGTACAAACAATCTTTGTTCTTTTCATCTGGTATTGTCTCTCTTTCTTTATCATTTTACATGTTCATGAGTAAACAGGTGGTCCTGACAGTATTCGTAATTGCCCTTGCATTTGGAGCAGAAACGAAATTCCAGATTTGGATCATCCTTTTCTGTCCGCCCGCAGACCGCACACTTATGCTTTGCGCCGCCATTGTTCACCTGGCCTCTTGATACTGCTTTCTTAAAATTTTTTTTGCGATGGATCTCCCGCGGATTGATGCGTGAATAATTCCTCGTCAGCAAGAAGAAGACGATTACGTTCATCAGAGAACAGATAATCACTACCCTGCCAGCCCAATTTCCTGTGACAACAGAATACAACAAATACACGACATCGATGACTGCAAGATACTTGATTTTGATTGGTATGAAAAAATACAGCAGCATCTGCATATCGGGATATGTGAGGGCAAATCCCAAAAAAATGGAAAGGCTGACATAATAAGTGGAAAACTGTGAGCCATAGCCCAATATTGTATAGGCGTCACCCATAAACGCATAGAGAATAAATGCCCCTATGACTGTCATAATTAACCCAAAGAAGATATACACATTATAGAGAAATGCTCCCCAGGTTTTCTCAAGCACAGATCCCAACTGATAATAAGTAAACAAGATAATCAAGGTGATCAGATTAAAGCTGTCCGGCGGTATTAGAACCCAACTTATCAGGCGCCAGACCTGACCACGAAGAATCAAACCGGGGTCCAGGGTAAGATACCCAAGAACCGGTAATCCTGCTCTTCCCAAAAATTGAAGAAAATAAGCTATGATATACGTGGCAATTATATAAACCGTCAAATTACGGATCGCATATTTTCCAAACTTGCGCTCCATCTTCCCTAAAAAATTCATATTTGTTCTTTCACTTTCTTTAGATTGTAATAATGCTGCAGAGGGCTTATGTCTTTTTCAGACATGAAAAAACACTGATTTATCTGAACATGTTCTTTTTTGAAAACCACAATGCAACAACCAGACTCAGCACAACAGACACAACTATGACAATTATAAATCCGTGCGGGTTTCCGGCTAGGGGCATTCCTTTTACATTCATATTCATGCCATAAGCCGAATATATAATTGTTGGTATTGACATCACAATTGTGATGACGGAGAGTGCTTTCATAACAATATTCTGATTGTTGGATATTACCGAGGCAAATGCATCCATCATACCGCTTAAGATTCCACTATAGATATTGTCCATCTCGATTGCCTGTTTATTCTCGATAATAACATCCTCAAGGAGATCTTCATCTTCCGGATATTTTTTAATGGTATCCACCTTCAGAAGTTTCTCCAATACAACTTCATTCGACCGCAGAGATGTTGTAAAGTAAACCAGCGATTTTTCCAGTTCCAACAGCTCGATCAATTCTTTGTTTCTCTGGGATTTATGGAGATTCTTCTCAACCATATCACTCTTTTTATCTATGATACGAAGATAATTAAGATACATACTGGCATTTCTGTATAGTATCTGCAGAATGAAGCGAGTCTTCATATGGGTATGAAAGTTTTTCACTTTTCCCTTCATAAAGTCTGTGAGGATCGGTGTGTCTTCGAGACATACCGTTATTATCACCTTATCACAGACAATAATACTCAAGGGAATCGTACCATACCAATCCTTGTTATTACGCTCTTCGATCACGGGGATATCCACCAAAACAAGAGTGTAAGAATCTTCAATCCCGATTCGTGAACGTTCTTCTTCGTCCAGAGGTGCACGCAGGTCGTTCTGGTCTATCCCATAACGGCGCGTAACCTCAGACAGTTCATTGTCCGACGGGTTCGTCAGTGCAATCCAACACCCTTCTTCCGGTGCTTCCAGTGTCTTAATTCGTGTTTCTTCTGATTTGAAAATTCTGATCATGTTATGTGACTCCTTTCACCACTCGTAAAAGGGCAAAAAGAATCACTCGAACCTTGCCCTCTTATCTATTCTATATAATTAAGTTTTTTCAGATTTTTATTCGAACTTCGCGATTCCGGGGAAGGCCCGCTTTCCATAACAACACATCCTTTCAAAAAATACACCCATCATAGCATGTAACTTATTTACCTTTGTCCATTATAATCGTTGAAAATATGTTTGTCAAACGTTATACTGTAACCAATGGAATAAAATCAGGCGCAAAAACGGTCTTTGATTTTACCTGATAGATAAAAATAGAGGTTGGGGCCAAAAGTAATTTGACCCCTTATGATACACGGATTACTCCGCACTTTGTGCTCACGTAATCCTACAAACATTCGAAATACACCCTAATCGGGTTGCTTTCTCATGTTTGTTCGGGTCCCAAGGTCATGCTTTTTCATGCAAGCATGAAACGCAGAACCTTTCGACCCTGGTATCTAAAAATAATTAGGAGGGCGATTATGGCCGGTTCAACATATGGAATGATTTTTAAGATTACAACATGGGGAGAGTCTCACGGAAAGGGAATTGGAGTAGTCATAGATGGCTGTCCGGCAGGTCTTTTGCTTGAGCGGGAAGATATTCAAAAGTTCTTAGACCGCAGAAAGCCCGGACAAGATCGGTATTCCACAAAGCGCAGAGAAGGAGACGCTGTTGAAATACTCTCAGGGGTTTTTGAAGGATATACTACCGGCACTCCAATTGCACTGATGATCAGAAATACGGATCAGCGGTCCGAAGATTACAACAAAATCGCCGATTACTATCGTCCAGGACACGCGGATTATACATATGACGAAAAATACGGTTTCCGCGACTACAGAGGGGGTGGCCGCTCTTCCGGAAGAGAAACTGCAGGGCGTGTCGCGGCAGGTGCCATAGCATCCAAACTACTAAAAGAACTGGGGGTCACACTGACTACCTATGTCCGCTCAATTGGACCTGTCAGCATTGAGACATTTCATCCGGAAGAAATCAACAGAAATTCACTGAATATGCCAGATGCGGCCGCAGCAGAACGTGCATCCGAATATCTGGAAGATTGTCTCAGGAAACAGGATTCCTCAGGGGGATGTATAGAATGTATCGTACACGGTCTTCCCTCTGGTGTCGGAGATCCCGTGTTTGAAAAACTGGACGCCAACCTTGCAAAAGCACTGATGTCCATCGGTGCTGTAAAGGCCATAGAAATTGGAGATGGAAAAGAAGTTTCCGTCACCACAGGAAGTCATAATAATGATGCATTTGTCGGAGAAAATGGTGAGGTGAGAAAAAAGACCAATCATGCAGGGGGAATTCTCGGAGGCATCAGTGATGGAAGTGACTTGATCCTGAGAGCCTCTTTCAAACCAACCCCTTCCATCTTCACCACGCAGCAGACGGTCAATTCAAAAGGTGACAATATTGAAATCAATATCAAAGGGCGCCATGACCCTGTCATAGTGCCCCGTGCTGTTGTTGTTGTCGAATCAATGACCGCAGTCACGCTGATTGACAGTTTGATGACTGGCATGAGCTGCCGGCTGTCTAATCTGAAAAAAATATGGAACTAGTTATATCATCGCGCCAACTGATGCAATCAGAATACAGTTTGGCGTCTCCACTTTCATAGGCTTTCCTTTTTGCACCAGAACCTTTCTTTCATAATCAATGGCAAATGTCGTAATACTGTTTGATTCATGGTTCACGACCGCAATGTGCCTATCATCTGGAAACATAGCGATATCTTTTGGATATTCACCACTGATGGGGAGTGCAAATTCCTTGTTCAGCAGACCGTCTTTGGAATTGATGCTGTACATGGCAACTGTATTATCTCCCGCTGTGGACGTAAACAGGTATTTGCCATCATTCGAAAAACAGATGCCAGACGCAGCATCATGTGCACGGTCTACGTTGTCAGAAGTAGTACTGATGGACTGCAGTTTCTCAAATTCGGGGGCATTCGCCCCCTCTTTATACCCGAATACATCTACCACATTCGTCAATTCAAAGATCAGATAGGCAAAACGTCCATCTTTCGAAAAAAGCAGGCGTCTCGGCCCGGATTCCCTTTCGCACCTTAATATATCCACAAGCTGAAGCCTGTTCTTCTGCTTATTTATTTTATAAATCTTAACCTGATCAATACCGTTATCCACTGCGCAAAGATACTTATTATCCGGTGTGGGAATCACACAGCTTACATGCGGATGAAAGCTCCGTTCTGCTACACTTCCGAGGCCCTTGTGGAACACTCCGTCCATCAGGCTGCCCAGCCGGCCGTCACGATGTGTATGTACCACCGTCACCTTTCCATCATGGTAACCCGCCACATACAGGTAACATCCGTCCTGATCTACCGATAAATAACATCCTCGCATTCCATCGATATCAACTTTATTAATTGGCAGCAGGTCTCCGTCTTTTTCATCAATCGAAAAGACAGCAACTCCTTCATCTGCTATAGAGTACAGGTATTTCCCGTTTAGAGATCGGCAGATGTGCGAAGAATTTCTCACCGGTATCACCTTTCGCTCTGTCAGAGTGCCTTCTTCCACATCTACATCATACAGATGAATTCCTATACTGCTGCCATGTGTATAAGTTCCCACATAAGCTACATACTTTCCAGCTGTATCTTTCATATTGCTTTTAAGCCACCTTCCGTTCATTCAGGATATACAAGCCGGTCTGGCTTAATATCATATAATACTTCATTCAGATATCTGTTTGCTGTATACTTTGCCATACCCAGATTCTGATCCAGATAGTTTCCGCAGTCTTTTGCCTTTGCTCCGGGAATCTCGCCTTCAAAATCTCGGATAAACTCGAATGTATGAGTAACGAGATCTACAATATCTTTCGACTCATAATCACCCGCCAGAAGAAGATAACATCCTGTCCTGCAGCCCATCGGTCCAAAGTAAATCATCTTATCTTTCCACTTTGAATCGTTTCTGAGGCAGGTCGCCGCAAGATGTTCTATCGTATGAAGCTCTGCGGTATTCATAACCGGTTCTTCATTCGGAGAAGTCATTCGAAGATCAAAAGTAGTGATCGTCTCCGCCCCGATATGATCTTTTCTTGACACATAGATTCCAGGCTGCAGCTCTATATGATTTACAGTAAAACTTGCTATTTTTTCCATATTTCTTTATCCTTTCAGGTCTTAACGGTATATTTTAATTAAATGCAAAAATGCAGTAATCTTTGTTCCAAACGGAAAACGCTTCATCTCCTCTTCCTTTGTACCTGTAACCACAACAAAAAGGATCAAATATACAACAACTGCAATTACAATAGAGATGATCAGACAAATCGACGGACGCTTCGTCAGCTCAAAGAGTCCATTGTATATAATTCTTGTGATTAGTCCCATTCCTGCAGCTGCTACAAATGGCTTTCCATAGGAATCTTTGATTTCATTTTTATATCCCAGATATTTACTAATTGCCATGCCGTTCAATATACACATACTGACAGCAAACAAAATATTGACAATCAACAGGGCATAAATTCCGATTCCCGGTGCAATCAAGAGCATCAAAGCCAATATGACAAGATTGAGCACCAGCGAAATTGCTGCATTGAAAAGTGCTGTTTTCTGCTGCCCGATCGACTGCAGGACGCTGTTTGTGATTGTCGACAGTGCTGAAAAGATCACAGAGATTGCTCCGAACATCAGTAGGTTACTCGCAAGGCGTGTCGATCCCGGGAACAGGACTCCCATTATCGGATGCGCCAGCACAGATAACCCCACAGCAGCCGGAATGCAGATGAACATCGTCAGCTTTATCGTCTCACTGATCTGATTGTTTGCATCTTCTTTCTGTCCAGTCGCATAATTTCCCGACACAATCGGCATCATGGCAGAGGCACTGGCGGAAGCCAGAGACAATGGAACATTGATCAATGTGATATAATAATTGCTGAATTCGCCATACTGTTCTGAAATCACCTTGCTGCTGATCCCGTGGAAGCCCTGAATACTGGAAAAAATGTAGCTGTCCAGATAAGCACTTGCATTATAGATAAAGGTCGTGAAGATAACCGGAGTCACTAAATGAAAGATAATTCGAAAAATTTCACCAAAACTCTCCTCTTTTTCACTGATATCTCTCTCCATCTGTCTTTCAATCGTATTCTTGTTTACCATGTAGACAAATATCATAAAGATCAGTCCTGCGAGCACGCCCGCTCCGGTTCCCATCGTACCGCCTGCCGCACCATAGATGGCATGTGTTGTCTTATTTTTTGCAAATCCTTTGATTAAAAGATAGCCCGCCAGTACACTGACTACTGCATTCACAAGCTGCTCTGATATCTGAGAGATCGAAGTAGGCATCATGGTATTATGTGCCTGAAAATATCCACGGAAAACACCAAGTATAGCTGACAACAGAATGGTAGGTGCAAGAACACGGAGTGCCAGAATCGCGTTCTGCTGATTTCTCGGCAATAAGAATCTTCCCCCGAATAGTGCGATCAGTGCGGCAAATCCGCCGACAAGCAATGCATAGAGAAGTGCTCCCCGAAAGACTTTGTGTGCATTCTTATATTGTTTCAGTGCCAGACGTTCCGATACTACTTTGGAAACTGCCATTGGTATGCTGTATGATGACACTAAAAGCAATATTGCATACAGATTGCTTGCATACGCATAATACCCAAGCCCTTCTCTTCCAAGTACCTGTCCGAGAGGACGTCTGTAAAGCAATCCTATGATTCTGGAAATGAGCGATGCCGCCATAAGCAGAGTGGCATTTTTCATCAGCGTATTTTTCTTACTCATCTTCTAACTCCGTATCTCTTCTTATTTGTTTTCTATCTGCCAGTCGATGGGTGTAATTCCGTTTTCCTCGAGATATTTATTTGTTTTGGAAAAAGGTTTACTCCCAAAAAATCCTCTGTAAGCTGCAAGAGGGCTGGGATGAGGTGCCTCCAAAATCAGATGTTTTGGATTGTACAGCATGGATTTTTTGGCCTGCGCCGGTCTTCCCCAAAGTATGAATACCATTGGCCGGTTCTGATCTGCCAATACCTTAATTGCCGCATCGGTAAACTGCTCCCATCCGATTCCACGGTGTGAATTTGCCTGATGAGCCCGCACCGTCAAAACCGTATTCAGCATCAGGACTCCCTGTCTGGCCCATTTCTCCAGATAGCCATTATTGGGTATGTAACAGCCGAGGTCATCTTCCAGTTCTTTATATATGTTTTCCAATGACGGTGGAATCTCAACACTAGGCTTTACAGAAAAAGAAAGACCATGCGCCTGCCCATCGCCATGATAAGGATCCTGTCCTAAGATCACCACTTTCACCTGATCCAGCGGTGTAAAGTGAAATGCGTTAAAAATATCATCCGGAGGTGGAAAAACCCTATGTGTCCGGTATTCTTTACCTACCGTATTGAAAAGCTCTCTATAATATGGTTTGTGAAATTCACTTTCGAGTGCCCTTGCCCAGGCTCCGTTGATCGGTGGCATAACTCTTCCTTCCTCCTTGGTATTCCCTATTCGGGCTGCATTCTGCTCCCGCAATCCTAAAACATTGTATCACAAGTGGCGTTATTTGTCATCGCCGGTCAGGCGAAGTACATCTTCTATTTCATCCACACTCATGTCTAAAAGTGCTGACAATTCCTCTACGCTGAATTTTTCTTCGGATTCATCTGTGAGCTGCTTTACTGCTGATTCAAGTTTTTCTACCCGCCCCACCAGAGCATCATCTTCCCATTTTTGCTGTTCCTGTGCCTGTATGGCTGTAAGTATTGCCTGATCGATGGAACCCATGATCCATGCACGAAGATTTGTATCTTTATGGTCAGCAATGTCTTCAAGTGCCATTATCAGACCCAGATTGCCCTCTTGCAGCATATCACCGGCAAAGAACTCTTTGCGATGGAATTTTCTCACTGAAGATATCACATCCGGAACATAGGCTTCAATCAGACGTTTCTTTGCCTCGTCGTCACCCTCCAAAGCTGATCTCAGCAGTCTCTTCTCTTGCTCCTCAGATTCAAATCCGCCTCTGATTTCTTCCAAATAATCCTTTAAATACTCTTCTTCCTCTTGTGTAAGTGGATCAGGAGTTTTTTTCGTCACGAATGGCACAGGCCCATCCGCCTTAGTGCCGTCATCTCCCAGTCCATTTTTTATATGGACTCCCTGTGACCGTAGGTATGCAAGAATACTTGCAGTCTGGTCTTCGTTTAAGTGGTCTTCTTCAAAGAAATGAACGGCGATATCATAGTTCAATATGTTGTTGTTATATTTCGCAAGTTTCATGATCTCGCCTAGTTTTTTCTGAAAGCTTTCTACGTTCAATTAATATTTCATCCTTTCAAACGGGTGATAAGCAGAGGCATATTACCGGATCAGTCAATTGGGTAATATGCCTCTGTCGTGTTAATTCGGGAGAGGGTGCCTTTTCATATAAGCATAAAAAACACTAGTCTCCTTGTGGCGTTTTGCACTTTTGTGAACCACGGATTGTTCCGTACTTTGAGTCCCTGATATCACCAGTGTACGATCTCTCCGAAGTCTTCTTTTAAGGAAGCACCGCCGACCAGACCACCGTCAATATCTGGCTGTGCGAAAAGCTCTGCTGCATTTTTGCCATTGACAGAACCACCATACTGAATTCTGATCTGTTCCGCAGTATCCCTATCATAGATCTCGGCAATGCAGTCACGGATTCCCTTGCAGACCTCTTCTGCCTGATCGGCCGTCGCTGTCTTTCCGGTTCCAATCGCCCAGATTGGCTCATAGGCGATTATCGCCGTTTTGGCCTG
Organism: Blautia liquoris; assembly: GCF_015159595.1. Lineage (NCBI taxonomy): Bacteria > Bacillati > Bacillota > Clostridia > Lachnospirales > Lachnospiraceae > Blautia > Blautia liquoris. The sequence goes on along the minus strand of NZ_CP063304.1, from coordinate 739,713 downwards.
ATCCACAGTTACATTCAAAAATCCTACCTTTACCTGCTGACGTATGAAGTCCATGGTGATACCCTGTTCTCTCTGATCTAAAGTCTCACCGCAGCACATAATCGGAGTGATATTATGTTCAAAGGCTTTTAAGACCTTCTTGTTCACATCTTCATTCGTCTCGCCAAAATACTCTCTTCTCTCAGAATGTCCCAAAACCACATACTTGACTCCGGCGTCCGTAAGCATCTCCGGTGAAATTTCACCAGTATAGGCTCCACTTTCCTCAAAATACATATTCTCTGCTCCTACCTGAATATTCGTTCCTTCACAGGCTTTTACCACAGGAATGATATCAATGGCAGGAACGCAGAATACGACATCGACCTCCTCATTCGCAACCAGCGGCTTCAATGTATTTGTAAGCTCCACGGCTGCCGTCGGAGTCATATTCATCTTCCAGTTTCCGGCAATAATCTTCTTTCTCATAATTTTCTCCTTTAAAAGTGCCTCTCTAAGTAAGTGCCTTATGGGTTTGTTCACCTTACTAGGCTCGACAACACCTCGCTAAGTGCCTTACTTATTATCTGCTGCTGCTACTCCGGGGAGTTCTTTTCCTTCCAGGAACTCCATAGATGCTCCGCCACCTGTTGAGATATGTGTCATCTTATCGCCATATCCAAGGCTGTTGATCGCTGCTGCGGAGTCTCCGCCGCCAATGATTGTGACTGCATCGGTGTCGGCAAGTGCTTTAGCAACAGCTTCGGTTCCGACTGCAAATTTTGACATTTCGAAGGCTCCCATCGGTCCGTTCCAAACTACCGTCTGTGCATCTTTTACCGCATCTGCGAACAGATCACAGGTCTTTGGTCCGATATCCAGGCCTTCCCATCCATCAGGGATCTTTCCGGCATCAACTACTTCCGTATTTGCATCATTTGAAAAATCATCAGCAATGACTGTATCTACAGGAAGTAAGAGTTTTACTTTGTTGTCTTTGGCTTTCTTGATCATTTTCAATGCGTAGTCACAGTAATCTTCTTCCAGAAGAGAATTTCCAACTGTGCCTCCTTGTGCTTTACTGAAAGTATAGGACATTCCCCCTCCGATAATCAGTACATCTACTTTATCCAGAAGGTTTTCGATTACGGAAAGTTTGCTGGAAACTTTCGCACCCCCTAAGATTGCCACAAAAGGACGTTTCGGATCATTGACTGCATTTCCCAGGAAATCAATCTCTTTTTGCATCAGATAACCGACTACATTGGTCTTCATATATTTTGTAACACCGACATTCGAACAATGCGCTCTGTGAGCAGTTCCGAATGCATCATCTACGAATACTTCTGCAAGGGATGCCAGGTCTTTGCTAAAGGTATCTTCATTCTTAGTCTCTTCTGCCCTGTAACGGGTATTCTCGAGAAGAACGATGTCTCCATCATTCATGATGTCAACCGCTGCCTTTGCATTCGGTCCAACCACTCCCCGATCCGCTGCAAATCTTACTGTTTGTCCCAGAAGTTCACTTAAACGGACAGCAACCGGTGCCAGTGACATCTCAGGAAGAGGCTGTCCTTTCGGTTTTCCAAGATGCGAGCAGAGAATTACCTTTCCACCGTCTGAAACCAGTTTTTTGATTGTCGGCAGTGCCGCCACCAGTCGGGTGTCATCAGTAATCTTTCCGTTTTCAAGGGGCACATTAAAGTCACAACGAACCAAGACTTTTTGCCCTTTTACATTAATATCATCTACACTTTTTTTGTTCAGCATAATCATTCTCCTATTTATTTTGATAATACCAGGGTCAAAAGGTTCTGCTTTTCATGCTCGCATGAAAAAGCATGACCTTGGGTATCATAGGGGGGCAAATTACTTTTGACCCCAACCTCTTTTGATGTAAGCGTCAAATTATATAAAAATCAGGGCCCGGTCCAAAGAGAACCGGACCCCTTATGGATCTTGTTTTTTATTTATGATAACTCTGAGAAATATTTGATTGTACGAACCATCTGGCTTGTATAAGAATTCTCATTGTCATACCATGAAACTACCTGCACCTGAGTTGTTCCATTCCCGAGAGGAAGAACCATAGTCTGTGTAGCATCAAACAATGATCCAAAAGTCATGCCGAGAATATCACTGGATACGATTTCATCTGTGTTGTATCCAAAGGATTCGTCAGAAGAAGCTTTCATCTTTTCATTGATCTGTTCAGCAGTTACATCGCCCTCAACAACTGCATTCAACAGTGTTGTAGAACCAGCCGGAACCGGTACACGCTGAGCAGCACCGATCAGTTTGCCCTTTAATTCAGGAATAACAAGGCCAATGGCTTTTGCAGCACCAGTGCTGTTAGGAACGATATTTACTGCAGCTGCACGAGATCTTCTGAGATCGCCTTTCCTCTGCGGTCCGTCAAGAATCATCTGATCCCCTGTATAAGCATGGATTGTGCACATGATACCAGATTTAATGGGTGCAAGTTCATTAAGTGCCTTTGCCATAGGAGCCAGGCAGTTTGTTGTACAGGAAGCAGCTGATATGATTGTGTCTTCCGGTTTCAGAGTTTCGTGGTTTACATTGTAAACGACTGTTGGCAGGTCATTTCCTGCCGGAGCAGAGATAACAACTTTACGAGCGCCAGCATTGATATGTGCCTGAGCTTTTTCTTTTGATGTGTAGAATCCTGAGCACTCGAGAACTACATCAACTCCAAGTTCGCCCCATGGGCAGTTATTTGCATCCGGGAATGCATAAATTTTGATATTCTGTCCGTCTACGGTGATGGAATCGTCATCCGATTCTACTTTATCAGCCAATGTATATTTTCCCTGTGATGAATCATATTTTAACAAATGAGCCAACATCTTTGGTGATGTCAGATCGTTAATAGCTACGACTTCGTATCCCTCCGCGCCAAACATCTGTCTGAAAGCAAGGCGGCCGATACGTCCAAAACCATTAATTGCTACTTTTACTGCCATGATTTTTATTCCTCCTAAAGTGTTTTGATTTCATTGAGTTTCTCAGATTGTTAAAGAAACATCAACCTATTTACATTCTACCTAATTTTAACCAAAATTACAATACCAGATTCATAAATTCTGGTTTTTTCTGCCTGTAAAGTGCATAATATCTGTATCCACATTTTAAGAGCAGTTCCGATACCCGGTCAAAACCGAAAGCGATCTGTCTGGGAGTATGCCCATCCGCACCGATTGTAATCAGTTCCCCGCCAAGTTCCCTATATCTTTTCAGTACATCTTCTTTCGGATTCGACTTGTCCTGACGGGAACGATACCCTCCAGTATTTACTTCCATAGCCACGTTATACTTGATCAGCTGTTTCAAAATGGCATCAATCTCATCACTGTAATCGGCATAATTATAGGCACCAGCCTCCTCATCCAGGTATCTGGACAGATAGTCCATATGACCCAGACTCTGAAAACCATGAAAGCTGTCAAGATTTTCAGCCGTTGCTGCAAAATATCTGCGGAGCAGTTCCTTTTGACTGCCTTCTGGGATTTTGCCTGGTATCGCAGGATCATTTCCATCCAGAAGATGCATAGAGCCTATGACAAAGTCAAAAGGGTATTCATTCACATAATTTGAAAGCCATTCTTTCAAATGCAGCTGCAGCCCCAGCTCAACACCTGCACGAATCTCAATGAGTCCTTCATACTTCTCCTGCACTCGCTCGATGCTTCGAAGATAAGACTCTGTATCGAGCTGAAACGCCTCTTCTTCACCCATCTGGTGAAAGTCTCCTCCAAAATCTTTGTCATAATGATCCGTGAAGCAGATATTGTCAAGACCAAGCTCGATGGCCTTTTGAACCATCTCTTCCATTGGTGCTTCACTGTCTGTGGAAAAACTCGTGTGCATATGTGAATCAGCTATCATAGTATTGTTCCTCCCGCCGCTACATATCCATCTTTATAAAGTACCAGGGCCTGTCCCGGCGTAACAGCCCTTACCGACTCCGGGAAATAACAGGTGAGCTCATCTTCTCCTGTCCTTTTAGCCGTACAGGATGCCCCCTTATGTCCATAGCGGATTTTTCCTGTAAAATCCATGGATTTTCCTATCGGAAGGTCCTCAATTCCCATAAAATTCAACTTGTCCGCGCGTACCGTATGCGAGAACACATCCGACTCGTCCCCGATCACGACTTCATTCGTCTCCGGGCGTATCTCTAATACGAAGATACGTTTCCCAGCGGCAATCCCAAGTCCTCTTCGCTGTCCGACAGTATAGTGTGTAATTCCGTGATGTCTGCCGATCACCCGACCGGATGTATCTACAAAATTGCCCTCCGGCATCTCTTTTCCCGTCTCGTTCTCAATAAATGAAGCGTAATCATGATCAGGGACGAAACAGATTTCCTGACTGTCCTTCTTATGTGCGACCGGAAGCCTGATTTGACTTGCTATTTCACGAATCTGATCTTTATGATAAGCTCCAACCGGCATCAATGTGCGGGCCAGTTGTTCCTGCGTCAGATTATACAGAGCATATGTCTGATCTTTTGCAGATGTAACCGAATTCTGAATCGCATATCGTCCACCTGGCAGGTGTGCGATCTGTGCATAATGACCGGTGGCAATGTAATCCGCCCCAATCGCAAGGCTCCGCTGCAGGAGGGCTTCCCATTTCACATAACGATTACAGGCAATACACGGATTTGGCGTTCTTCCATGGAGATATTCATATTTAAAATACTCTATGACATCCCTTTGAAACTCCTCTTTAAAATTCATGACATAGTAAGGAATATCAAGAACCCGAGCCACCTTTCTGGCGTCTTCAACCGCAGAGAGGCCACAGCATCCCCCATTTTCTTCCAGTGAACATTCGTCCTCATCCTGCCAGATCTGCATGGTAACTCCGATCACATCATAGCCTTGTTCTTTTAAAAGATAGGCAGCCACAGAGGAGTCCACTCCTCCTGACATTCCTACCACTACTTTCTTCGACATTTTAATACTAATCCTCTTTTTCTTTTGCTGCTTCAATGTTGCTTCTTCATAAAGTCTTCGTAAAGTGGCGACATGCTTCTGAGCCGCTTAACGATTGCCTTTATCTTCTCTACAGTGATGTCAATGTCTTCCTTTGTCGTATCTTCTCCCAATGTCATGCGAAGTGACCCATGTGCAGTCTCATGCGTAAGACCAATGGCGAGCAATACATGAGACGGATCCAGGCTTCCCGATGTACAGGCGGATCCGCTGGATGCTGCAATCCCTTCCATATCAAGCATAATCAGGAGGGATTCACCCTCTACAAATTGAAAGCTGATATTTACGTTATTTGGAAGACGACGCACACGATCTCCATTTAGGCGACAATATGGAATCTCTCTCAGAATTCTGTCGATCATATAATCGCGCAGCTGAACTTCTTTCTTTGTTCTGGATTCCATAGAGTTCCATGCACGGCTGGCAGCCACACCATATCCAACAATTGCGGGGACATTTTCCGTACCTGCGCGTCGTTTTCTCTCCTGCGCTCCGCCATGGATAAGGGAGTGTATCTTTACGCCCCTTCTGATATATAAAAAGCCGATCCCTTTCGGCCCGTTAATCTTATGACCACTGGAGCTAAGCATATCTATGTTGCATGCAGCAACATCAATCGAGACCTGACAGAATGCCTGTACGGCATCCGTATGAAAAAGGATCTCATGTTCCTTAGCTATTTTCCCGATGTCCTGAATTGGTTCGATCGTACCGATCTCATTATTCGCATACATCACCGAGATCAGTATTGTCTCGGGAGTAATAGCACGTTCAAGTTCTTTCGGATCCACCATACCCTTCTCATCCACATCCAGATAAGTGACCTTTGCTCCTCTTTCCCTTTCCAGATATTCGCAAGTATGAAGAACGGCGTGATGTTCGATTTTCGTCGTGATTATGTGATTTCCTCTTGATTTGCAAGACTCAAACGCGGCTATAATCGCCCAGTTATCGGACTCACTTCCGCCCGCGGTAAAGTAGATCTCCTCCGGAGAGACACCTAGTACGTCCGCAATCTGGCTTCTTCCTTTATCCACCGCTTCTTTGCTCTTTCCTGCGATTTCATAGATACTGGAAGGATTGCCGTACAGTTCGCCAAAATACGGAATCATGGCATCTACTACTTCCGGTGCCGTCTTGGTTGTAGCTGCGTTATCTAAATAAATCATGCTGTCAATCTCCTTTAATCCATTATAAAGTATCACCGCAATCAGGTTCTGTCAAGGCCCGCTCCGACATACATTTATTCTAAGTATATAAAAATCAGGTGTATGATGTCACGCAAAAAAACATTGCTCTTGGGTACTATAATTCTCACCGGAACAGGCTTTTTAACCCGAATCATAGGGTTCTTCTATAGAATATTCCTGTCACATACAATCGGTGCCACGGGTATGGGGATTTATCAGCTTTTATCGCCCGTCTCCTTTCTGTGTGCGGCCATATGTATCGGCGGATTCCAGACAATCATGTCCAGAACCATTGCGGCAAAAAATGCCGTAGGATCCAAGAAGGGCGGATTTGATGTGCTTTTCGTCGGAACAGGTTTTTGTGTCTGTCTCTCTGTCCTGGCTGCATGTCTCATCCGTATTTTTTCGAATTTTATCGCCATACATATTCTGGGTGAACCGGAAACTGCCAGGATGCTCGACATCCTTGCGCTGTCAGTTCCTGTGTCTACGATACATACCTGTATCATTTCCTATTATTACGCTCGAAAAAAGACAGGAATTCCGTCAGCCAGCCAGCTCCTGGAACAACTTATCAGAGTCCTCTCTTCCTATCTCGTATATCAGATCATGATAAGTCGGGGAATAAAGCCGGACGCAATAATGACCGTAATTGGACTGCTTGCAGGGGAAGCTGGTGCCAGCTTGTTCACTTTGATTGCAATTGCCTGGGAGTGTTCCAAATATAATTACCATTTTCACCTCAGCGAGGCTGAAAAGAACTTCAAGGAGCTTTTTACACTCTCCTATCCGCTCACGGCAAACAGAATCTGCATCACCTTGCTGCACAGTGTGGAAGCCGTCCTGATTCCAAGCAGGCTGCGCCTGTGTGGTTTATCCAACAACCAGGCGCTCGCAACTTATGGTATTATAACCGGCATGGCTCTTCCCATGGTCCTCTTCCCAAGTGCCCTGACCAGTTCAGTGGCGGTTATGCTGCTTCCAAGTGTTGCCGAAGACCAGGCCGCTGGAAATGATGAAAATGTAAAAAAAACGATCGAAGTCACGATAAAGTATTGTCTTATATTGGGTATCTTTGCAGTCGGTGTCTTCTGCGCCTACGGTAATGCCATCGGAACACTTCTTTTTCAAAATGAAGAGGCCGGCAAATATCTGCAGATCCTGGGATTTATCAGTCCGTTTTTGTATCTGAATTCCACCCTGACCAGTATATTGAATGGTCTGGGAAAAACGCGTCTTTGTTTTTATCAGAACATCGCAGGATTGTCCATCCGAATCCTGTTTGTGCTGTTTGCTATTCCGTCATTCGGCGTCAAAGGATACCTCTGGGGTCTTCTGTTCAGTGAACTTGTCTCCAGTGTTTTAAATGTAATCTTTCTGAAAAAAAGCGCCCGTTTTTCGTTCAATGCCATGCAGTGTATCTTAAAGCCATCAGGCCTGCTCATGATCGCTTTAGGAGTTAGTTTTTTTGCCGATGCGATCCTGGGAAGATTCATGGCCGGAAATAGTATCCTGAATCTAATCCTTGTCATTCTGGTCATGGGGAGCAGCTATCTTTCCTTTTATCTGCCCACAATACGGAGACTGAAAGCATAAATCAGATATTCCCATACCGTTCCTTTGGCACATAGGCCTGTACTTTTATGCCCTCCGGCAGATACTCTTCCGAAACCAGTTGTCCAAAGGATCGGATCAAAGCTACCTTAGATGCCTCTGTGTAAGAATATAGCCGATCGATAAAGATCTGCTGTGATTTTATAATTTCTTCCAGAGTGCCTTTGATCTGATCCGGGCCTTTTAGATATTTCAATGAGGTTTTCAGTATATAATCCGCATGGGGATCTGTAAAATTATGCTCTTCCGGATTTCTTTTATCCTGCTTATTGAACAGAGTCAGTACCGTCTTATCTTGTGCACCAAGCTGTTTCAAGGTATCATATACCACCTGCATCTGCTGTTCCATCTGTGGATTCGATGCATCGACAACATGAATCAGAATATCCGCATACCTTGCTTCTTCCAGGGTGCCCTGAAATGCCTCAATCAGATGATGGGGCAGCTTATTAATAAAGCCAACGGTATCCGTCAGCAATACCTGCTGTCCTCCCGGAAGATCCAGCACACGAGTCGTAGGATCAAGCGTTGCAAACAACTGATCTTCCTCCAGAACATCTGCATCTGTCATCACATTGAGGAGTGTAGACTTCCCGGCGTTGGTATATCCTACAATGGCACAGACCTTTAATTGTCCTTTCTTTCTCTTTTCCCGAATGAGATCCCGATGTTTTTGGACTTCTTGCAGTTCTCTTCGAAGAGCAGCGATCCGGTCTGTAATCAGACGGCGGTCCATCTCCAGCTTTTTCTCTCCCGGTCCTCTGGTTCCGATTCCTCCACCCAGTCTGGACAAAGAAGAACGTAGCCCCACAAGCCTTGCCTGACGGTATTTCAACTGGGCCAGCTCAACCTGGATCTTCCCTTCACTGGTTTTTGCTCTGGATGCAAAGATATCCAGAATCAGAAGTGTTCGGTCCATAACCTTGCATTCCAGTTCATCTTCCAGATTTTTCATCTGAGCCGGAGAAAGCTCATCGTCACAGATAATACCATCTGCTTCCCTTACATACAGCATCTGCCTTATCTCATCAATCTTTCCCTTCCCCACATACGTTCCAGGATGAATTGATTCCCGGTTCTGCACGACCTGTTCAACCACCTCGGCACCGGCAGTATTCGTAAGTTCTGCAAGTTCTTTCATAGACCAATAAACTTTTTCCTCCTGCCCCTGGCCTGCTACACCGACAAGAATCACACGTTCTTTTCTTTTTTCAGATTCAAAAAGATCTTCCATATCTCCTCCTTTTAACGGCTCTGAAGGAACAAGTTTTCGCGAACGGCCGTCTCGTTTTCCGGATACTGCTGCACAAAGACGTTCATCTTTTCCTTCGCTGTTTTAAAATCAAGTTTATTTTCATAGACGACAATCTCATTAAACAACAAGTTCTCCTTATCTTTATTATCTGCCTTTTCAAGGCCTGTCTGTATGTCAGAGAGTGCATCATCATAATTTTTATCTGCAATGTCACAGAGTGCAAGACCATTATAAGCGGCTGCCGAATCCTTGTTTTCGTCGAGATACCGCTGATACAATTTTCGCGCGGATACCTGATTCTGGTTCTTCAGATAAATCTGTCCCAGCAGCCAGACAGCCTCATCGACTCCCTCATCGACCGCTTCTTTCAAGACTTTGGACGCTTTATCATAATCCTGCAGATAATATAAGATACGTCCCTGCTCATACTGTTCCTCTGCTCCCCTGGGTTCTTTTTTAACAGCCTCTTCCAGATATGCCGCACCATCTGCCTCACGGTTATTGCCCGCATAAATCAAATAGACTCTGATATAATTGTCATATCCAGGGTTCTTTGCAAGCGAAGCTTTGAAATCAGCTTTGGCCTTTTTCTCCTCATTCTGCCCGAGATAAATCCTGCCCCTCATAAAGCTGGCATCTGCATCATCATGTTCTTTGATCAGGCGGCTGTAAAGTTTTATTGCTCTTTTCGTATCTCCACTGCCTTCGCAGGCCTCAGCGAGATAATACATCACATCACATTCGAACTCCTCAGATTTAAATCTAAGCTTATTTCGGCAGTCATCAAGATAAGTGACTGCATTCTTATAGTCTCCCATTTTCAGATAGGTAATTCCTATCATGCGGCTGGATTCTACTTCCAGTTCAGAATCTTCCTTGGCTTTTAAAAAACTCGCAAGTGCTGTATTATAATCATTCTCTTTTAATGATTTCACACCCAAGTCATATGCACCGGTATAATCTTTCGGTCCGCAGGCTGACATAAAGATGAGCAGACTGCTTAAGACCGTAAGGATCCTTCGTTTCTTCAAAGTTTTTTCTCCATACAAATTTCTCAGTCTGAAATTATCAGGTTTTCTTGTCTCATTACTTCAATTACCTGATCTACGCAGGTTTCACACAGCGCATCCTCTGCAGCTTCCACCATCACACGAATTACAGGTTCCGTTCCGCTTTCACGGACCAGGATTCTTCCTTCCCCCCCAAGTGATTGTTTCACCTCTGCAATCGCTTTTTTAACAGCTGAATTCTCTTTTGCCGCCTTCTTATCGGCTACTTTCACATTCTTCAGGCACTGCGGATATATCGTGATTTCTTTTGCCAGTGTATGAAGTGAAGTCTTCTTTTCAAGAATTACTTCCATAACCATCAAAGATGTCAGAATCCCGTCGCCTGTCGAAGCATGTTTGCTGAATATGATATGGCCCGACTGCTCTCCGCCCAGAGAATAGCCGTTTGCCATCATATTCTCACATACATGGCGATCCCCGACAGCCGTTTTTTCATAACGAATCCCCTCTCGGTCACATGCTTTGTAAAGTCCCAGGTTTGACATAATTGTTGTGACAATCGTATTCTGATCTAATCTTCCCTGCTCTTTCAAGTACTTTCCACAGATAAACATAATCATATCGCCGTCCACGACTTCACCTTTTTCATCAACAGCGATACAGCGATCCGCATCTCCGTCATAGGCAAACCCTACGTCCAACTGATTATCTCTTACAAACTGCTGTAAAGCTTCAATGTGAGTAGAACCACAGTCTTTGTTGATATTTGTACCATCCGGATTGTTGCTGATCACGTATGTTTTTGCACCTACTGCATCAAAAACACTTTTTGCAATGGAAAAGGAGCTGCCATTCGAACAGTCCAGACCAACACGGATATTTTTAAACGAACGCGTCGGAATCGAGATCAGATGTCCAATATAGCGGTTTCTTCCCGCTGAGAAATCGATGGTTCTCCCGATATCTTTCCCTATTGCAAATGGAACCTTTGGTTCTTCCTGATCGATGTAATTCTCTATCTGCTCTTCAATCTCTGATTCCAACTTCTGCCCCTGTCCGTTTATGACCTTGATTCCATTGTCATAATATGGATTGTGGCTGGCTGAAATCATGATTCCACAGTCAAAATTCTCAGTTCTCACAACATATGACACACTCGGTGTAGTAGTCACATGAAGCAGACAGGCATCTGCACCGGAAGCAGTAAGTCCCGAAGCAAGAGCATATTCAAACATATAACTGGAACGACGAGTATCTTTTCCAATCACAATAGACGCCTTGTGATCTTTTCCGAAATACCAGCCCAGAAAACGCCCTACTTTATATGCATGCTCTACTGTCAAATCGATATTAGCTTCCCCGCGGAAACCGTCCGTACCAAAATATTTTCCCATGATTTTGATCTCCCTATAGTTATAATTTCTTTTTAAGCTTCAACTTTGTTTTCGTACAGGTTTTTGTCATAGATGCCGTCTGCAATCAGCCTGCAAAATGCGTCTTTTACTGAATCTTTATCTTCCTGATATGTAACTCCAAACCAATTGGAAGTGGTCTTTAATACCTTTACCTGTGCCCTGCCTTTATGTAGAAGTTCATCAATAAAGGTTGGCAGAAGATATTCTGTCTTTTCATCATCCTTATGATTTATTAAAAATTCGGCAAATCCTTCTTCAAGTTCATCCAAGAACTCCTGCCGCAGTCCCCACATATTCATGGACACCAAGGATTCGGGGTCGAGTGGAGTAAAGCCTTTTTCGTCCTGTACTGCAGCACCCTGAGCTGTCTTTACAATATTGGAGGTTTCATTGATTCCTATCAGATTCCCCCGTTCATCGGTCGTACAGACCCCACGGGTCACTCCGCCGTTGTCACTGAGTGTATTTTCCAGCACAAATCCAGCCATGCTGACAGGGTGAACACCCTTTTCTATAGTATGCTCGCAAGTCAGGTCCTTGTGCAGCTTCACAAAGGGTTCTTTTCCATAATAATCATCAGCATTAATGACGGCAAACGGTTCATGAATAACATCTTTTGCACAGAGAACCGCCTGCCCTGTCCCCCAGGGCTTCGTTCTCTTTTTTGGTTTCTCGAATCCTTCTGGTAGATCATCCAACTCCTGATAAGCATATTGCACCTCTGTCAGCTGTTCAATCCTGTGTCCGATCATCTGTTTAAAATCCTCTTCAAGATCTTTTCGAATTACAAAGATTACTTTATTAAATCCTGCCTCCAGCGCATCGTGTATCGAATAATCCATGATCACCTCTCCACATGGCCCCACTGGTTCCAGCTGTTTAATTCCTTTGCCAAAACGGCTGCCAATTCCGGCTGCCATAATCACCAATGATGTTTTTTTCATGATATCTCTCTCCTCATGCTTTATCTTTTTTTGCTTCCCTCTCCTACTTATTCGTGTCGAGAATTCATGCAGTATTTTCCAGACTGCTGAGTTTTGCGGACTGATCTGCGGCAATTAAACTGTCGATCAGATCATCCAAGTCTCCGTCTAATACTTCCTGAAGTTTGTGAAGTGTCAGTTTGATCCGATGATCGGTCACTCTTCCCTGTGGAAAGTTATACGTTCTGATCTTTTCCGAACGATCACCCGATCCGACCTGGCTTCTCCTTGCCTCGGCCTCTGCATCATGCTGCTTCTCAAGTTCCATATCATAAAGGCGGGAACGCAGAACCTTTAAGGCTTTGTCCTTGTTCTTGAGCTGTGATTTTTCATCCTGGCAAGATATAACAATCCCTGTCGGTATATGAGTCAGACGCACAGCTGAATCTGTAGTATTGACACACTGACCGCCATTTCCAGATGCACGGAACACATCGAACTTGCAGTCCTTCATGTCAAGGTGAAAATCTATTTCCTCTGCCTCTGGCATGATCGCCACTGTAATTGTGGACGTGTGGATTCTTCCGCCGCTCTCGGTCTCGGGTACACGCTGTACCCTGTGAACACCACTCTCATACTTCATCCTGGAATATGCGCCAGTACCGTTAATCATGAATGTGACTTCTTTAAAGCCTCCAATTCCATTCTCATTCACACTGATCATCTCTGTCCTCCAGTTACGGTTTTCAGCATATTTAACATACATACGATAGACTTCGGCTGCAAACAGCGCCGCCTCATCTCCTCCGGCACCTGCTCGGATTTCAACGATGACATTCTTGTGATCGTTCGGGTCTTTCGGAAGAAGCAGGAGCTTCAGTTTGTCCTCAAGTTGTTCCGTCTGTTTTTTTGCATCGAACAGCTCTTCTTTGAGCATTTCACGCATTTCATCATCCTTTTCGCCTTCCAACATGGAGATGCTGTCCTCGATGACCTGACGGTTGTTCTTATATTCCTGATAGGCATCTGCAATTGGCTGCAATTCCGCCTGTTCTTTCATTAACTTTTGAAATCTGGCCGAATCAGCGGCCACGTCGGGCTGGGCTAACTGACGCAAAATTTCTTCCAGGCGAATTGAAATATCGTCTAGTTTATCAAACATTAGGTTCTCCTTTACTTATTTTATGACCACCTTGCTGACATCACGCGCGGAAGTCCGGCAAGATCTCTGATTATCTTTATATCTCTATATCCATTCTGAAATAATATATCCTTTACCAAATCTGGCTGATCGTATCCGATCTCCATGACAAGGCGCCCTCCGCTTTTCAGATATCCACGTGCCTCATCTGCAATCTTTCTATAGAAATACAGGCCATCCTCATGTCCATCCAATGCCAGAATTGGTTCGTGTTCACTGACTTCCCTCATGAGACCTTTGATATCCTTTGTCGGAATATAAGGCGGATTGGCCGTGATCATGTCGTAGGTTCCATTGATCTTGTCAAAGAGATCACTGAGGATGAACGCACAATTATTCACTTTTTGTCTATTGGCATTCTCCATTGCCACTGTAAGTGCCTCTTCTGACACGTCACTTCCTGTTCCAATCACAGACGCATGCCGAATCAGTGTAAGGATTACACAGCCACTTCCAGTACAAAGATCAAGGACACTGTTGTGGGGTTTCAGGTATTTTAACGATTCTTCCACCAGAGTTTCCGTATCCTGTCTGGGAATTAAAACCGCCTCATTTACAAGAAACGGCTGATCATAGAACCAGGCTTCTCTCGTCAGGTACTGCAGCGGAACGTGTCTGGATCTTCTGTCAATCAGTTTTTGATATTCTATTGCATCGGATTTATCCATAGGGCGGTCCATATGCAGATAGTAATAGCTCTTATTAATATTGCATACATACTCCATCAAAAGCCAGGCATCCACTTTATAATCAGGGATCCCAGCCATCCTCAGAGTAATTTCACCATATTCTTTCCAGGACTTCAGCGAAGTCAGTACTTCTATCTTTTCACTCATACGCTTCGGAAAATGATTTTTTCCCCTCACCGTCTTCTATGTCATAATCAAAATTCTCTGCCAGATAAGTCTTCCAGTTGAAGACTGCTTCCACCGCCTCGATCGCAACCTGAATCTCTTCTTCGTCCGGCTCACGAGTTGTCATGTGCTGAATCATCAGCCCTGGTTTGCTTAATGCATTAACAAACTTATTGTCACTGCGGCCTGCCATTCGGATAATTTCATAAGATATGCCTGCAATTACTGGAAGTAAAAGCAGTCTCACCACGATACGAAGTACGGGAGAATTCACACGAACAAACATCAATAATATGGCACTTACAATCATCACATAGAACAGGAAACTAGTTCCGCAGCGTTTATGTTCTCTTGAACTGTCCCTGACGTTTTCAATTGTGAGTGCATGGCCGTGCTCAATACAGTTAATACACTTATGTTCCGCACCGTGATACTCAAACGTCCTCTGTATATCTTTCATATGCGAAACTATAAACAGGTACAAAAGAAAGATTGCAACTCGCACCACTGATTCCACAAGAGATAGAATGACATGAGACGATATCAAATGCCGCAGCAGATTCGTGAGGAAGTACGGAAGCATCATAAATATGGCCACCGAGAGCACAATGGAAAACCCCACAGTGCCATACATAAGCCATTTTTCCTGCCTTTTCTGTTCTTCCTCCGTTTTTTTTGCTTTCTCCTTATCATCCTCTTCTTCATCCTCGAAAAAGCTTGCCGAATACATCAAGCACTTTGTTCCAATAATTAGAGAATCGAAAAAGCTTATTGCCCCACGGATAATCGGAAGGCTTAATATTTTTTTATTCTGAATCAGGCTCTGGTATGGTTTTACCCTGACCTCAATTTCATGATCTGGTTTTCGAACCGCAATGGAATAAGAATCCCCGTGACGCATCATTATTCCTTCCATAACAGCCTGACCGCCGATATTAGATGATTTCATAATCTGTTTCCTTTACTATCCGGATTGATGTCCTGTCTGTCCACCCTGACAGCTCTCGGATGAACTTTTTATAAGAAAAGGGGCTGAGATTTTCCAACCTCAACCCAAGTCTCAATATGCAATATCTATTATTTGATACCATATTTCTTATTGAATTTTTCAATACGTCCGCGTGCCGCTGCATTTTTCTGCTGTCCTGTAAAGAACGGATGACATTTGGAACAGATCTCAACATGAATGTCTTCTTTTGTAGATCCTGTTGTAAATGTATTACCACAGTTGCAGGTAACGGTTGCCTGATGGTAAGCCGGATGGATTCCTTGTTTCATTTCTTTCACCTCTTCTACGATATGTTATCTACTTGCGGCAACTGCCACATTACTTCTAATTTAAATAGCTAATAAATTATAGCATGTTTTATTTTTTTATGCAAGTGGTTTTAGATAATCCTTTTCCTGCGAATTCTAGCCACAACTTCCTCATTTGTCCGGGTACGGGCAAAGATATTCATAAGGTTTTCCGCAGCCTCATCAGACTTCATTCCGTTTAATGCTTTTCGTATGATGTTCACCGCATCCTGCTCTGCACTGGAAAGAAGAAGATCTTCTCTTCTGGTTCCCGATTTAACAACATCAATAGCAGGAAATACTCTCTTTTCCTGAAGTTTTCGATCTAAAACCAGTTCCATATTTCCAGTTCCCTTAAACTCTTCGTATACCACATCATCCATCTTGCTTCCAGTATCCACAAGTGCGGTGGCAAGTATCGTCAGACTTCCTCCCTCACGCATATTACGGGCTGCCCCGAAAAATCGTTTTGGCATATGAAGTGCGGCCGGATCCAGACCTCCTGATAATGTCCTTCCGCTCGGTGGTACAGTCTGATTGTAAGCACGGGCCAGTCTGGTGATACTGTCTATGAAAATGACCACATCCTTTTTGCTTTCCACGAGACGTTTCGCACGCTCAATCGCCATCTCTGATACTCTTCTATGATGATCCGGCAGTTCATCAAAGGTAGATGCAATCACGTCCACGTTCGGACCTGAGATCGCCTCTTTAATATCTGTCACTTCCTCCGGTCTTTCATCGATCAGTACAATCATCAGGTTCATTTCAGGATTATTTTTTAAGATGGATTTTGCAGCATCTTTGAGAAGCGTGGTCTTTCCTGCTTTTGGAGGGGATACAATCATTCCGCGCTGTCCTTTTCCGATAGGACTCACCAGATCTACAATACGCATAGCCATAGTCCCGTCCGGGCGTTCCAGATATATTCTCTTATTTGGAAAAATAGGTGTCATATCTTCGAAATTCATTCTTCGGATACTCATAGCCGGCGGAAGATCATTAATCGATTTGACATAAAGCAGAGCTGAAAACTTTTCGTTTAACGACTTAATTCGGGTATTCCCTCTTAGAATATCCCCGGTCCGGAGATGAAATCTGCGAATCTGTGATGGTGCGACATAGACGTCATTTTCACCAGGAAGGAAATTATCAGAACGGATGAATCCATATCCGTCAGACATTACTTCCAAAATCCCCCCTACTTCTTCGCCGCTGTCCAGTCTTTCAAAATCTTTTTTTGAGTGTTCTTCGCCATCATTTACCGGTCTTTGATGAGGATTTTGTGTTGTACGGTCATTTTGTGAATCATGAGAATTTTGTTGTGTATTTTGATTCGGTGATGGATGTAGATTATGTGAGTTCGGTGTCGCATGTGATACCCGAGGTGCATGCGGACTGTGGCTCTGTGTTTTGGGAGAATCCTGAGATGTATTCAAACTTTCTTTTCTTGCTGATGGTTTTGCTTCCTGTGTATTAGGTACCGTCTGTGTCTCCTGCGGGCTTTGTAAAGTCTCTGTTGTCGGTTGTGCGCCGGAATCTGCTTTTTTCTCTTCTTTTTCGTCTTCTTCAAGCATACGTTGTATCAACTCCTGTTTTTTCAAGGTCGATATTCTTTTCATGCCTCTGGCTTTTGCCAATTCTTTTAGTTTTCCAAGCTGCAAAGACTCATATTGCGCTTTTGTCATATTTAAACTCCTTTATTCGATTAATTAATGATGTTGGTTTCATATCTTTGGGGATAGTATTCAAAGAGATTTTCATGAAAGGATTCCTTTTACTGCATGATGTCTTAATGTCTTCAGTGATGATACTTATGAATTACTGCGCTCATTGCGATATCTTATCTTTAGTATAACAAAAAATTCGAAAGACCTCAATACATTTGTTATAAAATGCGGTCAGAGGGACTTGAACCCTCACGTCGTAACACAAGAACCTAAATCTTGCGCGTCTGCCAATTCCGCCATGACCGCTGACCTAAGAACAAATCGATATTAAAAAATACTTCTCCTGTAATAACGAAAGCAAGCCTTCACAGACTTGCTTTTATGAAGCATCGGGGATTCGAACCCCGGACAACTTGATTAAAAGTCAAGTGCTCTACCACCTGAGCTAATGCTCCCTGTATCAGCTGGGCTAGCTGGATTCGAACCAGCGTATGCAGCAGTCAAAGTGCTGTGCCTTACCGCTTGGCGATAGCCCAACGTTCGCCATCTACGGCAGGGTGGGTAATGGGATTTGAACCCATGGTCTCCAGAGCCACAATCTGGCGCGCTTGACCAGCTGCGCTATACCCACCATATAACTATTAGAAAATGAAAACGACTGTTTTCACTGGCAGAAAGCCAAACGTGCTTGAAGGGATTCGAACCCCCGACCCACGGCTTAGAAGGCCGTTGCTCTATCCAACTGAGCTACAAACACGTAAGCGGGTGATGAGAATCGAACTCACGTATCCAGCTTGGAAGGCTGGTGTTCTACCATTGAACTACACCCGCATGTAATCGGTAATCGGGGTGACAGGATTTGAACCTGCGGCCTCCTGGTCCCAAACCAGGCGCTCTAGCCAAGCTGAGCCACACCCCGAAAACTACCAAAAGCGCTTGACGCAAGATATAGTATATTACAGCATCTGAGGAATGTCAACACTTTTTTTAGATTTCTGAAAACTTCCGCCATTAATCGAGATAGCGGATCTGGTAATGTGCCTCATGGTTTTTGTCAATCTCCATTACAATATAACTGGGCTTTCGTCCCAGCTGTCTGGGATAGCTTAATGAACCGGGATTCATAAGTACCAGATGATCCGCATCCTCGATCAGCGGTCTGTGCGTGTGTCCGAACATTGCGAACTGCATATTGCGGCTTTTTGCTTCATCTCTCAGCTGCTTCGTTCCCAGAGAAACTCCAAATTGGTTCCCATGTGTCAGATATACCCGGTAGTCATCCAGAGAAAACTCCAGTTCTCTTCTCAGGTCTGTCCCCCAGTCACTATTGCCGGCAACCATGTAGCAGGGGCCATCTGTAAGTGTGCGAAAATAATTCTCCTGGCCTTCAATATCCCCGCAGTGAATCAGGCAGTCGACTGGTCCTTGTCTGTCAAGTACTCTCAATAAATTTTCCGCCTGGCCATGTGTATCACTTACAATTAAAATCTTCATCCTACACCTCACCAATCTTTTGTTTACCTTGTCAACAGATTTCTTGTAATTTTCTTCTCATTTCCTGCAATGCTCTTCCTCGATGGCTGATAGCATTCTTTTCATCCGGCGAAAGCTGAGCCGTACTTCTGCTCATATCCGGGAGATAGAAGATAGGATCGTATCCAAATCCACGCTCTCCACGTTCCTCATAACCGATTTTGCCTTCGATCACCCCTCTTGTGGTAATCTCTGATCCATCAGGCAAGACAGCTGCAATGGCACATATAAACCTTGCAGTTCTCTTTTTATTGGGTACCCCTTTCATTCTTTCGAGCAAATTTTGATTCTTGATGTGGTAAGAAGTATCTTTTCCCATATATCTTGCTGAGTAAATGCCTGGTTCCTTATTTAGAACGTCAATCTCCAATCCCGAATCGTCTGCAAGTACATAGGTATCACTGTCATGAACGGCCGAGGCAGCTGCTCTCGCCTTAATCAGTGCATTCTCTTCAAACGTGGAGCCATTCTCTTCAACATCCATCTCAATTCCAGCTTCCCTCATGGAAATCACAGGAATACTAAGTGTTTCCAAAATTTCTCGGATTTCAACCATTTTATTTGAATTTCCCGTTGCAAATATAATCTGTTTCATCTAAATCTCCAGTTGTCTGATCGTGTTCTCGTCAAAATCCCTGATTGAAAATGTACCATGATCCAACACCGCATAGCTTGGTACATTCCCTTCTTTTGGCAGGGATACACTTCCCGGATTCAAATAAACCTGTCCATCTTTATCTTCGGCCCGAAGTATATGCGTATGCCCATAGAGAAATACATCACCTTTTTGCAGTGGCGGCATATGTTCTTCATTATAGATATGCCCGTGGCTGAGATAGAAGGTTTTGCCCTCATCAATTAAGACACCATAATCCGCCATAATTGGAAATTCCAGTACCATCTGGTCTACCTCGGCATCACAGTTTCCCCGGATCGCCAATATATCATGTTTATTCTCATTAAGCATGGCAATCACCTGCTTTGGAGCATAATCTTTCGGCAGATCATTGCGCGGACCATGATATAAAAGATCCCCAAGAAGTACCAGCCGGTCTGCCTTTTCTTTCTTGTAAGCATCCAGCATCTTCCTGCAGTAATATGCGGATCCATGAATATCCGAAGCTATCATATATTTCATAGATGAATCAATCCTTTCGTGTCTTATAAAGTCAATGAATACATAGAAATAGTATACAGTAAAATTCAAAACTCGACAAGGTCTTTTAAAGGGTTTAAATATGGCAGCAAAAAGAACAGTAATCAAAGAATCCTGGCTTCGATTGAGTTTACTGCCCTTTTGCTGTCCTGCATCTTATTCTCCCTTGACCAGATGTCTCCCCCTGTATGCATGGATCCCCCCCGTGACAGACTGCACACGATATCCACATCTGGCGAGTTCCCTTCCCTTAATAAGGCTGGCTGCCCCACGATCACAATAAAGCACAATTAGTCTATCTCGCGGCAAACATAAGCATTCAAACTCATCGTAAGGAATATTACAGGCTCCTTCAATATGCATCTGCATATATTCTTCCTGGCAACGTAAATCTATTATCAATACATCCGGGTGATCGATGTACCGATCCACTTCGTCAGCAGAAATCATCCCCAGACATCTCATATCATCAAACCTCTTTTTATTATACTATGATACACTGAGTTCAAAAGTCATAAAAGCGAACCCTTCGCCTGCAATAAGCAAAGAGTCCGCCTTTGTCATTCACCATTTAAGAATTTGCTGTTATTTAGTATCTGTCATCGAATGCATCTGATTCATATGCATTCTTGTTTGTGCCGTTGTAAGAATTTTTAGAAGTTGTATTCTTGTTTGAAGCATTTTTGGATGTTGCATTTTTTGAAGTCGCATTCTTAGAAGTATAGTTCTTGGATGTTGTGTTCTTTGAAGTATAGTTCTTTGATGTTGCGTTGCTTCCACAGTTGTTCGCATTGGATTCATTGCTTGTATTATACGCATTCGAATTGGATTCGTTGCTTGTGTTGTAAGCATTGGATTCATTGCTTGTGTTATACGCATTATTAGCGTTATTTTTGCTGTAGTTATTGCTACTATAATTCTTACTCATAGTTTTGTTTCCTCCTTTTATGATGTTACGCTCTTAGTATGCTTAAAGATCAAAAAATAATTCATGAAAAATTTGTCACGTGCTGGTTAAATCAATTCTTCTGCGTTATACTGTGTATATGCAAAAAATTGATTTTTGCGGTAATACTGTACCAAGGAGGTTTCGTGTTTTGGACAAAAAATTTAAAAATTTAATTTATGCTGCACTCTTTGCAGCGTTGACCTGTATCGCCACAATGGTTATCAGGATACCAACGCCCGGAACGGGCGGTTATATCCATCCTGGAGATTCCATCGTAATTTTATCCGGAATCTTCTTAGGCCCCATGTATGGCTCTTTATCTGCCGGAATTGGTTCTGCTATGGCCGATATTATCGGAGGATATTTTTTCTATTCACCTGCCACTTTTTTAATAAAGGGCATCACAGCACTGCTATGCGGATATGTCTATGAATACCTCGCCAAGTCCCGTAAATCCTGTTATCTCGCAGTTTTTTTGTGCGGACTTATTGATATGGCAGTTATCAGCGGAGGGTATTATCTTTTTGAAATGTTTTTTTATGGAGTCAAAGGAGCGCTGGCCAGCATACCGGCAAATCTCATTCAGGGAATATCCGGACTGATTCTGTCCATATCATTATACCCAATTCTGATCTCCATACCCGGATTCAGCCGAAAAGCATTTCGAAAATAGTACTTTTACCGAAAATCGGAGCAAATGTTTAGAGATTATTCACATAATTAATTTGTTGCAATTTTCCAAATTATGTATTATAATTACCAATGTAAAAAGAATTTACCCTTCAAAAAATTTTTTTTACAATTAATAACCCCTTATTAATTATTTATACTCCCCTCGAAGAGCCTGGCAGCTCCCCTGCCAGGCTCTTCCTTTGCTTATCTATAGGAGTTTCGGAAGTTTTCGGAAACTTTGCTATACTAAGGGGTTTTAGAATTTGTTACTAACGTGTTACTAGCGGAACACATTTATTAAGACTGCTGATTGCACCAATGCTGAAAAGCAGTAATGCATTGACTCGGATTGGACAATACGCCATCTTGACGCTTGCCCATTTTTCCTTGCAAAGCCTTTATAAATACCGGTCCGATGTATCCGTCCTGTGGTATACCTAACCATGCCTGCATTGCACGTACAAGCTGTGATCCGCCCTTTTTTGCATTACTCCACTGTGCGGATAAAATCCCGGGACATATGGATTTATAGAAGTTTAATTGGTTACTGATAACGCCGTCCTGTGGCAAACCAAAGATCTGCTGTGCTCGTCTGGTCGTATCTGCACCCCACTTGCCGTCCTCTTTAAGGATAAGTTTGTCGTATTTTACGTAATTGCTGTGCATCCATCCGATCGTGTTCTGCGCCTTAATTTTTACCCATTTTCCAGACGTTTCTCCATTGACCTCAAATCGCTGACCCTTGTTTAACTGTAAGATCACATTGCCATTCGGAATCATACGCACTCTGACCCCATCTCCGCCACAGGTCGCAGTTCCTGTCGCTTTCCAGGGGGGTTCCACGACTGGCTGAGCCGGTTTAATCGGAGTAATTGATGCTTTCCTCCAGGTTTTCTTGAAACTCTCAAAGGTTCCATACGTACTTTTCAGGATACCCGTATTGGATCCCCAGTCCGGGAGGTACAAATGCGGTTTATCCACGATGCTGTGCCAGTCTCCGCCCCAAGCCAGGCCAATTGTCCTACCCAATTGCGAAACACGGGTAAAAAATGCATTGTCATCGTACTCATGACCGCGCACATTTTTGAAAAAATCAAACGCGATCCCCCATTGATGTTGTGAGCTGTAACTCGATCCCGGTGCGTTGGTAATGATTGCACCCGCTTTAGTTCTGCCTTGAGCATATAATTCATTTTGCTCCGCAGCTGTCCGAAAGCATTCGCCGATGCCAAGCAATAGGTTTTCCTTTGCACACAGTATCTGTAGCTGCGCAACCTTTTCTTGCAGGCGTGGATGTAATTCAGTTAAATTTCTTCCCATAACTACTGACTTCCTCCTATTAATCTAAAATATGTATAGATGACTTATTTGCCCTCTATTCCTTTACCACCATCTTTCTCCAATAAGTCAAAAATAGAGCCAGGCAAAAACGCCTGACTCTATTTTAAGAAGATTCTAATTATGCTTCCGGAGCAGCTTCTGTATCTACTGCTGCGTCTTCATCCGTTTCGGGAGTTGGCTCTTCTTTTACTGCAGAAACAGTTGCAACAACTGCATCAAGATCTGTAAGAATTTCAATATCCTTATTGGATGCAATTTCAAGGTCTTTCACCAAAATGTTGTCGCCGAGCTTCAGACGACCGGCATCAACCTCCACCTTTTCAACCAATGCATCTGGAACTGCACGGTAAGCGATTTCCGTAGTCGGTCTCTCAAGAACACCTGTATTGATCATATCCTGATTGAGCAGTATGATCTCTGCAACGGAATTAACTTTTTCACCTGCAACCAATGCCTGAAAATCAATTTCATAGATCTGATGTCTTAAGGCATTATAATCAACATCTTTAATCAGAGTATTATATATCTGTCCATCAACATCCAGTTTTACCTGACTTCCTTTACCACCGGACTTGATCAGTTTCTCTGCATCCAGCTGCGGAATCTGTACCGGTATGGATCCATCGATTTCCTTGCCAATGATATTTCCTGTTACAAATCCTTCACGTCTAAGTCTTTTAGCTTTGACTTCCATGTTTCTTTTTTCAGTTTTTAAAGTATTCACTTTATCTTTTCCTCCAAAATAACTGAGTGGTTCGCGGCTTATTATATGATACAAGCCCGATATGTCGTTTGTGTCTTTGTAAGTATATCACCAATAGTTAAATAAAACAACTCACAATGTTTAAGCTGTTAATTAAGACTTTGCCGCTGACCATTCCTATCTTGTGGCAACGCTTTTTTCTCGAAAACCTATTCATATATTTTATCAAAGAGAAGCGACGTCCTCATAGTCATCTCATGTGGTACGGTGCTGCTCTCAATCTCCCCTCTTTCGATACAGCTCATCACTTCTTGTATCTCATATACGAATCCATTGATTGTCTTGTCATCTTTCCATGTTACTGGCTCTTCACCTTCCACATAAAGACAACATTCCTTCCCGTGATGTGCATGGGGAATCACAATTTTACCTCTGCTGCCATAGACGACAGCTTGTTCCTGATCGCCGAGATTTGCTTCGAAGGTCGCAGTCAGCACGCCCATACAATCTGGAAACTCCAGCTGGACAATATCTGTCTTGTCCACTCCGTCATTCGTATACACTGCCTGAACGGATGTCCCCTGTACCGGCTGTCCAATCAGCCAGGTCAAAATATCATAGGCATAGACCAGAATATCATAGCATGCACCGCCTCCAAGGTCTGGATTGTAAAAGCGGTTCTTTGGGTTTTTCTCCGCCTGAAATCCGATATCGAATCTTCCAAGGGTGATATCTCCGATTTTCCCTTCTTCAATCCATTGTCTTGCCTGACGGATATTTGGCAGAAAAAGACTCCACATCGCCTCCATCGCGAAGATACCTTGCTCTTTGGAATGGCGAAACACGTCCTCGGCCTCACATGCACTTCGAAACATCGCTTTTTCACAGAGGATCGGTGTGTCATGAGCCATGCAGAGCATTGCAAGGTCATAGTGAGCATTCGTGGTAACTGAAATATAGACTGCATCCGGCTTTTCATCAATCAACATCTGTTCGTAACTGTCATAAGCCGCTGCAATACCATACTTATGTGCTACCTTGCGGGCTTTCTTCAGATCTCTGCTGGCGATCGCTGTGATTTCACATTCATCGATCAGACTTACTGCATCACAAAATTTATGGGATATGTGGCCAGCTCCCATGACGGCAAAGCGAAATTTTGCTTTTTCTTCCATAAAATATCCTTTCTGCATGATTATTGCCAAGATCTAGGAAATGATCTGTTTTTGAACAGTGTCAAATCCGAGTCTTTCAATCGTCTGTGAAAAACGCTCTCCCGTTTTACCTTGTTCCTTGTAGAGAAGAATCGTCTTTTCAATCGCATCTAATGCCTCTTCTTTGTCAAAGAACACTTTGTCCAGTTCACGCCCGATTGAGATCTGCTTACCCCATCGGCCTCCTATGTAGATCTTATATCCCTGATTTCCAGTCTTAATTGCGTCAAAACGACAGTTACCTACGCAGCGTCCACAGTGAATGCAGATATTCTCGTCAATTTGCATCTTGCCGTTCACTACTTTCGGTGCATTGACCGGACATACGTCTTCGACTTTACATTTTTTGCAGCCCTTGCACAGATCCTCTTCATAAACCGGTACCATCTGTCCGATAATGCCGACATCATTCAGATTAGGTTTTACACAGTTGTTCGGGCACCCGCCAACCGCAATCTTAAATTTATGGGGAAGTCTGACATCTCCGTAACCTTCAAAAAACCTGTGATGAATTTCCTCTGACAGTGCGAATGTATCAATCAGTCCGTAGTGGCAGACGGTTCCTTTGCAGCTGGTAACCGGCCTGATCTTTGAACCGGTGCCTCCGATCTTCAGACCGTAGTTCGCTATATCTTTTTGAAACTCATCTAGCTTATCATAAGGAATTCCCTGTACTTCGATCGAGAGCCTTGTTGTAAATGTCACCATACCATTTCCGTATTTTTCTGCCGCCTCACTGATTCCTCTCATCTGTTCTGCTGTAATTTTTCCATTTATCGTTATAATCCTTGCCGAAAAATTGTCTGTTCCTTTATTGTTTAATAATCCAAGTCCTTTCAGACGTTTTTCTTCTTTAGCACTAATAGTTAAAGCGGCCATCTCTCTTCTCCATTCTTATGTTTGTTTAAGTCGAAAGTTATGCTCTATGCAAAGCACTTAAACAATCTTTGTATCGTTCAGGTATCTCTCGAATATATTTAATGTCTCATCAATAATCGCATCGGTATGCATGCAGGACAGGAACATCGCCTCAAACTGTGAGGGAGCAAGATGAATCCCCTGTTCCAGCATGAAGGCAAAGTATCTTGCAAATTCTTTTGTATCTGCTGTTTTCGCCAAATCGTAGTCAATGACTTCTTCTTGTGTGAAGAATAAACTTCCCAGAGATCCAATATAGTTTACGTGTGCTTCAAGATCATACTGATGGCAAAGTTCTTCCATTCCACCGTAAAGTTTCACACCGAGGCGATCTAGCTCCTTATATTTATCCTTGTGATTATAAAGGATCTGCAGCTGTGTCATTCCTGCAGCCATCGCTATTGGATTGCCGCTCAAAGTTCCTGCCTGATAAACGTCTCCTGCCGGAGATACGAAACTCATGACATCCCGCCTTCCACCATATGCCCCTACCGGCATTCCTCCGCCGATGATTTTCCCATAGGTGACAAGATCTGGGCGTACTCCAAAATACTCTGCAGCCCCGCCAAAGGAGAGACGAAACCCCGTGATCACCTCATCGAAGATCAAAAGGGAACCTGTCTCATCACAAAGTTTCCGAAGTCCTTCCAAAAATCCAGGTTTTGGCAGAACCACACCCATATTCGCGGCTACCGGCTCCACAATTATGGCTGCTACCCGATCTTTATTCGCATCCAACAGCTCTTTGACGCTCTCCAAATCATTATAGCACGCTGTCAGTGTGTCTTTTGTCGCCCCTTTTGTCACGCCCAGACTGTCGGGAACGCCTGAAGTCATGACTCCGGACCCCGCACTGACCAGCATTGCATCGCTGTGACCGTGATAGCAGCCGGCAAATTTAATAATTTTGTCTCTTCCGGTAAATCCTCTTGCAACACGAACAGCGCTCATCACTGCCTCCGTGCCGGAATTTACCATACGAATCATCTCGACATGCGGTATTTTCGTACAGATAAACTTTGCAATACACACTTCAATCTCAGTGGCAGTGCCGAGACTCAAACCATATTCACAAGCCTCCACGACACTTTTTAACACTTCCGGATCGTTGTGTCCCAGGATCATGGGACCCCAGGAGCAAATATAATCGATATATTTATTTCCATCCACATCAAAGATATAAGGCCCTGTAGCTCCTTGCATGAATCTGGGCGTCATGCCGACAGCCTGGTAGGCCCGAACCGGCGAGTTTACCCCTCCGGGAATATATCTTACCGCCTCGTCAAACAAACGTTCTGAATGTGTCTTCATGTCAAACCTCCTATCCGATGATACCATCATCCATGCATTTTGCCAGTTCCCTCGCATAGTAGGTGAGATAGATCTGTGCCCCCGCCCGATAAGTGGATACTGCCATCTCACACATAATTCTCTCCTCATCGATCCAGCCATTTTTAGCTGCAGCCTTCACCATCGCATATTCCCCACTGACGCTGTATGCAGCTACAGGAACATTGACCTGTTCTTTCACTTTGTTGATCATATCCATGTAGGAAAGGGCGGGCTTTACCATGATAATATCGGCACCTTCACCTACATCCAAGAGTGCCTCTTTAATTCCCTCACGGCTGTTGTGGAAGTCCATCTGATAACTTTTTCGGTCTCCGAACGACGGAGCTGAATCGGCCGCATCGCGGAACGGTCCGTAAAACGCTGACGCATATTTCACCGCATAAGACATAATCGGCGTGTCTTTATGACCATTTTTATCCAGCTTATGACGGATCGCCAGAACACGCCCATCCATCATATCAGACGGTGCCACCATATCTGCTCCCGCCTCGACGTGAGACAGCGCAATCTCACTTAAATATTTCAGTGTCTCATCATTGTCGACATCATTTCCATGTAAGATCCCACAGTGACCGTGTGAGGTATATTCACACATACATACATCCGTGATAAAGTACATATCCGGAAAAAGACGTCTTCCTTCACGAAGTGCTCTCTGTACAATTCCATTCCGGGCATATGCCTGGCTCCCGACTTCGTCTTTTTCATCTGGAATTCCAAACAGCATCACACTTGATACTCCAGCCTGCTGCAAAAGTTCCAGCTGAGCGGACATTCGGTCGACACTATAGCGGTACTGGCCAGGCATAGAGGAAATCTCCTCCTTGATATTCATTCCGTCCATGACAAACATCGGATAGATCAGTGAAGACTTGTCCATCCTTGTCTCTCTTACCATCTTTCGGATCGTATTTCCTCCACGCAGACGGCGTGGTCTTAAGTTCTGATCCATAATCCTGTTAACTTCCTTTCTGATTGTTCTTTTTTAATTCTATCACCAAATCGACAAGGCTGTCCATAGTAGCCTTGTCAGACATAAAGGTTTTCATACCACAGGCGTCTGCGGCCGCTTTCGTCTGTTTTCCGATACAGGCAGCGGTCACAAGAGTATAATCTAACCCTTGCGTCGCTTCCACAAATCCTTTTACCGTGGAGGCACTGGTGAAGACCGCACAGTCAATCTTCCCCGTCTCGAAGAGTCTTCGTTCATCCAGATAGCCTGATCTTTTGTATGTTGTGGTATAAATCGAAACATCATCCACGACAAGATCTTTTCTCTTCCCAATCTCATCGAGAATCTCATGACCTCCGGCCTCTGCTCTCGGAAGAAGAATCTTATCATATGGTCCACAGACTTTCGCAAGTTCTTCTCCAAGAGAGGCACCGTCAGAACCCTCCGGAACCAAATCGGCAAAAAATCCGCACTGTGCAAGCGCCTTCTTAGTGGCTCTTCCAACGGCTGCAAACCGACATTGCATCAGATTCCTGATATCACAGTGCTCTTTTGCCATTGCTTCAAAGAAAATACGCACCCCAGTGGTACTTGTAAAAGCAATCCACTGATAACTTTTCACATTTTGAATACATTGCAAAAGTCTTTGATTGTCTGGGATCACTTCGGTCCGGATCGCCGGAAGTTCGAGAACTTCTGCTCCCTGACGTCTCAGCTTTTCCGCTGACCTTGAATTTTTTCCTCCCGGGCGGGTGATTACCACTTTGCACCCTGACAGCGGAAGTTTCTCATACCATTCAAACTTTTTTGAAAGTTCGCACACTTTTCCGACCACGATCAGGGCCGGTGTCTCAATTTTCTCTCGTCTGACTGCATCCGAAAGTGTGGAAACTGTGGCCACAACTCTTTTTTGTCCGGCTGTGGTCCCCTGCTGCAGGACAGATGCAGGCATACCGGGATCTATCTTCGCATCCAGAAGTCCCCTGCAGATGTCATCGAGTGCGCCAAGACCCATCAGGAACACCAGCGTCCCCTTTGTTCTTACCAGAGCATCAAAATCAATATCGTATTCTTCACCAGCCTTTTTGTGACCTGTAATGAAATGCACCGAAGAACAGTAATCTCTGTGTGTCACTGGTATCCCGTTATAGGCAGGCACCGCGATCGGAGAAGGCACTCCGGGGATAATCTCAAAGGGGATGCCATGTTCAATCAGAAGTTCAAGCTCCTCACCGCCTCTTCCAAAGAGAAAAGGATCTCCTCCCTTCAGCCTTACAACCAGATTACCCTTCTGTGCTTCCAAAAGGAGAATCTGATTGATTTCCTCCTGCTGTTTCGTGTGATGGCCGGCATTTTTCCCCACGTCGATCATCCTAGCACTCTCTGGAATCATCGTAAGTATCCCGTCACCGACTAGCCGGTCGTATACGACAACATCCGCACCTTTCAACACACTTTCTGCCTTTTTAGTGAGAAGTCCCGCATCTCCGGGACCTGCACCTACCAGCCATACTTTTCCCTCGCTCATATCACACCTCTTCTCTCAATCTCTTCGCTAGACGGATCCCAAGTTCACAGGCCATATCTGCCGGTCCGCTGATCTCGCCTTTCCTTACATCTTTCATCTCCTCATCGCAGTACAGACCTGTCAGATAGATCTGACTATCTCTGACCCTTGCAAATGCAGCAATTGGGGAAGAACAACCCCCATCTAATTCCCGTACAAAGCTTCGCTCACTTTGTGCCGCGAAGGTACCTGCTTCATCGGCAAACCCCTTCAGATAGTCGTAACATTCACCAGCCCTTCCCTGTACCGCAAGAATTCCCTGCCCCGCTGCCGGAAGAATCTCCTCCGGTTCATAGTATCGGCTAATCCTATTGTCGAGCCCCAGTCTTTTAAGACCCGCCGCCGCCAGTACCAGACCGCCATATTCTCCGGCATCCAACTTGTTCAGTCTCGTCTGAACATTTCCCCGGACACTCTCGAATCTCGCTTCGGGATAGAGCACTGCAAGCTGTACAATGCGTCGTCTGCTTGAGGTTCCAATCGGCTTCGACAAATCCAGCTCTGACGCCCCTATCGGAAGAACCAGGGCATCTCTTGGATCCGCTCTCTTTGAATAGGCAAGAACAGGAAGTTTATCGGATACCTCCATGGGCAGATCTTTCAGACTATGTACGGACAGATCGCTTCTCGAATCGAGAAGTGCCTTATCCAGTTCCTTTACAAAGAGACCTTTTCCGCCCACCTGGTCCAGGCGGCGATCCAATATCTTGTCTCCGGTTGTCTTCATCTTCAGAAGTCTCACTTCAACTTCCGGATTGTGATCCTCTATGTACTTTTTTACCATCTCGCTTTGTATCAGTGCCAGTGTACTCTTTCTGGTGCCGATTGTAATCTGCTTCATTATATCCCGTGATCCTCTCTATCTTCCTTCTTACTTCTTTTACTTTTTTATGATCTGTTCCGCCGGCATTGATGCCGATAACCAACTCGTCTTTCTTAATTACAGACGGAAAGAAAAAATCGCACTCCGTCTGATCACTGCAGTTATTGGAAAGGATATTTCTTTTCTTTGCAGTGGCACAGATCTGACTGTTAAGCCTTTTGTCATCCGTACAAGCCAGAACCATAAAGACCCCGTCCATAAGTTCTTCACCGAATGTGCTTTCGACAACTTTAACCTTCCCTTTCGCAGCAAGTTCCTGTATTTCCGGCAGAAATTTTCGAGCCGTCACCTCTACTTGCTCCGTGAACAAAAGTAATGTCCTGATCCTGCGTACAGCAATCTTACCGGCTCCAATCACCAGAATTCTCTTATCCGTAAGATCGATAAACATAGGGAAGAATGCTTTGTTCTCACTCATATAATTTCTCCAGTCCGTCCAGACATTCCCGGAAACAATCATTTTCAAGATGATCACGAAGTCCGAACATCATCTTACCCACAACTTTTCCTGCAGAGACATCAATCTGCTCCAGCAGAAGCTGTTGTTCTATCTCCTCAAGGGATGATTTATGCATTTTTTTGCTGATCCGAAGGTTCAGGTCTTTGACTGCCTCTTCCTGCAGTTTCTGTATTCTTGGAATCAGATCTCTGCAGTTATACCAGTTAAAGAAATCTTCCATCTCCTCATCCAGAATCTTCTCTGCCCGAATGATTGCCTCACGGTTTGCATCCTGTGCAGTAATCTTGAAATCATCGATGTCATATAATGTAATATTCTCAATCTCTCCCACTTCTGGCTCAACGTCCCGCGGAACCGCAAGATCAATGACATAAATCGGATGATCCATCTTCCCATTCTGATCAAATAGTTCCCTTCGTATTGTGTAATTCGGGCTCGCTGTAGCGCTCACCACCAGATCGCATCGGGGCAAAAGTTCCATCCTCTCGCCGTAATTAATTCTATTGCAGCCGGCAGGAATCTGTACCACTCCGCTTCTGTACTGACGCACAGTAACCGTGACGGCGGCACCTTCCTCTCTTAATGTCGAGGCCGAAATTCTGCCCATCTCGCCATTTCCGATAACCATGCAGCGCTTGTTCTTAAAATGGTATCCCTGAGATTTCAACATATCCACCGCACGACTTACTGCTGTTGCATTTCCATGGGTAAAAGTCACTCTGCTTTTCACCTTTTTGGCAGCAGTCACTGCTTTCCTGAAAAGCACCTCGAGTACATTATCTGTGCAGTAATTTTCTCTCGCAATAGATAGAGCGTCTTTCACCTGTGACACAATCTGATCTTCTGCAAGGATCATGGAATCCAAGCCACAGGCCAGACGAAAGAGGTGTCTTATTGCGTTATCCCCACTGCGCTGTTCAAAATAGCAGTCATACTCTTTTCTTGATACTCCCTTTAATTCACACAATTCATCTGCCAGAGAGATGCACTCGTCTTGTGCTGTATTAACCCACAACTCCATGCGGTTGCAGGTAGATATAATCACGCATCCGGATACTACGGACTTTTCTGTCAGATATTTCATGGCCTCACCGGCATTTTTTTTCGTAAATGAAAAAGCAGCTCGTATATCCACATCGGCGCGATGATAATCAATGCCGACCATTTGTACACTCATCTTCAATTCCTCCATCGTATTTACAGCACTTATCATAACACACTTTGTTTAAATTCTAAACTCTCTTTTCTCTCTTTTGCGAAATTTACTTATGCATTTTCATGCAAACATGGAGCTCACAACTTTGAGCTCTTGTATATTTCACATTGACTTTTACTCATATAAGCTTTATAATTTTGTTACAATTGAATGCAAAAGGAGCCTGTGTTTTTCATTTTCATAGGATAATAGGGAAGTAGGGGTATGATTCCCCCGCGGTCACGCCGCTGTGATAGTCCTTTGCGCTCATGCGCAAAGTATCCTGTCAATAGATCCACTGGGTAACCGGGAAGGAGACAGATGATATGACTTAAGCCAGAAGACCTGCCTTTTGTATGAGATTTACGCGGTGTCACGAGTGATGGCATCTCGTAAGGCGGCTTTTTTGTATACCCGGCCGTCTGTACGCCCTTCATAATATAAAAACGGAAGCATGATGAGGCGTTTTTTTCATGCACAAAAAGATAATAGGGGGGTATACGTAAAAATGAAAGGAGTAATTATGAACAAGAAACAAAAGAAACTTGTGGCGCTTGCTGCCGCACTGGCGATCAGCTTTGGTATCATACCGGCTGCGAATGCGATGCACATTATGGAAGGATACCTTCCCCCGGTCTATTGTATTGTATGGGGGGTTATCTGTATTCCTTTCTTTGTTGCAGGATTTTTTTCCATCAAAAATACGCTGAATACCAATCGGCGTGCCCTTACAATTCTGGCAATGGCCGGAGCTTTCATCTTCGTGATATCATCACTGAAGATTCCGTCTGTAACCGGAAGCTGCTCTCACATGACCGGAACGGGCCTCGGAGCGATTCTTTTCGGACCTGCCGCTGTCAGCATACTGGGAATCATCGTACTTGTGTTCCAGGCAATTCTTCTGGCACACGGAGGCCTTACAACACTCGGTGCCAACACGTTCTCCATGGCAATCGCAGGACCGTTCCTCTCTTATGGAATCTATAAGCTTTGCATGAAACTCAAAGTCAATAAGCTGGTCTCCATCTTCCTTGCAGCCACTTTAGGGGATCTCTTTACATACTGTATTACAGCTTTCCAGCTGGCACTGGCTCATCCGTCAGAGGCCGGAGGCGTCCCGGCATCCGCTGTGAAATTTTTGGCTGTTTTCGCACCTACCCAGGTCCCGCTTGCGATCCTCGAAGGAATCATCACCGTCCTGATCATCATCGGCCTGGAAACATATGCGAAAAAAGAACTGAAATCCATCGGTTTTATGAAGGAGGCTTAATCTGATGAAAGAGAAAAAAAATACCAAACTTGTAGTGATTCTGCTGATTGTGGCCATACTGATCGCATTCGTTCCACTGTTTGCTTTAAAAGGCGCCGAGTTCGGCGGATCTGATGATGCCGGAAGCGAAGTAGTGGCAGAAGTTGACAGCAGCTATGAGCCATGGGCTGAGCCGATTCTTGAAAAAATTATCGGTGGTGAACTCCCAGGTGAAGTAGAAAGTCTTTTATTCTGTCTCCAGACCGGAATCGGTGTCGGCATCATCGCATACTGCATGGGCCGTCTTGTGGAGCGCAAAAAGCTGGGCAAAGAAGATCAGGATCTGTAATTACCATGGAAAGGGGCAGACTATGATTATTGATAAACTTTGTTATCAGTCAAAACTTCGATATGTCAACGCGGGGGTAAAACTTGCATACAGCATCACCACACTTATTTTATGCATCATCAGCCGTTCCGCACTAATCTCCTGCATTGTGATCGGTGTCAACACCTGGCTTTGTGTCTGCCGCGGAGGAGTTCTTATGCGCCGGTTTCTCAGGCTTATGGGAATTCCTCTGGCCTTTCTTCTCCTGTCTACCATCGCAATCCTTGTAAATATCAGCAGGACCCCACTGGATGCTTATGCCATACCCATCGGAAGTTACTTCATCACCGGAAGCCATGCAGGACTTCACCAGGGAATTTCTCTGATACTGACAGCTCTTGCCAGTGTGTCCTGCCTCTATTTTCTGTCTTTGAATACACCGATGACCGATATTCTGACCCAGCTTCGAAAGCTGAAACTCCCCGCATTGTTTATTGAATTGATGTTGCTGATCTACCGTTTCATCTTCGTGCTGACGGATGTTGCCTCTGCGATTACAACTTCACAGAATTCGCGGCTGGGAAATCGCAACTTTAAAACGTCCTGCAAATCTTTTGGATCACTCGGATCCGCACTGTTTATACGGGCCATGAAAAAATCAGACGCCCTATATGATTCCATGGAAGCACGTTGTTATGACGGGACAATTCATGTATTAACTGAAAATTATCCGGCAAAGAGTTCTGAACTCCTTTTGCTGATTCTATATGAACTGCTATTGATATTACTAATGATCTGGAGAATACGATGAGAGAAAATGATGTAATTCTAAAAGCCGATGACTTGTACTTTTCCTATGATGATGAAAAGACACACTCCCTAAATGGACTCTCGCTTGAGATTCAAAAGGGAAAAAAGATAGCATTTATGGGTGCCAATGGCTCTGGCAAGTCGACCTTCTTCCTCTGCTGCAACGGAATCCACAAACCTTCCTCCGGTACCTTGTATTACGATGGAAAACCAGTGGATTATACCAGAAAAGGACTCTTAGATCTCCGCAAAAATGTCGGTATTGTCTTTCAAGATCCCGACAATCAGCTTTTTTCCGCAAGTGTCTATCAGGAAATCTCGTTTGGCATTCTAAATATGGGCGTCAGCGAAGAAACAGCCAAAGAAGAAGTGGAAGCCATCATCGACGAGATGGAGATCACACCGTATCGGAGCAAACCGACTCATGCACTGTCCGGAGGGCAAAAAAAACAGGTGTCCATCGCAGACATCCTGGTTATGCACCCGGAAGTTATCATCCTGGACGAGCCTTCCTCCGCACTAGATCCGAAACATACAGCACTCGTCAATCATGCCGTAGAACAGATGACGAAAAAAGGGATTACCGTCATGATGGCAACCCACGATGTGAATTATGCTTTCGAGTGGGCTGATGAGATTGTTCTCTTCAAAGATGGAAAGGTCCTGATGCAGGGAACACCTGTAGAGGTTTTCTCCAATAAAAGAGCTCTCGATGAGACCAATCTGACTGCCCCTGCAGCACTCTTGCTCTTTGACAGTCTCTGTCAAAAAGGAATACTTAAGACAACACTTCCTGTTCCGCACAATCTGGATGCCTTGGAACAGTATATCTCAGAAATTCCCTTTGCCGCTGCTTCCGGAAACTCTTCTGGTTTTCATGCCATACAAAACAATGCAGCACCAAAACGGGCAATTCTAGTTGTGAGTTTTGGTACCAGCTATGACAGCACAAGAAAAGTCACAATTGATGCGATTGAAAAAGACATCGCAGATACTTACCCGGACTATCATATTTATCGGGCATGGACCAGCAAGATGATATTATCTAAGATCAAAAAAAGGGACGGCATCCACTATGATACCGTAAAAGAAGCGTTTGAACGAATGTTGGCAGACGGCATCACAGACGTCATCGTACAGCCGACTCATGTGATCAACGGAATCGAAAACGAGATTATGACGGAAGAGGCACTTTCCTTCTCGCCACAATTTTCTTCGATTCGTTTCGGAACACCTGTCCTTACAAGTTTTAAGGATAATGAGTGTTTAATTCATGCAATTGTAGATGAATTCCCAGATCTGAGCAAAGATGAAGT